>NZ_JAPDNC010000002.1:240389-241446 GCF_025947915.1 Erwinia sp. INIA01
GACCGCCTGACCGCCTGACCGCCTGACCGCCTGACCGCCTGACCGCCTGACCGCCTGACCGCCTGACCGCCTGACCGCCTGACCGGTGGCTCGGCGCGTTGGGTTTTTTTATGCGGCGGCTAATTCGGGCATTTTTCTTTCATATTTTCTTTCCTTTGTTTCGAAACACTCCGCTATAGAAAACTCAACTTGCGATATATAAATATTTCTGCCCTTATTTTGACTATATTTCAATATATACAACGAGTTATATTTGATTCCCCCAGTGTTTCTACAATGTGATAGCGATCGCGTTTTGTACAAAGATACAGATTTATTTTTCAATGAAATGAAAATATATTGCATATGAAACTTTTTTATTGTGAATCGCATTTTGCACCGGAGGTCACCATGGAATTTTATTTAGATACCGCTGACGTTGCGGCAGTAAAACGTCTGGCGGCCGTTCTGCCGATTAAAGGCGTCACGACAAATCCAAGCATCGTCTCGCGCAGCAAGCGCCCGTTAAGCAGCGTGCTGCAGGAACTGGTGTCGATTTTGCCCGCAGACAGCACGCTGTTTGCCCAGGTTATCGCCCATGATGCCGCCGCGATGGTGGATGAAGCGCTGCATCTGCGTGAAATCGTCCCGTCGCTGGTGGTGAAAGTGCCGGTAACGCATAACGGCCTGACGGCGATCAAGGCGCTGACCCGGCAGAATATCCCGACGCTGGGCACCGCCGTGTACGGCGCAGGGCAGGGGTTCTATGCCGCACTGGCCGGAGCCAGTTACATTGCGCCTTACGTTAATCGTGTGGATGCGCAGGGCGGCGACGGCATCATGCTGGTTAAAGAGCTGCAAAGACTGCTGTCGCTCCACTGCCCGCAGAGCAAAGTGCTGGCGGCCAGCTTCCGTACGCCGCGCCAGGTGCTGGACTGCATGCTGGCAGGATGCGAGTCGATCACCGTCGATCCGGATGTCGCCGAACTGTTCCTGCTCGATCCGGCAGTCGACAGCGCGCTGCAACGCTTCGATCAGGACTGGACGGCGGCCTACGGCGAGCTGAAAATTTCCTGAT
>NZ_JAPDNC010000002.1:241546-329139 GCF_025947915.1 Erwinia sp. INIA01
TGGCTGATTGGCTGATTGGCTGATTGGCTGATTGGCTGATTGGCTGATTGGCTGATTGGCTGATTGGCTGATTGGCTGATTGGCTAAGCGTTTATAAAAATGCGAACCCGATAAAAGGGTTCGCACTGTTTGAGTTTATCGCGGTTTTCCGCGGCGTAATTGGGATCTGAATGACGGGTTCATACGTCATCCGTTTCCCGATTATTTTGCTGCCGTTATCGCGTCCTGAGCCTGCGCACTGCGCCCCCACATTCTCACCACAAAACTACCGGCACCGGCCACGGTCAGCAGCGCGACCACGCCCGGCCAGCCTGCACGTTCCAGCATCAGGCTACCCAGCGCAGAACCGACGGCCATACCGATAAAGACCCCGGTGAACATCAGCGCGTTCAGACGACTGCGTGCCGCAGGTTCCAGACCGAAAATCAGCGTCTGGTGGGACACCAGCGTGGCCTGCACGCCAAAATCAAAGCCGAGAGCAGAGACAACAATCAGCGCCAGCTGAGCCGGAACCGGCAGCAGCGGCAGCAGGAACAGCGCGGCAAACGATACGGTCGCCAGCGCCGTGGCCAGTCGGGTCACCATGGCCGGGCCGTGGCGATCGGCGAGCATTCCCGCCAGCGGTGCGGCCAGCGCACCTGCGGCACCGGCCAGGCCAAAGGCACCCGCCGTGGCGCTACCCAGACCGTAATGGCTGTGCAGCATCACCGCCAGCGTTGACCAGAAGGCGCTGAAGCCAACGGACAGCAGGCCCTGTGCCAGCGCTGCGCGGCGCAGTTCCCCGTGGCGCAGCCACAGATGACGCATTGACGCCAGCAGCTCCGGGTAGCTCATCGCGGTGCTCGGGGCGATATGCGGCAGGCGACGCCAGAGGATCAGCGTAATCGCCAGTACCAGTACGGCGGCAAGAATAAACATTGTGCGCCAGCCTGCGTACTGCGCCACCACACCACTCACTACGCGCGAAAGTAAGATCCCCAACAGCAGCCCGGTCATCACCGTGCCGACGGTTTTGCCGCGCTGCGCTGCCGGTGCCAGATGGGCGGCAGCCGGAACAATATCCTGCGCCATGGTGGCGGCAATTCCCACCGCCAGGCTGGCAACCAGCAATACGGTGATATTGCCGGCGGCGGCGCTAAGCAGCAGCGCGAGGGTCAGCAGCAGCCCTTTAATGCTGATAATGGTGCGACGATCGTGGCGATCGCCCAGCGGGGCCAGCAGCAGTATCCCCAGCGCGTAGCCAATCTGTGTCAGGGTCGGCACCAGGCCGCTGGCGGTCACGCTGGCGTGCAGCTGGCCGGATAAAATTTCCAGCATCGGCTGGCTGTAGTAGATCGAGGCGACGCTGAAGCCGGCACCGGTCGCCAGCATCAGCACGGTCGAAGCCGCCAGCGGCCGTTCGTTATGCGATGGATGTGTTTGCGTTGACATGGTTGTTACCCGTTGTTCGTTTCATCAGAAGTTGCAGGTATTTTTCACCGTTACGATAACGGTTGGTAGTCGCCTGCCAGGTAGAACTGTTATACGATGAGCGTATGAGCAAAGACATATTACCCGGCGTCGACCGTATAGAGCTGATGCAAACCTTTGTGCGCATCGTTGAAGCAGGCAGCCTGTCTGCGGCCGCCCTGCGCCTGTCGACCACCCAACCTACCGTCAGCCGCCGCCTGCAAACGCTGGAAAAGCTGCTGGGTCTGAAGCTTTTGCAGCGCAATACCCACGTGATGAAGCTGACCGAAGACGGTGAGCGCTGCTACGCTCATGCGCGTTCGCTGTTGGAAAGCTGGCAGGGGATAGAGGACGATCTGCGTGGTGTGACGGAAGAACCGCAGGGCGTGCTGCGCGTGCTGGCCCCGCATGCCTTCGGCCAGGATCAGATGATCGCGCCGCTACAGGCCTATTTGCAGCGCTATCCAAAAATGACCGTGGACTGGATGCTCAGCGACCGCACGCCGGACTTTATTGCCGAAGGCATTGACTGCGCGGTGCACGTTGGGCCGATTACCGAACCGTCGGTGGTGGCGGTTCTGGTGGCCGAAGTCCCGCGTATTGTCATCGCCTCCCCCACGCTGCTCGGCGATCGTTCGCTGCCGGAACGGCCGCAGCAGCTTCAGGATCTGCCCTGGCTGGCGTTGAGTACCTTTTATCGCCACAGCGTGTCGCTGACTCACGATGCCAGCCGCGAGGTGCAGCGTTTTGATATTCAGCCGCGCCTGCTGACCGATAGCCTGTATGCGCTGCGTAATGCGGTGCTGGCGGGGATGGGGGTCGGCATTGCCTCATCGTGGATGGTGCAGCAGGATCTTGCCGAGGGGAAACTGCTGCATCTGGCACCGCAGTGGCACGCGGCGGCGCTGCCGGTGTATCTGGTCTATCCGCACGCGCGCTACTATCCCGCCCGCCTGCGTATGTTTCTGGCGATGATGCGGGAAACCATGCCGGCGCTGACCGGCACCCAGCATCCGGCATAACCCGGTCGAGCGAGCGTTGGATAACCGCCCGCTCTGCTCGTCATGCGAGCTGCAAGCGCACTCGCGTCGTAGCCTGTGCGATATTCAGGAAGATGACGAATCAATCCCGCGCGGCATCTGAGACGAGCGGCGGTTCGGCAGATCGTTGGCGGAAACGGGGATGCAGCAGCATTAGCATTAGCGCCATCGCCAGACTGATCAGCCCCGCCCACAGCATCGCGCTGCCAAAGCCACTGGCAATCGCGCGGGCCATTTCCTGCATCAGCCTTTCACCATCCGCGCTCGCGGGCCAGTGATGTTCAACGATTGCCGCGTGAGCCAACGCCTCCGGCTGGCTGAAGCGGGCCGCTCGCAGGCTGGCAGCCAGTACGGCCTGCGCATGAAGGTTCATCAGCGTACCCAGCAGGGCGATACCCAGCGTCATGCCCGCCTGCCGTAGCGCATTCATTACCGCCGAGGCGATCCCGGATCGTTCCGTCGGCGCACTGCGCATCACCAGCGCACTGGTAGCGGGCATCGCCAGCCCCATCCCTGCACCCAGTATCGCCAGCAGCAGGCTCGCGAAAAGCCCCGGACTACCGGCGTCCAGCAGTGGCATCAGTAGCAGACCCACAGCCATCAGCGCATAGCCGGTCACTGCCATCATCAGCACACTAAAACGGGCCGAAAGACGGCCAAAGGCCATCGCAACTATCGCCATAGCAATGAATTCCGGTGCCATGCGCCAGCCGGTTTCCAGCGAGTTCCATCCCTGCGCCTGCTGCAGAAACAGAGAAACAAAGAAGACGCTGCTGTAGGCGGAAAAGCCGAGTACCGCCGAAGCGAGATTGCAGAGGGTAAAGTCAGCCTTGTGGAACAGGTCGAGCGGCAGCAGCGGGCGGACGGCGAATTTTTCCACCCGCAGAAATGCGGCAAACAGCAGCAGCGCGGCGAACAGTGAACCGGCGCTCAGCGGGCTGCGCCAGCCGTGCTCGCCGCTGGCTATCAGACCAAATGTCAGTGCTCCCAGCCAGAGCACGCTCAGCAGCTGCCCGGCCGGGTCCAGCGACAGGCGCTCTTTCGAGGCGCTTTCACGCAGGCCATAGTGGCCCAGCAGCAGGGTGATTATCCCGATGGGCAGGTTGATCAGGAAGATCACCTGCCAGCCGGTGATATGCACCAGGATGCCGCCGAGCAGCGGACCGGCGACCAGCGACAGAGCGCTAACCGCCGACCAGATGCCAATGACCCGAATACGCTGAAATTCATCAGGAAAAGATCGAGTTAACAGCGACAGCGCCCCCGGAATAATCGCCGCTCCGGCGATGCCCTGAACCACCCGCCCCGCCAGCAGAGTGGGCAGCGATCCGGCAAACGCGCACAGGGCCGAACCCACGGTAAAAATCGCAATGCCGCACAGCCACACGCGCTTGTGACCGAAACGTGCGCTGAGCGGGCCGGAGGAGAGAATGCAGGCGGAAAGGCAGAGCGCGTAGGCATCCACCACCCACTGAAGCCCGGATAGCGTGGTATTCAGTGCCGCCTGCATTGCGGGCAGCGCAACGTTAACAATGCTGATATCCAGCGATGTCATAAAGGTGCCGAGGCAGATGGCTGCCACCAGCGAAACCCGACGTAAGCGGTGCATAGCGTCTCCGTGATCCTGTCATTTTATTGATAATGATTCTCAATATAGATAATGACTGACCGTCGGTCAATGAGTTGATGGCGGCTATTTTGCGGTTTTCTGGTCAAGAAAAGCGACATTGGTTACGATGGCAGCCGGGCAATACGGGACGCGAAAATGAATTCACCACAGGAAAATATACCGCCGCAGCCGCGCACCAAACCGGCAGAGGTTCGACTGGACGAGCTGATGGATGCCGCCGAGCGGTTGTTTATCACTAAGGGTTTTGAGGCCACCACGGTCAGTGAGATCGTGCGCGATGCCGGCGTGGCGAAGGGCACGTTCTATCACTACTTCCCGTCAAAAAATGAAGTGCTGGCCGCACTGCGCGAGCGATTTACCCGCCAGTTTATCGATCGGGTTCAGCTGGCGATGGATGCCTGCCCCGCGGATGATGCGATAGCCCGCCTGCACGCCTGGTGCAAGAGCTGCGTGGCGGCGTATCTGGACAGCATGGCGGTGCATGATGCGCTGTATCACGATCACCACTATCACACGCGCGGCAATCAGGATCGGGATGCGGTGCTGGACCAGGTGCTGGCGCTGCTGAACGAAGGGGTTGCGCTGGGAGCCTGGCAATTGGATCGGCCCCGTCTGACCGCGATGCTGATGTACCACGGTATGCACGGCGCGGTGGACAATCTGGTGATCGATGAAGACGCCAGCCGCACCGATTTGGGCGCACAGCTGGCACAGCAGTTTTTACGTTTGCTGGGCCGCGGCTAGCCCGCGTCCGGCATATCGCTAAATATCCGGGAACGTCATCTTAAACGCTGCGCCGCCCAGCTCGCTTGTCTCGCAGCTGGCTTTTCCGCCGTGGGCTTTGGCAATCGCCTGCACCACCGCCAGCCCCAGCCCGGTGCCGCCGCTTTCCCGTGAACGCGACTGATCGCCCCGGGTGAAGGTATTAAACAGGGTGCTGCCGATTTCCGCCGGGATGCCTGGCCCCTCGTCCTCTACCGCGATAGTGACACCCTCCGGGCTGCGGAAACAGGACACCATGACGACACCCTGCGTGGCGTAGCGGCGCGTATTGTCCAACAGGGCCAGCAGCGCCTGGCGAAGTCGCGCAGCATCGCAGTGCAGGGTGATGTCATCCAGCCGCAGCACCAGCGACAGTTTGCGCTCGGCCAGCGAAGGGCGCATCAGCTCCGCCACGGCGGAGATCTCCCGGCTGATTTCGCTGTCTTCACAGTGCAGCGGCATATGACCACTTTCCGCCAGGCTCAGCGTGCGCAGATCTTCAATCAGCCGCGCCAGGCCCTCGGTCTGCTTCACCAGATTGACGAACAGCGCGTGGTCGGGTGGGAATACGCCGTCGGCCAGCCCCTGTAGCCGCCCGCGCAGGATGGTCACCGGCGTTCTCAGCTCGTGTGCGATGGCCGCATTCCAGGTGGTGATCTCCCCCGAGGCCGTTTCCAGCCGCTCGGCCATGGTATTAAAGTCGTCCACCAGCGCGGCGGTTTCCGTCAGCCTGCGGTCACCGGCATCGGCGCGAGTACCGAGTTCGCCGCCAGCGATTTTACGCGCGCTGTCGGCCAGAGAGTTCAGCGGATACAGCACCTTGCGGGCAAATCTGACGGCGGTCAGGATCGCCACCGCCAGCGACAGCGCTGTTGAAATGCCGAACTGCATCCACTCGCCGGTAGTCGGTTCGTAGTCCACCGCCTCCATATTGGTAAACAGCAGCGCCAGGCCATACCAGACGTAATACACGCCGAAAGAGATAATAATTGATGAGCAGGTGACCTGCGTCATCAGCACGATTAAATGGCGACTCAGGCCTGATCCCTTCATGCTAATCCCCCAGCCGGTAGCCGAGGCCGCGCACGCTTTCGGGTATGCCTGAAATCCCGGCCTCTTCCAGCTTTTTACGCAGTTTGCTGATGTGGCTGTCCACCGTACGCTCCAGGGTTTCTCCCTCGGCCAGGCAGTTTTCCAGCAGCTCAAGGCGGCTGAAGACCTTTTTCGGGTAACGCATCAGGTGGGCCAGCAGGCGGAACTCGGTGGTGGTGAGCGCGATAGCCAGTTCTTCCTCGGTTTTGATATTCACCACCCGGAACTCCTCGGGATAGAGCGCCAGCCGGGCGGTTTTTAGCACCTGCGGGACGGCCGCGATGGGGTGCGGCTGGCAGGCCGTGCGCCGGAGAATAGCGTGGGTGCGGGCCACGACCTCATCGGGATTAAACGGTTTTATTACGTAGTCGTCGGCACCGATCCGCAATGCGGCGAGCTTATCGGTATCGCCATCGCTGGCCGTCAGCATCAGCACCGGCGTATTGCCGCGCCGACGAAGCTCGGAGAGCACCTGCCAGCCGTTCATTCCGGGCATGCGGATATCCAGAATCACCAGGCAGGGGTTATGCCGCGCATGCAGTTCAAGCGCGTCGACGCCGTTGGCGGCATAGAGTGTGTCAAAGCCATCGCGTTGCAGATACGCCTGGACGATCTCAGCGATTTCCACTTCGTCTTCGACGACAAGGATTGGGAATTGTGTGTTCATAGGACCCCACAATATGGCATCGGCAAGGGGTTGTTAAGGCCAGAATTTTTATTTTTTATCTCCACACTCCCTCCATATTCGCTCCACTGATTCTGCATAAAACCGCGTTAGTCTGCCGCCTTTCATTCTTATAACTTTCGGAAATTATGCCGCTATGAAAATTAAAGGACGGGTGCTGTTACTGGCCGCTGTTGTCCTGTCGATCGCCGGCTGTGGGCAGGATGAGGATAAGACTGCCGTTCAGTCGCCCGACGCCACCAAAGTAACGGTGACATCGCTGGAAGCGGGAGAGGTGTCAGTGACCCACAGCTGGCCGGGGCGCGTTGTTGCCCTGCGCACCGCACAAATCCGGCCGCAGGTCGGTGGGATTGTCACCGCCCGGCTGTTTGCTCAGGGCTCGGAGGTCAAAGCGGGTCAGCCGCTGTTTCAAATCGATCCTGCGCCATTTCGTGCGGAAGTGGCGATGGCTGAAGCGACACTGGCCAGAGCTGAAGCCTCTCACCGCCAGCTGCAGCAGAAGGCTAATCGCCTGAGCCAGATTCAGCATAGCGGTGCTGTCAGCCGTCAGGATTTTGATGATGCACTGGCGAACAGTGCGCAGGCGGCGGCCAGCGTGGCGGAAGCCAAAGCCTCGCTACAGCGGAAAAAGCTGGACCTGGCGTACTCCACGGTAAAGGCCCCGGTCAGCGGGCGTATCGATCAGGAGTTTGTGACTGAGGGTGCGCTGGTCAGCGCGGCGGATACCCAGGCGATGGCTATCGTTCAGCAGACGGAAAAGGTCTATGTCGATGCCCGTCTGCCCGCATCGGAGCTGCGCCAGATTATCGACAGCCCGACAGCGGATGAACCGTCCCCCAATGCGCTGCGGGTCAGTCTGCTGGATGAGGCCGGTAAGCCCTATGACGTACAGGCTAAGCTGCTGTTCTCCGGGGTGAGCGTTAATAACGAAACCGGCGACGTGGTGCTGCGCATCGTGGCGGATAATCCGGCGCGCGTCCTGCTGCCGGGAATGTATATCCGCGTCAGCATTACCCGACATATCGCGAAAAACGGTCTGGTGATACCCGGCCAGGCGATACAGCGCCTTGATGACGGCAACTATGTCTGGACGGTCGATGGTGATGGCGCGGCGCGGAAAATCGGCGTGGAGCTGGCGGGCGAAAGCGGCCAGGGCGAGATCGTCAAAAGCGGTCTGCAGGCCGGAACAAGGCTGGTTGTTGAAGGCCAGGACAAGCTGCAGGAAGGCATGCGGGTAACGGCTGTTCCGCTTAAGCCCCGTGCGTAATCCGCGTTTTAATCAGTACAGGAAAATCTGATGCCGCAATTCTTTATCAATCGCCCGATTTTTGCCTGGGTTATTGCCCTGTTTATCGTACTGTTCGGGCTGATCGCCATTCCGCAGCTGCCGGTGGCACAGTATCCGTCGGTGGCACCGCCCAGCGTGTCGATTACCGTAAACTACCCCGGTGCCACGCCGCAGACCATGAACGAATCGGTGATTTCCCTGATCGAACGGGAACTGTCCGGCGTGGACGATCTGCTTTACTTCGAATCCTCCAGCGATACGTCAGGAATGGGCACGATCACGGTGACCTTTAAGCCGGGCACCGATATCAAGCTGGCCCAGGTCGACGTGCAGAACCAGATTAAGGTGGTGGAGCCGCGGCTGCCGCAGACGGTCAGGCAAAACGGGCTGACGGTTGAGGCAGCGTCCTCGAACTTTCTGATGATCGTCGGGCTGAACTCGGCACCGGGCCGCTTTAGCGAAGCCGATCTGAGCGACTATTTTGCCCGTAACCTGACGGAAGAGCTGCGCCGGGTGGAGGGCGTGGGGAAAGTGCAGGCGTTCGGCGCGGAGAAGGCGATGCGGGTGTGGGTCGATCCCGCACGGCTGATTTCCTACAGTCTGACGATTAGCGACATTACTAACGCCATCAGCCTGCAAAATGCGCAGATTGCACCGGGCCGAATCGGTGATTCGCCGTCGGTTGACGGTCAGCGTTCGTCCTATCCGCTGACCGTTAGCGGCCAGCTCGGTACGCCGGAGGAGTTCCGTCAGATCGTGCTGAAGGCCAATACCGACGGTTCACGGGTGACGCTGGGCGACGTGGCGCGCGTAGAGCTGGGATTACAAACTTACTCTTTCTCTATCCGTGACAACGGCGTGCCGTCTACGGCGGCGGCGATCCAGCTGTCGCCCGGTGCCAACGCGGTGAAAACCTCGGCGGCGGTGCAGGCAAGGCTGGCCGAGCTGGCTAATACCATGCCGGAGGGGATGAGCTATTCCGTGCCGTTTGATACCGCGCCGTTCGTTAAAATCTCCATCGAAAAGGTGATCCATACCTTTATCGAGGCGATGGTACTGGTATTCCTGGTCATGTTTCTGTTCCTGCAAAACGTCCGCTATACCTTTATTCCGGCCATCGTTGCGCCTATCGCGCTGCTGGGCACCTTCACCGTGATGATGCTGAGCGGCTTCTCTATCAACGTGTTGACGATGTTTGGCATGGTGCTGGCGATCGGCATTATCGTCGACGATGCGATTGTGGTGGTGGAAAACGTCGAGCGCCTGATGGCGGAAGAAGGGCTGTCGCCGCGCGAAGCGACGGAAAAGGCAATGCGTGAAATCACCGGTGCGGTAATCGGTATTACGCTGGTGCTGACCGCCGTATTTATCCCGATGGGGCTGGCCAGCGGTTCGGTAGGGATTATCTACCGGCAGTTTACCCTGTCGATGGCGGTGTCGATCCTGTTCTCTGCGTTCCTGGCGTTAACGTTGACCCCGGCGCTCTGCGCCACCCTGTTGAAGCCGATTACCCCGGAATCACACCATAAAGGGCGTTTTTTCAGTGCCTTTAACCGCGGCTTCGATCGGCTGTCTTCCGGCTATGCGTCGTGGCTGGGCCGCCTGCTGAAAAAAACCGGCCGCATGATGCTGCTGTATGCGGCACTGTGCGCGGTGCTGGCCTTCGGCTTTAAAGTCCTGCCGTCCTCTTTCCTGCCGGAAGAGGATCAGGGGTACTTCATTACTTCGCTTCAGCTGCCTTCCGATGCGACCACCGAGCGTACCCGCGACATGGTGCAAAAGCTGGAGACGCTGATCGCCGACCGGCCTGGGGTCGATCGTAACCTGTCGATCCTCGGTTTCAGCTTTGCCGGATCGGGCTCCAACTCTGCGCTGGCCTTTACCATGATGAAAGACTGGGGCGATCGCGCTGGCGCTACGGCACAGGGGGAAGCAGCCTGGGTGCAGGAGGCGATGTCATCCGTTCCTGACGCCACGGTGATGAGCCTGCTGCCGCCGCCGATTGCCGAGCTGGGTAACTCCACCGGCTTCACGCTGCGGCTGGAGGATCGCGCCGGGCACGATTACAAAACGCAGATGGCGGCGCTGCATATGCTGCTTGGCGCGGCGGCTGGCAGTGCCGTCGTGCAGGATGTGTATCCCGATGGCCTGCCTGATGGCACCAGTATTAACCTGCGCATCGATCGCCAGAAAGCCGAAGCGATGGGCGTGACTTTTAGTGACATCAGCCAGACGCTCTCCGGTGCGATGGGGTCGTCTTACGTCAACGATTTCCCTAACGGTGGGCGTATTCAGCAGGTGATTGTGCAGGCCGACGCGCCGTACCGTATGCATCTGAAGGACGTGCTTTCGCTCTACGTGCGCAACAAAAGCGGCGGTATGGTGCCGCTGTCCGAGTTTGTTCAGGCCGACTGGCAAACCTCGCCGCTACAGCTGATTCGCTATCAGGGCTATCCCGCCTTCCGTCTGGCCGGTAGCGCCGCGCCGGGCTATTCAAGCGGGGATGCGATGGCCGAAATGGAGAGGCTTGCCGGGGAGCTGCCGTCAGGGTTTGACGTTGAGTGGACCGGGCAGTCGCAGCAGGAACTGCAGTCGGCTTCGCAGGCACCAATGCTGATGATGCTGTCGATGCTGGTGGTATTCCTGGTGCTGGCGGCACTGTATGAGAGCTGGACCATCCCGCTTTCGGTGATGCTGGTGGTGCCGCTGGGGCTGTTGGGTACCGTGGGGGCGGTGCTGCTGCGCGATATGTCCAACGATGTGTTCTTCAAGGTGGGGATGATCACCATCATCGGTCTGTCGGCGAAGAATGCGATTTTAATCGTTGAGTTTGCCCGCCAGCTCTATCGTGAAGAGGGCAATATCGTCAGCGCCACTCTGCGCGCCGCCCGTATGCGCCTGCGGCCGATCCTGATGACCTCGTTGGCCTTTACCCTCGGCGTAGTGCCGCTGATGCTGGCAACCGGGGCGAGCGCGACGACTCAGCACGCCATCGGCACCGGGGTATTCGGTGGGATGATTACCGGGACAATTCTGGCGGTGTTCTTTGTGCCTGCGTTCTTCCTGTTCGTGATGGCTGCGGCCGATAAACTGCGTGCCCTCACCAGCAAATTCAATCGGTAATAAAACAACACAGCAGGCAGCTTAAGGGTGCTGCCTGCTCTGAGTTCAGGCTGATTTTAACTCAGGAGGACAGCATGGATTTCCAGCAAGAAACCGTCGACGACATTCTGCCATGGATTGATGAACATATCGGACTGCCGCTGCACATTCAGGATGTTGCCGCCCGCTCTGGTTATTCTAAATGGTATTTTCAGCGCCTTTTCCGTCAGCGAATGAATCAGACCCTGGGAAGTTATATTCGCGAACGCCGACTGTATTATGCCTCGCAGGATTTGGCGCTGACCGAACTGACCGTTCTGGACATTGCGCTGCGCTACGGCTTTGAAAGCCAGCAATCGTTCACCCGCCTGTTCACCCGCTATTTTAAGGCGCCGCCTGCCCGATGGCGGCGGACGCAGCGCTAACGTTTTTCGCCTTAAAAGTCATTAATGCACTTATTTTTTGGCTAAAAAATCGTCCATTTATAACTTTTGTTATTAATTTTAGCGATTGTTTATTAAAAATTAATAGCCACCCACTCTTAAAGCAGTCTCCAGACAGATGTGAACAAATGTATATTTGTCGGCGAAATAGCATTCTTTGACGCCGACAGTATTAACGAACTCTCCTTAACGAGACTCGCTATCTGACGCCTTAATCTTGCGGCTTCCGGTCAGTTGAAGTTTCTATTCACCATTGCACAAATACGTATGGCAAAAAGTCGACGACTTTGTGCAGGACCGCTGTTGGCTAATTGATAAATAACTCTCTCCGACAAGGATAAGCAATGAAAAAGGTAATTCTTTCCGCCGCGATGGCGACTGCGTTTTTAGGCCTGTCTGCAGCTAATGCGGCTGACCAGAATGTGGGTGGTGGTCAGGTTAATTTCTTCGGTAAAGTGACCGATGTTTCTTGTACTGTTTCCGTTAATGGCCAGGGCAGCGATGCCAATGTTTATCTGTCTCCAGTGACCTTAACTGAAGTAAAAGGTGCATCGGCTGATACACTGCTGAAACCAAAATCTTTCACCATCGACGTGTCTAACTGCCAGGCCGCTGACGGCACCGCGCAGGACGACCTGACCAAGCTGGGCGTGAACTGGACCGGTGGTAACCTGCTGGCTGGCGCAACCAGCAAACAGCAGGGCTACCTGGCGAACACCGAAGCCGCCGGTGCTAAAAACATTCAGCTGGTTCTGGCAACAGACAGTGCCACCGCACTGACCAACAAAATCATCCCTGGCGATAGCACCCAGCCGAAAGTAACCGGCGACGCTGCTGCTGTACAGGATGGTGCTCGCTTCACCTATATCGTGGGCTACGCGACCAGCACCCCGTCTACTGTCACCACCGGTGTGGTGAACAGCTACGCGACTTACGAAATTACCTACCAGTAATTACTGCCTGAAATTAAAACGGCCTTTTTCGGCTGATTTAAACAGTGATAAAGCGGCACGTGCTGCCGCTTATTTTTTATTTTGAGGTCAGCATGAAGTCGATTGCCCTTTTTTTCTTTTCCATTTTTAGTGTTGCGGCCAGCGCCAACAATATTATTGTCAACGGCACCCGCTTTATTTATCCGGGAAATGAAAAAGAAATAACGGTGCAGCTTTCCAACACCGCCGACCGCCCGGCGCTGGCGCAAACCTGGCTGGATAACGGTAATCCCGACGCTACGCCGGATACCATCACCACGCCGTTTATTATTACTCCGCCCATTTCCCGCGTGGATGCCAAAAGCGGCCAGACGCTGCGTATCAAACTCGGCAGCGATGCCGGTTTAGCCAAAGATAAAGAGACGCTGTGGTGGCTGAACCTGCTGGAAATCCCGCCGGTAGTCGCCAGTGGCAAAAATGAGGGGCAGAACGTCCTGCAGCTGGCGATTCGTTCGCGCTTCAAGTTTATCTATCGCCCGACCGGGCTGGGCAACCGCGATGCGGCCGCCGAGAAACTCGCACTCTCCGCCAGCGGTAATCGCTTATCGGTATCGAACCCCACGCCGTTTTATATCACCGTCAGCCGCATTTCGCGCGACGGCACCAGGCCGCTCAATGGCAAAACGGTGATGCTTGCCCCACAGTCAAGCCAGGTGATTGCACTGAACGCGTCGGTGAGCAAAGGCGAGACGCTGACTGTTAACAATATCAATGACTATGGTGCCGATGTTGCTGTGAAAGTCGCCGTTCAATAAGGGTGAAAATAATGAAGCAGAAGTTATTCTGCCCGGGAAGTTTACGCACGGCGATGGCAATTGCGCTCTGCGGCTTGCCGTTAGTTTCCAGCGGACAGGAAAACCCAGGGGCGACCTACACCTTTAACGACGGTTTTATTGTCGGCAGCCGTGAAAAAGTCGATCTGTCACGATTCTCTACCAGCGCCATCACCGAGGGAACCTACTCACTTGACGTGTACACCAACGGCGAGTGGAAAGGGCGCTACGATCTCAATGTCACCCGCGATCAAGACGGGAAAATGGGGATCTGTTACACCCGGGCCATGCTGGCGCAGTTTGGTATTGCCGCCGAGAAGCTCAACCCCACGCTCAGCCAGCAGGAAGGCTTCTGCGGCCGTTTGCCGGAGTGGCACAGCGAAGACACGATTAAAGATAACCTGATTCAGTCCTCTCTGCGGCTGGAAATATCCGTGCCGCAAATCTATGAAGATCAGCGTTTTAAAAATTTTGTCAGCCCGGAATTCTGGGATAAAGGCATTACCGCGTTGAATCTGGGCTGGATGGCGAACACCTGGACCAGTCACGCTTCGGCCGGTGAAAGTTCGGATAACAGTAGCGCCTATCTGGGCATCAATGCGGGATTCTCCTGGGACGGCTGGCTGCTGAAGCACGTGGGGAATCTGAACTGGCAGCAGCAGCAGGGCAAGGCGCGCTGGAGCAGTAATCAGACCTACGTACAGCGGCCGCTGCCGCAGGTCGATTCCATCGTCAGCGCGGGGCAAATCTTCACCAACGGTGAGTTCTTCGACACCATTGGCGTGCGCGGTGTGAATCTGGCGACCGACGACAATATGCTGCCTGACGGAATGCGTTCTTACGCGCCGGAGATCCGCGGCGTGGCGCAGAGTAACGCGCTGGTAACGGTCCGTCAGGGCGCGAATATGATTTATCAGACGACCGTGCCGCCGGGGCCGTTTGTATTAAAAGATGTCTATCCTTCCGGCTACGGCAGCGATCTGGAAGTGTCGGTGAAAGAATCCGATGGCAGCACAGAAGTGTTTAATGTGCCCTACGCCTCGGTGGCGCAGCTGCTGCGCCCGGGGATGACGCGCTATGCGCTTTCCGCCGGTAAGGTTGATGACAGCTCGCTGCGCAACCGACCCGTGCTGTATCAGGCGACCTGGCAGCACGGTCTGAATAACCTGTTTACCGGCTATGTCGGCGCTACCGGCTTTAATGATTATCAGGCCTTCCTGCTCGGCACCGGGATGAATACCGGTTTCGGTGCGCTCTCCTTCGATATCACCCAGTCACGGCTGAGAAGCGATACGCTGAATGAAAACGGCCAGAGCTACCGCGCCACCTTTAACCGGATGTTCACCGAAACCCAGACCAGCATCGTGCTGGCGGCGTATCGCTACTCCACCAAAGGTTATTACAACCTGAACGACGCGCTGTTTGCGGTCGATCAGGAGAAATACTACGACAGCAATTACACCCAGTGGCGGCAGAAAAACGGCCTGACCTTTACCGTCAACCAGAGCCTGCCGGACGGCTGGGGCGGCTTCTATCTTAGCGGCCGTATCTCCGATTACTGGAACCGTTCCGGCACCGAGAAGCAGTATCAGCTCAGCTACAACAATATGTTTGGCCGCCTGTCATGGTCGGTGGGCGCTCAGCGCGTTTATACCCCGGACAGCTCCGGCCACAGCCGCGACGACCGCGTGTCGCTTAACTTCAGCTATCCGCTGTGGTTCGGCGAGGGGCGTACCGCAAATCTGACCTCGAATACCTCATTTAATAATTCGCACTTCGGCAGCTCGCAGATTGGCGTGAACGGCTCGCTGGATAGCAGCAATAACCTTAACTACGGCATTTCCACCACCACCTCCAGCGGCGGCGAGCATGATGTGGCGCTGAACGGCAGCTATCGTACGCCGCTGGCCACGCTGAACGGCAGCTACAGTCAGGGTGCGGGCTATCGCCAGAGCGGGCTGGGCGGCAGCGGGACGCTGATTGCCCACGGCGGCGGCATCGTGCTGTCGCCGGAGACCGGCACCACCATGGCGCTGATCGAAGCGAAAGATGCGGCAGGTGCTGAACTGCCGGGTTCACCGGGGACGCGCGTGGATAAAAACGGCTATGCGGTTCTGCCGTATCTGCGCCCCTACCGCATCAATGCGGTTGAAATTGACCCGAAAGGCAGCAGTGACGATGTTGCATTCGAGCGAACGGTGGCTCAGGTGGTGCCGTGGGAAGACAGCGTGGTGAAAGTGGCCTTCAATACGTCCATTCAGAACAACATCACACTGCTGGCTCGCCAGGCAAACCGTGCGCCGCTGCCGTTTGCCGCCTCCGTTTACGATGCGGACGGCAAGGCGATTGGCGTCGTAGGCCAGGGCAGCATGCTGTTTATCAGCGACGCCAGTGCACGGCGCGCGGTGGTGAAGTGGAGCGGCGGAGAGTGTTCCGTTGAGCTGGGCCAGGAAAACAATAAGGAAAGGGTATGTCGCTGAGTAAGCAGCTGGTTATCTTAATGGGGCTGATGATGATGGGGACAACCTCCGCCTGGGCAGCCTGTACCCGACTCTCTCAGCCAACGGTACAGCTGGATATGGTGGTGGGCAGGGTGGTGGTGCCGCCCGATCTGCCGGTGGGTTCGGTGATTGCCACCCGAAACTGGACGATGAATGCGCCGGGCGGCGCAAGCTACACCTGTACCTCCGGCACCAACCGCTTTGTGGCGAAGATGGCGCTGGCGGGCAGCACCAATCTGGGTAATAAGGTGTTTTCTACCAACGTGCCGGGAATCGGCATGCGCTTCAGCCGCGGCGGGGCCACGGTGAATATTATCTACCCGGATACCTATTCCTCATCGATAACCCGAACCACGACCTATTCTCTGGAGGGGTCGCGCTTCACCCTGGAAATTATTAAAACCGCCACCACCACCGGAAGCGGTACGCTGGCGGCAGGAAAATATACGACCTACGACTGGGAGAACGGTAATAATCCCATTCTGGACACCTATCTGAGTGCCAATGCGATCACCATTGTTTCGCCTTCCTGTACGGTATTGAGTGGTACTAATATGAATGTTGATGTGGGCGCAATTAAACGTTCCGATTTAAACGGAGTCGGTACGACTGCGGGCGGAAGAGATTTTAATATTCAGCTGCAGTGCAGCGGCGGCTTGAGCGCTTCCGGGTTTGCTAACATCAATACGACGTTCTCCGGGAATCTGGCCACCAATACCACCGCGACCAAAGGGGCACTGATTAACGAAAAAACCGGCAATTCGGCGGCAAAAGGGATCGGTATTCAGGTGCTGAAAGACGGAACGCCAATCGAGTTTAATAAAAAATACAACATCGGTACGCTACAGAGCCAGGAAACGCGCTATATCACCTTACCGTATCGTGCCCGTTTCTATCAGTACCTGCCGACTACCTCGACCGGTGAAGTGGAATCTCATATGGTCTTTAACCTGACGTACGATTAACCCGGGAGGTGGATATGAGCGAATCGTTATCGTATTTAGCCCTTAAAAAGATCGTTCAGATGATTCTGCTGGGCTGCGGTTTTATCGTCTTTTCAGCCCTGGGGAAGATGCCTTTCTATGATGATGGGCGGATCGAGTTTCGTGGGCGAGTTAGCGATACGTCATGCAGCGTGGCGCTAAATGGCAGTAATAATGCCGGTAGCGGTAATATCTGGCTGGCTCCGGTCAGTCTTACTGAAGTTCATCAGCGAGGAGCGGGGGCATTTATGAATCCGCAGGCTTTTACGCTGGAACTGTCTCAGTGCCAGCTGAATTCGCATGGCGGGGAAGATCGTCAAATATCGCTTCCGATAGTCAGTGTACGCTGGATTAGTGGTGTGGGTATGAGCGCGGTGAATAACAACAGTGCCGAGTACCTGGATAATATTTTACCCGACGGTGCGCGCCATATTTACCTGGCTCTGGCGACCAATGACGGCAGCAATCTGGTAGCGGAAAATAAAATTGTTCCGGCCGACCCGCAGCAGAATCAGGTTAAGATGCAGGATCAATCGGCAAGCAGTGGCGTATTAACCTATTATATAGGCTATGTGACCACCTCGCCGCAGCAGGTGACCAGCGGACCGATTAGCAGCCTGGCAACGCTGGAACTGCTTTATAATTAATAATATCAAAGAGTGATGCCGGGTTGCTCCGGCATATTAAATAATAACCTCTTCCTGCACCAGTTGTTCAATACTGACTTCCTGCCAGTAAAACCCCTGCATTGCAAACCATTCCATGCCGCTTAGCCAGCGTTGATGTTCTTCGTTCTCAACACCTTCGATAATCACCCGGTGATTATTTTTTGACAGGAATGTAATTAGCGCCTGCATGAGCTGGCGTCCGTGTTCTTTTTCTATTAAATGCCAGAAGAATTCTTTGTCAATTTTTACGTAATTAAAATGATAGCCGCGAATAGCACCGATTCCGGCATGACCAGAACCAAAGTCATCCAGCCAGAGTGAAACGTTCAGCGGCAATAAACGGTTTGCCGGCGCGCGGCTCAGTAAGCTGACTGAGTATTCAGCTACCTCAAAATGCACATGTTCCAGACGCTCAATTCTTTTCGCAATATCATGACGCTGTAGAAGCGAGAGGATATGATCGTCGATATTGATAGTCAGAAACACGGCATTATCCAGGAACCAGTCCCTGTGCTGCTCTGCCTGTGCCAGCTGCTCGATAAAAATATCTTCACGTAATGAATTGTTTACATTGCGAAAAAAAACATCGGGGGAGACAGTGATTCGGTCAAAGCGGCTCAGGCATTCAACGGCAACCAGTTTTCCTTCAGGTGAGAACATTTTCTGATAAACATAGCGAATAGCTATATCACCACGAGATAACGTATCGATAAGCATCGTATTGCTCATTATTTTTCAGGTGTCAGTTTTTATTTGATGTGTCATCGCCAACGGCAATGACAACCAGAATACACAATATGCTATTCAAACTTAAATATAATTTGGAACTAAAATCTTCTGGACTTGAGTTTTTGATCGACGGTTATCTTTAATACGGTGTCCTCGATGTATTTTTTAGTGTCGGGGTTTTTATAGTTGAATTTACAGGAAATGCGAAAAGCGTTTCGTTCATGAGAACGATCCTGATACACCGGCGTGACGTTAACCACTTTCAGACTGGTGACAATAATACCGTATTCTGCAAGTGAAATCTCTACATTGTCTAATGCCATTCCTTTATCCATAAACTTTTTTTTGAAGGATTCAGATATAAAAGAACATCCTCCCTCGGAAAGGTCATTGATAGTACATCTATAGCTTTCACCGCTCTTGTGTCGACCCGAACAGAAGAAACCCGAATCGTTTTTAACGCGTACGCGTTGTGTTAAGCGACGTTGCAAAATGTTAATGCTATCAGGCAAAAAAAAAGCAATGGCATTGGTGGTGTTTTGACGGTCACCTTCGGTGCTTAATGCAGCGCTGAACTCAATTTTTCCTAACTGGCTGTGTAATACAAAAGAGAACATCGCGTTATCAGGAATAGATGAAAAATCCGAATCATCAGGATTAATATAAAAACATGAGAAATCAACCTTTTTGATATTTGCTGCCCACAATTCTCCTTTATGATAAATGTCTATTTCAGATTTAACTCTGCACTCTTCTCTCAAGATTGCCAATATTTCATATTTAGACTCTTTTAAGATCCCCACTGACATTCCATATCCTCTCATGCTATTTTTTTTAGTACCATTTTGGTCTTTATCCTATAGGAAAAAATCACCACTTAGTGCAAGAGATTGTGAGGGTCGTCTATTGTTAATGTTTAAATAATAGATGAAGACAATTAACAGGTACTTGACAGTTTTGCTAAGTATTCTTCTGGGTAGGGTGAATTTAAATAACGCTTGTTTATTATGTGGTTATTTACTGTTTTTTTAAACGAATGGTAAACGTACTTTTGGTGGCAGGTTTGTCACGGTGAAGAAAAAGTGGGAAGGCTATTCTATTTTTTTATTTCAGACTAATAGAGAGTTCTTGATGGCAGGGGGTTACCTGAAATTCAATTTTTCAGCCGGATGGGTTGGGTGATGTTTATCGTATTCTGAAGTGGAGGATTTATGGCTGAAAATAGCCGTGATGACGAACATCGAACCTACAGGCCGCAGGTAGAGAGTGTATTTCATTTTGCAGATCAATTCTTTTGCATATGACCCGGCGTCTGTTTCCCCCTGAAGTCAGTCTTCAGGGAGAATAGCTGAAAATAAGGTTTAGAACCGCGACGTTATTTTTCTGATTCAGAAACGATCGTCCTTTCCTCACCGTACCAGAGCTGTGATTGCGTTAAATCGACAAACTGTCGTTCATCGGCAATCAGCTCCCGCAGTGCCAGTAATCCCTCCTCGGTTTTACGCGCCGCCAGATGTGACGCCATGTCGTCCCACCACAGCTCAGCGCAGCCATCGTAATCCACCTGAGGGGCATTTCGGGTTTGCCGTAGTGCCTCTTGTGCCGAAGCATCAGCATAAGGGAGGGTCTGGATATAGCGACGAATTCCCAGTACCTGAGCGTGTTTAGTCACCAGCCGGGCATGGTTTTCACGCCAGTATCGATCGAATTCTTCAGCCGTTAAGTCCGCCCGTCTTTTTACACACATGATTAACTTCAACATCGTGCTGCTCCTGTTATTTCGACAGAGGCAAGCTTACACTCTGACAGCACTGTCAGAGTCAAGGGGAGGGAAGATGCAGATTGGTAAGCTGGCGTCGCTGACCGGCGTAAGCATTCGCATGCTTCGCTACTATGAGAAGGCTGGATTGCTGCACCCGACGCGTAGCGACACAAACTACCGGCATTTTTCCCAACAGGATGTGGAAACGGTCCGTCAGGTGCTGATGCTGAATGCGGCCGGATTTACGCTGCCGGTTATTCGCAGCCTGCTGAACTGTGTGAGTTCGGGTAGTGCGCCCTGTGAAGCTTTACAGGTGAAGGTGCACGAGCAGCTGGATGTGATTGAAAAGCAGATGGCGGACCTGGATGAAAGCCGTGGGCTTCTTAAGGGGCTGCTGGGGCAGTGAATGCTGCCGTGGCATTCTGATTGAGGAGCATCCTACGCCCTGTGGTTACGATAACCCGTAATGACATCTGCGTTACGATTGCTGTATGATTAATGTCCAGTAAGTATGGTGGAGATAACATTATGCCCTTAACGAACAGTGCTTCTGTCAAACGCGAAACATTGAATTTGCGCATCAAGCCCGCCGAGCGGGATCTCATCGATCGTGCGGCAAAAGCCAAGGGAAAAAATCGCACAGATTTTGTTCTTGAGGCTGCTCGTGCCGCCGCAGAGGAAGCGTTAATCGATCGGCGGATCATCATGGCAGATCCAGACGCTTATCAGGCTTTTCTTACCCGATTGGATCAGGCTCCTGCGGCGAATGACGCACTGCGAAAAACGATGCAAACCCTTGCCCCATGGGAAAGGAAAGAATGATATCTGCACCCGAGCCGCTCCACGCCGAACATCTGCTGTCTGCATTTTGTTGTGGCGTGGAGTCTATGGATAACTGGCTAAAACAGCGGGCGATGAAAAATCAGGTCACTGGCGCATCACGTACTTTCGTCAGCTGTGATGGCTTAAGCGTGCTGGCGTATTATTCATTGGCCTCCAGTGCCGTAATGACGAATGCCGCTCCCGGACGTTTTCGCCGTAATATGCCCGACCCGATCCCCGTCGTTGTGCTGGGCCGTTTGGCGGTGGATAAATCATTACACGGTCAGGGTGTTGGCAGGGCATTAGTGCGAGATGCCGGGCTACGGGTCATTCAGGTAGCAGATACCATCGGCATCAGAGGAATGATGGTACATGCGCTGTCTGATGACGCGCGGGAATTTTACCTGAGATTAGGATTTGAGCCTTCACCAATAGACCCAATGATGCTGATGGTGACGCTGGGGGATTTGACAGGGAGTTTATCGATTTAAATTACAGGTTCCGATTTTTACGCATTGTGATTCTCTTTTTGGCATATCTCTCTCCTCAGAATGAAAGAGGATAGATAGCGCAGCCCGTTCCCCGACTAATTTTCTTTTTTTTCTGCCCGATTTCTTCCCTCGCGTGACCTCTTTGATGAGCTTTCGATTCAATACCTTCAGGGAACCGCTAAATGACCATAAAAAATACAGTCCGCCCGACGCGCGCGGGGGCCGCCTCTGCCCGTAGTCGCCTCGCTATCGCCATCACCGGCCTTCTGGCCGCCACCGCCGTCGTGCCCGTTGGCGCGCTGGCGCAGTCCGCTACGCTACAGCAGCCAGCAGCGCGGACCTTCTCGGTTCCTGCCGGGGATCTGGCGGGGGCGCTGCGCAGCGCCGCTGGCCAGGCGGGCGTCATTCTGATTTTCACCCCGGAGCAGACCCGCGGGAAAAGCAGCGCCGGTGTGCGCGGTAGCTACGGCGTTGAGCAGGCGCTGGATATCTTGTTGGCAGGGAGCGGCCTGCGCGCTGAACAGACCGACAGCGGCTTCCGGCTGGTCGACAGCGCGGCGGAACAGGCTCTCGCCATTCCAGAGCTGTCGGTGGTCGCCGGACTGTCCGACAGTACCGCCGCCGGGCGATCCACGCTTGACCAGCAGGATATCGACCGCATCCAGGCCGACAACGTGGCCAGCCTGCTCGACAAGCTGCCGGGTGTATCGATGGCCGGTTCGCCTCGTCCGGGTGGGCAGAGCCTGAATATCTGGGGTATGGGCGACATGGAAGACGTTAAGGTGGTACTGGACGGCGCGCCGAAGGGCTTCGAAAAGTATCGCCAGGGTTCGGTATTTATTGAGCCGGAGCTGCTGAAGCGAGTGAGCGTCGACAAGGGGCCGCATAATATTCAGAACGCTAACGGCGGCTTCGGCGGCACCATCACGATGGAAACCAAAGACGCCGGTGATATGCTGCGTCCGGGAGAAGATCTCGGCGGTATGCTGAAATACAGCTACCACACCAACGATCGCCAGGGCATTTACAGCGGCGCGCTGTACGGCCGCAGCGAGGAGGGATTTGCCGACGGCCTGCTGTACGCCAGCCGCCGCGACGGCGGTAATATCAAGCGCCCGGACGGCACGCGCTTCGCGTATTCTGAGAACGATCAGACCTCTTACCTGCTGAAAACTAACCTCTATCTGACAGATTCGCAGACCCTGACCCTCTCGGCGATGCGTTCCGAATCCGACGGCTGGCAGCCGTTTGCCGCCAAACGCGACGACATCGCCGCGCCGAGCCAGGCGAACATCGACCGCTACGGCTATGAGGAGGCCTGGCGCCGCATTCTGGTCTACCGCGACCAGAAGGACAGCAACTACTCGGCGAAGTGGAACCTCGCCCCGGAGTCACAGCCGCTGGTCAATCTGACCGTGGCGCTGGCCTATTCGAAAACCGAACAGCACGACCGGCGGCCTGACTCCGCCTCGCAGTCCAGCTATCTCGGCACGCTGGGCAACGAGAGCTGGGTCAGCTATACCGACCGCCAGCTGGACGTCAGCAACGTGAGCGAGTTCAACAGCGGGCCGCTGGAGCACAAGCTGCTGATCGGCACGCAGCTGCACAAGCACGACCGCGATACGCTGATGTACTATCCGTCCGGTGCGACCAACGCCAGCTACAACTATGGTTACTTCCAGCCTTACTATATGCCAGCGGGTAAACAGGAGACGCGTAGCGTCTATCTACAGGATGCGGTGAGCTACGGCGACCTGACGATCACCCCAGGCCTGCGCTACGACCACGTCACCAACACCGGGCGGCCGAACCTCGCGCCGCGCTATAACGACAGCGATCCGCTGGCCGGCCACGACTACAGCAGCGTGACCTACACCGGCTGGTCGCCGCACCTCGGCACCATCTGGAAGGCGACGCGTAACGTCTCGCTGTTTGCCGACGTCAGCCGCACCTGGCGCGCGCCGGTGATCGACGAGCAGTACGAAGTGCAGTCTGCCGCTTCCAGCGTGCCGGGCACCAGCCGCAATCTGCAGGTGGAGCGCATTACCGGCATCCGGCTGGGCGCGGTGCTTGACTTCAACGACCTGCTGCTGGACAAGGACAGCCTGCAGATCCGTACCACCCTGTTCCGCAACCGTGGAAAGAACGAGATCTTCTACCGCCGCGGCGTGCTGTGCGAAGAGGGTAGCTGCGGCCAGCCGCTCTCCAACTATCGCAACCTGCCGGGCTACACCATTGAAGGGTTCGAGGTTGAGTCGTTCTACGACAGTGAAAGCCTGTTCGGCAGCCTGTCGCTGTCATCGATTCGCGGTAAGCGCGACGGCTCACCGCGCGACCCGTGGGGTAATGAAACATGGATCGCCGAAATCCCGCCGACGACCGCACACGCGATGCTCGGCCTGAAAGTGCCGCGTGCCAACCTGGCCTTCGGCGTAACCGGCGACTTCGTGCGCAAGCAGGACCGCTCGCCGGTGGATGGCGATCCTCAGGCGGCGGTGTGGGCGCTGCCGAAAACCTCCGGCTATGCGCTGTACGGCCTGTTCGCTTCGTGGGAGCCAAACTTCTGGCGCGGTCTTGAGGCGCGAGTCACCGTCGATAACCTGCTGAACCACAACTACTATCCGTACCTCGGCGAATCGGTTTCCGGCGTCGGGCGCAACTTCAAGTTCAGCGTCAGCCAGCGTTTCTAATCCTTCCTCCCAGCGGGGGCCGCTGCGGCCCCCGCACCGCACGTGTGGCCGCATAACGCGGTAAAGCGCGTTAAAATTCAGCAATAACTTGACACGCCATTTACATTATCTAAATAATAATGATTGTTATTTTCACTATCATTGCTATCGGGTGTTTTGCATGGCGAGGAAACAGAGCGCAGCGTCCCACGGTTTTGCCGAACAGCTCTACCTTGAGCATCACAGCTGGCTGTGCAGCTGGCTGCGCAACAGGGTCAGCTGCGCGTCCCATGCGGAAGATCTGGCACAGGATACCTTTATGGGCATCCTGCTCAGCCCGCAGCTGTTAACGATCCGCGAACCTCGCCCGTTCCTGGCGACGGTGGCACGCCGCCTGGTCGCCAACTTCTACCGCCGTAAAAAGATTGAAGAGCACTACCTGCAGGCGCTCGCCGAGCTGCCGGAAGAGGCGATCCCCTCGCCGGAAGTGCGCCAACAGGCGATTGAAATGCTGGAGCAGCTTGACCGGGCGCTGGACGGGCTGCCGCCGCACGTGCGCGAAGCGTTCCTGCTGGCGCACCTGCAGGGCATGCGCTACAGCGACATAGCAGAACGCCTGCGTGTCTCAACCAGCTCGGTGAAACAGTACCTACAGCGTGCCAACCTGCACTGCTTCTTTGCGCTTTCTGCGTGATGACGGCGGAGGGAGGCGCGATGGCCGAAGAAATTGACCCGCAGAGCGCACGCGAGGCGGTGGCGTGGCTGACGCAGCTGATGTCGGAAGAGGCGAACGGCGAGGATAAGGACGGCTGGCAGCGCTGGCTGGCGGCCAGCCCGGAAAACGTGCGGGCCTGGCAGCATATCAGCCGCTTCTCTTCGCAGTTCTCGCAGCTGAACGGCGAAGCGGCACACCGCAGCCTGTCGACGGTCGCCAACCCGCAGCGCCGTCGGCTGCTGCGCTGCGCGGCCGGCGTTGGTCTGATCGGCGCGGTCGGCGCAGGGGTGCTGCCCTGGCGATCGTGGCAGGCCGACTACCGCACGGCGATCGGCGAGCAGCAGCGGGTCACGCTGAGCGACGGCACCGATCTGCTGCTGAACACGCAGACCGCGGTGAACGTCAGCCTGCCGCAGCTCAGCCTGCTGCAGGGCGAAATGCTGGTCTCCTCACCGCGCAACGGCATGCCGCTGCAGCTGTCGCTGCCGCAGGGCAGAGTACAGTCACACAACAGCCGGTTCAGCCTGCGGCTGCATGACGACTATAGCGAGCTTGCGGTCTATCACGGCCAGCTCAGCGTCATGCCTCTGGATGGCCAGCGCACCACCCTCAACGCGGGCTACGGCGGTCGGTTGAATCTCAGCGGTTTCCACGAGGTGGGCAGGGTCAGCGGGGAACCCGGCTGGCAGCAGGGAATGCTGTACGCCGACAATATGCGACTGGATGACTTTCTCGCCGAGCTGGCGCGCTACCGTCGCGGCGTAATCCGCTGCGGTCAGCAGGTCGCAGGCCTGCGGCTGTCGGGTGCCTTCCCGCTCGCTGACACCGATCGGATTATTGCCTCGCTGCCAGGCACGCTGCCGGTTCAGGTCAGCTCGCTATCGAAATACTTCATCAGCATCTCATAGTCGGCCATTAACAGACGAATACGCTTAAAAAGAGTGGTGTTAATATTCTCAGTAGAATATAAAACTACAGTGAAGACAATTTAAGATAAATAACCCCATAATTCATCGCAGTTCTGCCCGTTTCTCTCCACTCGGGTGACCTCAGGGTAATCCCCCGATTGTTTTCAGGCATATCGGGCACCTTTTACGGCCAATCCGGGTACTGCTGCTTATGATCGCTCACTCCGTCCTTCCCTCCAGCCCGCTTCCCGCACCGCAGCGGCAGCGCCGCCGGGTCGCGGCCGGGCTGCTTACCCTGGCGCTGCACGGCGCGCTGCTGCTGTGGTTGAGCTACCGTGCAGCCCCGCCGCCGCCGCTGCCTGCCGCTCAGCCGATGCTGCTGCTGGCGGTTGCCGAGCAGGCCGAATCGGTGCCGGACAGCGAGAAAAGGCCGACCGGCGTGCGCCAGGTGCAGGCGATCGCCGCGCAGGCCGAGCCAACCCGGCAGGCCGCGCCGAAGCTGACGGAGGCACCCGACGCCCTGATTCACCGCACAACCGCCGTCGCACAGCCTGACAAAACCCCGGTGGAGAAGCAGAAACCCCCGAAGCGTCCGGTGGAAAAGGCACCGCCGAACCCGCCTTCCCTCGCAGCGGCCGCGCCGGATACCAGCGCGCCGCCGCCGATGGCGGGCAAAACCGTTGCCGCCCCGCGTAGCCAGGTCGCTGCCCAGCCCAGCCGCAACGCTTCGGCGTGGAGCGGCGAACTGCTGGCGCATCTCAGCCGCTACAAGCGCTACCCGGCGATCGCGCTGCGTCAGCAGCGGCAGGGCGTAGCGCAGATAAGCATTACCCTCGATCGCCAGGGCAGGGTGCTGGCGGTCAAGCTGCTGCGCTCGAGCGGCGTCAGCTCGCTGGATCGGGAAACCACCGAGCTACCGCTGCGCGCATCGCCGGTGCCGCCGCCGCCGCCGGAGATGGTCGTCGGCATGGCCGAGATCAGCATCAGCCTTCCGGTGCGCTTCGATCTGCGCGAAGCGCGAAAATAGTCTACAGCGCCGACGACGTAGCCCGTCGGCGCTGCTGATTTTCCCCTTCAGACCGTGAAAATCACCACTGACTTCCGCCAACAGGGCCGGTTTTTTTCGGGTGCTGGGGATACTTACACTCTTAGGTCTTCAACGTGTTGATCGTGCCGCTGAGTCATCTTGACCTGCTCCCCGTTGATTAATACACCCTGATGTTAGTAATGTCTTCATAAGCCACATGAGGGCATCCCCATGAAGAAGCATTTTTCCGACGAACAGATCATCAGTATCCTCCGCAAGGCTGAAGCCGGGGTTTCTACCCGTGAGCACTGCCGTAAGCACGCCAAATCCGACGCCACCTTCTACACCTTGCATAAGAAGTATGGCGGTATGGAGGTTCCCGAGGTTAAACACCTGAAGTAGCTTCAGGAAGAAAATGCCAGACTCAAGAAGCTGCTTGCCGAAGCCATGCTGGATAGGGAGGGACTTCAGGTGGCTCCGGAGCGAAAGTACTGACGACAGACCAGAAGCGGGAAGCCGTCGAGTTTATGTGCGATGCGACCGGTCTGTCGCAACATTGTGCCTGCAGGCTTACAGGTTTGTCCCTGTCGACCTGCAGCTATGATTCTCAGTGTCCGGCAGCTGATGCGCATTTATCAGTGCGCATCCTTGAGCTGGCACGTGAGCGCAGGCGTTTTGGCTATCGCTGCATCTGGCAGTTACTGCGCCGCGAAGGCCTTCACGTTAATCACAAGTGCGTGTACCGCCTTAACAGTGAAAACTAAGCGACACTCAACTTAACCGTGCTCATACCCTGAGTTCATTACGTTTGTGCATTTACTCACCACAGCCAAAAGCCTACACTTTCTGTATGGGTTTACAAATAACATAAGGATGAAGATGAATGGCTATTGGTCACTACTTATTCAGGGGGGATAAAACCGTTTGCGGTGGTCGAATTATTGAAGGATGTCCCGATCACCAACACTTTGATAGAGACATGGCCTGCGAAGGCCATCAAGTTACCTGTGGTAAACATGCCGGTAGATTTCGCATTGTGGGAGGCCTTGAAAACGACGACATACATGGAAAAAGGATTGCCGGGACATTGCACAGCCGTAGCTCTTGTCCTTGCAAATCACGTTTTATTCCTTCCATCTTTGATACTTACGAATTTTCTAGAGAGCCAGCGAAAAACAATATGGCTCAATTTCACTCGTTTGAATTTCCCGTACTCCCCGGTCCAATTGCAAATCCTGAAATGAATAATTTTGCTGACATCTGTAAGCCAGAACATAACCCGTTATTGAACGGTGTTTACATTTGGACTGAAACCAGCGACGCAGGACACGCTTTCGTATCCGTTCATCAGGGTAATTCTATTTATCTCTATACTTATGGTCGCTACGGCAGAACAGGTCCAGGTAATTTAACGGGTGATGGGATTTTAAACTTTCTGCAAGGTGAAGATGCGAGGGTTTACTATAGAGCGGAACTGTACCGTATGGGCGCAAGAGTATTTCGAATAGATGACGCTGACCCGATGAAAACGAGACAGTTCTTTGAAGATCTTTGGAACAAAGGTAAGCCAGCAATTCGAACATCGGAGATGAAAGAAACAACTCAGCGAAGAGGTCGCACTATCGATGAGTACGACGTAACGGGAAATAACTGTACCACTCACTCTGTTGAAGGGATCAAGTTTGCTGGTTCAAAAGTATTCGAGCATAACTACACGTCCATCACGACGCAGATTCCTATCGAATCTGAAGAGGATTTCACGATCCCTGTCTCGTTGCAGCGTTATCTTGGGTCAAAAAGCTCTGACTTCTCATCAATGACAGTAATTGAAATGACGGAAGAGTTTAAAAAAATATACCCCAACAAGGACAATTTACTGCGATATCAAGAGTCACCAAAAGGTAAAATTCAGCATATTGCTGCCGAAGCCGCCGCTACCGGTGATTCATTATCACAATATTCCAGTGGTACGTTTGGTGGTGTATTAGGTGGTTCTTATGACATTGACGAGTAGAACTAAAACCATTCTCCGATGGGGAGGGATTTGCATTGTTAGCTTAGGCTACTTCCTCGGTCTGTTTATCGCCTCACAAGCATTCGAGGTCTTCTCAGAAAACCAGAACCTTGTCTCAAACCCTGTTCCATTGAATGAGTATTACCAAGCTGTTGATTCACTTGCTCAAGCTACAAATGCCGTTTTTGATGCGGCGATTTACGGTTTCGTAATAGGTGTACCTCTTATCCTGATTATCTTCAAAAAGGTGAGATAAGCGCCAAAGGCTGAAGATATTTAGCCTTTCCCCTAATTTCAGACAATTGAACCCATAAACCCCTGTTAGTGGGTGAAATTGTAACGAGACTGGAGTGCCGCCGTTCCGGCAGATATTTGCAGCCCTCACACGGCGAGGCCTTTTTTAAAGCAACCAGAGATGAGGGAATTAGTTTACTCATGGTTACCACGTGATGAGGTCAGGGGTAATTATTTTTCACCAACGAAAAAAAAGGCATCAGCGTAAACTGATACCCTTTCTTGAAGGTTTAAAACATTCAACCTTCGATGATGCAAATGCACTCACCGTTGCTTTGAACACCACCTTCATTCAGACACCCGTTAGAAAACTAACTTCTAACCAGTGTGCTTTAAATTTGGTGCCCGAACCCGGAATCGAACCAGGGACACGGGGATTTTCAATCCCCTGCTCTACCGACTGAGCTATTCGGGCAACGGGGCGCATTAAACCGTAATGGCCGTTCGGCGTCAACGGCTTTGTCATAAAAAATACTTAAATCCCCGCTGACTGTCTGCTTTTTGCTCTGATGGTGCAAAAGCTGCTCAGGAAAGCGCACCGTTCTTACGGCACATTGCAATGGCGAGAACATCCTCGGCCAGTCTGCGGGCGGTTTCAACATCCTGCACCTGACGTTTCACCAGCAGGCGCGACAGGCAGCCTTCCAGAATTAACTCCATCTGATGTGCAACCAGCGTGGGGTTATCCGCGCCCAGCGTATCGAGCAGCTCGTGGGTGTACTGCCAGGAGGCTTTCTTTTGCTGTTCGGCAAGCTGGTGGATCGGATGGTCGGCCTGCGGATAGAAGCTACAGGCGGCAATAAACAGGCAGCCGGGATAGCGCTGGTTATTCACCGCATCGGCCAGCACCTGATAGCGCGCCAGCAGCTTTTGACCGGCGCTGAGCTCATCATCCAGCAGCAGCTTGCGCCGCCAGATATCAATCTGCTCGCCGTGATAGCGCAGGGCGTCATACAGCAACGCTTCGCGATCGGGCCAGAAGCGTTTGATCTCTTCTTCGGAACAATCCAGCTCTCCGACCAGCATGGTAAGAGAGGTTGTTGCCGCCAATCCGTATTTCTCGAGGATATTCAGGGCATGCTCGAGTACCTGTTCACGCTGCAATTGGCTCTCCTTTTCTGTTCCGGTCTGGCATCGCCACGGATGCGCAATAAGACTTTAGTGTTGTTTATGGTGTCACTTTCTGCAAATGCTGGCGGAAATCATCCGCTTTCATAAAGCCGGTGACGCGTGAGCCAGGGATCTCGTGACCATCGGCATCGAAAAACAGGATGGTGGGTAGCCCCAGCACCTGCAAATGCTGCAACAGCGCGCTGTCCGTACTGCTGTTGCGGGTCACATCGGCCTGCAGTAGCTGCACTTTACCGAGTGCTGACTGCACCTGCGTATCGCTAAAGGTGTATTTCTCAAACTCTTTGCACGCCACGCACCAGTCCGCGTACAGGTCCAGCATAGTGATTTTGCCACCGCTGGCCTGAAGCTTCTGATCGAGCTGTGCCGCGCTGCTGATGCGCTGGAAGTTAAGGTGTGCGGCCTCAGTACTGGCTGCCTGAGTGCCGAACGCCCAGTCCTGTAGCGGGCGTGCGGCAATCAGCATCGCCGCCAGCAGGATCACCTGGAGTACGCGCAGCCAGCCCCGGCTGCTTTTCAGGCTGCTGATAAACGCCCAGCCAAAGAAGGCGACGCCGAGCAGGCTCCACAGACGCAGCCCCCAGACATCGCCGATGACCCGCTCCAGCAGGAACACCGGCAGGGCAAGGATCACGAAACCGAAGCCCTCTTTAACCGTTTGCATCCACGGGCCGCTCTTCGGCAGCAGGCGGTTGCCAAACAGCGTAATGGCGATCAGCGGCAGGCCCATACCCAGCGCATAGAGGTAGAGCGTACCGGCTCCCGCCAGCATATTGCCGCTCTGGGCGATATACAGCAGGATCGCGCTCAGCGGCGCGGTGGTGCAGGGGGAACAGATTAGCCCGGCCAGCGCGCCCATCAGGAATACGCCGGGTAGCGATCCGCCCTGCTGGCGATTGCTCCACAGCGTCAGTCGGGTTTGCAGAGCGGAAGGCAGCTGTAGTGTGAACAGGCCGAACATCGACAGGGCGAGAACGATAAACAGCACCGACAGGCCAATCAGCACGGCCGGGGCCTGAAGCGCCGCCTGGAAACGCAGCCCGGCGGCGGCAACGACAATACCCATCACCGTATAGGTCAGCGCCATGCCCTGAACGTAGATCATCGCCAGCATAAACAGGCGGCCCAGACTGAATTTACGATTGCCGCCGAGAATGATGCCGGAAATCAGCGGGTACATCGGCAAGACGCAGGGCGTAAAGGCCACGCCGATGCCAATCAGTAACGCCCACAGCGGGGAAAACGGCAGCGAGGATGTTTCTTCCGCTGGTGTTGCTGCAGCTGAAGGGTTGCTGGCGGCGAGAGGTGGATTTTTAACCGCTGACTGGTTATCAGCTGCAACCGGCGACGCTTCAATAGCGGACGAGGTACTGGCTGCGGCAGGTGAAGCTTCAGCAGGCGGCGGGTTGCTGGCTACGGCAGGTGAGTCTTCCACTGGTGGCGCTGTGACTGATGCGCCCGGCGCGGACGCGGGTTCCTGCCCGAAGACGGCACTCAACGGCACGCTGCGGGTTTCCGGTGGATAGCAGAATCCAACGGCGGCGCAGCCCTGATAGGTAACGGTGAGCTGCGCTCCGCTGCCCGCCTGCTGGATGGTGAACGGCAGCGTCAGGTTTTCCGGGTAGATTTCGGTTTTACCGTAGAACTCATCCTCATGTGGTTTGCCGGCAGGCAGTTTCCACTGCGCCAGCGTGGCGTTCTGCACGCTGATATGCATCTGCTGACGATAGAGGTAGTAGCCGGGTTTGATCTGCCAGCGGAGATTAAGCTGGTTTTCCTGCTGACTAAAGTCAAAAGCAAAAGCCTGATTAACCGGCACAAACTGGCTGTTACTGCCCTGGCCGAAAAGCGATGCACTGGCACTGACGCTGAACAGGGTACACAGCAGCAGTAAAAAAGAAGTTAAAATTCGTGGGATCATAACGGGCGTTGGCTCTCTCCATTTGGGGCTGAGACAGACCGGAAAGCGGTGCTGTCGGCTATTCCTTGTACGGCAAGCGCAGATAATAGCATGGCAAGTCGGGGATGGCTTTTCAGGATGAAGTTGAGAGCGTGATAGCGGGCCGCACACGATGGCATACGGCCCGCTGCTGGTCTGGCTACAGCACTAAATGCCCAATCAGGAAGCCAAACGCCACGGAGAGTATAATCGCCAGGGTCCCGGGGATCAGGAAAGAGTGGTTGAAGACGAAGCGGCCAATGCGCGTGGAGCCGGTATCGTCCATCTCGACGGCAGCAAGCAGGGTCGGGTAGGTCGGCAGCACGAACAGCGCGGACACCGCAGCGAAGGAGGCGACTGCCGTGACCGGCGATACGCCGAGCATCAGTGCGGCAGGCATCAGCGCCTTGGTGGTGGCCGCCTGGGAGTAGAGCAGCGTGGAGGCGAAGAACAGCACGATAGCCAGCATCCACGGATAGCTGTCCAGCAGCTCACCGGCAACGCTCTGGATCTCGCCGATGTGTGCTTTAACAAACGTATCCCCCAGCCAGGCAACGCCCATCACGCAGACGCAGGCGCTCATACCGGATTTAAAGGTGCTGGCGCTGAGGATCTCGCCGGTGTCCACCTTGCAGGTCAGGCAGATCAGCGTGGCAACGGTCAGCATAAACACCACGATAGCTTCGTTGCGCGGCAGGACCGGATTCTGGATCAGGCCAACGGCGTCGCTGATGGCCGTGGCGTAGAACACCACCGCCACGATGCCGACTAAAAACAGCAGTACGGAGAGCTTCGCGCCGGGCTTTTCTTCAAACTGACTGGCACCGCGCAGCGTGACTTCGCCCTTCGCCAGACGCGCCTGGTAAACCGGATCGTCTTTCAGCTCCTTACCGAGGAAGTTGGTCACCAGCGCTGCGACAAAAATAGCCGCCATCGTTGAGGGAATCGCCACCGCCAGCAGCCCGAGATAGCTGACGCCTTTCGGCTCCAGCAGCGCGGCCAGAAACACCACGGCGGCAGAGATAGGAGAAGCGGTAATGGCAATTTGCGAGGCGACTACGGCTATTGATAACGGACGGGAAGGGCGCACATCCTGCTCTTTCGCCACCTCGGCAATCACCGGCAGGGTGGAAAACGCCGTGTGGCCTGTACCCGCCAGCAGCGTCATGCCGTAGGTGACCAGCGGTGCCAGAAAGGTGATGTAGCGCGGGTGCTTACGCAGCAGGCGCTCGGCCAGATTGACGAGGTAATCCATCCCGCCGGCGATCTGCATGGCGGCAATAGCGGCAATCACCCCCATGATAATTTCAATCACGTCAAAGGGGATGGCACCGGGTTTTATCTGGAACCCCAGGGTGAGTACCAGCACGCCTAAACCCCCGGCAAAACCAATACCGATCCCGCCCAGCCGGGCACCCAGGTAGATAGCCAGCAGGACAACGACAAGCTCGGGTAGCAACATCTATGTGCTCCTTAAATTACTGATAATAAGTTGTTAATGATTTGTAGACCGTGGAAAGTAAAAAGGCACGTCGTTCGCTGAACTGACGTGCCTTAAAAGGGCTAGCGGGTAAATCGCTTATTGTTAGTTTTCATCGGTGTAGCGTTTTGCTTTGTAAACCGGGAACATCAGGTTCTGGGTAGAGAAAATATCATCCAGCTCGCTTTCGGTCAGCAGACCGCGCTCCAGCACCACTTCACGTACGCTCTTGCCGGTTTCGGCACAGATCTTACCGACGATATCGCCGTTATGGTGGCCGATATACGGGTTGAGGTAGGTGACGATCCCGATGGAGTTAAACACGTAGGCTTCGCACACCGCTTTGTTGGCGGTGATGCCGTCGACGCATTTTTCCAGCAGGTTGTAGCAGGCGTTGGTCAGGATATGCACCGATTCAAACAGTGCCTGACCAATGACCGGCTCCATCACGTTCAGCTGCAGCTGGCCCGCTTCAGACGCCATGGTCACGGTAATATCGTTGCCGATCACCTTGAAGCAGACCTGATTGACGACTTCCGGCACCACCGGGTTAACTTTGGCTGGCATGATAGAAGAACCCGCCTGCAGCTCCGGCAGGTTGATTTCATTCAGGCCGGCACGTGGTCCGGAAGAGAGCAGACGCAGGTCGTTACAGATTTTCGACAGCTTCACCGCCAGACGCTTCAGCGAGCTGTGGACCATCACGTAGGCACCGCAGTCAGAGGTTGCTTCAATCAGATCTTCCGCCGGTACGCACGGCAGCCCGCTGACCTCGGCCAGTTTTTGCACCGCCAGCTGCTGATAGCCGTCCGGCGTATTCAGCCGGGTGCCGATCGCCGTTGCGCCCAGGTTCACTTCCAGCAGCAGTTCGGCGGTGCGCAGAATGCTTTTAATCTCTTCATTCAGCAGCACGTTAAAGGCATGGAATTCCTGGCCGAGGGTCATCGGCACCGCATCCTGTAGCTGGGTACGGCCCATTTTCAGGATGGTCTGGAATTCCACCGCTTTGCGTTGAAAACCTTCACTAAGCTGGGCAATCGCATCAAGCAGTTTGAGGATTGAGCTGTACACCGCAATGCGAAAGCCCGTTGGATAGGCGTCGTTGGTGGACTGGCATTTGTTAACGTGATCGTTTGGGTTAAGGTACTGATACTCACCTTTCTGGTGGCCCATCAGCTCAAGACCGATATTGGCCAGCACCTCATTGGTGTTCATGTTCACCGAAGTGCCCGCGCCGCCTTGATACACGTCGATGGGGAACTGATCCATACATTTGCCGTTGTTCAGCACCTCATCACAGGCGCTGACAATCGCATTAGCAACGTTGCGTGGGATGGTCTGTAGCTCTTTATTTGCCAGCGCGGCGGCTTTTTTAACCATCACCATGCCGCGAACAAATTCAGGTATATCGCTGATTTTACTGTTACTGATGTAGAAGTTTTCAATCGCACGCAGAGTATGAACACCGTAGTAAGCATCCGCCGGAACTTCACGTATACCTAACAGATCTTCTTCGATACGAATGTTATTAGCCATGAGAACCTTCTTGTTAGAACTGCCGGGAAATCTACACAATTTAAGCGCCTGCCTTCTCTGGCAACAGGTACTGAACGTTTCGTCAGCACGGAATCGATCCTGCGTACGGTCCGTGTACAACGTAAGTCAGCAACAATAACCAGCTCGGAATCAGGTCACCGGGGATTATCGTGGCGTTAAACGCCCTGAGCCGTATTTTATCCGTTCGTGACGGCTCAGGCACGATCATATTCTGTTGCCAGTTAAAAGACTGAATCCAGATCACTTAAAGCGTGTGCCATTTCAAACATCTTCAATAATATGTGATCGCTCCGGCAAAAGATGCGGATGGATGAATTTCCACATTTACGGTTGAAAACGGGGTGGGCCGCTCCCATCTTCTATAATATCGGTCTTCAGGATCGCCATTTTCTGCCGCTCTGCCTTTAGCGGGGTGGCCCTTACAGAGGAGAATACGGTGCGTTGGTTACCGTTCTTAGTCATCTTCGTGCTGGTCTGGATTGAGATTTCACTCTTTATTCAGGTTGCCCACGTCCTTGGGGTCTTACTCACCATGCTGCTGGTGATTTTTACCTCCTGTATCGGTATCTCGCTGGTCAAAAACCAGGGGATGAAAAACTTTATGTTAATGCAGCAGAAGCTTAATGCGGGTGAAAGCCCGGCTGCCGAAATGGTCAAAAGCGTTTCGCTGATCCTGGCGGGCTTCCTGCTGCTGATCCCCGGATTTTTCACTGACTTCCTGGGGCTGCTGCTACTGCTGCCGCCGGTGCAGAAGCACCTGACGCTGAAACTGATGCCGCATCTGCGCGTTTGGGGCGGCGGCGGGGCTAACGGCAGCAGCGGGTTTACCGTTGACGGTGAATATGAGCGTAAAGAGAATAATCTGATCGAACATGACGATCGCGACGACCGGCGTTAAGCCTGTTGTATCGTCATCCCCGGCGGCGTGGACCTGATGGTCGCGCCGTTTTTTTATCGTCAACTGCTCAAAAAACACGCGAACGGCGACATAAGCAAAAAAAATAATTTCCAGCCCTTGAAAGCGGGTTGTTCCGTCCTTATCTCTTCCGTCACGAGGCCAGCTTCGCGCGAAGCCCGGCATTCATCCCAAAAGACTGATTGGACTTCTCAAAGGAGAGCTATCAATGAAAATTCGTCCACTGCACGACCGTGTGATTGTTAAGCGTAAAGAAGTTGAATCTAAATCTGCAGGCGGCATCGTGCTGACCGGTTCCGCAGCGGGTAAATCCACCCGTGGCGAAGTGCTGGCTGTAGGTAACGGTCGTATCCTGGAAAGTGGCGAAGTGAAGCCGCTGGATGTGAAAGTTGGTGACGTAGTGATTTTCAACGAAGGCTACGGCGCAAAAACCGAGAAGATCGACAACGAAGAAGTTCTGATCATCTCTGAAAACGACATCCTGGCGATTGTTGAAGCGTAATTTACGCGTAACTCACTGAACCTAACGAATTTAAGGGAAATTAGAAAATGGCAGCTAAAGACGTAAAATTCGGTAATGACGCTCGCGTAAAAATGCTGCGCGGCGTGAATATCCTGGCAGATGCAGTAAAAGTTACCCTGGGCCCGAAAGGCCGTAACGTGGTTCTGGATAAATCTTTTGGTGCACCGACCATCACCAAAGACGGCGTGTCCGTAGCGCGTGAAATCGAACTGGAAGACAAGTTCGAGAACATGGGCGCTCAGATGGTGAAAGAAGTTGCTTCTAAAGCTAACGATGCAGCGGGTGACGGTACCACCACTGCGACCGTACTGGCTCAGTCTATCGTTAACGAAGGCCTGAAAGCCGTTGCCGCTGGCATGAACCCAATGGATCTGAAGCGCGGTATCGATAAAGCCGTTGTTGCAGCCGTTGAAGAGCTGAAAAAACTGTCCGTACCTTGCTCCGACTCTAAAGCTATCGCTCAGGTTGGTACCATCTCTGCTAACTCCGATGAAACCGTGGGCGAACTGATTGCTCAGGCGATGGAAAAAGTGGGCAAAGAAGGCGTTATCACCGTTGAAGAAGGCACCGGCCTGCAGGACGAGCTGGACGTGGTTGAAGGTATGCAGTTCGACCGTGGCTACCTGTCCCCGTACTTCATCAACAAGCCAGAAACTGGTGCAGTTGAGCTGGAATCTCCATTCATCCTGCTGGCTGATAAAAAGATCTCTAACATCCGTGAACTGCTGCCAGTACTGGAAGCGGTAGCGAAAGCAGGTAAACCACTGCTGATCGTTGCTGAAGATGTTGAAGGCGAAGCGCTGGCAACGCTGGTTGTTAACACCATGCGCGGCATCGTGAAAGTGGCTGCGGTTAAAGCACCTGGCTTCGGCGACCGTCGTAAAGCGATGCTGCAGGATATCGCTGTGCTGACCGGTGGTACCGTGATCTCTGAAGAGATCGGTATGGAACTGGAAAAAGCCACCCTGGAAGATCTGGGTCAGGCTAAGCGCGTTGTGATCAACAAAGACACCAGCACCATCATCGATGGTACCGGTGACGAAGCGGCGATCTCTGGCCGTGTTGCTCAGATCCGTCAGCAGATCGAAGAAGCCACTTCAGACTACGATCGTGAAAAACTGCAGGAGCGCGTAGCGAAACTGGCAGGCGGCGTTGCCGTTCTGAAAGTGGGCGCAGCAACTGAAGTTGAAATGAAAGAGAAGAAAGCACGCGTTGAAGATGCCCTGCACGCTACCCGTGCTGCGGTTGAAGAAGGTGTGGTTGCTGGTGGTGGTGTGGCGCTGGTTCGTGTGGCTTCTAAGCTGCTGGAACTGCGTGGCCAGAACGAAGACCAGAACGTGGGTATCAAAGTTGCGCTGCGCGCAATGGAAGCTCCACTGCGTCAGATCGTTTCCAACGCCGGTGAAGAGCCATCTGTTGTCACCAACGCGGTGAAAGCAGGCGAAGGTAACTACGGTTACAACGCACAGACTGAAGAATACGGCGACATGATCGACTTCGGTATCCTGGACCCAACCAAAGTAACCCGTTCTGCTCTGCAGTACGCGGCATCTGTTGCTGGCCTGATGATCACCACCGAGTGCATGGTGACCGACCTGCCAAAAGGCGACGCGCCTGATTTAGGCGGTGCTGGCGGCATGGGCGGCATGGGTGGTATGGGCGGAATGATGTAATTCCTCCGCCACTTAACTGCCTGAGTGCGGGAGAGTAGCCGCGCCCGGTAAGGTTTTCGCCTTGCCGGGCGTTTTACTTTGTACACTATGTGGTGCGCTATTTGCAGACAAGCGTGAGCTGCTGATACAGGCTCTCCGGGTCGTCGTCGGGCGGCAACCGGTACTGAACGTCACACTGCTCGGTCGAGTGACTCACGTTGATACGTAGCTGACCCTCGTTTGCTGCATTCTCTATAAACACCACACCATCATCGACTGCCTCAGTGACAATTTTCCGATCGTCCCAGACGGTACTGCCTTTTGGCAACAGCCGGCCGTCGGCTAACGATATCGTCATTAACAACCGCGTGCCTGTCAGCATGGCGACATTAACAGTTTTTACCGAACCATATGCGGGGCGAAGGGTGCGGTGCCCGTTAGAGACATCCGCATTTTTCGGAAGCCGGTCGACATCAATATCAATGGCGTTATCGTGCCAGGCTGCCAGTGAGGGGATCACTGCCATCCCGCGCCAATCTGTCCAGGTGGTTCCCCCCGGAATGTTAACGGGGATACCTGCAATCGGATTACTGAGTTTGATCAGGCCGTAGGTGCTCTGGACGGGATTATTACTGAAGGTGATGCCCTCTTTGTGGGCGACCACGCTGCCGCTAGTGCTAACGCTGTAGTTTCGATAATGCTTGTTATCCACAAGCAGATTAAAGTTCACATTGGTATAGCGCAGGTTGTTGGAAAGTGAAGCCTGCAGAGATCGGTTACGTTCGCTATGTTCTTCTTCTGCGGCAAGCTGCAATTCACTCAGGCTGTTCAACGGCATGCTGACGCTGCTGCCTAGCAGGCGTCGCCGATCGTAGCTGCGATAGTAATGGCGGAAACGCTTCTCACCCAGCGGCCAGCTAAAATTAATGTTCACGCTGTTATTGTTCCTTGTGCCTCCGCTGCCGTGAGAGGCACTGGCCGTCAGCAGTAGCCCATTGCTGAAACGTCGATTCCAGTTGATCATGTAATAACGCCAGGCCCTTTCATCGGAATACGTTGTTGACCGACTGTGGGTGAGCGACAGCGTTCCAAGCCAGTCTGTCGTCCAGCCAAGGCCCACGCTTACTTCCAGATTATCTCTGCTGTAATAGTTATCCTTACGACTTCTGGTGCGGTTTGCGGCTTCTGCTAACGTTAAAAAGCCTGCGGTATTTTTCTTTACGCCCAAATTCAGTGACAGATTATTGCCCAGATTGTGATTGCTGTAAGCACGCAGCTGGACGCTTTGATTATGCTGATAGCGATTCTGCACCAGCATTGCCTGCAGGTGGAATGACTGCCCCGTTATTGATTCAGGGCTACCGCTTACGGAAGCGGCCACGGACTGATAGTTGTCGCTAAACAGTACCCCGGAACGTAATGACCAGCGACTTAGCAGGCGCCAGTTATGGTTCATCGTCAGTATTGCCGGAACATTGCTGCTGCCAGAATAGTTTTTCAGTTTCCCCATCGCCACACTGTACCCCTGCGGTGCCGGTTGTGACGCTGACGCAAGTTGCGTAACGGGAACAACAAACTGGTGGCTTTCACCCTGGGTTTCAACCACCGTGACTTGAAGTTCTGCATTAACATTTTGCACGGGGATATTGGTCAGATGAAACGGCCCGGCAGGTACTAAGGTGCTGTAAATCAACCGATCATATTGACGAACTTCGACACGGGCCTGAGGCGTGTTTGCGATACCGTCAATCTCGACTCCGCTGGCGTCAGCCCGATCCGAGCGCATGCCATCAGGAAATAACTGCACGCCTTTCAGTAAGCCGATGGAAAAAAGCGTGTTTTGCGCAGTCACCTCACCTACCTGTACGATGCGATTCAGGCTGCCGAAAAAATGCTCCAGATAGGTTGAGTTAACCGCCGCAGTAATTTTTCCATGGTCGTCCTGAATATTCTGCTGGCTGCGCAGTAGCCAGTTGGACACATTGATGCCGCTGTTAAGAGATAACCAACTGTAGCGCTCAGTGCCATTTTTAAACGTATTCACGTTGGTGAAAGAGTTATAATTAACGTGTGCAGCCGTGCCACCAGATTCTGCCGTCAGATCATTATGTTGCAGCCACTGCGGCGGCACCACAATACTCAGCGTCTGTGTCTCAGGCTGCCAGGCGAGGCTGGCATCGGGCTGTTCACCAATCCAGTCGTAGCATTCTGCTACATTGCTGACTTTGGGTGGGATTAACCCGAGGGATGCAAACATCTCAGGAGTAAAGCATACCGTCCCCTTGTCATTAGCCTGAACCTGAAACGATCCAATAAACTTACCGTTCAGAGTGATATCAACCAGATTCAGACCTTTTGGTATGGCAGTTAATTCATCAAGGTTTTCCATGTCTTCAGAGATGATCCCGCGACGTTTAAGTGCCACCATGTCCCAGTTTTCTTCAGCGCTCTCTTTCTGACTGCTGGCTTCAGCCGGTTTGGCGTAATTGAAAACAATCGCAAGGAGTAACGTACTGGTCAAAATTCCAGATTTTTTTATCACGCCATCCTGGGCGTTTCGTGTTGCCAAAATCCCTTTCCTCGTCACTCTTAGTGAGTGATATCCATTTCTACCATCCCGGTCTCATAACCATATTTTGACAGGGTTTCAATGCTGACTTTTTGCGTTGAGGCCAGGATTTCAGGCGTTTTTACCTGCACTTTTAAAGACTGTCCCGGCAGGATGTAGGCTTTTTCCAGCAGAGCCGTTTTATTAGAAGGTAATAGCGTGATTTCCTGTGCCAGCCTGACGACGTATTTTCCTGGATTGTTAACGGTTAACGTGTTCCCTTGTAATGACCAGACAAGCTCTTTCCACGGGTCGGCAATAATGGGTAGGCTTTTAGGATGAATAATGACCGGGATATTGTGGCGGATGTTCAAATCGATGGTATTTTCATTGCCCTTTTTTTTAGGATTGATTCCTTCAAATACCACCCGCTTCAGGTGTTCATGCTGCAGAGGTTGCTTGCTAACAAGAATGAAGCGTACGCGTTGAGTTTTATGTGCTCCTACACGCATAACAGGCTGAGTAGCAAAAAGTTTTGGCTGAGGATCGTCAGGTAAATTCAGGACTTTCACGTAGAGCAATGCTTCACGATCCTCCTGGTTATTAACGTTCATACTTCCGCCGCCTTTCGCTTCTTCAATAAATAGCATCGATGATTCAGGCTTCATAATTGCATTTGAAGGAAACGTTGTGGAGAAGATTATCAAAGAAAAGATAGTCTTAATATAAATTCGGAAGTTCATAATGCCTCTGGTCATAATAAAGAGGGGAACCCGTGGGTTCCCCGCATTGATATTAAAAAAAGGCGCAATTACAGATAGACAATATCGTAGGTCGCCTGGCCATTCAGTTCGATAGTGTCGCTGGTACCTAATTCCTTCATTGCATTGATGTAAGGCTTGATTACCAGATTAATTTGGTGCTGACGTCCCATCTGTGGGACTTGGTTTATGCTGGACCAGCTATACATAACGGTGCTGGTGGGATCGAGGGCGGCTCCGGAATTCATGTCATCCCACTCCTTTCCGGAAAATGAGCTCAGGAAGTGGCCGATGTTTGAGTCATCAATCGTTCCGCTTTCCATTGTGACAATATAGCCGCCAATAGAGGCACCGCTCTCTGTACTGCCAAGGCTAAACAACTCTTCCACATCCATACCCGTAATTTTAACGTTTTGCGCGCCATCTGAGACATCTTTTGCTTTAAAGCCAACTAGGGTGGCTGCCGGGCAGCTAATCGACAGGTTGGCTTTCAATTCAGGTAGCGCACTGAATTCATCTTCTGAAAGTAGGCCTGGGCTGATTGCACCCATGTTCAGTGATGACGAGGTTCCACCATTGAAGCTGATATTGCACGTTGGTGGAACAATTTTACCCGTAATATTCATGGTTGCCGTTGAGTTTGCGTTCGCTACGTTGACGGCTGCCATCGCCGCGACAGCAGAAACAAGAATTGTCATCTTTTTCATTAGTATATTCCTTTACCGGATAGATTTATAAGAATAAACGTACCACTGAAGCAGCAGGTTGTTTATTCAATCCTTCGTTGTTATGGTCTTTGCTTCATAACGCGATAAATGTTATACGGATTTCGTATGGAGGTCATCTATTAAAAATTAAATTTCCTTGAATGGTTTTTAATGTCGCAGCGATGCGAGTATTTGGTTTTTTTTTCTGTTTTTAAATTGAGTGTTTTTCTGTATTCTCATGAAATATATCTGTTGTGTAACTGTTAAATGTTATTTTTATGGTGTTTTTGGTTTTATGTTTCTCATTAAAGGTTTTTTTAATCAGGCTGTTTTGTGAGGTTTTTGGATTTTTATTGATTGATTTTTTTCTAACTTAGCGTTTTTTCATGGCATCCTATTCTGACTGACGTCGCGCGTTTATGGTCTTATAACGCCCCTTTTCTCGCATATTCTAACGAAGAATATACAGGTAGTAACCCTTGTGTGACGTTTTAATGCACGCAGGCCTGACAACCCTCGCCGGTATCCACCACGCAGTGGCACCTCATGACTGTTTTTTTTTACTGCCGAAAAGGGTATAAGTAGGTGCGCACGTCGTAGCCTGAATGATGCTGTTTTCGCAGGTAAAGGATGCCTAAGGCTCACCTTACGTCTGCCTGACTCTGATGATAATAAATGGGGATTATAATGCGGATTAACTTGTTGGGACTCTCCGTTGCGGCACTGCTGCTGGCGGGCTGTAGCTCTTCTAATACTCTGAGTTCTGCGGGTGAGCGTGTGACTTTTACCGACCAGCAGCCAGCCAGCAGCTGCCAGCTTCTGGGTAACGTTACCGGCTCACAAAGTAACTGGTTCTCCGGCTCGGGTGGAGAAGGCAGCTCGCTGCGCGGTGCGGCAAACGACCTGCGCAACCGTGCGGCTGAAATGGGCGGTAACGTGATTTACGGTGCAACCAGCCCAACGCAGAATATCTGGTCAAGCTTCGCACCTCTCGACAGTAAGATGAGCGGCCAGGTGTATAAGTGCCCGTAAGCGCATTGATACATTGCGATCTACATTGAAAGTGAAAGAGGGTGGCCATGAGGGTCACCCTTTTTGTTGAAGACAGGGGGGCAGAATCGTTGCTCTTGTCGTAATAGTTATTCCTGCCGCAGCTGTAAATCGAGCGGAGTTTTACTCGGTTCGCCACCAATTTCTCGTGCCAGCGTCGGCACCAGATAGCCCGACACCATACCCAGCAGTTCACGTACGATAGCGCGGGCCCGGTTGTCATCAACATAGAAATGCGCTGCGCCCTGAACTTTATCCAGCACGTGCAGGTAGTACGGCAGGATGCCAGCATCAAACAGCGCATTACTCAGTGCTGCCAGTGCAGGGGCATTATCGTTCACACCGCGTAGCAGCACGCTTTGATTCAGCAGCGTGACTCCTGCGCGCTTCAGCATGCGCATACCGTGACGCAGGTCATCGTCAATTTCCTGCGCGTGGTTAATATGGCTCACCAGCAACGTTTGCAAACGCGATTGCGCCAGGCGCTGACAAAGCGCTTCGGTAATGCGCCGTGGGATGACTACCGGCAGACGGCTGTGAATGCGCAGACGCTTAATATGCGGAATGCGTTCCAGTTCGCCGATTAACCAGTCCAGTTCGTGATCTTTCGCCATCAAAGGATCGCCGCCGGAGAAAATAATCTCATCCAGTTCTGGCTGCTGTCGGATATACTCGAGCGCCTGCTGCCAGTTGCGCTTATTACCCTGATTATCTTCGTAGGGGAAATGGCGGCGGAAGCAGTACCGGCAGTTGACGGCACAGCCGCCTTTGACCAGCAACAGCGCACGATTTCGATATTTATGTAACAGACCCGGCACCACGCTGCTCTGCTCATCCAGCGGATCGGTACTGTAACCTGGCGCATCAACAAACTCCTGCTGCGAGGTGATCACCTGTAGCAGCAGGGGGTCCTGCGGATCGCCCTTGTGCATGCGCGCAGCAAACGCTCTCGGCACCCTGAGTGCGAAAAGCCGGCGTGCGCCATGGCCTGAAGCGAGTTCAGGGTCATTCTGCAACGCTAAAAGTTGCAGTAATTCATCGGGATCGGTGATTACATCGGCAAGTTGATGCAACCAATCTTCTCGTGCAGGGGTATTTAGGGTTACAATGTGTGCCATTTTTTTGGCTTAGTACCAGTAATAAAATTGTAGAGGGCCTTTATGGCGACTTATTCTAGCAACGATTTCCGTCCCGGTCTTAAAATCATGTTCGAAGGCGAGCCTTATGCCGTCGAAGCCAGCGAGTTTGTTAAACCAGGTAAAGGCCAGGCATTCGCGCGCGTAAAAATGCGCCGCCTGCTGACCGGTACTCGCGTAGAGAAAACCTTCAAGTCTACCGACTCCGCTGAAGGCGCTGACGTAGTAGATACCAACCTGAACTACCTGTACAACGACGGTGAGTTCTTCCACTTCATGCACCCGGAAACCTTCGAACAGCACCCTGTTGAAGAGAAGACCGTAGGCGAAGCGGCAAAATGGCTGCTGGATAACGCGGAGTGCATCGTAACTCTGTGGAACGGTCGTCCAATCGCCGTTCAGCCACCAAACTTTGTTGAGCTGGAAATTACCGATACCGATCCTGGCCTGAAGGGTGATACCGCAGGTACCGGCGGCAAGCCAGCTACGCTGAGCACCGGCGCGGTAGTGAAAGTGCCTCTGTTCGTACAGATTGGCGAAGTGATTAAAGTTGATACCCGTTCTGGCGAATACGTTTCACGCGTAAAGTAAGCCTTAATCAGTAAGGGTTCGGTTCATCGGACCCTTATCCGCACGCTTTTCCTTTTTCTCAGCGCCCTCAGGGCAATTGAATAAATTACGGCTATGCTTAAAGCGCTGTTCTTTATTAATGATTAAAAGGAAATTGCCATGAAGAAAAGTATTTTAGCCATTCTTTCCGTTCTGGTTCTCTCTTCCGTTTTGACAGCCTGTAACACCACGCGTGGCGTGGGCGAAGACGTTGAGGCGGGCGGTAAGGCAATTCAAAAAAGTACTCAGTAATCAGCTTGTCAGGCCAGTACAGGGTGCTGGCCTGACAATCCTTTCAAAACCTGCCTCCGCAGGTCGATATTCTCTCTCAGCATAAGCATCAGCATCAGCATCAGCGGCCGACACTACAGCGTAATCACGCCAATTAATGCCACTACGCTCAATATCGCGGCCAGCCCGTAGCACAGCCATTTGCTGCCGGGAATATGCACTTTCAGATCGTGCAGTCCGTGATGAAGGCGATGCATGCTGCACCACAGCGGCAGTATGATGGCCAGCAGCAGGATCACACGGCCGGGGAAAGAGGCCGCGAAAGCCATAATTCGCGTGTAGCTGAATGCTTCTTCCGGCGACCAGCCTACAGGTAGCAGCAGACCGACCAGCAGGATCAGCACCGGGCTGAACATCGCCGTCCACATACCTCCTGCGCCAAACAGCCCCCAGAAGATCGGTTCGTCAGAACGTTGCGGTAATGCTTTCATTTATGCTCCTTACGCCCACAGCGCTGCGGCCAGTACCGCAAGACTGAGGATGACCATGATGATCCATAACCCTTTAATCAGCGGTTCCGGCGGCAGCTTCTCCCCTTTAACGATAATGATCGACGCCTTGGGGGCCAGATCAAACCAGGTTTTGCTGTGCAGCAGTGCGGCGATCAGCGCCAGCACGTTAAGCAATAGCGTGACGGGATGCTGTAAAAATGCCACATAGCTCGCCCAGCTTTCCGCACCGTGCTTAAGGGCAAATACGCCGAAAATCAGCTCCAGGCTAAACCACAACGCCGGAATCGCCGTGCTTTCCCGCAGCATATAGAAGCGGTAGAAGGGCAGAGAGCGCCACCAGCCGGACTCAACCGGGCGGCAGTAAGGATTGCGTTTTGTCGTCATATCGGTCTCCCTTAATGAGGTTTCAGCGTGGCGATCATGAAGTCCCGACTACTCTCTATTTTCCCCTGCTGAATCGCTGCCGCCGGATCGACGTGTTTTGGACAAACTTCGGAGCAGTAGCCGACAAAGGTACAGCTCCAGACGCCGTTTTCTCCATTTAGCTGCGGCATGCGCAGTGCTTTGCCGCGATCCCGGCTGTCCAGGTTGTAACGATGGGCGAGGGTGATAGCCGCAGGGCCGATAAATTCCGGGTTAAGCCCGAACTGCGGGCAGGCGGCGTAACATAAACCGCAGTTAATACAGCCGGAAAACTGATGGTACTTCGCCATCTGCGCAGGCGTCTGGCGCCCCGGACCCTGAGCGGCATCGCCAGCGTTGCCGATAATCCACGGCTTGATGGCTTCCAGACTTTCGATGAAATGGGTCATATCTACAATCAGGTCGCGCTCGATGGGGAAATTAGCCAGTGGCTCAACTTTCATTCCCTGCGGATAGTCGCGCAGGAAAATTTTACAGGCGAGCTTCGGCACGCCGTTGACCATCATTCCGCAGGAACCGCAGATGGCCATTCGGCAGGACCAGCGGTAGGACAGATCGAAAGCGAGGTTGTCCTTGATATAGCCCAGCGCATCCAGCAGCGACGTTTGCTCATCCCAGGGCACGTTGAATATTTCATGGCGCGGCAGCCGATCTCTTTCCGGGTTGTAGCGCAGAATATCGATTTTACGCAGAGCGTTATCACTCATTTACGGGCTCCTTCTGGCTGTTATCCTCCGATGCGGCACCGTACACGCGCTGTGCCGGTGGCAGATGGGTAATGGTGACCGGGTCCCAGGCGACGGTAGGTGCAGCCTGTGGATTAAAGAAGGTCAGGCTGTGCTGCAGATATTTATCATCATTGCGCGTGGTACAGCCTTCATCCAGCCGTTGGTGCGCACCGCGAGACTCTTTGCGCTCAAATGCCGAATGGGCCATGCATTCCGCAACGTCCAGACCGTGCTTCAGCTCAATCGTGTACAGCAGCTGCGTATTGAAGACGCTGGAGCTGTCGGTAATCGCCACGTTTTCGACTCGCTGTTTAAGCTCGGCCAGCTTATCAATCGTCTTCTGCATTAGTTCCGGGGTACGATAGATACCGCAGCCTTCTTCCATCGCCATGCCCATTTCATCACGCAGCGCCGATAGGTTTTCACCGCCGGACTGATGGGTTAGCGCGTGCAAACGGCGTTCGATGTCGCTGCTCTGGGCACTGATGGCGTTATCGGAGATGGAATGCGGCTGAGCGCAGCGCTGTGCAGCTTGCTCACCCGCCAGGCGGCCAAACACCACCAGTTCTGCCAGCGAGTTTGAACCCAACCGGTTAGCACCGTGCAGGCCGACGGAAGAACATTCACCGATGGCGAAAAGCCCCTGGATTCGGGTTTCGCACTGTGCATTCGTTTCGATGCCGCCCATCGTGTAGTGAGCGGTGGGGCGCACCGGAATCGGCGCACTGACCGGATCGACGCCGACGTAAGCTTTACTGAGTTCACAGATAAACGGCAACCGCTCATGCAGCTTTTTCGCGCCGAGATGGCGTAAATCCAGATGCACAACGTCGCCGCGCGCGGTGGCGATGGTGTTGCCTTTGCGCCACTCATGCCAGAACGCCTGAGAAACCTTATCCCGCGGTCCCAGTTCCATATATTTATTTTTCGGCTGACCGATGGGGGTTTCAGGACCCATGCCGTAATCCTGCAGATAGCGATAGCCGTCTTTATTCACCAGAATACCGCCTTCGCCGCGGCAGCCTTCGGTCATCAGGATACCGGAGCCGGGAAGGCCGGTTGGGTGATACTGCACAAACTCCATATCGCGCAGCGGCACGCCGTGGCGGAAGGCCATCGCCATGCCGTCACCGGTGACAATACCGCCGTTAGTGTTGTAGCGATAAACACGCCCCGCGCCGCCGGTAGCGAGGATAACCGAGCGCGCGCGCACCTCAACCAGCGTACCTTCCATCATACTCAGCGCGACCAGGCCGCTGGCAACGCCGTCGTCGACCAGCAGGTCGAGGACAAAATACTCATCCAGCCGCTGAATTTGCGGATACTGCAGCGACGTCTGGAACAGGGTGTGCAGCATATGGAAGCCGGTTTTGTCGGCGGCAAACCAGGTGCGCTCGTTCTTCATGCCGCCAAATCGGCGTACGCTAATGGAGCCATCCGGCTGACGGCTCCACGGACATCCCCAACGCTCAAGCTGGGCCATCTCCTGCGGACAGTGTTCCACAAAGTAATCTACGACCGGTTGCTCACAGAGCCAGTCGCCGCCGGCAACCGTATCGTGAAAGTGAGAGTCAAAGCAGTCCTGTGAAGTGGTGACGGCGGCGGCCCCCCCTTCGGCGGCAACGGTGTGGCTTCGCATCGGATAGACCTTAGAGATCAGCGCTATCTTCAGCCTCGGGTTAGCTTCTGCGGCAGCAATGGCGGCGCGCAGTCCGGCACCCCCCGCACCGACAATGACCATGTCGACAGTCAGGATTTGCACATGTTCCTCCCTGCTTAACTTTTTATAGTATTTTCATAGTGTTGGCGAAGTTCTTTCGCCAGTCTGTGCCCAGTATACTTTGGCTAAAAATGCGCTAACTTGATGTGTTCGGGTATTTGGGCGGGTAGTGTAGAAAAAGCGTACAAAGGGTGATTTGCCGTAAGAAACGGTTTTATTTCACGTAGAATTGTGTGCGACGCCACGTACAGGTAGACTTCTTGCCCTGACTGACTTTGGAGTAGAAAAGATGAGCGAAACGGCCAGCTGGCAGCCGAGTGCATCCATCGCTAATTTATTAAAACGAGCGGCGATCATGGCTGAAATCCGGCGTTTCTTTGCCGATCGTGGCGTACTGGAAGTGGAAACCCCGGCGATGAGCCAGGCCACGGTCACCGACGTCCACCTGTTCCCGTTCCAGACCCGTTTTGTGGGACCGGGCGCATCGGCAGGCATCGATCTCTATCTGATGACCAGCCCGGAATATCATATGAAGCGGCTGCTGGCCGCGGGCAGCGGACCGATTTATCAGCTGTGCCGCAGCTTCCGCAATGAGGAGATGGGGCGCCACCATAACCCCGAATTCACCATGCTGGAGTGGTATCGCCCGCATTATGATATGTACCGCCTGATGAATGAGGTGGACGATCTGCTCCAGCAGGTGCTGGAATGCGCGCCGGCAGAAACCCTTTCCTATCAGCAGGCGTTTATCCGCCATCTGGAGATCGATCCGCTTTCTGCCGATAAGGTCCAGCTGCGTGAAGTGGCTGAAAAACTTGGGGCGGGCGATCTGGCAAACCGCGAAGAAGATCGCGATACGCTGCTGCAGCTGCTGTTTATGCTCGGTGTAGAGCCGGAGATTGGTAAAGATCGCCCGGCCTTCGTGTATCACTTCCCGGCAACCCAGGCTTCGCTGGCGGAGATCAGCACGGAAGATCACCGCGTGGCGGAACGCTTCGAGGTTTACTTTAAGGGAATTGAGCTGGCGAACGGTTTCCGCGAGCTGACCGACAGCCGCGAACAGCGTCAGCGTTTTATGCAGGATAATAAAAAGCGCGCGGCAGCGGGCTTGCCGGAACAGCCGATCGATAACAATCTGCTGGATGCGCTGGCGCACGGCCTGCCGGAGTGCTCCGGCGTGGCGCTGGGCGTTGACCGTATTATCATGCTGGCATTAAAAGCCGAACAGCTGAGCGACGTGATTGCCTTTACGGTAGATCGCTGCTGATAAAGTAGCAGACCCTTCTCAGCGACAGATCCCGTTTCGGGATCTGTCGCATTCGATATCGTTATCTGAAATCCTGAACTGCAGCTAATTCGCGACCTGCTGACGCCTGACGCCTGACGCCTGACGCCTGACGCCTGATGCGGTTGCAGCTTATAAGCCACCCGATTTATAGGTTCTGGCCACCGGCGCGCCGTTGCTGGCTGGCGTTTTACGACCAATCGTTTCCATTCGCACCTGGAACGGTGGGAACGGCATCTCCAGCCCGTGTTCCTGATAGCCGCGCAGGATCAGCTGATGCAGCTCATGGCGCAACGGCATACGGTGCCCCATTTCTGCGGCATGAATACGCAGCTCAAACAGCTGAATACCCTGCTGCAAATCAACCAGGAAGGCTTCCGGCTGCGGTGTTTCCAGCACGTAGCTACAGCGATGAGCCGCCTGTAGCAGCACGTTGGTGACCTCTTCGCTATTGGCTTCCGCCGACGCCGGGATAGTCAGCACCACGCGCGTCACCGAGTCGGAGAGCGACCAGTTCACAAACTGCTCGGTGATAAACGCCTTGTTCGGCACAATGATCTCTTTGCGATCCCAGTCGGTAATGGTGGTTGCACGGGTATTAATACGGGTGATGCTGCCGGTCAGATCGCGAATGGTCACGGTATCGCCGATACGAATCGGTTTCTCAAACAGGATGATCAGGCCGGAGATAAAGTTGGCGAAAATCTCCTGCAGGCCAAAGCCCAGTCCCACACCCAGCGCTGCGACCAGCCACTGAAGTTTCGACCAGTCAACGCCGATCATCGAGAATCCGGTCAGCCCACCGATCAGGATCAGCAGATACTTGGTAACGGTAGTAATGGCGTAGCCGGTCCCCGGTGTGAGATCCAGGTGCTGCAACAACGCCAGCTCCAGCAGAGCGGGCATATTGCGCACCAGCTGAGTGGTAATAATCAGCACCAGCACGGCAATAAGAACCGAACCGAGCGTTATCGGCTGCAGGCTTTCCACGCCCTGAATCGTGGTATTGACGTCCCACAGGCGGATATTTTCCAGGAAGCCAAATGCGGAATGAATCTCTGACCAGAGCACAATCACCGACACCAGTGCTATCAGCGTCAGAATCGAGCGTACCAGCCGCAGCGACTGAGCGCTGATAGCATCAAGATCGATCACCGGCTCTTCGACGTCGATACTGTCAGCGGCGGTCTGCTGCGCGGCGGTTTCTTCCTCACCGCGTGCACGCTGGGCAAGGATCTCGGCGCGGCGGTGGCGGGCACGATCGAAGGCGATACGGCGCCGTTGAATCAGCATCCAGCGGCGAATGATATGGTAGATCACCAGCAGCAGGAACCAGATTGCCACCGATGTTTCCAGCCTTGCCAGCAGCGCCTGAGCCGTTGCCAGATAACCAATGCAAGACGCCAGTGCGGCAATCAGCGGCATGGCAATCATCGCATTCCACAGGATGTTATTAATGAAATTCTCGCCGTTACCCTCTTTATCCAGGTGCAGCGGTATCCCGGCGCGTTTAAGGCTGACGGTGACCAGGCTCAGCGCACCGCAAATCAGAATAAAGCACAGGCGGCCCAGCGTAGCGGAGAACTCGCGGTCTTCAAGGTTATCGAAGGCGATCAGCACCATCATCAGCGGCACGACCAGGCCAATACAGAGCGTATAGAAACGCATTGCGCGGGCCACGCGGGTTTGCGGCCAGCGGAAGTGGATGATAAACAGTCCCTGCGGGCGGGCAAAGGTCGCGCTGATCATAAAGGCCCACAGCAGCGGCACGCTGGCGGTAACGCCATCGCCGACGGCGACGGCAATCGGATACGGCCAGGCGTGCTGTAGGCCATAACCCAGTGCGGCCCACAGTACCGGCAGCGGCAGAGCCACCAGAATGGACCAGAACACGGTGCGTAGCGTCAGGCTGAAGTGGTCGAGGGTGACTTTGCCAACCTTGCTGGAGGCGCGCTCAAGGAAGTTACGGAAGTGACGGCGCGAGCTGATACTGAAACCGACCAGCAGAATAGCGCCAAGAATCGGCATCACCGTTTCGCGGCTGGTGACCATCATTACCAGCGCGCCGCCCAGCTGCCCCAGGGTATCCAGCGAGAGCAGACGCTGCAGATCGCGCGCCAGTTCAAGCGGATAGCTGATACTGATTGGGCTGACGTCGGCGGTCCAGAACAGGTAGCGGTGGGTGGCTTCTTTGACTTCATTCAGCGCATCAACCAGCTGGCTGTTGCCAACCTTCAGCTTGGTCACGCCGAGGATCAGGTTATCGCAGCCGGAAAGGAGTGATGTCAGCAGCTCGCGCTGGGTTTTTAGCTGCGCATCCAGAATACGGCGCTGTTCGCTGGTCAGATTACTGTTGTCATCCTGACGCAGCTGCTTCAGCGTTTGCTGGCGCTCCAGCAGATCTTCGTAGTGCAGCCGCTGCACGCGCAGCTGCGCCATTTCGTTGTCCAGCTGCTGCGGCTTTGGCATATCGGGCAGGCGCGAAACCTGTGCCCGCAGCGCTTCGCCGAGAACGTTGGACATGCCCAGCCACTGCGACTGCTCGCGCAGCGTGCTCAGTGCCTGACGGACCTGAATCGTCTGGTTGGCGGCGGTACGCTGCTGCGACGCCACCAGGTCCATCCGCTGCGCCTGTTGATTCAGTGCTGCGGACAGCTCGCGGTTAACGCGGAACTGTTCGGCGATGCCCTCGGGCATATCACCGCTGTTTTCTGCCAGCTGTTCGGTGCGGGCCAGCGCCATTTCGGCTTCGCGCTGGCGCAGGCCGTTAAGCTGATTGCGCAGATCCTGCAGATAGGCATCCAGCTGGCTGGCTTTGAGCTGGTGGACTTCCGCCCGCATTCTCGCCAGTTCCTGGCGGTTGTTCGCGGAGAGCTGCGCCAGTTCCAGTTCATCAACACGTGCTTTCTGTGCCGCCGATTCCGCCTGGCGTGCTGACAGCTGTGCCTGCGCCAGCGGCGTGGTTGCCGTCGGCTGACCCTGCAGGCGGCGCTCCACCTCGCTCAGGCTGCGGCGGGCGTCGGTTTGCTGCAGCGGCAGCTGGGACAGAGAGTCGCTGATTTCACGGGCGCGATCCTGCTCCTGCTGCGACAGGCGACCTTCTTCCAGCAGCTGACTGCTGACCTGCAGGATCTCCTGATCGAGATCGGCCGCGCTCATATTGCTGCGCAGCTGTTTATTGCTGTCGGTCAGGCTGGCGATCTGCTGGCGTAAATCACGAGAAAGCTTGGGGAAATCATCGATGATCTGCTGATATTCCTGCGTTTTATCCAGCGAGGACTTTTGCTCGTCCAGCCAGTTCAGGGTTGACTGCAGGGCATCGACAATTTCCGCCTGATTCGCAGTCGTTTTGTCTGACTTCGCCTGTTCAAGTTCCTGTTTGATTTGCGCGGCATCCGGTGCGCTGGCGGCATAGAGCGGCTGGAGAAGACTCCAGCCTAACAAAAGAGAGAGAATCAGGCGTGACATGGCAATCCGCTATGGATGATGGAGAACGTCTTCCGCACTGTCTTTTTGCAGTGCGATGGCCAGCGTCTCGCCCAGGCGGACTTTACTTTCCGCAGCCAGGCTTTCAGCCAGTTTTACTTTACCTTCGGCAAACAGGTTAATCACCGTAGAGCCCAGTTTGAAACGGCCCATTTCCTGGCCTTTCAGGAGTACAACGGAACCCTCGGCATCCGCACCCGGGAAGCTCCAGCGCTTGATCACGCCTTCACGCGGTGGCGTAACGGTGCCCGCCCAGACGGTTTCGATGCTGCCAACGATGGTGGCACCGACCAGAATTTGCGCCATCGGGCCAAATTCAGTATCGAACAGGCAGATGACTCTCTCATTACGGGCAAACAGATTCGGGATGTTCTGTGCGGTGAGCGGATTCACCGAGTAGAGGTCGCCGGGAACGTAGATCATTTCACGCAGGATACCGTTACACGGCATATGCACGCGGTGATAGTCGCGCGGTGCAAGGTAGGTCGTTACAAACTCACCGTTGCGGAACATCTCCGTCATCTTTTCATTGCCTGCCAGCAGGCCTTCCAGCGAGTAGGTGTGGCCTTTGGCCTGGAAGATTTGGTCACCGTCAATGTGGCCCAGCTGGCTGATGGCGCCATCAGCAGGCAGCACCAGCAGGTTTGGATCGGCAATCAGCGGCCGTGCGTCATCGCGCAGCGGACGGACAAAAAAGTCGTTAAAGGTACGATAGCTGGCGGTATCCGGCTTCTGCGCCTCTTTCATATCGACTTTGTAGAACCATACAAAGACGTCGATGACCGCTTTGGTCAGCCATCCGCCGCGTTTGCTGGCACCCCAGCCGGCAAGTTCAGTCAGGGCCTTTTTAGGCAATAAATTATTCAGGCCGAGTTTAATACGATCCAACACGTGAGCCTCCTGGCTTAATCAGACAGCGAAAAATTAATGGGGGCGGATTGTAACAGCGCCCGTCGGTTAAGGCTAATGCCTGTCCGGGCGCGTTCAGTCAGCAATATGGCGCAGCGTATTCTGGCGGTCTGCATCCATCAGCATCTTAAAGGAAAGACGGTCAATCTTTGTCAGCGTTGAAGCTTCGACGGGTTTTCGCCTGAACTTCAGACATGCTTTCCAGAATGTGGTGATAGTTAACGAAGCGCGACTCGTCGATCTCGCCGTTATCTACTGCTTCACGGATGGCACATCCCGGATCGGTATCATGCTTGCAGTCGCGGAATTTACAGCCGCCCAGATACTTACGGAATTCGACAAATCCCTGGGTAATTTGTTCCGGTTCCAGATGCCATAAACCGAATTCACGAACGCCGGGGGAGTCAATCACATCGCCGCCGTGTGGGAAGTGATAAAGACGAGCCGCAGTGGTGGTGTGCTGGCCAAGGCCGGAGACGTCGGAAACGTCGTTGGTGAGGATCTCATTGCTGCTGAGGTCCAGGCCGAGGAGGGCGTTAAGCAGGCTCGATTTGCCGACGCCGGACTGGCCGGCAAAGATGCTGACGCGCCCGGTCAGCGCTTCTTCCAGCTCGGCAAGGCCCTGTTTTTCATGGCTGGAAACCATCAGCACCCGGTAGCCAATATGGCGATAGATATCCATCTGCTCATCGACGAATTTACGGCCTTCTTCATCCAGCAAATCGGTTTTGTTCAGCACCAGCAGCGGTTCAACGTCCAGTGTTTCGCTGGCGACCAGATAGCGATCGATGATATTCAGCGACAGCTCGGGCAGAATCGCAGAAACAATAACGATCTGATTGATATTGGCGGCGATCGGTTTGACGCCATCGTAGAAATCCGGGCGGGTGAGGACCGACGTCCGCTCGTGTACGGCTTCAACAATGCCTTTGACCGTTGCGCCACCTTCAGCACCCGGTCGCCACAGCACGCGATCGCCGGTAACCAGAGAACGGATGGTGCGGCGAATGTTGCAGCGGTGAACTGAACCATCCGCATCTTCTACGTCTACGTGCATACCAAACCGGCTGATCGCGACGCCATCACGCGCCTCGCCGAACAGGCTGTCATCCGGTTCGGGCTTATCGGCACGCTGCTTCAGGCGGCGATCGTGGTTAGCACTTACGCGACGTTGTTGACCTTTGGATAGTTTGTTTTTACTCACTGTTCCTCACACAAATCAGGCATGTTTCGCCCTTGAGGGGCAAAACGTCTATCATACACGCTAATTAACGACAATGCCGCTTTGACCACAGTGAGATGCACTATGACCGCGAATGCTAATAACCTGATTTGGATTGATCTTGAAATGACAGGCCTGGACCCGGAACGGGATCGTATTATCGAGATTGCCACGCTGGTTACCGATGCCAATCTGAATATTCTCGCTGAAGGGCCGGTATTTGCCGTACATCAGTCCGACGCCCAGCTGGCGCTGATGGATGACTGGAACGTGCGTACGCACACCAACAGCGGACTGGTTGAACGCGTGAAGGCCAGCCAGCATGACGATCGTGCGGCCGAACTGGCCACCATCGAATTCCTCAAAGAGTGGGTGCCTGCGAACAGCTCACCAATTTGCGGCAACAGTATCGGCCAGGATCGCCGTTTCCTGTTTAAGTACATGCCTGAACTGGAAGCCTACTTCCACTATCGCTACCTGGACGTCAGCACGCTGAAAGAGCTGGCGCGTCGCTGGAAGCCTGAAATCCTGCCGGGCTTTAAAAAGCAGGGTTCGCATCAGGCGATGGATGATATCCGTGAATCCGTAGCCGAGCTGTCCTACTACCGCGAGCACTTTATCCAGCTGTGATAATAACGGTGGCGGGTGGGGCGTTGAACATTCTTTTTAACGGCTGCCAGCCACATTCTTCACCTGTTTTGCTGATAAATTCACCTTTTTGCTGGCTTTATCAGCAGTCGGAAAGAAAAGTCCATATTTTTACGATGATGGGATTGCGCAGGGGGGAAATCTCCGTATAATGCGCTCCCCGTACCGGTGAAGAAATTACATCGCTACGACTAAGCGGGAATAGCTCAGTTGGTAGAGCACGACCTTGCCAAGGTCGGGGTCGCGAGTTCGAGTCTCGTTTCCCGCTCCAAATTTTGTTCCGCCGTGCAAGCGGTGGAATAGTAAAAAAAGACCCTAACGGGTCTTTTTTTATGCCTGAAATTCTCCCTGATATCCGACAGATTTCTGCGCCAGCGAATTTAAAAACCGTCGTATTTCTTGCAAAGCCCAGCGAAATATCAGGGCGATGTCTCCACCGCCCCTGAGGTATTACTGGCTGTTGCTCAGTACGCCATAAATGCGCTTAACCTGCTGGTCATAGGCGGTTAACCCACCTGCTGAATAGATTGCTTTGGCGTCCAGATAAACAATATGGCCGTCTTTTGCCGCTCTGGTTGCACGCACCTGCGGATCGCCCAGCAGTTTTTCCGCATTCGCCGGTCCCTGACCGATGGCGCTGTTGCGGTCGATCACGAAGATCCACTCCGGGTCTGCTTTTTTGATGCGGGCAGCATCAACGATCTCACCGAAACGGCCTTTGCCCTCGACCTGGGTCGCTTCTTTAAAGCCAAGCAGATCGAAGATAAAGCCGTAGTGGTCGCCATAGCCATAGGCCATCAGCTTATCGCCCGTCACCAGGACGGTCATCGCGGTGCCGGCTTTTTCCGCCAGCGGGCGCGTTTTTTTGAATATCCTTGTTAAATGAGGCCAGTGCCTGCTCTGCCTGCTGCTGTTTATCAAACAGCTTGCCTAAGGTACGTGTGCGATCTTCAAGACTGCTCAGCAGATGGGCATTATCCACGGTCAGATCCAGCGTGGGTGCGACAGCGCGTAATTTATCGGTTGACTCAAATGCGCGGCTGCCGCCGATAATCAGGTCGGGCTTATGCTGTTTTAGCACCTCGAAATCGGGCTTAAACGGATTGCCAACGTTGTAGTAGCTGTCTGACTCGTACTTACTGAGATAGGCCGGATAACTGCCTTTTTCCTTAGGTAACGGCAGGCCGGAAACCTTTACTCCCAGCACATCAAGAATATCCAGCATGGCCAGATCGTAAACCACGACATTCTGCGGATTCTTATTCAGTGTCTGAGTATTGATGCTATCGGTAACGGGGATGCCGGTGGAAACAGTGTCGGCAGCAAATGTGCCACTGGCGGCGAGTAGTAGGCTGGTCGCCAGAATATTGCGAGTGAAACGAGGTAGAGGCATAAAACAACATCCTTTGTAAGTGTAAATGGTAATCGTTCTCAATTAATGATACTGCAAACGTTTCCTATGTACATAGGGCTGTTATTCGCTCTAACGTGCTGAATTCTGCTTGTTAAACATGCTTTTTGGAGAAATTTATAGCAGTCGGTCTGATTAAGATGAAAAAGCGAGAAAGGGGGCTTGTCAGGCTGCATCATCTGGTCCATAATGGCGCCCATTCCTGATTCGGGAATGAAGTAAAAGATTTAAATATCAAACAATTACCTACTGTTTGATAGCAGCACCACTCCTAAGCGGGAATAGCTCAGTTGGTAGAGCACGACCTTGCCAAGGTCGGGGTCGCGAGTTCGAGTCTCGTTTCCCGCTCCAAGTTTTCTTCCTATCGCCTTTCTAAATTCCAGTCGATTTGCTTTAATTCTCCCTTTTTTGCCCAAAAATTAGCACCAGCGTTGCAAGAAAAATTAACTTAATTTATTTAAGGATAATTATGTTCTGTCAGAGCGGTTCCTTTTACGGCTTTAGCGTTCGATGGGCGTTAGTGACGCTCTTGTGCTTATTGTTCTCCTCTCTGGCTTATGCCGCACCGGTGGTGGGTTTTAAAGAGATCGATCTGGATAAAGACGGTCTGCGACCCCTGAAGTTTGCCATCTGGTATCCTGCGAAAAAACAAACCCACGCGGAAATGATTGCCGATAGCCGGGTATTCTATGGTTTTAACGCCGTGCGGAACGGCGCGCCTGAAAGTGGTAAGCACCCGTTAATCGTCATTTCTCATGGCTACGGCGGCACGTGGCGAAATCTGAGCTGGCTGGCCACTGATTTGGCCGATCGGGGATACGTTGTGGCTGCACCGAATCATCCCGGCACCAGTGCATTTAATCGCGATCCTCACCATGCTGCGCAGTTAGCACTGCGTCCGCACGATCTCAGCCGGGTTATTGACGTGCTAGGCGCGAATTCCTCGCTGGCAGGAGACATCGACGAGGAAAGGATTGCGGCTCTGGGCCATTCTCTTGGGGGATGGACCGTTGTTGCTCTGGCGGGTGGGCATTTTGATACCACCTTATTTAAAGAAGCATGCCGGATGAATCCCATTCTGAATGCCTGCGGCCTGGCTTCAACGCTGGATCTGGGTAATCCGGGACTGGAGAAAAGCATGCAGGATCGGCGTATTAAAGCGTTTATCTCCCTGGATGGTGGGCTGATTCGTGGATTCACGTCACAGAGCCTGGGGGAAATAGCGATTCCTTCACTCATTATTGGTGCGGGTACGGATGTCGGTGATATGCCCGTTGCGCTTGAATCCGGCTACCTGCATGCGTTTCTGCCAAAGGCAGGTTCTGATTATGTTGAAATCTCCGATGCTATGCATTTCAGCTTTCTCCAGCGCTGTAAACCGGGCGCGATAGCAATCCTGGCGGGTGAAGGGCAGGACATTCTCTGTAAGGATGGCGGAAACCGAAGCAGAGAGGAGATTCACCATCAAATCGCCGATCTCGTTATCGCGTTTCTTGGAAAAAACCTGCCGAAAACGACGGATTAAACCCACTCAGGAAGGAGGGGGGGCTGATAAGGCGGGGGTTTTCAGGGAGATAACGTCGCACTGAGCGAAAAAATGAGAACCATGTGAATTTTTTTTGACGCGGCTCTTGCCAGCGCTACCAAACAGGTCCATAATAGCGACCTCTCCTCGGGAATCGAGGGGTAAAGCTAGGAAAATCAGTAAGTTAGAACTTTCTAGTTCAGTAAAGCAGCACCACTCCTAAGCGGGAATAGCTCAGTTGGTAGAGCACGACCTTGCCAAGGTCGGGGTCGCGAGTTCGAGTCTCGTTTCCCGCTCCAATAATTTTTCATCTCATCATAATCATCAAATTATCCACAGCACTACGCTGAAGGATGTTTGTTTTTTATTGCTAAACGAAAATTGTTTTAAACAGAGTTATCCACAGGATAGTTTTCTGCTGCCTGCAATTGCCCGATCGGCAAATTCCTATGCCTTTTTTACAACTCATTGTTTTTTATCTATTTGTGAATATTTCAAAATGTTATCTGGATCGCTTGTCATTTCTGTGAAGATTGAATGACAAAGCTTTTTTATTTTTATTCACAGCGTGTGGAAAAATCTGCTGCGGTAAAAATTGATCCAATTGTGCATTTAAGCATCACGCGGTAATCCTTTTTCTATCGCTCGCACCAGGCGTCGCTGCTGGCTGCTCTGAACCTCAACAACATTTTCATCGCGCTTTGCCAGCTGGCAGGCGATAGCCCAGCGGATATGCTCATCCAGCATTTCATTTTCCCCCAGTCTGGCCTCTAAAGCCTGAAGGTGTGATGCTTCCCAGGGCGCATTGCCCAATGCTACGGCCACGTTACGCAACCAGCGCAGGTGCCCGATACGTCGGATCGCCGATCCCTCGGTTACCCGCAGGAATTTTGCTTCGTCCCAGGCGAACAGATCGATAAGCGGCGGCGCATGTAACACGGCACGAGGACTAAAATCATCTTCATCAGTCAACTGGCCGTAGCGGTTCCATGGACAGATTAGCTGGCAGTCATCGCAGCCGTAGATGCGGTTGCCGATCAACGGCCGAAACTCTTCCGGAATCGCCCCTTCCAGTTCAATGGTCAGATACGAAATGCAGCGCCGGGCATCCACCTTGTAAGGTTCTACAATCGCCCCGGTTGGGCAAGTCGTGATGCAGGCCACGCAGCGTCCGCAGTTCTCTTCCACCGGGCTGTCGACGGGAAGGGGAAGATCGATCAGTAGTTCACCGAGAAAAAACCACGATCCGGCTTCCCGATTGAGGATCAGAGAGTGTTTACCAGTCCAGCCGAGCCCTGCTTTTGCTGCAAGCGGGCGTTCCAGCACCGGTGCTGAATCAACAAAAGGACGAAATTGCGCTTCTTCGCAGCGTTCGCGGATCATATCGCCTAACTTTTTTAGACGGTTACGCAATACTTTGTGGTAATCACGACCAAGTGCATAGCGGCTAACATAGCCCAGGCGGGGATTTCTCAGCGTGCTGGCAAACGATGCTTTGGCCGGAAGATAGTTCATACGGACGCTGATCACCCGTAGCGTGCCTGGCATCAGTTCATGGGGACGGGCGCGCATCATGCCGTGACGCGCCATCCAGTCCATCTCTCCGTGATATTGTTTATCCAGCCAGGCCTGCAGGCGCGGTTCCTCCAGCGTTAAATCGGTATCGCAGATACCGACCTGCTGAAAGCCGAGCGACAGCCCCCACTGTTTTATATCCAGGGCGAGTTGATGGAAATCGAGAGGATGCGACATGAAGAACCTGAACCAGCAGAAAGACAACCTTAGTTTACCCTATTCTGTCTGGCCTGTGGAGGCGATAGCTCAGCTGGAGCGGGAAGGCGCTGATGCGCTGGGGATTACCCTCTTTGAACTGATGCAGCGGGCGGGAGAAGCGGCGTTTGACTGGATAAGGAGCCTGTGGCCGGATTCCCAACACTGGTTGATTCTCTGCGGGCATGGCAACAATGGCGGGGACGGTTTTGTCATTGCGCGCCTGGCGAAAGCTGCCGGGCTGGCGGTCACGCTAATCGCCGTGGAAGGCCGCCATGCTCTGCCGGATGAAGCGCAGCAGGCGCGTGCTGCCTGGCTTGCCGCCGGAGGTGTGGTTCACGATCCGGCAATTGACTGGCCGGACGATCTGGATGTGATTGTCGATGCACTGTTGGGCACCGGAATGAATCGGGCTCCGGCCGCTCCTTACGATCGTCTGATTGAGCAGGCAAATCGCTATCCGGCCCCGATTTTTTCCATTGATGTGCCATCTGGGTTAGTGGCTGCTAACGGCACTACGCCAGGTGTGGCAATCGAAGCGACATTTACCCTGACGTTTATCGCCCTTAAACCGGGTTTGCTAACCGGAAAAGCACGTGACCATGTCGGGCAGCTTGATTATCACAGTCTCGGTCTCGACCCCAGGCTGATAACGCAGCAGTCCCCGATTGCCCGCTTTGATGCCGGTTATCTTTCGCATTGGCTCACACCGCGACGAGCCACTTCCCACAAGGGCGATCATGGCCGCCTGCTGCTGATTGGCGGCGATCACGGTACCGCAGGCGCGATACGGATGGCGGCTGAAGCCGCTTTGCGCGCCGGGTCAGGTCTTGTGCGAGTACTCACTCACATTGAGAACGTTGCCCCACTGCTGACGGCACGACCCGAGCTGATGGTACAAGAGTTAACGGCTTCCGCGCTGGATGACGGGCTGGAATGGGCCGATTTCATTGTTATCGGACCGGGTATGGGCCAGGGAGCCTGGGGTAAAAAAGCCCTGAAAAAAGTAGAAAACTCTCATAAACCGATGCTTTGGGATGCCGATGCGCTTAACCTGCTGGCAATCAGCCCCGATAAACGTCAAAATCGGATTATTACGCCGCATCCCGGTGAAGCTGCGCGCCTGTTGAACGTGAAAGTGAGTGAAATCGAAAGCGATCGCTTACTTGCGGTACGGCGGCTGGTAAAGCGCTATGGCGGAGTGGTGGTACTTAAAGGTGCCGGAACGCTGGTCGCGGAAGAGAACGGTAAACTGGCAATTGCCGATGTTGGCAATGCCGGTATGGCCAGCGGTGGTATGGGTGATGTGTTATCTGGCATTATCGGTAGCCTGGCGGGGCAAAAGCTACCACACTACGATGCAGCCTGCGCAGGGTGCGTTGCGCACGGAGCGGCAGCCGACGCGGTGGCCGCACGTTATGGTACACGCGGCATGTTAGCGACCGATCTTTTTTCCGTGCTGTATCTGTTTGTCAATCCTGAGATGTCGAATAAAAAAGAATGATGACCTGTGTAATCGCGTTGCCCGATGAGGCAGCAACCCTCGCATTGGGTGCCCGACTGGCCCGCGTCTGTGACGGCGCGGCAACTCTTTATCTGTACGGCGACCTGGGCGCTGGAAAAACGACGTTCAGTCGCGGATTTTTACAGGCTTTAGGGCATCAGGGAAATGTGAAGAGTCCAACTTATACGCTGGTAGAACCCTACGAGCTGGTCGATCGCCGCGTGTATCATTTTGATCTCTATCGCCTGGCCGATCCGGAAGAGCTGGAATTTATGGGCATCCGCGATTACTTCACCAATGACAGTATTTGTCTGGTGGAGTGGCCACAGCAGGGAACCGGCGTTCTGCCTGAACCCGATATGGAGCTGCATCTGAGCTATGAAGGGCATGCGCGCCACGCTGAACTGCGTGCACGTTCCGCTGCCGGTGAGTCCATGCTGCAGCAGTTTGCATCACAGCAGGGTGAGGGATGATGCGGCAGATTAAATCCTGGTTTTTGCTTATCCTGTTTTTCTGTTCGTTTGCCTCCGTGGCGGCAAGCCTTTCAGACATTAAAGTTTCCAACGGTAGTGACGAAGCCAAAGTCACGCTCAGCTTTGCCGGACAGCCGATTTACGCGTTTTTTCCGCTGCATAATCCCGATCGCGTGGTGCTGGACATCCGCCAGAGCGGCGTTGTTGGCGGGCTGCCGCTGACTTTCAGCGGGGAAAATATCGTTAAGCGTATTCGTTCCAGCGAGGCGAAGGACAGCCAGAGCATCCGTCTGGTGTTCGAACTGACCCAGCCGGGTAAAACACGGGCGGTGACCCAGAAAAACGGTAGCAGCTATGACGTGGTGTTTACTATCAGCGGCACGCGCCCGGCGAAGGTACCCAGCCGCCCGGCACCGGTCAGCAGCAGTAACGCTTCTCGGGCTACGGTTAGCGGCAGTACGGCTTCTCGCCCGACCAGCAGCCAGCCAGAGAAAAATCCGTTTAACGCTAATCCGGTTACGGCCGTCACCAGCGGTACGCAAACCGCCCGCCCGCGCAGCACTGCGGCCAGCAGCAGTGACACGGTAATTGTGGCGATCGACGCCGGGCACGGCGGTCAGGACCCGGGGGCCATTGGCGGCGGCGGGCTGAAAGAGAAGAACGTGACCATCGCCATTGCCCGCAAGCTCAAGGCGCTGCTGAATGACGACCCGATGTTTAAAGGCGTAATGACCCGAGATGGCGATTACTTTATCTCCGTGATGGGCCGTTCAGATGTGGCGCGTAAGCAAAATGCCAACCTGCTGGTCTCCATACACGCGGATGCGGCTCCTAACCGCAGCGCCTCGGGAGCCTCGGTATGGGTACTCTCTAACCGTCGCGCTAACAGTGAAATGGCCGGCTGGCTCGAACAGCATGAGAAACAGTCTGAACTGCTGGGCGGTGCGGGCGATTTGCTGGCTAACAGCCAGGCGGACCCCTACCTGAGCCAGGCGGTGCTGGATCTACAATTCGGCCACTCGCAGCGGGTAGGGTACGATGTTGCGGTAAAAGTGATTGCTCAGCTGCAGCGCGTGGGTGCGCTGCATAAACGTCGTCCGGAACATGCCAGCCTGGGCGTTCTGCGCTCGCCGGATATTCCATCCCTGCTGGTGGAAACCGGCTTTATCAGCAACCCTTCGGAGGAGCGACTGCTTGGCAGTAGCGCTTACCAGCAGAAGATTGCCGAGTCGATTTATAAAGGCTTGCGCAACTACTTCCTGGCGCACCCGCTACAATCGGTCCCAAAGGAGGAAAACCGACCGTTGCAGTCCGCAGCGGCGGTTGAAGTAGAAGCTAACCCGGCACCGGCAGGAACGCAGTACACCGGCGCGACGCAGCGCCACGTGGTAAAACGCGGTGAAACGCTCTCCGGGATTGCGGCGCATTATGGCGTCAGCATGGCGACGCTGCGTTCCCTGAATACTCTGAAGAAAGATGTTGTGTGGGTTGGCCAGCGGCTGAAAGTGCCTGCGGGGAGCGTAAAGCAGATCGCCAGCACGGTTAAAGCCGCTAAGCCGCAGCGACATAAAGTGGTGCGGGGAGATTCTCTGACGGCGATTGCTGCGAAGTATGGCGTTAGCCCACAGGCGATTCAGCAGGCGAACAAGATGAAGACGCAAAACGTCATGCTGGGTCAGACCTTGACCATTCCTACATCGTAATTGAGGACAGTTATGCCCATTCAGGTGCTACCACCGCAGCTTGCTAACCAGATTGCCGCTGGCGAAGTGGTAGAGCGCCCGGCCTCCGTGGTGAAAGAGCTGGTGGAAAACAGCCTGGATGCGGGGGCTACACGGATTGATATCGATATCGAAAAGGGCGGGGCAAAGCTGATTCGCATCCGTGATAATGGTTGCGGCATCGGCAAAGACGAACTGGCGATGGCCCTGGCCCGCCACGCGACCAGTAAAATCACCACGCTTGACGATCTTGAGGCCATTATCAGTCTCGGATTTCGCGGTGAGGCGCTGGCCAGTATTAGCTCGGTTTCCCGGCTGACGCTCACCTCGCGCACCGAGGCGCAGAGCGAAGCCTGGCAGGCCTATGCGGAAGGCCGCGATCAGGCGGTGACCGTGAAGCCTGCGGCACATCCGGTCGGAACGACCCTGGAAGTGCTCGACCTGTTTTATAACACGCCCGCCCGCCGCAAATTTATGCGCACCGAAAAGACCGAGTTTACCCATATCGATGAAGTGATGCGCCGCATTGCGCTGGCGCGTTTCGATGTGGCGATTAGCCTCAGCCACAATGGCAAGCTGGTGAGACAGTACCGTGGCGTCAGTGATGATACGCAGCGCGAGCGGCGGCTTGGTGCAATTTGCGGTACCGCGTTCATCAGCCACGCGCTGGCGATTGAGTGGCAGCATGGTGAACTGGCGCTGCGCGGCTGGGTTGCCGATCCCGCCGGGTCTAAAGTGCTGAGCGAGCTACAGTATTGCTATGTTAACGGTCGCATGATGCGCGATCGGCTGATTAATCACGCTATTCGTCAGGCCTATCAGGATAAGCTGGGCGATCAGCACCAGCCCGCCTACGTGCTGTATCTTGAAATCGATCCGCATCAGGTCGATGTCAACGTTCACCCGGCCAAGCATGAGGTGCGCTTCCACCAGTCGCGCCTGGTGCATGATTTTATTTATCAGGGCGTGGTGAGCGTGTTGCAGGAAACCGGCCAGGAAATGCTGGCGGATCTTGAACCCGGTACGCCTACCGATCGCTGGCAGCCTGAAAATCGCCAGGCGGCGGGTGGAAATCATTTCTCCACGCCTGCACCATCGGATGCAGACTATTCTGCGGGTGCGGGTGCGGGTGCGGGTGCGGGTGCGGGTGCGGGTGCGGGTGCGGGCTCAGCAGCGGGATTCCGTCTGGACCACGCTGCAACAGAGGTTCCTCGTTCATCTGTCGGCCCGTCATCCTCTTCAGCAGATAATATGCGCAGCGCTTCTGGCGGAGGTTCCTCAGAACGTGCATCCGGTGGCCTGGCAGGCGCAATGTTCCCGCACCGGCGGCAGGAGCCGGTTTATCAGAAACGTGAGGGTGCCGCTTATCAACAGCTGATGAATACGCCGCCAGCGCGATGCAACGAACCTGCTTTGCCCGCGCCGGAAAAAAGGACTCCGCAACCGCTACCTGAAACACCGCTTAGCGGCCATGCGCACAGCTTTGGCCGCGTACTAACGGTGTTACAGCAGCATTACGCGCTGGTTGAAAGTTCAGAACGCTTATCGCTGGTCGCCCTCGCCGTTGCCGAACGCTGGCTGAAGCAGGCGCAGCTGGAACCGGGAACGGAAGGACTTAAACCGCAGCCGCTGTTGATCCCGGTACGACTCAAGCTCGATAAAGCCGAGCGAGAGGCGATGAGCCATTCGGCCACATTGCTAAATCAGCTGGGTATTGAACTGCTTGCGGAAGGCCAGCATGTGATGCTGCGCGCGGTGCCTTTACCATTACGCCAACAAAATTTACAAAACTTGATTCCAGAACTGTTAGGCTACTTGGCCCGGCAGCAGGATGTTTCAGCCAGTCAGATTGCGCAGTGGTTAGCGCGTCAATCGGTTTCTGAACATCAGCACTGGAATCACTCGCAGGCGATTGCCCTGCTGGCCGATGTTGAACGACTTTGCCCGCAGTTAGTGAAATCGCCACCTTCTGGATTAGTGCAAATTATTGATATTAATACGGCGATGAACGCCCTGAAGTATGAGTGAACAATCCACGGCTGGCCTGCCTAAGGCAATATTTTTGATGGGGCCTACGGCCTCCGGTAAGACCGCGCTGGCGATAGCCCTGCGTCAGGCGCTGCCGGTAGAGCTGATTAGCGTAGATTCCGCACTGATTTATCGCGGAATGGATATCGGCACCGCCAAGCCTTCTGCGGAAGAGCTGGCATTGGCGCCTCATCGTTTGCTGGACATCCGCGATCCCGCTGAAAGTTATTCAGCGGCAGAGTTTCGTCGCGATGCGCTGGCTGAAATGGCGGAGATTACCCAACGCGGGAATATTCCGTTGCTTGTTGGTGGCACCATGCTTTATTACAAGGCGTTACTGGAAGGATTATCCCCACTGCCCGCGGCCGATCCTGAAGTGCGTCAGCGTATAGAGCAAATGGCGAGTGAGAAGGGCTGGGAAGCACTTCATCGCCAGTTATGTGATGTTGATCCCGTTGCAGGACGTCGTATTCATCCGAATGATCCCCAGAGACTTTCGCGAGCACTGGAAGTTTTTTTTATTTCGGGTAAAACTTTAACGGAACTGACAAAAACGTCTGGAGACGCGCTGCCGTATGATGTTCACCAGTTTGCTATCGCGCCAGCGAGTCGTGAACTGATCCATCAGAGAATAGAGCTGCGTTTTCAACAGATGCTGGCGTCAGGATTTGAAGCGGAGGCTCGGGCGCTCTTTGCACGAGGTGATTTGCATACGGATATGCCTTCCATTCGTTGTGTTGGTTATCGCCAGATGTGGTCATTTTTGTCCGGTGAAATTGATTACGATGAAATGGTTTATCGGGGAATTTGCGCAACCCGGCAGTTAGCTAAACGTCAGATAACCTGGCTACGCGGTTGGAAAGATGTCCACTGGCTTGACAGTGAACAGCCTGACGAAGCGTATTCCAGAGTGTTACACGTTCTTAGTGCGAAGCCTGGGTGATTGTGTACAATTGGTGCGTTATCGCGCGCAAATTTTTTACGTCGTATTTCGAATCGCAAGGTTCTTAAGTTACAAACAACAAGCATATAAGGAAAAGATAGAATGGCTAAGGGGCAATCATTGCAAGATCCGTTCTTGAACGCACTGCGTCGTGAACGTGTTCCGGTTTCGATTTATTTGGTAAATGGCATCAAACTTCAGGGTCAGATTGAGTCGTTTGATCAGTTTGTCATTCTTTTGAAAAATACGGTTAGCCAGATGGTGTATAAGCACGCGATCTCAACCGTTGTTCCGTCCCGTCCCGTTTCCCATCACAGCAATAATGCGGGTGGCGGTAGCAACAACTATCATCATGGCGGAAGTAACCAGGGGGCGTCTTCTCAGCCTCAACAAGACAATGATGACGCTGAATAAATAGCGCCGCTGTCTATCCATGACGGGGAGTTGTTCCCCGTCCTGGCATAACGTTTTATCCTGATTTTCTCATCTCGCCCAGGCGGGGTGATATTGCGTAAAAATGCCGATTATTGAGCTGGCGCGCCATGTTTAAGCTGATTTTGATGCAGTATGGCCATCGGGTAGCAGGTTCAACCAGGTTCTGAGAGGTTTAAGTTTGTTTGACCGTTATGATGCCGGTGAGCAGGCCGTACTGGTACACATCTATTTTTCGCAAGACAAAGATATGGAAGATCTACAGGAGTTTGAAACTCTGGTTTCTTCCGCTGGCGTTGAAGCGCTCCGTGTCGTTACCGGTAGCCGTAAAGCACCGCATCCTAAATACTTTGTCGGTGAAGGAAAAGCTGTAGAAATTGCCGAAGCGGTTAAAGAGAGCGGGGCTTCCGTGGTGCTTTTTGACCACTCGCTCAGCCCGGCCCAGGAACGCAACCTTGAAGCGCTCTGTGAATGCCGCGTCATTGACCGTACCGGATTAATTCTGGATATCTTTGCGCAGCGAGCCCGAACTCACGAAGGTAAATTACAGGTAGAACTGGCGCAGCTGCGTCATCTTGCGACCCGTCTTGTACGCGGCTGGACGCACCTTGAGCGCCAGAAAGGCGGTATCGGTTTGCGTGGCCCGGGTGAAACCCAGCTCGAAACCGACCGTCGGTTATTAAGAAATCGCATTACGCTGATACTTTCCCGTCTTGAGCGCGTTGAGAAGCAGCGCGAACAGGGCAGGCAGTCGCGCAGCAAAGCCGATGTGCCGACCGTTTCGCTGGTGGGCTATACCAACGCCGGTAAGTCCACTCTGTTTAACCGTTTGACGTCTGCCGATGTTTACGCAGCCGATCAGCTGTTTGCCACGCTCGATCCGACGCTGCGCCGGGTGAATGTAGCCGACGTGGGCGAGGTTGTGCTGGCGGATACTGTAGGCTTTATCCGCCATCTTCCCCACGACCTGGTTGCGGCGTTTAAAGCCACGCTGCAGGAAACGCGTCAGGCGACGCTGCTGCTGCATATTATTGATGCTGCCGATGTCCGTCTTGATGAAAACATTGAAGCGGTAAACGTCGTGCTGGAAGAGATCGAGTCTGATGAGATCCCCAGCCTGCTGATTATGAATAAGATTGATATGCTGGAAGATTTCGTCCCGCGTATCGATCGTGATGAAGAAAACCTGCCGATCCGCGTCTGGCTGTCCGCACAAACCGGCGAGGGGATCCCGCTACTGTTCCAGGCTCTGACTGAGCGTCTGGCCGGTGAAATCGCGCAGTATGATTTGTGTTTGCCGCCGGAAGCGGGGCGGCTGCGCAGTCGTTTTTATCAGCTTCAGGCGATAGAAAAAGAGTGGAATGAGGATGATGGGAGCGTAGGTTTACACATACGCATGCCGATCGTTGACTGGCGACGTCTGTGCAAGCAGGAGCCGGAGCTGGTGAATTACATTGTTTGACTGATTTTGCCTGACACGCGTATCCCGGCTTGGGATACCACCGCACACACAATTAATGGAGCATAAACATGGCGTGGAATCAGCCCGGAAATAACGGACAGGACCGCGACCCGTGGGGAAGCAGCAATAATCAAGGCGGCAACTCTGGGGGAAATAAGGGAGGACGTGATAAAGGTCCTCCTGATTTGGATGATATCTTCCGTAAACTGAGCAATAAGCTCGGTGGTCTGGGCGGTGGCAAAAAAGGTGGCGATGGCGGCAACGGTAACGATCAGCGTCGTTCCGGTAACACCGGGCGTCTGGTCAGCATCGCGGCAGCGGCTGTAGTGGTCATTTGGGCCGGTAGCGGCTTCTATACCATCAAGGAAGCCGAGCGCGGTGTGGTAACTCGTTTTGGTAAATTCAGCCATCTGGTTGAACCAGGCCTGAACTGGAAGCCAACCTTTATCGATCAGGTCCGCGCAGTTAACGTTGAGGCGGTGCGCGAGCTTTCTGCCTCCGGTACGATGCTGACCTCTGATGAAAACGTCGTGCGCGTTGAAATGAACGTGCAGTACCGCGTCACCAACCCTGAACGCTATCTGTTCTCGGTGACCAGCGCGGATGACAGTCTGCGTCAGGCAACCGACAGCGCCCTGCGCGGCGTGATTGGTCGCTCAACGATGGACCGTATTCTGACCGAAGGCCGTACCGTCGTGCGTAGCGATACCCAGCGCGAGCTGGAAGAAACCATTCGCCCTTACGATATGGGGATTACGCTGCTGGACGTTAACTTCCAGACTGCGCGTCCACCGGAAGAGGTGAAAGCCGCATTTGACGATGCGATTGCCGCACGTGAAAACCGCGAGCAGAAAGTGCGTGAAGCAGAAGCCTACGCGAACGGAGAAATCCCGGTAGCGCGTGGTAAGGCGCAGGAAACGCTGGAACGAGCCCGTGCTTATAAAGCGCGTGTGACGCTGGAAGCGCAGGGTGAAGTGGACAGCTTCGCGCGTATTCTGCCGGAGTATAAAGCTGCACCGCAGATTACCCGTGAGCGTCTGTATATCGAAACCATGGAACGCGTGCTGGGCCATACGCGTAAAGTACTGGTAAACGATAAAGGCAACAGCCTGATGGTTCTGCCACTGGACCAGCTGATGCGTGGCCAGTCCGGCAGCGCTCCGGCGAGCAGCGGCGACAGCACCAATCTAATGCGTCTGCCTCCTGCCAGCAGCGGCAGCGAACGCGCCAGCAGCAGTACGTCGTTCAGCCCGGACGACATCATGGATCAGCGCAGGGTGAACTCCCAGCGTAACGATACCCAGCGCGAAGGGAGAGAGTAATCGATGCGTAAGCCATTAATCGTATTATTGATTGTTGTGCTGGTGGTGCTGTACGCGTCACTGTTTGTTGTACAGGAAGGGCAGCGTGGCATTGTGATGCGCTTCGGTAAAGTTCTGCGTGATGATGAGAACAAGCCACTGGTCTATGAACCAGGCCTGCACTTTAAGATCCCATTCCTGGAATCCATGAAGCCGCTTGATGCCCGTATCCAGACCATGGATAACCAGGCCGATCGCTTCGTGACCAAAGAGAAGAAAGATCTGATCGTTGACTCCTATATCAAATGGCGCATCAGCGATTTCAGCCGTTACTACCTCGCTACCGGCGGTGGTGATGTATCTCAGGCTGAAGTTCTGCTGAAACGTAAGTTCAGTGACCGTCTGCGTTCTGAGATTGGTCGCCTGGATGTAAAAGATATTGTCACCGATTCACGTGGTCGCCTGACTACCGACGTTCGCGATGCGCTGAACACCGGTAGCGCGGGTGCGGATGATGAAGTGGCCACACCGGCAGCGGACGATGCGATTGCTTCTGTCGCCAAGCGTGTTGAGAGCGAGACCAATAGCAAAGAACCGTCGATCAACCCGAACAGCATGGCTGCGTTAGGTATTCAGGTGGTGGATGTTCGCATCAAGCAGATCAACCTGCCAACTGAAGTGTCTGACGCGATCTTTGCCCGTATGCGTGCAGAACGTGAATCCGTTGCCCGTAGCCAGCGTGCGCAGGGTGATGAAGAAGCAGCAAAAGTGACCGCGCAGGCGGATTATGAAGTTGCCTTCATCAGTGCTCAGGCAGAGCGTCAGGCGCGTATCACCCGCGGTGAAGGTGATGCCGAAGCAGCAAAACTGTTTGCCGATGCCTTCAGCCAGGATCAGGATTTCTATGCGTTTATGCGTAGCCTGCGTGCCTACGAGAACAGCTTCAAGAGCAATCAGGACGTGATGGTGCTCAGCCCGGATAGCGACTTCTTCCGCTTTATGAAGAATCCGTCTACCACGACGCGCTGATAATCTGTTATAACTGCGGAAGGCCGGATTTATCCGGCCTTTTTTTATGGCCGGAATTTGCCCGGCAGCGGCTGGCAGAACAGTAACGAGATCGACGAAGATGAATGCAATTGTGTGGATGGCAGTGGGGTTAGTATTGGTTTTTGAAGGGCTTGGCCCGATGCTCTGGCCGCGCATTTGGCGACGAATGATTTTGTCGATGGCGCAGCTACCGGATGCATTACTGCGCAGGGTCGGCGGCGGGCTGGTTGTGGCGGGTGCTGTGATCTACTACATGATTAGCGTGCGTAACGGTGGCTAAATCCACCGTATGTTGTGATATCCGACCGGTTATGGCGATTGTCGGCAAAAAAGTACGCAATCGTATGCTAAAACAGCTGAAAGACTAAAATGACGATGGTAGAATCCATTTTTAAGCAATCGGTGATTTTGAGAAATGGGTAAGAACGTCGTCGTACTGGGCACCCAATGGGGTGACGAAGGTAAAGGTAAGATTGTTGACCTCCTGACAGAACGTGCTAAATACGTAGTGCGCTATCAGGGCGGCCATAACGCTGGCCATACGCTAGTCATCAACGGTGAAAAAACCGTCCTCCACTTAATTCCATCTGGCATCCTGCGTGAAAACGTGACCAGCATCATCGGCAACGGTGTTGTACTGTCTCCGGCTGCGCTGATGAAAGAGATGAAAGGTCTGGAAGATCGCGGCTTCCCGGTACGCGAACGTCTGTTCATTTCTGAAGCCTGCCCGCTGATCCTTGAGTATCACGTGGCGCTGGACGTTGCGCGCGAAAAAGCACGCGGCGCGAAAGCGATCGGTACGACCGGTCGCGGTATTGGCCCGGCTTACGAAGATAAAGTGGCTCGTCGTGGCCTGCGCGTTGGTGACCTGTTCAACAAAGAAACCTTCGCGGCCAAGCTGAAAGAAGTGATGGAATACCATAACTTCCAGCTGGTTAACTTCTACAAAGCCGATGCGGTTGACTACGATAAAGTGCTGGCGGATACCCTGGCAATTGCTGATATCCTGACCAGCATGGTGGTTGACGTGTCTGAACTGCTGGACGGCGCGCGCAAGCGTGGCGACCTGATCATGTTCGAAGGCGCACAGGGTACGCTGCTGGATATCGACCACGGTACCTATCCGTACGTGACCTCGTCTAACACCACCGCAGGTGGCGTGGCAACGGGCTCAGGTATCGGTCCGCGCTATGTTGATTACGTTCTGGGTATCGTTAAAGCCTACTCCACTCGCGTGGGTGCAGGTCCGTTCCCAACCGAACTGTTCGACGAAACCGGTGAGTTCCTGTGCGAGAAAGGCAACGAGTTCGGTGCTACCACCGGTCGTCGTCGTCGTACCGGCTGGCTGGATGCGGTTGCCGTGCGTCGCGCCGTGCAGATCAACTCCCTCTCTGGCTTCTGCATGACCAAACTGGACGTGCTGGATGGTCTGAAAGAAGTGAAAATCTGTGTGGCATACCGTATGCCGGACGGCAGCGAAGTGACCACCACTCCGCTGGCAGCAGAAAACTGGGAAGGTATCGAGCCAATCTACGAAACCCTGCCAGGCTGGAGCGAAACGACCTTTGGCGTGAAAACGCGTGATGGTCTGCCGCAGGCAGCGCTTGATTACATCAAGCGTGTTGAAGAAGTGACCGGCGTACCGGTTGATATTATTTCAACCGGTCCGGACCGTAGTGAAACGATGATTCTGCGCGACCCGTTTGACGCATAATTGTATTTCAGGCCGGGCATTGCCCGGCCAGATCCTTTCCTGCACTGGTTTCCTGCCGTCCCTGTCAGTTCGTTTCACCAATGCCGCTTGTTTAAATAAAATCGCCCCTTTGCGGTGGCTGGTTTATTATCATTGCTAACAAAGTCCATTCTTAAGCGGATTACAGCTTCAATACGGGTTTTATCCTTGAGGTTACTGTGCAGCTAACCAGTTTTACCGATTACGGCTTGCGTGCGCTGATCTACCTTGCCTCTCTGCCAGAGGGCCAGATGACCAGCATCACCGAAGTGACAGACACTTATGGCGTGTCCCGTAATCATATGGTCAAAATTATCAATCAACTTAGCCGTGCCGGCTATATCGCGGCGATGCGCGGTAAAAATGGCGGTATTCGCCTGGGCAGACCGGCTGAGGAGATAGTGATAGGCCAGGTAGTCCGTGATATGGAACCGCTTCAGCTGGTGAATTGCCACAGCGATTTCTGCCATATCACCTCTGCCTGTCGCCTGAAAAAGGCGCTGCATGATGCCGTCCAGAGCTTCCTGCGGGAACTGGACAATTACACCCTGGCTGACCTGGTGGAAGATAACCATCCGCTTTACAAAATTTTGCTGACCGACCGCGTGTCGCTCAGCAGCTGACAACGGAGGAACCTCGATGTCAAAAGATCCCTTTCAGGAAAGAGAAGCTGAAAAGTACGAAAACCCGATCCCCAGCCGTGAGTTTATTCTCGCGCACCTGGACAAACGTGAAAAGCCTGCCAGCCGGGAAGAGCTGGCGGTAGAGCTATCCATCAACGGTGAAGAGCAGACCGAAGCGCTGCGCCGCCGCCTGCGCGCCATGGAGCGCGACGGGCAGCTGGTCTTCACCCGCCGCCAGTGCTACGCGCTGCCGGAACGCCTGGACCTGTTAAAAGGCAAAGTCATTGGCCATCGCGATGGCTTCGGCTTCCTGCGTATTGAAGGCAGCAAAGACGATCTTTATCTCTCTGCCGAGCAGATGAAGATGTGCATGCACGGCGATATCATTCTCGCTCAGGCCATGGGCGCCGATCGCCGTGGCCGCCGCGAAGTGCGCGTGGTGCGCGTAGTAGAACCGCGCAGCGCACAGATTGTTGGCCGCTACTTTACCGATGCGGGCGTCGGCTTTGTCGTTCCCGACGACAGCCGCCTGAGCTTCGATATCTTAATCCCGGCCGAAGAGCTGATGGGCGCAAAAATGGGCTTTGTGGTGGTGGTGGAGCTGACGCAGCGCCCGACCCGCCGTACGAAAGCCATTGGTAAAATCGTCGAGGTGCTTGGCGATAACATGGGCACCAGTCTGGCCGTTGAAATGGCGCTGCGCACCCATGATATTCCGCACGTCTGGCCGCCAGAACTGGAAAAACAGATCGCTCATCTGAGTGAAGAAGTGCCGGAAGAGGCGAAAAAAGGCCGTGTGGATCTACGCGATCTGCCGCTGGTCACCATTGATGGTGAAGATGCCCGCGACTTCGATGACGCCGTATTCTGTGAGCGCAAGCGCGGCGGCGGCTGGCGTCTGTGGGTTGCCATTGCGGACGTCAGCTACTACGTGCGCCCCGGCACGCCGCTGGATGCCGAAGCGATTAACCGTGGTACATCAGTGTACTTCCCGTCGCAGGTTGTACCAATGCTGCCGGAAGTGCTGTCAAACGGCCTGTGCTCGCTGAATCCGGAAGTGGATCGTCTGTGCATGGTGTGCGAGATGACCGTATCCTCCACCGGTAAACTGACCGGCTACAAGCACTATGAAGCGGTCATGAACTCGTTCGCCCGCCTGACCTATAACAAGGTGTGGAACATTCTGCAGGGCGATCAGGATCTGCGCGAGCAGTATCAGCCGTTGGTGAAAGACCTGGAAGAGCTGCACCGCATGTATCTGGCGCTGGAAAAATCCCGTGAGCAGCGCGGCGGTATCTCGTTTGAAACGGAAGAGGCGAAGTTTATCTTCAATGCTGAACGCCGTATCGATCGTATTGAGCAGGTATCCCGCAACGATGCGCACAAGCTGATCGAAGAGTGCATGATCCTCGCCAACATCGCTTCGGCCCGCTTCGTGGAGAAGAATAACGAACCGGCGCTGTTCCGCGATCACGATCGTCCAAGCGATGACAGCATCAAGAGCTTCCGTTCCGTGCTGAACGAGCTGGGCCTGACGCTGCCGGGCGGCAACAAGCCGCAGCCACTGGACTACGCCGAGCTGCTCAGCCAGATTGCGGGCCGTCCTGACCACGAAATGCTGCAAACCATGCTGCTGCGTTCCATGAAGCAGGCGGTGTACGATCCGGAGAACCGTGGCCACTTTGGTCTGGCACTGGCTTCCTACGCACATTTCACCTCGCCGATCCGTCGTTATCCGGACCTGCTGCTGCACCGTGCCATTAAGTATCTGCTGGCGAAAGAGAACAACACGCTGCAGGGGAACACCACGCCAACCGGTGGTTTCCACTACGATCTGCAGCAGATGCTGCAGTTTGGCCAGCACTGTTCGATGACCGAGCGCCGTGCTGACGAAGCGACGCGCGACGTTGCCGACTGGCTGAAGTGTGACTTTATGCAGGATCAGGTGGGTGAAACCTTCAGCGGGGTGATTTCCAGCGTGACCGGCTTTGGTTTCTTCGTGCGTCTTGACGATCTGTTTATCGACGGCCTGGTTCACGTGTCGACGCTGGACAACGACTACTACCGCTTTGACGCCGTTGGTCAGCGTCTGATCGGCGAGTCCGGTGGTCGTACCTACCGCCTGGGCGACTCGGTGGAAGTGCGCGTTGATGCGGTGCATATGGACGAGCGTAAGATTGATTTCGCACTGATCTCCAGCCAGCGTAAGCCGCGCGGTGAAGGGAAAACCGAGCGTGAACGCGAAAAACGTGGTGTGGCAAAAAACAGCGGTAACCGCCGCCGTGCTCCGCGTCCGGGCAGCAAAAACTTCGAGCCGGACAGCGACTTCCGCAAAGCGGGCGAGTCAAAAAACGCCCAACCGGCGAAAAAAGAAAAAAAGCCACGCAAGCCGTCGGATAAAACCCGTAAAATCGCCGCCGCCACCAAAGCGAAACGCGCAGGGAAAAAATCCGACCGCGACTAACTGAGCGGTGTGAATAACCGGCAGCAGGGGGCGAGCGTTGACGCGTTTGCCCCTTTCAACTGAATGATGACCTTTGAGTAACTGAACCATGAGTGAAATTGTTTTTGGTATCCACGCCGTACAGGCGCTGCTGGACAGCGACCCCCAGCGTTTCCAGGAAGTCTTTATCCAAAAAGGGCGCGACGATCGCCGCTTACAAACGCTGGTGAAAGCGCTGGAAGCGCAGGGCGTGGTGATTCAGGTGGCGAACAAGCAGATGCTGGACAGCAAGTCTGAAGGTGCTGTGCATCAGGGCATTATTGCCCGCATTAAACCGGGCCGTCAGTATCAGGAAGGCGATCTTCCCGATCTGCTGGAGAGCCTGGAAAGCCCGTTCTTCCTGATCCTCGACGGCGTGACCGACCCGCATAACCTGGGGGCCTGCCTGCGCAGCGCCGACGCCGCAGGCGTTCATGCGGTTATCGTGCCAAAAGATCGCTCCGCCGCTCTGAATGCGACCGCGAAGAAAGTGGCCAGCGGTGCCGCCGAGCATGTGCCGCTGATCCGCGTGACCAACCTGGCACGCACCATGCGCCAGCTGCAGGAATCCAACGTGTGGATCGTCGGCACCGCCGGTGAGGCCGACCACGACCTGTACCAGAGTAAAATGACCGGCCCGATGGCGCTGGTGATGGGTGCAGAAGGCGAGGGCATGCGCCGCCTGACGCGCGAGCACTGCGATGAACTGATTAGTATTCCGATGGCGGGCAGCGTGTCTTCACTGAACGTTTCCGTCGCGACCGGTATTTGCCTGTTTGAAGCGGTACGTCAGCGCAGCGTTAAGTAAATTGTTCGGGGCGTGACCTGCGCCCCAGCATTCTTCGCCCCTCGTTTTATCCTGTCATCTGGCCCGTTTTAAACAGGATGCCGTGATGGACTGGAAAACCCATACTGTTTTCAATCAACCCGCCCCCCTCAGCAATAGCAATCTGTTTCTTTCCGATATTCCGCTGCGCGACGCCGTGCTGCGCCACGGCGCTGGCTGGGATGCTGAACGTCTGGCCTCCGTCGGACAACAGCTGGGCAGCGCGGAATCGCTTGAGCTTGGAAGGCTGGCAAACCGTAATCCACCGGAGCTGCTGCGCTACGATGCCACGGGGGAAAGGCTGGATGATGTGCGTTTCCATCCTGCATGGCATCTGCTGATGCAGGGGCTGTGTGCGAACCGGGTACACAATCTGCCGTGGCAGCCCGATGCGCCAGAGAATGCCTTCGTGGCACGCGCCGCTCGTTTCATCCTGCATGCCCAGGTTGAGGCCGGAACGTTGTGCCCGGTTACCATGACCTTCGGTGCCATTCCGCTGCTACAGCGCCATTTGCCCGCCGACTTTCACGCCTGGCTGCCGGGGCTGCTCTCCGATCGTTACGACTCCCATCTTCAGCCTGGTGAACAAAAGCGCGGCCTGTTGATTGGCATGGGCATGACTGAAAAGCAGGGCGGAACCGACGTGTTGAGTAATACCACGCGTGCTGAACCCGTCAGCCATCGTGGCCCCGGTGAATGCTACCGGCTGGTCGGGCATAAATGGTTTTTCTCGGTGCCGCAAAGCGATGCGCATCTGGTGCTGGCGCGGACCTCCGGTGGCCTGTCCTGCTTTTTCCTGCCGCGATTGCTGCCGGACGGTACGCGTAACAGCGTGCAGATCGAGCGCCTGAAAGACAAGCTCGGTAACCGCTCCAACGCCAGTAGTGAAGTGGAGTTCAGGGATGCGCTTGGCTGGCTGATTGGCGACGAGGGTGAAGGGGTACGGCAAATCCTGAAAATGGGCGGTTACACGCGCTTTGACTGCGCGCTGGGTAGCCATGGTCAGATGCGTCGTGCATTTTCAGTGGCGCTGTACCATGCCCATCAGCGGCAGGTGCAGGGGAAAACGCTGGTAGACCAGCCGCTGATGCGCCAGGTGTTGGCCTCTCAGGCGCTGGTACTGGAAGGGCAAACGGCGCTGCTGATGCGTCTTGCTCGTGCCTGGTCTGATGCCAAAGATGAAGCCGAACGTGGCTACAGCCGCCTGCTCACCCCCGCTGCCAAATACGTTATCTGTAAACGCGGAATCCCGTTTGTGGCCGAATCGATGGAGGTACTTGGCGGTATCGGCTACTGCGAGGACAGCGAACTGCCCCGACTGTACCGCGAGATGCCGGTTAACAGCATTTGGGAGGGTTCAGGTAACGTGATGTGCCTGGACGTGCTGCGAGTCTTACTTAAGCAGCCAGCGATCGGTGAGCGACTGGATGCGCAGTTTGCCGAAGTGAAAGGCATTAACCGACATTTTGACCAGCAGTGGCGGCAGCTCAGATTATTACTTCGCCAGCCGGATGAAGCGCGAGCGCGAGGTCTGGTTGAACGGCTGTTCTCACTGGCGACGGCGGAGCAGGTACTACGCTATCTTGAGCCGCCGCTGGCGGACGCGTGGTGCCGCCAGCAGCTGGACTCACGTGGAGGCGCGGCAATCCCCGATGAGGTTTGCCAGCGGCTGCTACTGCGCGCCAGCGGCGTGAGTTGATGGCCCGTAGAAGATCGCCGAAGCGTACCACATGCCCGGAGCCACCGTTTCGCTCACCAGTTGGATCAGGTAGTAGCTGGCCCCGCTGGCGTTAGCTTTTGCCGCCAGCGCCCGCTCGGCATCGTCCGGGGAGCCGCGCACCGTGACGCTGGCCGTTCCCAGTCGGGTCAGATTGGTGCTTTGGGCACGGACGATCTCCTGCGCGTGGTCCGCTGGCGGCGGCGGTGGCTGGGGTGTGGTTTTCAGCGCGCTGCAGGCGCTCAGCAGCAGGATGACGGATAACGCAATGATCGGACGCATCTTCAGCTCTCTTTGATGGCAGTGGCATGAGTTTACGTCATTCCACGCAAGAGGGAGACGATTTCACCTGAAATGCCTGCGGCAGATGAGCAGAATCCTGCCCCGGCGGCGGCTGTCGCAGTGCCTTTCAGCATGAATTTATCATCGATGCTGCGGCCGCATCTTTTTTCTCCGCTCGCTCGATCTTTACCTTGTGTTTCCCACCCCTCGCCAGTATGATTACGCGTCAATTTTTCAGCCGCATTCTCAAGTTGTAGCCTGCTAATCGTTGGTTACGGCTTATAACGTTCCTTGCTTCCATGGGCCGCGGCTGACCCCGACAGGAGGCTGAATAATCCGTAAGGAGCAAATTCGATGCGTCATTACGAAATCGTATTTATGGTTCACCCTGACCAGAGCGAACAGGTTCCTGGCATGATCGAGCGCTACTCTGCCACCATCACTGGTGCAGAAGGTACGATCCACCGCCTGGAAGACTGGGGCCGTCGTCAGCTGGCTTACCCGATCAACAAACTGCACAAAGCTCACTACGTTCTGCTGAACGTTGAAGCTCCGCAGGAAGCGATCGATGAGCTGGAAACTAACTTCCGCTTCAACGACGCCGTTATCCGCAGCATGGTTATGCGCGTTAAGCACGCGGTAACTGAAGCATCTCCGATGGTTAAAGCGAAAGACGAGCGCCGTGAGCGTCGTGAAGATTTCGCTAACGAAACCTCTGATGATGCAGATGCTGGGGATTCTGAAGAGTAATTTCTATGACGGCTAACCGTCTGACGCTGTCTGGCACCGTGTGCAAGACGCCGATGCGAAAAGTCAGCCCGTCAGGAATTCCACACTGCCAGTTCGTGCTTGAGCATCGTTCACAGCAGGTGGAAGCCGGTTTTACCCGGCAAGCCTGGTGCCGTATGCCGGTGATTATCAGCGGCAAAGCCCATCAGGCCATTACTCAAAGTATAACGGTCGGCGCGCAGGTCACGGTTCAGGGTTTTATTTGCAGCCATCAAGGGCGCAACGGCCTGAACAAACTCGTACTGCATGCCGAGCAGATTGAATTGATAGATTCTGGAGACTAGCCAAATGGCACGTTATTTCCGTCGTCGCAAGTTCTGCCGTTTCACCGCGGAAGGCGTTCAAGAGATCGATTATAAAGATATCGCAACGCTGAAAAACTACATCACTGAAAGCGGCAAGATCGTACCAAGCCGTATCACCGGTACTCGTGCAAAATACCAGCGTCAGCTGGCTCGTGCTATCAAGCGCGCGCGTTACCTGTCCCTGCTGCCGTACACCGATCGTCATCAGTAACGGCAACTGTCTATTAACGACTTTAAGAGGATAAGGTAATGCAAGTTATTCTGCTTGATAAAGTAGCAAACCTGGGCACCCTGGGCGACCAGGTAAACGTTAAAGCGGGCTACGCTCGTAACTTCCTGGTACCACAGGGCAAAGCTGTTCCTGCTACTAAGAAAAACGTTGAGTTCTTCGAAGCACGCCGTGCAGAGCTGGAAGCCAAACTGGCTGACGTTCTGTCTGCTGCTAACGCTCGCGCTGAGAAAATCAACGCACTGGGCACCGTTACCATCGCGTCTAAAGCAGGCGACGAAGGTAAACTGTTCGGTTCTATCGGTACTCGCGACATCGCTGACGCTGTAACTGCAGCTGGCGTTGAAGTGGCTAAGAGCGAAGTTCGTCTGCCGAACGGCGTTCTGCGCACCACCGGTGAGCACGAAGTGGACTTCCAGGTTCACAGCGAAGTATTCGCGAAACTGATCGTGAATGTAGTTGCTGAAGCTTAATCGCTTTTAGCAATTAAAAACGCCGGCCTCGTGCCGGCGTTTTTGTTTCTGCTGAAAGCTGATGACGCTGCTCCTCCCCAGCTTTGCCGTGCTACTGGGCACGAATAAATGAACCGTCTGCCTGACGAGTAAACAGAATTTCCCTGCCCGCTGACTCCAGCGTTAACCCCGTAACAACGCCTGCCGCATTGAGCCGGATCTTCACCCTCTGGCCCGCATTCAATGTACTGAGCGGTTTATCACTGCCTTCCACCTGCGCCATCGCAAAGACATCGTTAACCGGCAGATTATTATCGCGGAACAGCTGTGCCAGCGTCTGGCCGGACGCAATCGTATAGTTGCGCCACTGCCCGCGTGAATCACCCTGCGTGTTGCTGCTTTGTGGGAAGTCGTCGGCGATATTCGCCTGTAACGGCACTTCAGTCCCCTCAGAACCGCTTTGCAGCGGCGTAACCGGTGCTCGCTGCGGGGAAGGGGCTGGCCACAGGAAGGCCAGCAGGATCACTACAACGGCAACGATAATACCGCGACGGTGTGGTGCGGGGAGCGGGTCCATCCAGTGCATCTTATCCGGCAGATGCCAGATATGGCTGAGCCACGCGGGGGAGCGTGAAGCTTTCGATGCATTTGGCATAGCTTCCTCCTTTCGGCGCACGCTGCGCGCCATCAGTAAGACTCTGGCCATCCAGCTTTTCCATGCGAAAGAGAAACGTGGCTGGCTTTTCCTGCGCCGGCGGGCAATTTGGCCCATTTATACCTCTGAGTACACTGTAGCTGAACCGGTTACCCCTGGGGTGAAAAAATTCCGCAATCTGGACAAACGTGGTCTGTTTTTATTCTGGGAACGGGAAAGACACGCTGTGCGGTAACCATTTGAGCATTCTGAATAATTGAAGACATTATTGTTTCTCTTTCGCGATCAAAAGTCACCAGTAGAAGATGGGATTTTACGCACGTTCTCTGCGCTGTTATGCTTCGGCTTCTGTTTTATCAATGATGAAAGGAAAATCCATGACAACCCCTTCTTTTGACAGTGTAGAAGCGCAAGCAAGTTACGGTATCGGTTTACAGGTTGGCCAGCAGCTGCAGGAATCTGGTCTGCAGGGTCTGCAACCAGAGGCGCTACTGGCGGGCCTGCGTGATGCGCTGGAAGGGAATGCCCCGGCTGTTCCTGTTGATGTTGTTCACCGCGCGCTGCGTGAAGTTCATGAGCGTGCTGAAGTTGTGCGCCAGGAGCGTCAGAAAGCGCTGGCAGTGGAAGGTCAGAAATTCCTGGAAGAGAACGCGAAGCGTGACGGCGTCAGCAGCACCGAAACCGGCCTGCAGTTTAGCGTGCTGACTCAGGGTGAAGGTGCCATCCCATCCCGTCAGGATCGCGTACGCGTTCACTACACCGGTAAACTGATTGACGGCAGCGTGTTTGACAGCTCTGTACAGCGCGGTGAACCGGCTGAGTTCCCGGTCAGCGGCGTGATCCCAGGCTGGATCGAAGCGCTTACCCTGATGCCGGTTGGCTCTAAGTGGGAGCTGGTTATCCCTCACAACCTGGCCTACGGCGAGCGCGGTGCAGGCGCATCAATCCCGCCATACAGCACGCTGGTATTTGAAGTCGAACTGCTGGAAATTCTGTAATCCCTCAGGCGCGCCCTGTGGGGCGCGCCTGCTGCTGTTCCCCGTTATTGCAGCTTCAGCTGATAAATCGCAAAGCCCGTTTCATCCGTTGCCACCTGCTTGAGCGGATACTGGGCGTGAGTGCGAATAAATTCAGCGGCTTTCTCCCCCGGCGCGGTCTCAAAACGAATATCCAGCGGCGTATTGCTGACTATCGGTGCCAGTCGCCAGTTATTGTCTGCCTGCGGCTTCACCTCGCCATCGGCTTTGGTTTGTGCGCTGATGTAGGCGGCAAGCACTGAACGGTTCTCATCCGGTGAGGCAAACGCTATCTGCTTTTCACCCGTGCCTGCAAATTTCCCACCGTAAGCGCGATAGTTATTTGTGGCAACGAGGAAAGTGGCTTCTGGATCGATGGGCTTTCCGTTGAAGGTTAAATCACGAATACGCGAGCTTTCCGGATTGATCAGCTGGCATTCGCTGTCATAGCGTGCTGGTTGGGTGATATCGATCTGGTAGTTCACACCGTCAATCACATCGAAATTATAGGTACGGAAGTCCCAGTTAATCAGCGACTGCGGGCTGCTGTTATGAATATCAATCTGATTGAACTGCCCGGCAGAACACTCCAGCCACTCTTTTACCTGAGCACCGCTGACCTTCATCACCACCAGGGTGTTGGGATATAGATAGAGATCGGCGGCGTTACGGAACGTCAGCTGGCCTTTATCCACTTCAACATAGCTGGCCGGATCGTTTTTACGGCCTCCGGCCTTAAAGGGTGCTGCTGCGGAAAGTACCGGCAACCGCGCCAGGTCGGGATCGCCCTGGATAAAGCGTTCTGTATAGTCGCGCTGGGCATTATTAACGATCTGTACGGTCGGATCGTCCTGCACCAGCGACAGATAGCTGGCCATCACGTCGGCGGATTTGCCAATTGGCTGGCTGACAAACTCACGCGTGCCGTTATGATCGTCGGCCAGCACTTTCACCAGCGCCGGATCTTCCGCCGCCAGCGACTTTTTCGCTGCCTTGTCATAAACTGGCCGCGCTTCTGCTTTGGCACCGATCACCTTCCAGCTGCCACTCTCGTTATTCAGCACCAGATCGACCACGCCGAGGTGATCGCCCCACATCCCGGGCATCACTGCCGGAATGCCGTTGAGCGTCCCCTGCTCGATGTCAGCGCCTTTAATGGCGGCGAAGTCGGCGCTGGGGAATACGGCGTGCGCGTGGCCAAACATAATGGCGTCAATGCCCGGAACCTGGCTGAGGTAGTAAACGGAGTTTTCCGCCAGTGCGTGATACGGCTCGCTGGAAAGGCCGGAGTGCGGGATCGCCACAACGATATCGGCACCCTGAGCGCGCATTTCCGGCACCCATTTTTTCGCGGTGGCAGTGATGTCATCCACCGTAACCTTACCGCTAAGGTTCTTTTTGTCCCAGACCATAATCTGCGGGGGCACAAAGCCGATATAGCCGACCTTCAGAGTATGCTCTTTACCTGCGCGATCGCGCACCTTCACCGGTTCAATCAGGAAAGGCGTAAATAGCGGCTTCCCGCTGGCAACGTCAATAATATTGGCGTTAATGTAGGGGAAACGTGCACCGGCGATCGCCTTTTGCAGATAGTCGAGGCCGTAATTAAACTCATGGTTACCCAGATTGCCGACGCTGTAGTTCAGGGTGTTCATCGCTTTATAAACCGGATGAGTCTCTCCCTTATTCAGCCCCTTCGCCGCCATATAATCCCCCAGCGGGCTGCCCTGGATCACGTCACCGTTATCGACCAGTACGCTATTCGTGACCTGCTGGCGCGCTGCGGCGATCAGCGAGGCGGTGCGCACAAGGCCATATTTATCGGTGGGCTGATCTTTGTAGTAATCGAAGTCCATCATATTACTGTGCAGATCGGTGGTTTCCAGAATGCGAAAATCGACCGTGGCGGCCTGTAGTGTGCCGCTGACCAGCAGTGTGAGCAGCGTAATGCCAGGTTTAAACATGTTGTCTCCCTTTCTGATGCCTGACTGAATTTCGATAACCTTCGCAGAAAAATATGAAAATTTGTCGTTATGCTGCAAAAAAATGTGATCGAAAGCCGATAATTAGCCGTGATTTTCCGCAAAAACCCGAACTGTGAGGATCGAATGGCACGATGGCAGAAAATAATCAAAACGGTGTCATCGTGGGGGTGTTCTACGCTATGCTTTTGAAATAAATGGTTAACCTGCTGTTAACCCTGGCTGAAGTGAACTGCTATTCTCAGTAGAGTGCTTTAGCGTTTGCGCGTTGATAGCAGGCCTGTATGAATCCGATCGGGAGGTGGAAAGTGTTAGAACAAATTTGCCAGCTGGCACGTGAAGCAGGTGATGCAATTATGCAGGTGTATGATGCACCCACGCCGGTAGACGTAACACGCAAATCTGATGATTCCCCGGTAACGGCGGCGGACATTGCGGCGCATAAAATTATTGTTACCGGGCTGCAGGCACTTTCCCCGCAGATCCCGGTGCTGTCAGAAGAAGATCCGGCCGACTGGCCGACCCGTCAGAGCTGGCAGAGCTACTGGCTGGTGGACCCGCTGGACGGAACGAAAGAGTTTATCAAGCGCAACGGTGAGTTTACCGTCAATATTGCGCTGATTGAGGGGGGGAAACCGGTTCTGGGCGTGGTGTATGCGCCGGTGCTGGACGTGATGTACTCCGCAGCGAACGGTAAGGCTTGGAAAGAAGAGGGCGGACAGAAAGCACAGATTCAGGTTCGTGAAGCCCATCCTCCGCTGGTGGTGATCAGCCGTTCACACGCGGCATCCGATCTGGAGCTGAAAGAATACCTCGATCAGATGGGCGAGCATCAGACTACGGCGATCGGTTCATCATTGAAGTTTTGCCTGGTTGCGGAAGGTACAGCGCAGCTTTATCCGCGCTTCGGGCCGACCAACATCTGGGATACCGGTGCAGGGCATGCTGTCGCCCTGGCGGCGGGTGCGCACGTCAACGACTGGCAGGGGAAAACGCTGGACTACACGCCGCGGGAATCCTTCCTCAATCCGGGGTTCCGCGTCTCAATCTTTTAAGTCTTGACTGGTGCTACCGGATATTGACAGCAGCTACGGCGCAGCGATAAATGTCCGACGGTTGTTAGCCCGGCCTGAGGAGGCATTGCCCTTTCAGACCGGGATGTAATCTTTATTTTAAAAGCGCCTGCAGCAGCGCCATGACCTGTTTAACCTCATCCTGCGTCAGCGCACCGTCCTTCACGAAGCGGACCTTGCCCTCTTTATCCAACACGGCAATCGCCGATCCACCGCTTTGCAGCTGCCATGCTTTCAGCACGCTGCCATTGCTGTCGATAATAAACTGCGACCATGGGAACTGCTTCTTATTGCTCTCGATGCTGCTGCGCACAAACATGCCGGTGCCAGGAATCGCATCGTCGGTGTTCACAATGGTGGTGGTTTGATAACGATCGTGCGGTAACTTCGCGGCTTTAATGGCTTCAATCAGCGCAGCATTTTGCTCTTTAGCGGACGAGCGACCGGCAATATGTTGCAGCACCCGCACTTTTCCCACCAGCTGCGCGCTATTCCAGTTTTTATAGCTAAACTTATCTTGTTGATACACCAGCTCCCCTTTGTCGGCGATACCGACAGGAGGAACGCGCTGGTTCTCAGCCAGATTATGCGCCCCAGCCATAAACGGCAGCAGCAGACAGGTCAGCGCAAGGAAATGTCGAACTTTTCTCATAATCGCTCCAGCGTAATGTGATCGGACCAGTTGTTCACTCAGATGTAATAATAAGTGTGGATGATGCTGCTGTCGCATAGAAATAACATCTTTGCAACACACTGCACAAAACCCTGTAGATCGAAGGTTTATACTGCATCTCGTCGATAGGGAGAGATAGTGCTCTGTAATGATGTGTAAACGTAGTAAAAAAATTGGGAATTAAGGACATAGAAAGCAATCAGTGTTCTATAGTCTAATCACTTTGCGCTTCACGGATTCGTCTCTGATTTGGTTACGGACGGAGCGTACGTTAAATATTCAGGAGTACAATCAACAATGAAAATATTCCAACGCTATAACCCACTTCAGGTTGCTAAGTACGTTAAAACCCTGTTTCGTGGTCGGTTGTATATTAAGGATGTTGGCGCGTTTGAGTTCGATAAAGGTAAGATTTTGCTGCCGCGCGTGAAGGATAAGCAGCATTTTAGTGTGATGTCAGAAGTGAACCGCCAGGTTTTGCGCCTCCAGTCAGAGTTTAACTGATGTAAGAGAAGGCGCCCTGTGGTGCGATGTTTGTCTGTCGAGAGTATGAAGCCGCTATCTTGTTGAGAGGGCGGCTTTTTTATTGCCTGGTGGCTGGTGGTTTCGGGGATCGGGGTTCAGCCTCTGCGGCTACCTGGCGGTCCTCGCGCCACGCTTTGCGTGGTGCCTTCGTTTCCGGCTGCGGGCCTTGCGGATCGGCGTGGAGCGGGCGTCCTGCCCGCGCCACGCCTGAGCCACGCGTCCATGCGTGTCTCTCCGGTCCCGCAGCCTGCACCTCAGCGCTGCGGATTGCCCGGTAGCCGCAGAGGCTGACCCCCTTGCAGCATCATCGTTGCTTTCTTGACGCGCCTGGCAGGTCTCTTTGTTGAGAAATTTGAGAGAGCAGTTTTTTCTAACAGTTGCTTCTAACAGGCATCACTAACTGTTAAAAGCGGACTGGTTGGGGGCGGCTACGGACAATCCGCAGCGCTGAACGCAGAGAGGAGGCCAGGATTCGCCAGCAGGACGCTGGCGAAGGCTCGGTCGGGCCATGGATGGACCGTCTGAGCCGGTCCTACAGGCTGACGAACGAAGTGAAGGTAACCGCGAAGCGGCGCGAGGACCGCCCGTAGCCGCCCCCAA
>NZ_JAPDNC010000002.1:329239-606798 GCF_025947915.1 Erwinia sp. INIA01
CCAGTCGGCGCGGGCACCGCTCAGCCAGAAGACCCGGCTAACACCAACCAGTCGGCGCGGGCACCGCTCAGCCAGAAGACCCGGCTAACACCAACCAGTCGGCGCGGGCACCGCTCAGCCAGAAAATCCGGCTGACACCAACCAGTCAGCGCTGGCACGATCTGCCAGAAAACCAGGCTGACACCCACCATTCAGTACTGTCACCGCCCAGCTAAACCACAAAATTACTCTTCTGCACCCGCTTCCGGTGCACGCGGTAACACCGGTGCCGCCGGACGGGCATCAACACGGGTCACCAGCAGCTGATCGATACGGTAGCTATCGATATCCACCACCTCAAACTTATAGCCGTGGAACTTCACAAAATCGGTACGCTTCGGGATCTTACGCAGCATAAACATCATAAAGCCGCCAATCGTCTCGTAGTTGCCGGACTGCGGGAACTCATCGATATCCAACACGCGCATCACGTCATCAATTGGCGTACCGCCTTCAACCAGCCACGAATTCTCATCGCGGGCCACAATCTGCTCTTCCATACCCTGGCCGACCAGATCGCCCATCAGCGTGGTCATCACGTCATTCAGCGTAATGATCCCCACCACCAGCGCATATTCGTTCATGATCACCGCAAAGTCTTCACCCGCGGCTTTAAAGCTTTCCAGCGCTTCAGACAGCGTCAGTGTATCCGGCACAATCAGCGCCGAACGGATCTGCACGCCGCTGTTCAGCGTCATACTCTGATTGCCCAGCACGCGCAGCAGCAGCTCTTTGGAGTCGACATAGCCAACGATATGGTCGATATCTTCATTACACACCAGGAACTTGGAGTGCGGATGCTGTGCGATTTTCCCCTTAAGGCTGGCCTCATCCTCATGCAGATCGAACCAGACTACGTTTTCACGCGAGGTCATCGACGACGGCACGGTGCGGGATTCCAGCTCAAACACGTTCTCAATCAGCTCGTGCTCCTGCTTGCGCAGCACTCCGGCCAGCGCACCGGCTTCCACCACCGCGTAAATATCGTCGGAAGTGATGTCGTCTTTACGCACCAGCGGGATCTTAAACAGGCGGAAGATAATGTTGGCACCGCCGTTAAAGAACCACACCAGCGGGCGGAACAGGAACAGGCAGAAACGCATCGGATTGATGATTCTCAGCGCCACGCTTTCCGGCGCAATCATCCCCAGACGTTTCGGGAAGAGGTCAGCAAACAGAATAAACAGGCTGGTGACCAGTGTGAAAGAACAGATGAAGCTGAGGCGCTCCGCCAGCTCTGGCTCCACCATCCGTTCAAACAACGAGCGGAAAGCCGGAGAGAAGGCCGCATCGCCGACGATACCACCGAGGATCGCCACGGCGTTCAGGCCGATCTGCACCACGGTAAAGAACATCCCCGGCGTTTCCTGCATTTTCAGCACGCGCTGGGCGTTGATGTTGCCTTCATCCGCCAGGATTTTCAGTTTGATTTTACGGGCGGCTGCCAGAGAGATTTCTGAAAGGGAGAAGAATGAGCTGATGGCAATCAGCAGTAAAATGACAAGCAAGCTGTCTAACATACACTATCCATACAATGGCTCATCTCTTATGGGCGATCAGTCTTGTCACTGCGCAGATAAAGAGAGGCCGGGTTAATCACTTGTCATTTTTGGCCTGGGCAGCGCGCGGGATTCTGCATCATTCAACATATTGAGCGTACAGGGCTATCCGTGCCAAAAATGTCTGCGCCAGTTCGGCAAAACACGCCGGGGCAGAAGGGTTATCAGGTTGTGAAAAAGCCTGTGCAGCGATTATAGCCGTGCTGACGAGCGCTTACAATTCCGGCGGTGGAGGATCACCACTTTACGGCGGGTGTTTTAAACAAGAGACCGTGAAAAGCAATCTGAACTGGAATCATTCCGTAAATACAGCGCTGAAACTTGTTTGATACGGAGAGCACGTTAAACTCCATTAAGTCTATTGAATAATTACAGATTAAGCCCGGTGGATGGTGGGCTGGCAAAAAAACGGGAGTACGCGTGCCACGAATTCATGTTTATTGCATGTCTTGTTTGCTGATCGCCGCACCTGCCGCAGAGGCGGCTAACGTGCGTTTACAGGTGACAGGATTATCCGGGGAATTACAGAAGAACGTCAGGGCGCGTTTATCCACGATTACTAACGATGAAGTGACCTCCGACGGCCGCTTTCGCTCGCGCGTGAGCGTGGCGGTAAAAGAGGGTCTGAAGGCGCTGGGATATTATGAGCCGCAGATCGACTTCGAACTGCGCCCCGCTCCGGCGAAGGGCGGCCGACCGGTACTGCTGGCCAAGGTGACTCCCGGCGAGCCGGTGAAAATCGCCGGTGAAACCATTATTTTACGCGGCGGTGCGCGCACCGATAGCGACGTGCAGCAGCTGGTACGTGATGGAAAGCCAAAGATTGGCAGCGTGTTGAATCACGGTCAGTACGACAAATTTAAAAGTTCTCTTTCCGGCCTGGCGCTGCGCAAAGGCTACTTTGATGGTGAATACCGTAAAAGCCAGCTTGGCGTATCGGTTGAGCGGCGCGAAGCCTTCTGGGACATCGACTACGACAGCGGCCAGCGCTATCGTTTCGGGCCGGTGACCTTTGAAGGTTCGCAGATTCGTGAAGAGTATCTGCAAAACCTGCTGCCCTTTAAGCAGGGCGATTACTACACCTCGCGCGATCTGGCCGAGCTGAATCGCCGCCTGTCCGCGACAGGCTGGTTTAACTCGGTGGTTGTGGCACCCGAGTTTGATAAAAGCCGCGAAAATAAAATCTTACCGCTGCACGGCGTTGTAACGCCTCGCACGGAAAACACCATCGAAACCGGCGTGGGCTACTCGACCGACGTGGGGCCGCGCGTTAAAGCAACCTGGAAAAAACCGTGGGTTAACTCCCGGGGGCACAGCTTCTCTACCAGTGCCAATGTTTCTGCACCCGAGCAGCAGCTGGATTTCAGCTACAAGGTGCCTTTACTGAAAAGCCCGCTGGAGCAGTATTACCTGCTGCAGGGCGGTCTGAAACGTACCGATCTTAACGATACCAAAGCTGATTCCACCACGCTGGCCGCCTCGCGTTACTGGGACAGTTCCAGCGGCTGGCAGCGGGCGATTAACCTGCGCTGGAGCCTCGATCACTTTACTCAGGGTAGCGTCACTAATACCACCATGCTGCTCTATCCGGGCGTTAGCGTTAACCGCACCCGTTCGCGCGGTGGCCTGATGCCGACGTGGGGTGACTCGCAGCGCTACTCGCTGGACGTATCCGATACCACCTGGGGATCGGACGTTGACTTCGCGGTGGTGCAGGCGCAAAACGTCTGGATCCGTACGCTGGAAGATAAACATCGCTTTGTGGTGCGCGGCAATCTCGGCTGGATTGAAACCAACGATTTTGAAAAAGTACCGCCCGATCTGCGTTTCTTCGCCGGTGGCGACCGCAGCATTCGTGGCTACAAGTACAAAGGCATTTCGCCGCGTGATGACGACGGCAAGCTGACCGGTGCTTCCAAGCTGGCCACCGGCTCGCTGGAGTATCAGTACAACGTGACGGGCAAATGGTGGGGCGCGGTATTTGTCGACTCCGGTGAAGCCGTTAACGATATCAAACAGAGCAACTTTAAGACCGGCGCGGGCTTCGGCGTGCGCTGGCAGTCGCCGGTGGGGCCAATCAAGGTTGATATAGCCCGCCCAATCGGTGACCAGGACGATCGCGATATTCAGTTTTACATTGGACTGGGGCCTGAACTATGAAGTGGTGGAAAAAGGGCCTGATTGGCATTGTGATATTTATTGTGCTGCTGCTGGGCGGTATTGCGTTCCTGCTGGGCACCACCAGCGGATTACACCTGGTGCTGAACTCCGCTGCCCGCTGGGTGCCGGGGCTGGAAATCCAGCAGGTCAACGGCGGCTGGCGCGATCTGACGCTGAAGGGCGTCAAATACGAGATGCCCGGCGTATCGGTTAACGCCGGAGAATTTCATCTGGCGCTGCGTCTGGGCTGCCTGAAGCAGAGTGCGTTCTGCGTCAACGATCTGTCACTGAAGGACGTATATGTAGCGGTGGACAGCAAACAGCTGGCTTCTGCTGAGAATCCACCAGTCGAGGATGAGTCCACAACCGGCGAAATCAGCACGCCGTACCCGCTGACGCTAAGCCGCCTGGCGCTGCATAACATCAATGTGAAGATTGACGACACGGCGGTTTCACTGGCGGACTTTACCAGCGGCATGCACTGGGAAGGGCGCGGTATGACGCTGACGCCAACCCATATTCAGGGGTTGCTGATCGCGCTACCGAAGGCGGCTAAAGTCGCCAATGAAGAAGTGGTTCAGCCGAAGATTCAGGACCCGCAGCCGGAAGAAAAACCGCTGGGCGAAACGCTGAAAGCGATGTTCGAGCAGCCGCTGCTGCCGAATCTGCCGGAGTTTACGCTGCCGCTGGATGTCAATGTGCAGCAGATCCTGGGTGAACAGCTGCGCCTGACCGGCGATACCGATATCACCGTCAATCGCCTGCTGGTGAAAGCCAAAACTGAGAATAATCATCTGGCGCTGCAAACGCTGGATGTCGACGCGGTTCAGGGGCAGCTCAACGCTCAGGGCGAAGCCACCCTGAGCGGCAGCTGGCCGATGAATTTTACCCTCAACGGCGATATGAATATCGATCCGCTGAAGGGTGAAAAGATTAAAATGACCCTCGGTGGCTATCTGCGTGAAACGCTGACCCTGGCGCTGAATCTGTCCGGTCCGGTGCGGGCCCAGCTGGATGCTGACACCCGGCTGGCCGAAGCGGGCCTGCCGCTTAATATGACGCTGCAAAGCCCACAGCTGCGCTGGCCGCTGGAGGGGGAAACGCAGTATGAAGCGGATAATTTTAACTTCAGCTTCAAAGGAAAAGCGACCGACTACGTGATGTCGCTGAAGGCGGCGCTACAGGGGCAGGGCGTACCGCCCGCCACGGTCACCCTGGACGGTAAAGGCAACGTAGAGCAGTTCGCCATTGAAAAGCTGCGGCTGGCCGCGTTGCAGGGTACCGCCGATCTGAAAGCGCTGGTGGACTGGAGTAAGGCGATCAGCTGGAACAGCGAGCTGACTCTGACCGGCATTAACACCGCGAAGCAGTACCCGGACTGGCCGGCGAAGCTGGACGGTAAAATCACCACCCGCGGCAGCCTGTACGGCGGCAGCTGGCAGATGCGCGTACCGGAGCTGAAGCTGCGCGGCAACGTGCGTAATAACGCGGTCAGCGCCGACGGCACGCTGTACGGCAACAGCTACAACCAGTGGGATATTCCCGGCATCAAGCTGATTCTGGGGCGGAACAACGTCAATCTGAAAGGATCGCTGGGCGAGAAGCTGAATCTGGATGCGGATATCGACGCCCAACATCTGGATAATGCGCTGCCGGGCCTCGGCGGGGTGGCGAAAGGCACTATCCGCGCGCGCGGCGATCTGAAAACGCCGCAGCTGCTGGCCGATCTGACCGCCAGCGGACTGCGCTGGCAGGCGCTCAGCATTGGTCGCGTGCTGCTGAAAGGCGACGTCAGCTCCGGCGAGCAGATCCAGGGCAAGCTGAATCTGCGTGTCGATCAGGTGAAGCAGGATGCGTTGTCGATCTCGCAGCTGACGCTGGATGCCAGCGGCAGCGAGAAGCAGCACCAGCTGAAGCTGAATATGCAGGGCGAACCAGTGTCCGGCCAGCTGGCGCTGAACGGTAGCTTTGACCGCGCCACGCAGCGCTGGCAGGGCACGCTCAACAACACCCGCTTTGACACGCCGGTCGGTGAATGGCGCTTAACCCGCGCGATTGCCCTCGACTACCTCAATACTAAACAGACCATCAGCATCGGGCCACACTGCTGGCAGAACCCGAACGCCGAGCTGTGCGTTCCGCAGACGGTGGAAGCCGGTCCGTCCGGCCGCGCGCGGGTGGTACTGAACCGTTTTGATCTGGCGATGATCAAACCGTTTATGCCGGAAGAAACGCAGCTTAAAGGTTCATTCAGCGGGGATGCCGACGTCAGCTGGACCGCCGACGGCGCGCTGCCGACCGGGCGCATCTCGCTGAAAGGCAACGGCGTGAAAGTGGCGCAGGACGTGCAGGGCAATACGCTGCCGATCGCCTTTGATACGCTGAACCTGAATGCGGGGCTGAAAAATGGTCGTGCGCAGCTCGACTGGCTGATCCGCATTGCCAACAACGGCCAGCTGGACGGCAACGTGCAGATAGCCGATCCGCAGGGCCGCCGAACGCTGTCCGGCAACGTTAACATCACCAATCTGTCGCTGGCGATGCTCAATCCGGCGCTGATGCAGGGCGAGAAAGTCTCCGGCGTGCTGAACAGTAATCTGCGCCTGGGTGGCAATCTGCAAAAACCGCAGGTCTTCGGTCAGCTTGGCCTGCGGAATGTGGATGTGGAAGGTAGCTTTATGCCGGTGGATCTCACCACCGCGAACCTCTCGATGTTGTTTAACGGCATGAGTTCAACGCTGGAAGGGGTGATTCAAACCTCGCAGGGGCAGATTACGCTTAACGGTAACGCCGACTGGAGCCAGCTGAATGCCTGGCGGGCACGCGTCGCGGCCAAAGGCGACCGCGTGCGGGTGACCGTGCCGCCGATGGTGCGGATGGACGTTTCACCGGATCTGGTATTTGAAGCCACGCCGGAAATGTTCAATCTTGATGGGCGGGTGGATATCCCGTGGGCGCGCATTACGGTGCAGGAAGTGCCGGAAAGTGCGGTGGGCGTCTCGTCGGATGAAGTGCTGCTGGATAAAAACCTGCAGCCGATTGCGCCGAAATCGACCTCAATCCCGATCAACAGCAACCTGATTATCCACGTCGGTGACGATGTACGCCTCAGCGCCTTTGGCCTGAAGGCGAAGCTGAACGGCGATCTGAAACTGGTGCAGGATAAACGCGGGCTGGGGCTGAACGGCCAGATTAACATTCCGTCCGGGCGCTTCCACGCCTACGGCCAGGATCTGATTGTACGCAAGGGCGAGCTGCAGTTTGCCGGTCCGCCGGATCAGCCGTATCTCAACATCGAAGCGATTCGTAACCCGGAAGCCACCGAAGATGACGTGACCGCTGGCGTTCGCGTCACCGGACTGGCCGATGAACCGAAAGCTGAAGTGTTCTCCGACCCGGCGATGTCGCAGCAGGAAGCGCTGTCCTACCTGCTTCGCGGGCAGGGTCTGCAAACCTCCGGCAGCGACAGTGACGCATTAACTTCCGCTCTGGTTGGATTGGGGGTTGCACAAAGTGGTCAAGTTGTGGGTAAAATCGGCGAGACCTTCGGTGTCAGCAACCTGGCTCTGGATACTGCAGGGGTTGGCGACAGCCAGCAGGTGCAGGTCAGCGGCTATGTGCTGCCGGGTCTACAGGTAAAATACGGTGTTGGCATATTTGATTCACTGGCGACGTTAACTCTGCGTTATCGCCTGATGCCCAAACTCTATTTGGAAGCAGTGTCTGGCATAGATCAGGCTCTGGATGTGCTTTATCAGTTTGAGTTCTAGCAATGCGAATAATTGTTTACGGCAGTCTGCGGCGCAAGCAAGGTAACAGTCACTGGATGACGAACGGGCAGTGGCTGGGCGATCATCTGATCGACGGCTATGAGCTCTACAGCCTTGGTCATTACCCGGGCGTAGTCCCGGGGGAAGGGCAGGTGTATTGTGAGGTTTATCGGATCGATGCCTCAACCCTGGGGGAGCTGGATGCTCTGAGAGAAACCGGCGGGGAGTATAAGCGCGAGCTGTTACAAACCCCGTACGGCAGTGCGTGGCTGTACGTGTATCAGCGTTCCGTCTCAGGCAGAAAGCGCATCGTTAGCGGTGACTGGCTGCAAAGAGAGGCCGGTGAATAACCGCTCTTTCCTGAAAACAAAAACACCGCTCAGTGAGCGGTGTTTTTTTACTTTAAAGCACGCAAAAATTACTTCTTAGCAGCACGCTCGAAAGAAGAGACGATCTCAGCTTTAGCAGCTTCAACGCCTTCCCAACCGTCAACCTTAACCCATTTGCCTTTTTCCAGCGCTTTATACTGCTCGAAGAAGTGGGTGATCTGGCCGCGCAGCAGCTCAGGCAGGTCGTTCACATCCTGGATGTGCTCGTATTCTTTGCTCAGCTTGCTGTGTGGTACTGCAACAACTTTGGCATCTTCACCAGACTCGTCGGTCATTTTCAGCACGCCAACCGGACGGCAGCGAATCACTGAGCCAGGCTGCAGTGGGTACGGGGTCGGTACCAGCACGTCAACCGGGTCCCCATCCAGAGACAGGGTGTTGTTGATGTAGCCGTAGTTGCACGGATAGAACATTGCTGTCGCCATAAAGCGGTCAACGAACAGAGCGCCAGACTCTTTGTCTACTTCGTATTTGATCGGAGAGGCGTTAGCCGGGATCTCAATAACAACGTAGATATCGTCTGGCAGGTCTTTGCCCGCTGGTACATGGTTCAGGCTCATTCTGAGTTCCTTAAATCATATTAGGTTGAGTGCCGGCTATTATAGCCAGGTCAATTTTAAAGTCCTGCCCTTTTTCAGCGTTTAAGAATACGTCGGAGCGATAGCAGATTCTTCCGAGCAGGCCGGCGGCTGCACAATTTGCGGGAATAGCTAATCTGGCGATGGGGGCGAGAGTATCCGTGCTGAACGTCACCCGGCATAGCGGCTGAACAAAAAGAACAGGGCGGTCGTATGACCGCCCTGATTAACCGTTAGTTATCCGGGAATTCACGCAGGAAACGTTCGGTATCATCCACCATATGGTCGTTGCCGACGAAGAACGGTGAACGCTGGTGCAGCGTTTCTGGAATCAGATCCAGAATGCGGTTTTTACCGTCGCTGGCCTTGCCGCCCGCCTGTTCAGCGAGGAAGGCCATCGGGTTGCACTCATACAGCAGGCGCAGTTTGCCTTTCGGGTGGCTGGCTGTGCTTGGGTACAGATAAATTCCGCCTTTCAGCAGGTTGCGGTGGAAGTCCGCCACCAGAGAACCGATATAGCGCGAGGTGTAAGGACGATGGGTTTCCAGATCCTCTTCCTGACAGAACTTGAGGTACTTCTTCACGCCCTGCGGGAATTTAATGTAGTTACCTTCGTTAATGGAGTAGGTGTAACCCTTCTCCGGGAAGGTCATCTTCTCGGCGCTGAGGCAGAATACGCCCAGTGACGGATCGTAGGTAAAGGCGTGAACGCCATAGCCGGTGGTGTACACCAGCATGGTGGACGAACCATAAACCACGTAGCCTGCTGCGACCTGCTGGCTACCCGGTTGCAGGAAGTCTTCTTCGGTTACCGGCGTACCCGGAGGGGTGATACGGCGGTAAATAGAGAAGATCGTTCCAACGGAAACGTTTACATCAATGTTTGAAGAACCGTCGAGAGGGTCCATCAGGACCACGTACTTACCGTTTTCCACACCTTCAAAGATAACGATCTCGTCTTCTTCTTCAGATGCGATACCGGCAACGATACCCCTGGCCTTCAGCGCGGCTTTCAGTTTTTCGTTCGCGTACAGATCGAGCTTCATTTGTTGCTCGCCCTGCACATTTTCAGCGCCGCTTGCGCCAAGAATATCAACCAGGCCTGCTTTGTTGATATCGCGGTGGATGATTTTTGCGCCCAGCTTGATCGCGGAGATCAATGAGGTAAGTTCACCCGTTGCGTGCGGAAAGTCGTGTTGCTTCTCGACGATAAATTCGCCTAACGTTTTCATAACACAATCCCTGAATCTGCGGTTGAGTAGCAGCCTGTTTTACAAACTGCAACGTATGCGTACGCAGTTTAGCCGATTGAACGGTAAAGAACATAGGGTAAATCCGTTTCTTCCGCACGATGGGGGCGTTACACTGTGCGACGAACTAATAAGGAACAGACCTTCTATGCGTATTCACATTCTCGGTATCTGTGGCACCTTCATGGGCGGCCTGGCGATGCTGGCCCGTTCGCTGGGGCACGACGTCACCGGCTCTGATGCTAACGTCTATCCGCCAATGAGCACGCTGCTGGAGAAGCAGGGCATTGATTTAATTCAGGGTTATGATGCATCACAGCTCGATCCAGCCCCGGATCTGGTGATCATCGGCAACGCAATGAGCCGGGGGAATCCCTGTGTTGAAGCGGTGCTGGAACGTAATATTCCGTACCTGTCCGGGCCTCAGTGGCTGCATGATTTTGTGCTGCGTGACCGCTGGGTCATTGCGGTAGCAGGAACGCACGGAAAAACCACCACGGCGGGCATGACAGCGTGGATTTTACAGGCCTGCGGCTATGAACCGGGCTTTGTAATCGGTGGGGTGCCGGGCAATTTTGAAGTTTCTGCAAATTTAGGAAAAAGCCCATTTTTTGTTATTGAAGCGGACGAGTACGACTGTGCGTTTTTTGACAAGCGATCTAAATTTGTTCACTACTGCCCACGCACGCTGATCCTCAACAACCTCGAATTCGATCACGCAGACATCTTTGACGATCTGCGGGCGATCCAAAAGCAGTTCCATCATCTGGTGCGCATCGTGCCGGGTCAGGGGAAAATCATCCTGCCGGAAAACGACGCGAACCTGAAGCAGGTGATGGCGATGGGCTGCTGGAGCGAGCAGGAGATCATCGGCGATAACGGCCACTGGCAGGTGAAAAAACTGACGCCGGACGCTTCCCACTGGGAAGTCTATCTGGACGGTGAACGCGTTGCTGAGGTGAACTGGTCGCTGGTGGGCGAGCACAACATGCATAACGGCATGATGGCGATTGCCGCCGCGCGACACGTCGGCGTGAAACCGGAAGATGCCGGCCGCGCGCTTAACGACTTTATCAACGCCCGTCGCCGCCTGGAACTGCGTGGTGAAAGCAACGGCGTTAAAGTCTATGACGATTTTGCCCATCACCCTACGGCGATCCTCGCTACGCTGGCGGCGCTGCGCAGCAAGGTCGGCGGAACCGCACGCATTCTCGCCGTGCTGGAGCCGCGCTCTAACACCATGAAAATGGGCATCAGCAAGGACGATCTGGCTCCGGCGCTGGGCCGCGCTGATGAAGTGTTCCTCTTCCAGCCGCACCACATTCCGTGGCAGGTAGTTGAAGTGGCGGAAGCCTGCGTGCAGCCTGCGCAGTGGAGCGCGGATGTCGATACCCTGGTTGAGATGATTGCCAAAAAAGCTCAGCCGGGCGACTACATCCTTGTCATGAGCAACGGCGGATTTGGCGGTATTCACCAGAAGCTGCTGGATCGTCTGGCTAAAGTGGAAAAGTAACCCAGGGGACGGTCGCATTGCGAAAGCAACGGGCCGGTGTCCGTAAACGCGTTCGTAACCCGTGTCGGGTTCACCAGCGGGACACCGGTACAGCTGAGTTAAATCGCGAAGCACGGCCTGAATGGGATTAATTGAGGTGGGGCGGGAAACGCTGCGCCTGGAGATACCAGGACAGGGTGCACGAGTTGCATCCCTGTCCATACCGATTACGCTTCGGCCAGTTCGCGCAAATACTGGAAGATTTGACGGTAGGCTTTAGGCGGCTTGTTATCCGCTTTCTCTTTCTGCGCGTTACGAATCATCGTGCGCAGCTGCTGGCGGTCCGCATCCGGGTACAGGTTCAGCACATCCGGTACGGCATCATCGCCTTTCTCAACCAGACGATCGCGCAGCACTTCCAGTTTGTGGAACAGCGCAACCTGCTGGTTGTGGCGGTTCTTCAGCTTATCCAGCGCGGTGCGGATCGGTTCTTCATCACGTGAGCGCAGCATCTTACCGATCAGCTGCAGCTGACGGCGACGGCCCTCTTTTTTGATCTTCTGCGCCAGCTCAATCGCGGCACGCAGATCCTCATCCAGCGGGATACGATCCAGGGAGTTTTTCCCCAGCTCTACCAGCTCGGCACCGAGGCGTTTCAGCTCTTCGGCGTCGCGTTTAATTTCACTTTTACTGACCCAGATAATCTCTTCGTCTTCTTCTTCTTCGTTATCGGGTACGTCATCGAGCCAGTCTTCGGGCTGCTTGGTCATGGTTAGGCTCCAGAAAAAGAGGCTAATGCTATCAGGAAACGCCGGCTACTGCGAAATTGTTCTCTGAGTCTGTTAGACTCAAATTAACCCTTATCACCCATGCGCGGTTTTGCAGGTGGTTTAATGCTCAGGATATGAACGAGTTAGGCCACAGGGAAACCGCACTGTTAATTATACGGCAGGTCGATGAAATTACTCTCCCAAGTTGCAGAACAGCGAAAAATCCTGGAACAGGCGGTCGCGACGGCACTCGAACTGGCAAAAACCGGTTCTGATGGGGCGGAAGTCGCGGTAAGCAAAACTACCGGCATCAGCGTGAGCACGCGCTATGGTGAAGTGGAAAACGTCGAATTCAACAGCGACGGTGCGCTGGGCATTACCGTTTTTCATCAGAATTGCAAAGGTAGCGCCTCATCGACCGACCTCAGCCCTGAAGCGATTAAACGCACCGTTCAGGCGGCGATCGATATCGCCCGTTACACTTCGGCGGACCCGTATGCGGGCGTTGCCGACCGCGATCTGCTGGCGTTTGAGGCGCCGGATCTGGATCTGTTCCACCCCACCGAGATCGATGCGGATCGCGCTATTGAGCTGGCCGCGCGTGCGGAACAGGCTTCCCTGAACGTTGACAAACGTATTACCAATACCGAAGGCGGCAGCTTCAACAGCCACGTGGGCATCAAAGTGTTTGGCAACAGCCACGGCATGCTGCAGGGCTACTGCTCCAGCCGCCACTCCCTTTCCAGCTGCGTGATTGCCGAAGAGAACGGCGACATGGAGCGTGATTACGCCTACACCATCGGGCGGGCGATCGACGATCTGAAATCACCCGAATGGGTCGGTGAAGAGTGCGCCCGCCGTACGCTGTCGCGCCTGTCTCCACGCAAACTTTCCACCATGAAAGCGCCGGTGCTGTTCGCCGCCGAAGTGGCGACCGGCCTGTTTGGTCACCTGGTAGGGGCTATCAGCGGCGGCAGCGTCTACCGTAAATCGACCTTCCTGCTGGACTCGCTCGGCCAGCAGATCCTGCCGGACTGGCTGACGATCCAGGAACAGCCGCATTTGCTGAAAGGATTGGCCTCCACGCCGTTCGACAGCGAAGGTATTCGTACTCAGCAGCGCGACATCATCAAAGACGGCGTGCTGCAAACCTGGCTGCTGACCAGTTACTCCGCGCGTAAGCTGGGGCTGAAGAGCACCGGCCATGCGGGCGGCATTCACAACTGGCGTATTGCCGGGCAGGGCCACAATTTTGAGCAGATGCTGAAGCAGCTGGGCACCGGTCTGCTGGTAACCGAGCTGATGGGGCAGGCGGTGAGCGGCATCACCGGTGACTACTCGCGCGGTGCCTCGGGCTTCTGGGTTGAAAACGGCGTGATTCAGTATCCGGTCAGTGAAATTACCATCGCCGGCAATTTAAAAGATATGTGGCGCAATATGGTCAGCGTCGGTAGCGATATTGAAACCCGCAGCAATATTCAGTGCGGTTCCGTTTTGTTACCAGAAATGAATATTGCCGGACAATAATTTAACAATTTACGCGTAATATAGAAGGCGACTGCAAAGTCGCCTTTTTTTTGCAGCATGATACCCGTTTATAAAAATAGGATCTGATATGCGTAAATTATTGATTGCAATGTTGAGCTCTGCCCTGTTGTGCGCCGCCACCCCGCTGCTGGCGCAGGATCTTGAAGGTGACATGGATGTTTTGAAAGGTGCCTTACGGACGGTACAGAAAACCGATGATAAGGCAGAGATGGTTCGTGCTTTAAGCGATATGCGCACCGCTGCCAGCGATGCGAAAACCCGTACCCCGGATAAGCTGGAGGGCCAGCCCGCCGACAGCGCGCAGGTGAAGGACTATCATGCCGAACTGGATAAGCTGATTGGCCAGATTAACGATAGCCTGAAGCTGGCGAATGCCGGCGATTTAGCCGGAGCAAAGGAACAGGCGAAGCAATTTGCCGCAACCCGTGACGAAGGCCATAAGAAATTTCGCTAATCGCCGGCGTTATTCACCATCGTAAATAAAGACAGGGCCCCGCAGTGGGCCTTTTTCCGCCATAAGTTTTTCTTCTTCTTTTACTAAAGTCTTCCCACGAACGTGTCGCTTTTATTCCTGTAACGCATGGATTGCGCAGCGGATTACTGATAATGCGCCGTAATTTTCATACTTAAATTAAAAATGCACGAATTAACGTTTTTGCGAGCCGGATCGCTCTTGTTGGCATTATTTCCGTTTCGAAGTGGAAAAAGTCGTTCTCCACAGAAAAGCGCTCCGGCGGTACTTTATTCGCATCAGCAAAAAGGTTTCTGGTATTAGCCGAAACGTAACACAGGGGGATCGATGTGAGTAATGGAACGTTGTCGGCCACAGAACGCAGCGACGAAATTCAGGCTTTAGCAGAGCAGGTGATGGCACAGATTGGCGGACTGTTTGCAGAACGCGCCATTGTGCCTAACGCGGTTCAGCAGCAAATGCTGAGTTCGCACGTTAAGGCGATGGCACTGCGCTCGCTCACCGGCGAACCGCTGCCGGAGGTGGAAGCCGAACTGTTTGAAGATATTTCAGCAGAGTCGATGACGCTGGCGCAGCAGGTGGTGGATCTGTTTGGCAATCTGCCCAAAGAGGAAGCCTGGCTCCTCTCCGTACATTTTGAAGTGGCGAAAGAAAACGCCTGATAAGCCCGGTTTGCTTGTCATTTTTGGGTTGGGAAACTGACTGCACCACCGAGGTTACGCGTAGTAACTCATTCAATTTAAGGAACACAGCATGTCTCAAATTATTGTAGTGATCGGCGATCGTTTAGGTAAAGGCCAGAAAGTTGCTGCGGGCGTCGAGAAAGCCGGCGGTAAAGCCATTGTGGTACCGGGCGTAGCGGCAGATATGAAGCTGGGCGACGTGATGAAAGCGGAAAATGCCACCTTCGGCATCTCGTTCTGCGGCAGCGGCGGTGCCGGTGCGATCACCGCGCAGACTAAGCATGGCTATAAAGCGAAATACGGCATGCGCTCCGTAGATGAAGGCGTTACCGCCATCAACGAAGGGGCAAACGTGCTGGGCTTCGGCTTTATGGATAAAGAAGAGCTGGGCGAGCGTCTGGTTCTGGCCTGGCAGAAGAAGCACGGCTGATGAAAGAGCAATTCACCACGACAGTGAACGTCAGCGGTAAAGGCGACAGCAAGGGCAAAGCCTTTGCTGATGCCCTCAGCCGGGTACAAAACACGGTACTGAAATCCACCAGCAAAATCCTGCTGCGCATTGAACCGGTTGATGTTCAGGTGCTGCGGGCCACGCAGAGCGTTAAAACCGAGAAGTTTTTGTTCTTCTTCCTCGCGCGCGAACGACGGCTGTACAGCGTGGATCTGGCGATTACCGTCAATGTCTCGGTGATTGATGCCGAGCAGGTGGATTTCTCCTCGAAAAGCTAAAAACGTTGGGCAATAAAACTAAAGGAAAAGCTAATGTTTTTAATCATTTTATTTAAATCGCTGATTATCGGCGGGCTGGTTGGGGTCGGCGTTGGTGCCGGTGCCGCCCGCATGTTTCACGCCCCGACGTCTCAGGGAATGGGCGCATTTCGTACACTGGGTGAGCTGAACTCCTGTGAAGGCGATCCAGCCTCTCACTTCTCGTTCGGACTGGGCTTCTTCTTTAACGCCTGGGCGTCATCGGTTGCCGCCGGCTCCTTCACCCAGGACGTTGATCACCGCATTATCCCGAACTGGGGTGCGGCCGCGCTGATGGTGAAGAACCGCAACGTGGCGGAAACGCTGCATAACCCGAAAAAGATGGCGATTGCCTGCGGCATCATCGGCATGATCGTCGTCGCTTTCCTCAACTCTACCGCATCAGCCGTACCGGCAGCGCTACAGGTCACGGCGGTTAAAGTACTGGTTCCGGCCGCAAACCTGCTGGTGAACACCGTCATGCCGGTGATCTTCTGGCTGGCGGCAATCGATGCCGGTAATAAATCCGGTTTCTGGGCAACTATTTTCGGCGGTCTGGCGCAGCTGATCATGGGCAACGCCGTACCGGGCCTGGTACTGGGCATCCTGATTGGTAAGGGTGTGGAAGAAGCGGGCTGGAACCGCGTCACCAAAGTGATGATGGTCGCCATTGTGCTGCTGTTCGTGCTGAGCGGTTTCTTCCGTGGTTTCGATATGAAGATGCTGGAATCCTTCCAGCTCGGCGTACCGGGCTGGCTGGAGATGATCCACAACTCCCTGAGCGGCAAATAAGAGGACGATGGAAATGGAAGAGTCAAAACGCGGTTTTTGGTACGACGACTGGTCATTCCCGATCTTTGTCGGCCTGCTTTCTGCCGGGGTATTCGCCGGTACACACATGTATTACGTCTATGGCCTGGGTGCCTTTAACGAAGTGGCCTTTGTTTCGATGCTGCGTTCGGGCATGGAAACCGGCGTTTATGGTGCGGTAGCGGCCTTTGGTGCCAGCTTCCTGTTTGCCCGCATCATTGAAGGCTCGCTGGTGGGGATTCTTGATATCGGCGGCGCCATCCAGACCGGTATCGGCCTGGGCGTTCCCGCGCTGCTGCTGGGCGCGGGCTTCATTTTCCCTGTGGCGAACTTTGCCGCGTCGCTGGTCACCGGAATGGTGCTCGGGCTGGCGGTGGGCTACATCATTATTCTGGCACGTAAATTTACCATTAATAACAGCGACTCCACTTACGGTGCGGATGTGATGATGGGCGCGGGTAATACCTCAGGTCGCTTCCTCGGGCCGTTGATTATCCTCTCCGCGATGACCGCATCGATTCCGATTGGTCTGGGTTCGCTGGTGGGTTCACTGCTGTTTTACCTTTGGGGTAAACCGATTACCGGCGGGGCTATTCTCGGTGCGATGGTGCTGGGTGCCATCTTCCCGATCGCCCTGTAATCACTCAACGTGGCGGCCTGTGCCGCCACGATCCGGAGGTTCACCATGTATGACCTGATTATCCGCAATGCCCGCCTCAGCGACGGTTCGTTAAGCGATGTGGCGTTACAGGCGGGGAAAATTGCCGCTGTGGGCGCCGTCACCGGCCCGGCAGCGCGGGAGTGGGATCTGGCCGGGCGCTACTGGCTGAGCGCGGGCTGGATTGATTCACACGTCCACTGCTATCCCAAATCACCGATCTACCACGATGAAGCCGATCGCATCGGTGTTGATACCGGTGTCACCACGGTGATCGATGCGGGCAGCACCGGTGCCGACGACGTGGATGATTTCTGGCAGCTTACGCGCGACTGCACCACCCGGGTTTATGCGCTGCTGAACATCGCGCGCAGCGGCATCCTGACCCAGAACGAGCTGGGCGATATGGCGAGGATCGATGGCCCTGCGCTGAAAGCAGCATTACAGCGCCGTCCGGACTTTATCGTCGGCCTGAAGGCGCGCATCAGCAGCAGCGTCGTTGAGCAAAACGGCATTAAACCGCTGGAGCGGGCCAAAGCGCTGCAGAAAGAGAACGGCGATCTGCCGCTGATGGTTCACATCGGCAATAACCCGCCGAATCTGGATGAAATTGCCGATCTGCTGACCTCCGGCGACATTATCACCCACTGCTACAACGGCAAGCCAAACCGCATCCTGACGCCGGAAGGCCAGCTGCGTGCGTCGGTCAGCCGGGCGATCCAGCGCGGTGTGCGGCTGGATGTGGGGCACGGCACCGCCAGCTTCAGCTTTGAGGTGGCGCGGGTAGCCATTGCTCAGGGCATTCTGCCGCAGACCATCAGTTCCGATATTTACTGCCGTAACCGCATTAACGGTCCGGTACACAGCCTTGCGCACGTGATGTCGAAGTTCCTGCACATCGGCATGACGCTGCCGCAGGTGATCGACTGCGTGACCGTTCACGCCGCAGAAGGACTGAAGCTGAAGGACAAAGGGCGTCTGGAAGTGGGCTGCGATGCCGATCTGACCATTTTTGACCTGCAACAGCAGCCGTGCGTGTTTACCGACTCTGACGGCCACACGCTGGCTGGTGAAACGCAGCTGATACCGCTTGCCGCGATGGTAGGCGGGCAGGGATTCCTCACCGATGAAGGGAAAAAACGTAATGACTTCAGTTTATGAGAAATATGGCCTGAAACAGGTGATTAACGCCTCGGGCCGCATGACCATTCTGGGTGTTTCCACCCCGGCGGCAGACGTGGTGGAGACGGTAAAATACGGTCTTAACCACTACTTTGAGATGAAAGACCTGGTCAACAAAACCGGCGCGTACATCGCCGGGCTGCTGAACTGCGAAGCGGCGGTAGTGGTTTCCTGCGCCTCCGCCGGTATTGCGCAGTCCGTGGCTGGCGTGATCGTTAAGGACAACGACTGGCTGCTGGAAAACCTGCACGCCGCGCCGCTGACTGTGCCGCACGATATCGTGCTGCCAAAAGGGCACAACGTGAACTTCGGCGCGCCGGTCGGCACCATGGTAACGCTGGGCGGCGGTCGTCTGGTTGAAGCGGGTTACGCCAATGAATGCTCACCGGAGCAGCTGTCGGCGGCGGTCACGCCAGACACGGCGGCGATCCTCTATATCAAATCCCACCACAGCGTGCAGAAAAGCCATTTGAGCGTGGAACAGGCGGTGGCCGTAGCACGCAAGCACGGCGTTCCACTGATTGTGGATGCCGCAGCGGAAGAGGATCTGCTGGCCTACACCGCGCTGGGTGCGGATCTGGTGATCTACAGCGGTGCTAAAGCGATCGAAGGCCCAACCAGCGGGCTGGTGATCGGCAAAAAGCAGCAGGTTGAGTGGGTTAAGCGCCAGTCGCTGGGCATTGGCCGGGCGATGAAGGTAGGCAAAGAGGGCATTCTTGGCCTCACCCAGGCGATTGAAAACTATCTGGTGCAGGAAAAAACCAGCGGCGCGCAGATGGTTGAGAAAATGACGCCGTTTATCACCAATCTCAACGGCCTGAGCGGCATTCAGGCGCGCGTGGTGTGGGATGCCGCCGGGCGCGATATTGCCCGTGCGGAAATCCACTTCGACGAGTCGTGCATCGGCATGAGCACCGGCGAGATGGTACAGGCGCTGAAGACCGGCGAGCAGGCGATCTATTTCCGTGGCTATAAGGCCAACGAAGGTATTGTTGAAGTTGACGTACGCAGCGTTTCCGCCGGGCAGCTGCACCAGATTTTTACCGCTATTCAGGATTTATTAGCCAGGGGAAAACAGGCATGAAACTGACACCAAAATTCTATCGCGATCGCGTATGTCTTAACGTACTGGCCGGTTCTAAACAGAACGCCCGTGATATCTGGGAAGCCGCTGAAGGCCACGTACTGGTCGGCGTCCTGTCTAAAAACTACGACACCGTGGACAGCGCGGTAAAAGATATGCGCGAGTATGCGGCGCTGATCGACAACGCGCTTTCCGTCGGGTTGGGCGCGGGCGATCCGAACCAGTCAGCGATGGTTAGTGCGATTTCGGCACAGGTTCAGCCGCAGCACGTGAACCAGGTGTTCACCGGCGTGGGCACCAGCCGCGCGCTGCTGGGCCAGACGGAAACGGTGGTCAACGGTCTGGCATCGCCTACCGGGCGTCCCGGCATGGTAAAAATCTCTACCGGTCCTCTGAGCTGCAAAGCGGAAGACGGCATTGTGCCGGTCGCTACGGCGATCGCGATGCTGAAAGATATGGGCGGCAGCTCGGTCAAGTTCTTCCCGATGGATAAGATGGTGGATATTAACGAGTTCCGCGCGCTGGCCGAAGCCTGCGCCGCGAACGACTTCTGGCTGGAGCCAACCGGCGGCATCGATCTGAACAACTACGAGACGATCCTGCGCATTGCGCTGGATGCCGGGGTAAGCAAAGTGATTCCGCACATCTACAGCTCGATCATTGATAAAGCCACCGGGCTGACCCGTCCGGCGGATGTCGCCACGCTGATGGCGATCACCCGCAAAGTGATGGCGTAAGCCAGATTTCCCGCCGTTGGACGATCGTTTTGATCTTACAACGGCGGGGAAAAATCTATTCTTTCCGAAACAAAATCTCGCACTTTTTGAATAAATTGCGATATCTGTCAAATGAAAATTTGCAGAGGCTGCTACGCTATTTTTTCGGCGCGAATAAAGGTAGGCTGAGTATAAAAACAACCCATAAAACGCTTCAATTTGATGATAATGGTACCCCGTGAGATTCCCCAACCAACGACTGGCACAGCTGTTTGACCTTCTGCAAAATGAAATCCTGCCGCAGGATGAACTGGCGCGCCGACTGGCCGTTTCCACCCGCACCGTACGCACCGACGTTACCGCCCTCAATGAACTGCTGGCCGACCACGGTGCCAGTTTTGTCCTTAGCCGCGGCGAAGGCTACCAGTTAAAAATTGATGATGCCGGGCGCTATGACCGCCTGCTGCAACAGTCAACGTCGAGCCTGCGTGTGCCGCGAACCTCAACGGAACGGGTTCATTACCTGTTAACCCGTTTTCTTACCTCGGCTTTTTCCCTCAAGCTGGAAGACCTGGCAGATGAATGGTTTGTCAGCCGCACCACGCTGCAGGGGGATATGGCAGAGGTGAGAGAATGGCTAAGCCGTTACGGCCTGGAGATTGAAACCCGGCCACGTTACGGCATGAAGCTGTTCGGCAGTGAAGCGGCGATGCGCACCTGCCTGACCGATCTGCTCTATCAGCTGGCGCAGGAGGATGCCGACAGCCCGTTGCTAAAGCTGGAAGCGTTGAACCGGGGTATGCTGACCACGCTGCAACCGATGCTGCTTGATTGCCTGTCGCGCTTTAATATCCGCCTGGCCGACGATGCCGAGCTGTATCTGCGTCTTTACTGCGCGGTGGCGGTGCGCCGCATCGCCGAAGGTTATCCGCTGTCTGATTTTATTGCCGCAGACGTCGCCGACGACGTGCGCGATGCGGCTCGCCACATTATTAACCTGATGCGCCCGATTACCGGTAAAAGTATCTCTCCGGCGGAAGAGGCCTGGCTACAGGTGCATATTGCCGCCAGGCGCATTGAAGAATCTGCGCCCAGCGCCATCAGCCCGGACGATGGCGAATCACTGGTGGATTACATCCTCAACTACATCAACAGCCATTACGGTTTTAATCTGCAAAACGACCCGCAGCTGCGTGCCGATCTGCTGACGCATATTAAAACCATGATTACCCGGGTGCGCTACCAGATTAATATCCCCAATCCGCTGCTGGCGAATATCAAACAGCACTATCCGATGGCGTACGACGTCACGCTGGCGGCGGTATCCAGCTGGGGTAAATATACCCCCTATGCCATCAGTGAAAACGAAGTGGGATTCCTGGTGCTGCATATCGGCGTCGGGCTGGAGCGCCACTATAACGTTGGCTATCAGCGCTATCCGCTGGTGCTGCTGGTCTGCGATACCGGCAACTCGACGGTACGGATGATCCAGGCGATGCTGATGCGTAAATACCCGCAGATTGAAGTGCGCCGCATCATTTCCCTGCGTGAATACGAGCAGCTGGCGGCGGTGGAAGAAGACTTCGTGATTTCCACCGCGCGGCTCAGCGATAAAGATAAGCCGGTGGTGGTGATGTCGCCGTTCCCCACCGATTTTCAGCTCGAACAGCTGGGCAAGCAGGTGCTGCTGGATCGCACCCGCCCTTACATGCTGGAGAAGTTTTTTGACGCCAGCCACTTCTGCATTATCGATCGTGAGATCGACCGTTCCGAGCTGTTCCGCCAGCTGTGCGATCGGCTGGAGAATGAAGGGATTGTCGACGAGACATTTTACCCGTCTGTCGAAGAGCGCGAAGCGATTGTCAGCACCATGTTGGGTGAGGGGATTGCGCTGCCGCACTCTCTTGGCCTGCTATCGAAGAAGACCTGCGTTTATACGGTGCTGGCTCCACAGGGGATTAAATGGGGCGATGAAACCGCCTATGTCATTTTCCTGCTGGCGATCAGCAAAAGTGAGTATGAAGAGGCGATGGCGATCTACGATCTGTTCGTGACGTTTATGCGTGAACGGGCGATGACGCGGCTGCGGGACAGCAAGGATTTTGACAGTTTCAAAGCAGTGGCGATGGACTGTTTGAGCCGGTTGTAGAAAAAGCGGGAAGGGCAGGAAAGGGCAGGAATTTGCCACCCGCCAGCGGGTGAACGACAGATTGTCACGCTGAATCCGCTGAATCCGCTGAATCCGCTGAATCCGCTGAACGGCAGAGCCAGGAGGGTTCCAGAGTCGTGCTATGAAAACTGCGGCGGGTTCCTTCCCGCCTTCAATCACGTTCTCAATACGGACTTTACTTCAGAATTGTAAACGCCGTGGTGACGTGCTTAACGCCGCTGACCCGGCTGGCAATATCCGCTGCCGCTTTTGCTTCTTCGTTCGTCACCAGACCCAGCAGGAACACCTCGCCGTTCTCAGTGGTCACCTTCACGTTAGATGATTTTACCTGGTCGCTGCCCAGCAGCTGAGAACGCACTTTGGTGGTGATCCAGGTATCGGAAGAAGCGGTGCCAAAGCTGACTTTATTGGCGGTACGGATCTCGTTATAGACCTCGGTTGCACCATCAACGCCTACGGCGATCTGTTTAGCCCGCGTGGCCAGCTCTGCGTTCGGCGACTGGCCGGTCAGCAGCACTTTGCCCTGGTAAGCGGTGGCTACGATATGGGTGTTCTGTTTGATCTGTTCATCTTTCGACAGCGCATTGCTGACGCGCAGTTCCAGCGTGCCGTCATCCACCTGAGTACCAACGGTACGCGGGTCCGTGGCGCTCTTAGTCGCGACGGCGGCGCTACCCACGACTGCGGCGACGCAGCCCTGTAACATCAATGCGGTGAGAATAACTGCCGTTGCAGATAATGCCTTCATTTAAGCTCCTTTAGACATCCTGGTGGGGAAATAAAGTGTTATCTATCAAATCGCACAGGCAATTCACGGTCAGCATATGCATCTCCTGAATCCTGGCGCTGCGATGCGAGGGAATACGGATCTCCACATCCTGCGGGCCCAGTAAACCGGCGAGCTCTCCGCCATCGTAACCGGTAAGCGCGATGATAGTCATATCGCGCGTTACCGCGGCTTCTACTGCTTTCACGATATCGCGGCTGTTGCCGCGGGTTGAAATGGCCAGCAGGATATCTCCTGCATGGCCCAGTGCACGAACCTGCTTGGCGTAAATCTCGTCGTGCAGACGATCGTTACCAATCGCCGTCAGCAGTACATTATCGGCGCTGAGGGCAATTGCAGGCAGGCTCGGGCGTTCGGTCTCAAAACGGTTGATCATACTGGCAGCAAAATGCTGGGCATTGGCACTGGAGGTTCCGTTGCCACAACTCAGGATTTTGTTCCCATTCAACAGCGACTGCACGATGGTCATCGCAGCGCGGGAAATCGCATCGGGAAGCGCTTCCGCTGCGGCGATTTGTGTTTGAATACTCTCAGTAAAACAGACTTTAATTCTTTCCAGCACGTCATTCACCTGGTTAGTTTTCGCGGTCTTCGACCTGTCATTCAGCGCCGTTACTCAGCGGTAAACGCATTGGGCAGCCATTCAACCCGTTCCCCGGTAATGGCGACCACATCAAAACGGCAGTCGACAGTGTCAAAGCTTTGACCACGGCTATGCAGCCAAAGTGCTGCCGCTCGCAATAGTTTTTGTTGTTTACTGCGGGTGATGCTGGCTACCGCCCCACCAAAATGGTCAGAACGGCGATAGCGAACCTCAACAAAAACCCATATTTGCCGGTCACGCATAATCAGATCGAGTTCCCCCGACCGGTAGCGAACATTCGCGGCGACAAAGCGCAGACCGGCTGTTTCCAGCAGGCGGCGCGCTTGTTTTTCACGCATCGCCCCCTGCTGCTGTCGACTCAGGATGCCGGAACGATTTGCCCCTGACGATACTGGCTCCATGCTAACTTCCTGTTAATCACGCAGTCCTGTGTTGCGCTCAGATTGCCGGTATTGCCTTTCAGCTGGAAGCCCGGCAACTGGCGCATTTCACTGAAGTGGTTGGCCAGAGACCAGGCATCAATGCCCATCGCATACAGGCGAACCAGTGAGTAGTCATTGTTAAACTTCTTCGCCGCCTGCTGCATCAGTGCGGTGTTTGCGCCGGAGAGCAGCGGAACATCGCTGAACTGCAGGCCGTCCAGCTCCAGACGATAGTCCGGGCCGGCACCGGCCTGGTTGCTGCGCGAACTCGCGTACAGGCTGACGTTATCACGGCTGCTGACGCGCATCGCGATCATTGGCTTAATCAGCGTCAGCTCGCTCTGCGTGGCGATAATATAGACAGAGTCCACGCTGCCGCCGGAGCTGGCGGTATCCGCAGCCGGGGCATCGCTCACCGGAGCTGGAATATTCAGACCGGCAATGGTCACGCCCTGAGGCTGGGCTGGCTGCACGTTAACCGGGGTTCCGCTCAGGCGAATACCCGCGCCGCTGTTGATGCCCTGCTTCAGTTCAGCGGTAGAACCAAACTGCTGCTGCAGTACAGTACCGCCACCCAGCTGCTGCCACTCCGTAGCGAAGGCTTTGATGACGCGGTCGCCCAGCGAGCTGCGTGGCACCAGCAGCAGCGGAGAGCGCTTGCCCTGATCCCACATATGATGCGCGGCATCGCGCGCTTCGTCTTCAGGAGAAAGCGCAAAGTAGCAAATATTCGGACGGTTCTGGATCGTTTCCGGCTCGTTAAGCGCCAGCACGTTAAGCGCTGTCGGGCTGGCGACCACCTGCTCAACCTGATTTTTCAGCAGCGGACCCACAACCAGCGTGGCACCGTCGTTCTGTGCCTGGGTCAGCAGCTGATCCACCGGCTGGGTGCTGGTGTCATAAACCTGAACCTGGGTGCTGCCTGACGGGGCTGCTGTTTCCACGCTGCTGGACGCCACCGGCTGTGGCTGTGCGGCATCCGGTTGAGTCGTGCCGTCCGTCGGTGCGGCTGACGGACTGACCACCGCATTGGCATCGGTCGCCGCAGCGTCAGGATTGGCTGTGGCATCAGGTGCCTGAATCGGCGCCGCAGGCGCAGCGGACTGCATCAGCGTACCGTTCTTCGCGTCGTTAAAACCCTGCTGGATGGCGTTGGCAAAGACCTGCGCCTGGCCGCTCAGCGGCAGCAGCAGAGCGATTTTACCGGTCGACCCCTGCTGGAAGTTCTTTACCTGGCTTAACGCCGACGGCAGCATTTTTGCCGCCGGGTTGTACGGATAGCGGTTCTGCCAGTCACTGATACCGGCCTTCAGCATATCAGGATCGTTGCTGTTGGCTTTATACACGCCCAGCAGATCCAGCCACCCTTGCAGCACGTTCTCGTTTGCATTGATGGTCACGTTGTTCAGCTGATCCTGCGTCATCTGACTCAGTGCCTGCCAGGTGGCATCGATATTTGCCTGCTTCTCAGCCGGGTTGGCGAGCAGCGGTTCCTGAGCAATATAGGCACGCAGCACGTCCAGCGTCGGGCGGCCCTGGCCAATCGCGATCTGTAACTGGTAGTAGCGGGCCTGCTGATCTTTCGAGAGCGATGCGACATCAACCTGCTTCAGCCTGTCGGCCGCCAGCGGGAAATTCTGCTCAATCACGTGCAGCTGCGCCTGCAACAGCAGCTGTTCCTGGCTCTGGGTGGCATCAAGCTGCTGCGGCAGCTGGGAGAGCTGCTGATTAGCCTGCGGCAGTTTGCCTTCATTCAACAGTGCTCTGATTGCGAGTAATTGCCAGCCAACCTTGTTATCATCTGAACTTTGCTGCATCTGCTGCAGATAATAGTCAGAGGTGCCGGTGGCAGCGCCCTGGACATTCGCCGGTGGCGTTTGCGGTGCCTGGCCGGTACATCCGGCAAAAATCAGGGCGGCCAGCAGAAGCGGCAGGCTGCGCCCGGCTTTGCTACGAACTACTTTCGAAGGAAGCATACTGTATCCAGTGATGTTTTTTTCAAGATGCTCAATATTAAATCGGCTATTCGGATCAAACAATGAAACAACACGATCGGGCAGATATTTCTGCCAGCACGCTCTATATCGTTCCAACACCGATTGGTAACCTGGGCGATATCACCCAGCGGGCACTGACGGTGCTTGCGAGCGTCGATCTGATCGCTGCGGAAGATACACGTCATACCGGACTGTTGCTACAACATTTCGCCATCAATGCGCGGCTCTTCGCATTGCACGACCATAACGAACAGCAGAAAGCAGAATCGCTGCTGGCGAAGCTCCGTGAGGGACAAAGCATAGCCTTAGTTTCCGATGCCGGCACGCCGCTGATCAACGATCCGGGCTATCATCTGGTGCGTTTATGCCGCGAAGCGGGGATCCGCGTGGTGCCGCTGCCGGGTGCCTGTGCTGCGGTAACAGCATTAAGTGCGGCGGGGTTACCGTCCGATCGATTCTGTTACGAAGGTTTTCTGCCCGCCAAAAGCAAAGGTCGCTGCGATACCCTGCGCGCGCTGGAGCAGGAGCCGCGCACGCTGATTTTTTATGAATCCACCCACCGTTTAATCGATAGTTTGCAGGATATGGTGACGGTACTGGGGCCAGACCGTTATGTGGTGCTGGCGCGTGAAATCACCAAAACCTGGGAGTCGATTCAGGGCGCGCCGGTGGGCGAGCTGCTGGCGTGGGTGCTGGAAGATGAGAACCGCCGCAAAGGCGAAATGGTGCTGATCGTGGAAGGTTATCACGCCGAAGAGGATGCACTGCCGCCGGAAGCACTGCGCACGCTGGCGCTGCTGCAGGCCGAACTGCCGCTGAAAAAAGCCGCAGCGCTCACCGCCGAAATTCACGGGGTGAAAAAAAATGCCCTGTATAAGTATGCCCTTGAGCAGCAGGGTGAGTGACAACTCATAGAAAACGCTATACACTGCGCGCCGAAGCTGACCAGACAGTCGCCGCTTTGTTGCCGTCCCCCTTCGGGGGAGACAGACAGAGGGGAGGAAAGTCCGGGCTCCATAGGGCAGGGTGCCAGGTAACGCCTGGGGGGCGCAAGCCCACGACCAGTGCAACAGAGAGCAAACCGCCGATGGCCCACGCAAGTGGGATCAGGTAAGGGTGAAAGGGTGCGGTAAGAGCGCACCGCGCGGCTGGTAACAGTTCGCGGCACGGTAAACTCCACCCGGAGCAAGGCCAAATAGGGGTTCATAAGGTACGGCCCGTACTGAACCCGGGTAGGCTGCTTGAGCCAGTGAGCGATTGCTGGCCTAGATGAATGACTGTCCACGACAGAACCCGGCTTAACGGTCAGCTTCAACTCATTCGATAAAAAACCCGCTTCGGCGGGTTTTTTGCTTTGCGGCAGATGAATGACTGTCCACGACCCTCTCTATGAAAAGAACGCGGCTTAACGGTCAGCTTCAACTCATTCGATAAAAAACCCGCTTCGGTGGGTTTTTTGCTTACCCTCTACAGAATTTATATCGGTAGATCAATCACCAGCGCCCGCAGCGGCGTTTCTGCCGTCAGCAGAACGCTCTCTTCTTCCCGCAGAAATGCGCCATCGCCGCAGGTGAGGGCTTCCTGCTCGTGCGAGTGGGTAACTGCCGTAAAGGCGCCGTGGATCGACTGCAAATAGGCGCGTGGCCCGTGCAGGGGAACCTGATAGCTTTCACCCGGCTGTAATACCACATGGTGAATCCACACCTGCTGCCGGAGCTGCAGGCTGCCTTCGCTACCGTCGGGGGAAGCCAGCAGGGTACAGGTTTTATCCTCCGGTACTGCAATCCGCTGTACGCGATTATTTTCTCTTTCCGGGCAGGCATCCAGCCACAGCTGAAGCCGCGTCAGGCTGCTCTCTTTGCTAATATTGTGCTCACTGTAGCTGATCCCCGGCTGGGTGGCCAGCAGCAGCGCCTCACCGGCACGCGCCGTTTCGTGATTGCCTTCGCTGTCGCGATATTCGGCTTCACCCTGCAATATCAGGTTCAGCACGTCGACTTTCGGATAGGTTCTGGGTTGAAAGGAAGCCCCTGGTGCCAGCACTTCCTGGTTGAGTACGCGAAGTGAAGCGTACCCCAGTAATTTGGGATCGAAATAGTGACCGAAGGAGAAAGTATAGCGAGCCTGAAGCCAGCCGTAATCGGCTTTGCCACACTGTTGCGCTGTACGACTAACGATCATGCTGTTCTCCTTAGTAAATCGGGGCTGGCCCGACCATTTATTATTCGGTTATGGTAAGTTTCTGGACTGGTGAATGCCAGCCAGTTAATCTGCTCGGCATATTCAAATTTCCTGACAGAGAAAAGCTATGGCTAAAGATCGTGCTCTGACGCTTGAAGCGCTACGTGTAATGGATGCCATCGATCGCCGCGGCAGTTTTGCTGCCGCAGCCGATGAGCTGGGCCGTGTCCCTTCTGCGTTAAGCTACACCATGCAGAAACTGGAAGAGGAGCTGGACGTGGTGTTGTTTGACCGGTCCGGTCATCGCACCAAATTTACCAACGTTGGGCGGATGCTGCTTGAACGCGGGCGCGTGCTGCTGGAGGCAGCCGACAAGCTGACTACCGATGCGGAAGCGCTGGCTCGCGGCTGGGAAACGCATCTGACGATTGCCACCGAAGCGCTGGTTTCCACCGAGCTACTTTTCCCGCTGGTGGAAAAACTGGCGGATAAAGCCAACACTCAGGTTTCGCTGATGACCGAGGTGCTGGCCGGGGCGTGGGAACGGCTTGAGCAGGGGCGCGCCGATATTGTGATTGCGCCCGATATGCATTTCCGCGCCTCTTCCGAGATCAACACCCGCAAGCTTTATTCACTGATGAGCGTCTACGTTGCCAGCCCCGATCACCCGATTCATCAGGAGCCGGAGCCGCTTTCCGAAACCACCCGGGTGAAATATCGCGGTATTGCGGTGGCGGATACCGCGCGTGAAAGGCCGGTATTAACCGTAACCCTGCTGGATAAACAGCAGCGCCTGACCGTCAGTACCATTGAAGATAAACACCGTGCTTTACTGGCGGGCCTGGGCGTTGGCACCATGCCATACAGTATGGTTGAGCAGGATATTGCCGAAGGGCGTTTGCGCGTGGTCAGCCCGGAATATACCCGCGAGGTGGATATTATTATGGCCTGGCGGCGTGACAGTATGGGGGAAGCCAAGGCCTGGTGCCTGCGGGAAATCCCTAAACTGCTGGCGAAGCGTCAGGGATAAAGCCCGCAGGCCCGGTATTCCTTTACGGTGCAGGCGTAGCCGAGTTTTCCTGTGAATGTTCGATGCCGGTAAACGTTGAGAACGTTTCGTAGTAGTAGTGACCCACGAAGGCGATGTAACACAGCATCACGACGGCCAGGCAGAAAGAGAGAGTCTTGATCATGGTTTCACTCCAGGAAGTTGGCTTCCGGTTAATCCGCATTTGCGTTCACATCAGTAAAGATACGTAAGTGCGAATTGGGAGAATTTGTTCCAGATCAATAAAGGATGTCGAACGTTCGGGGCGATAAAGAAAATCGCCCCGAATGTTAACGGGCAGGATCAGGGAAAGCGTTCATCGCGCCCGTGCGGTTCGTCCCAGTTAAATGCCGGGCCTACCGAAATCACCCCGCTCGGGTTGATGGTTTTATGGCTGCGATAGTAGTGGTGGCGAATGTGAGGCAGGTTTACCGTGTCTGCAATGCCCGGCAGCTGATAAATCTCGCGCAGGAAGCCGCTCAGATTGAGGTAGTCGCCAATGCGATGCTTATCGCATTTGAAATGAGTGACATACACCGGATCGAAGCGTACCAGCGTGGTCCACAGGCGTAAATCGGCTTCGGTCAGACGATTACCGGTCAGATAGCGCCGCTGCCCCAGAATCTGCTCCAGACGATCCAGCGAGCTGAAAAGCGCCGTCACCGCTTCATCATAGGCCGGCTGACTGGTGGCAAAACCCGACTTATACACGCCGTTGTTTACCGTATCGTAGATCCAGCCGTTCAGTTCATCGATCTCATCGCGCAGTTCAGCCGGGTAATAATCCCCGGCGCGGGCACCAACACCGTCAAATGCGCTGTTAAACATGCGAATAATGTCGGCGGATTCATTACTGACGATGGTGTGCTGATGTTTGTCCCACAGCACCGGCACCGTAACGCGGCCGGTGTAGGTCGGGTCGGCATGCAGATACAGCTGATAGAGATATTCGTTCTGATACAGGCTGTCGCCGGTGACATCGGGGAAATCTTCGTCAAACGTCCAGCCGTTCTCCAGCATCAGTGGATGAACAACCGAAACTGAAATCATCGATTCCAGCCCTTTCAGCTGGCGCATAATCAGTGTGCGGTGTGCCCACGGGCAGGCGAGGGACACATACAAATGGTAGCGGTCGGCTTCGGCGCGGAAGCCACTTTTACCGTGTGGACCGGCGCTGCCGTCGGCCGTCACCCAGTTGCGAAATACCGCTTCTGAACGTTTAAAGCGGCCGCCGGTAGACTTGGTGTCGTACCAGTTATCGTGCCATACGCCATCAATTAGCTGTCCCATCGTTCCTCCCTAAAAATGAAGGGGCGAGGATATGCTCCTCGCCCCGGATTCTTCACTGTTGTAAGTGTAGTGGAATTACCACTTTTTACCCAGCAGACGGTCGATGCTGTATGCGCCAGGTCCTACCAGGCCCAGCAGCAGGTAGCCACCGGAGATTGACAGGTTTTTCATAAACATAATGGAGTTCGGGCCTTCCGCAAAGTTAGTGTGGAAGATAAACGCCGTCAGCAGCGTAAAGGCTGCGGTGAACAGCGCGGTGAAGCGGGTCAGGAAGCCGAACAGAATGGCCAGACCGCCGCCGAACTCAAGCAGAATGGTCAGCGGCAGGAAGAAGCCCGGCACGCCCATCGCTTCCATATACTGCTGCGTACCGGCGTAACCGGTGATTTTTCCCCAGCCTGCAACGATAAACAGAATTGGCATCAGGATGCGAGCCACTAAGAAACCGGTATCTTCTAATTTTTTCATAATCATCCCCAACAAGAATTTTATGGGCCGTGCTATCAGGCGGACCCTGTTTTACCGTGGCCTGACGCTGCTTTAGCGCTCAGTGCCGTTCGTTGCTGGAGATAATAGACGGGGAGTCTGGCTATTGTAAGCGAGATAATCTGTCGAAGTTGTTCAAGAAAATTGGAAAGGATGGCCGCAAAGGGCGATGCGGCCATAATTTAGCGTTTTGGCAAGGCGTTACGCACCATGCGCCAGGTGCTCCAGGCACCAATACCGCGTTTCGCCCAGCGGGTCAAAAAGCGTGGGTTACGCACCGACCAGATGGCAAAAACACCGCTGCCAATCGCCAGATAGCGTTTGGCATTAACCAGGCTCAGCCAACCCCGATCGTAACGATCGGTGGCTTCCAGCCACTCTTTGCGCCCGGCGCTTAAATCCAGACGCTGCTGTTGAATAAGCCGCAGCAGATCGGCGGTACGTTTTTCACGGTCGCGGCGGCTCATCAATCATCCTCCAGCAGCTGGCGATCGCTGGCAAGTTCCTTACGGGTGGCACTGAGAAGGGTAGAACGCCGCGATTTTGCCAGCGTCCACAGGCCGAAAATCAGCGCCAGCGCAAACAGGACCCCGGTCGTGATTGCCATTGCCATCAGGCGGTATTGCGCATCAACGGCCCAGATAACCAGTACCATCAGGCTCATCAGACCAAATGCAGTGAACAGCAGGGTCAGCCCTACCATGATCATCATCTGAATCAGGTTGGCTTTTTCCGCTTCCAGCTCAACTACCGCCAGACGCACGCGGGTTTCAACAATGCCCACCAGCGTGGTGATGATCCGCTGTCCGATATTAATGACCCCTTTACCGGGGCCATGATTTTGCTGATTATCTGCCATATTAACGACGGGTCAGCAGAACGCCCAGTACCACACCGACCGCTGCGCCAATCCCTACGCTGGTCCACGGATTATCACGGACGTAAACGTCGGCACGGTCCGCCGCCTCACGGGTGGTTTGTGCAATACGCTCACCGGAATCACCCAGGCGTGCGCGAGTATTTTTCAGGGCGCTTTGCGCTTTATTGTGCAGTTTTTCCAGCTCGGTTTTGGATTTTTCACTGGAGGTACTGAGCACTTCTTCCAGCGTATCGGCCAGGGTTTTCAGCTCGGCGCGCAGATGTTCTGACGTGGTATCTTTAGACATGGAAGACTCCTTACTTATGATTAATGTCACGGCAGACTGCCGACCTCAGTAGGGCGCAGCCTGCACTTCCTTCAGCTCACGTTGAGCGTCAGCCAGTTTCTTTTCCCGTTTGGCGATTTTCTTGCTGTCGCCACCCTCGTTTCGCTCCTGCTGCAGTTCCTGTTCCCGCTCGGTGACTTTTTTCTGATGCTGCTGAATCTTTTCCTGGTGGGCTTTGCGGACGTTTTCGTCTGAGCAGTTAGCGCGCGTTTCGGTCAGCGCACGCTCAAGACCGTTAACCTGGCGCTGGTTATTGTGCTGACGGGCGAAATCGATTTCTTTCTGAATAGCCTGCTCTTTCTGCTGACAAAGCGGCCCGGCCTGTGCCAGTGATGTCGCAGCCAGCAGGCTGATAGCAAGCGTTAAGCGGTATTTCATATGATGGTGACCTTCCTTTGCAATGACAGCCGCTGAGGGCTATCGATTTCCTGAACACAGGGCGGCGTAGGGATTTTTAAGCATAGACAGAAAACTGGAAAAGCTCAAAACAGAACGGGTATTTCCCCCTTGTTTCTCTGCGGAGTGAGGGGCGGTTACGTTCGCAGGCTGATGCGATTAACCCAGTTTGCCGCACCGTGGCCTTCCTGACGGGCAATATCGAAGCCATAAGGCAGCAGTTCACGCAGTACTTTTTCCGCCGCGTCGCTTTGTTCCTGTGAGTCGAATCTAATTACCAGTGAATCGTGGTCCGGGGTAATACTTTTAATGCGAATCCCCTGGGCGGTGAGCGACTGATAGACATAAAAGCCGTCGGGCAGGCTGTTGCCCTGGCGCAGAGTGCGGATCTGCAGTGCTGCTTCGCTGCGAAACAGCGCGGGCAGCAGCGTAACGACCAGCGTCAGCGTCAGCAGCGAAGCGGCCAACAGCCCAATCCAGGGCACGATGCGCAGGAGTCTGGCCGGAAGTTTGAACAGAGAGGACATGGTTACTGGCCTCCCTGCGACGTTTTTTTCCGCCACAGTACATACAACGAGCCAAAAAGGCCGAAGACCAGCAGCACCAGCGGCAGCAGCATCAGGCAGAACATCAGCTGATCTTCATATTTACGGAACAGCGGCGTTTTGCCCAGCGCAAAGCCCAGCACGGTCAGAATCAGCACCCACAGCAGGCCGCTCATCCAGTTAAAGAACTGGAAGCGTGCATTGCTGAGGCCGGAAAGCCCGGCGATGGTGGGTAACAGTGTGCGAACAAATGCGATAAAGCGCCCAATCAGTAGCGCCGACAGGCCGTGGCGGTGAAACAGCTGATGCGCCCGCTGATGGTACTGAGCGGGAAGATGCGAAAGCCATTTTTGTACCAGCGGCGTATTGCCGAGCCACTTGCCCTGAATATAGCTGACCCAGCAGCCAAGACTGGCGGCGGTGGTAAGGATAAACAGCGTGAGCGGAAAATTCATCGTGCCTTTCGCTATCAGCACGCCGACCAGAATCAGCAGGCTGTCACCGGGCAGGAAAGCCGCCGGAAGCAGGCCATTTTCCAGAAACAGAATCATAAACAGGATGAAGTAAAGCGCCCAGACCAGCGTCGGGTCGGCCAGCGTGACGTAATCTTGCTGCCATAAGGCGTGGATTAAATCTTTAAAAATATCCATCAATAGTCCTGAACATCATAGTTGGCCCGATTTAACGCAATTCTACATGCTGAATTCATCGTTTTAGTGATGCAGATGCTGCGGGCGGCTGAACAGCGTGGCCAGAAAAAGCATCGAAAGCTTAAAGCTTTTTACAAAGGGTAAAAAAAGAAGATAACTGTAACAAAGTTAAGCAGGTCTGGACAGGAAGAAACACCGGACCAGGGATGTTTTACCGTTGCAGCGGTCCGGCGTGAAGGAGTTTTACACTGGCTGACATAAGTGAACGAAAGCTGACTCAATCGACTAAGAAAGACCTACTTTTCGTCGTTGGCGATGCTATCCAGAGCGATAACCGGATTTTCAGCAAACATGTAGCGGTCTACGTTAAATTCAAAGTCATCTGTCGTGGCGTTAAACAGCATCTGGCGGGTATTCTCCAGGTGCTGCCACATTGCCAGCTTGCTCCCTGCCGGGTCCTTGCGGATCAGCGCCTTGAGAATGTTATCGTGATCTTCGCACCAGCTCTCTATCGAGCGCTCGTCGATATGTTCATGCAGTTTTAGCCAGTACGGGTTGTACAACCGGTGCAACCACATTTTTTCAACAATTGCCGCCAGCGCGCTGTTCTGCGTAGATAGCGCAATCTGCACGTGGAATTTCATATCCCACTCGGAGTCACGGAAGCGATCCTCCTGCCGCGCCTGCTCCTGAATAGACATCAGTTGCACGATATCCTGGCGGGTCACCTGGGTGGCGGCAAATTCCGCAACGTTGCTTTCTATCAGCTGACGGGCCTGCAGCAGCTCAAAGGGACCGAAGCTGGCAAACTCCAGCTGACTATTGGTGGTTACGCTTTTCTTTTGCTGCTGTGACACCACATGTATGCCGGAACCTTTACGCACTTCTACGTAGCCTTCCACTTCCAGCATGATGATCGCCTCGCGCACCACGGTCCGGCTGACGCTCATCTCTTCCGCAATAAAGCGCTCGGCGGGCAGCTTGTCGCCAATCTGATACTGGCCCTGTTCAAGGCGCAGTTTTAACTCAGCTGCCAGCTGCTGATAGAGACGACGTGAGTCGATCTGTTGCATGGTTCACGCTCCGATACACAATGATTTGCTGAAACCTGTTATACCACTTTCCCCGTGTTAAAAAAACAGACGCTCGTTAAGGTCTTGAACCACCGAATACCCTACAGGGTACTGAACGGTTTATAAAGATGTTATACCTTTTCGTCTGAGATTAAGACCGCGACAATGAGAATGAAGAAATCATCAATATCCCTTTATTTGCATTAAAAACAGATATTTAAATTTATTGTTGTGATTGGGGGACGCTAATCACCCGCAGTTGATAGTGTTTTTTGTGATCTGTTTCTCACTATTTATTCAGCATCAGGCATAATTGGTATGATAACTTTGCTGGTATTGAAACACAGAACTTTCCAGGGGATACCAGATGCAGACGCTGAACCGTGATAATTTTCCCGGCCGCCAGGATGCCGAACGCGTAATCCAGTTTGGTGAGGGCAATTTTCTTCGCGCCTTTATCGACTGGCAGTTAGATCTGTTAAACGAGCATACCGGACTTGATGCTGGCGTGGTGGTGGTCAGGCCGCGTAACAGTGCGGCTAAGCGCAGCCTGAACAGCCAGCAGGGGCTGTATACCACGCTGATCCGCGGTATTAACGATGAAGGGAAAGTGGTCAGCGAAAGCCGGCTGATCCGCTCGGTTAATCGCGAGATTCATCCCGTAGAAGATTACGAAGGATTCCTGGCGCTGGCGCGTAACCCGGAGATGAAATTTGTCTTCTCCAATACCACTGAAGCGGGCATCAGCCTGGATGCTGCCGACACGCGGGACAGCGCTCCCCCGATCAGCTTCCCGGCCAAACTGACGCGGCTGCTGCTGGAGCGCTGGCAGCATTTTGATGGCGCGGCGGATAAAGGCTGGGTGATCCTGCCCTGCGAACTGATTGACGATAACGGTGCCGCGCTGCGTGAGCTGGTGCTACAGCTGGCCCGCGAATGGCAGCTGCCGACGGCGTTTGCTCAGTGGGTCGAGCAGAGCAACATCTTCTGCTCGACGCTGGTAGACCGCATCGTGACCGGCTACCCCGATAATGCTGCCGATCTGCACGCTGAGCTGGGCTATCGCGACGACTATCTGGTGGCGGGTGAAGTTTACTACCAGCTGATTATTGAAGGGCCGGAATGGGTGGCCCAGGCATTGCACCTGGACCAGCTGCCGCTGAATATTCGCATGGTTGACGATATCGCCCCGTATAAGGCGCGCAAAGTGGCGATCCTCAACGGTGCACACACTGCGATGGTGCCGGTCGCGTTTCTCGCCGGGCTGGATACCGTCGGTGAAGCGATGGACGACGCGGAGGTGGCCGCCTTTATTGATGCCACGCTGCGCCAGGAGATTATCCCAACGCTGGAGCAGTCCCCGGAAGAGCTGAATACCTTCGCCGATGCGGTACTCAACCGTTTCCGTAACCCGTTTATCCGCCATCAGCTCAGCGCGATTGCGTTAAACGGCATGACGAAGTTCCGCACCCGATTGCTGCCGGCGCTGCTGACGCAGGTTGAACAGCAGGGCGCTCCGTCTCCGCGCCTGAGCTTTGCCTTTGCAGCCCTGCTGGCGTACTACCGCGGCGAGCGCAGCGGTACCCGCTACGCGCTACAGGACGACGCCCACTGGCTGGAGCGCTTCACTACGCTGTGGCAGCTGGCGGAGGCTCACGACATTCCCCTCGGCCAGCTGGTCAACGACGTGCTGTCCGATGCAGCCCACTGGGGGCAGGATCTGAACCGTCTTCCGGGCCTGACGGCGAGCGTGACCGCTCAGCTGGAGCAGATTATTACCGTTGGTATGCGCGCCGCGCTGGCGCAGATTAAGTAAGGTATTCGCGATGCAAAGTCTGATAAAAATTCACGATCTGGATAATGTTGCCGTCGCGCTGCGCGACCTGGAAGAGGGTGAGCAGGTCACTATCGGCCAGCATTCCGTTGTGCTGGCCCAGCCGGTGGGGCGCGGGCACAAATTTGCCCTTCAGCCGCTGGAAACCGGCGATCTGGTGATGAAGTATGGCCTGCCGATCGGGCACGCTACTCGCCCCGTTGCGCCCGGCGAAATCATCCACTCACAGAACGCGCGTACGAATTTGAGCGATCTGGATGAATATGAATATCTGCCCGACTTCGCTACCGTGCCGCCGCAGGCTGCGGACCGCGAAGTGCAGATCTTCCGCCGTGATAATGGTGATGTCGGCATCCGCAACGAGCTGTGGATACTGCCAACGGTTGGCTGCGTCAACGGTATCGCCCGGCAGATCCTGCAGCGCTTCCTGAAGGAGACCAACCAGGCGGAAGGCATCGACGGCGTGCATCTGTTCAGCCATACCTTTGGTTGTTCACAGCTGGGGCAGGACCATGAAAACACCCGAACCATGCTGCAAAACATGGTGCGCCATCCGAACGCCGGTGCGGTGCTGGTGATCGGCCTCGGCTGCGAAAATAACCAGGTGGATGAGTTCCGCCAGACGCTGGGCGCGTATGACGACAGCCGCGTGCGCTACATGATTTGCCAGCAGCAGGATGATGAAGTGGAAGCGGGGCTGGAGCAGCTGCACGCGCTGTACGAAATGATGCGGCACGACGAGCGCCAGCCGGGCAAACTCAGCGAGCTGAAGTTCGGCCTGGAGTGCGGCGGATCGGACGGCCTGTCCGGCATCACCGCCAACCCGCTGCTGGGCCGCTTCTCGGACCAGATGATCGCCAACGGCGGCACCACGGTGCTGACCGAGGTGCCGGAAATGTTTGGTGCGGAACGTATTCTGATGAGCCGCTGCCGCGATGAAGCGACCTTCGACAAAACCGTCAGCATGGTCAACGACTTTAAGAAATACTTTATCGCCCACAACCAGCCGATCTATGAAAACCCGTCACCGGGCAACAAAGCGGGCGGTATCACCACGCTGGAAGAGAAGTCGCTGGGCTGCACGCAAAAAGCCGGGCAGAGCCAGGTGGTGGACGTGCTGAAGTACGGCGAGCGGCTGAAGGAGCCGGGCCTGAACCTGCTGAGCGCACCGGGTAACGATGCGGTGGCGACCAGCGCGCTGGCCGGTGCGGGCTGCCATATGGTGCTGTTCAGTACCGGGCGCGGCACGCCGTACGGCGGATTTGTGCCGACGGTCAAACTGGCTACTAACAGCGAGCTGGCGAAGAAGAAGCCGCACTGGATCGACTTCGATGCCGGTCAGCTGATTCACGGTACCGAAATGCCGGAACTGCTGGCGAGCTTTGTGGATACCATCGTTGAGATTGCTAACGGGCGACCGGCGCGCAATGAAGTGAATGAGTTCCGCGAGCTGGCAATCTTTAAAAGTGGGGTCACATTGTAATAAAAAAAGCCTGGTTTCCCACAGAGAGGGAAACCAGGCCGGTCGGGATTACTCTTGCGTTTGCGACTTCACCACGCCAGCGCGGCGATCTTCCGCCATACAGGCCGCTGCGGTAAACAGAATATCCGCCGATGAGTTCAGCGCGGTTTCCGCAGAATCCTGCAGCACGCCGATAATAAAGCCGACCGCCACCACCTGCATCGCAACCTCATTCGGAATACCGAACATATTACAGGCCACCGGGATCAGCAGCAGCGAGCCACCGGCCACACCGGATGCACCGCAGGCGCAGATCGACGCCACCAGGCTCAGCAGAATGGCCGTGCCGACATCGACATGAATCCCCAGCGTATTCACCGCCGCCAGCGTCAGCACGGTAATGGTAATTGATGCCCCAGCCATACTGATATTGGCCCCGATCGGGATCGAGACGGAGTAGGTGTCTTCATCCAGATTCAGTTTTTTCGCCAGCGCCATATTCACCGGGATATTCGCCGCCGAGCTGCGGGTAAAGAAGGCGGTCACGCCGCTTTCACGCAGGCAGGTAAACACCAGCGGATACGGGTTGCGGCGGATCTGCCACCACACCAGAATCGGGTTAAATACCAGCGCCATCAGCAGCATACAGCCCAGCAGCAGGCCCAGCAGATGTGCGTAATCCCACAGCGCTTCAAAGCCGGTTGAGGCCAGAATCGAACCGACCAGGCCGAAGATACCGATCGGCGCAAAGCGGATCACTACGCGCACCAGGCGGGTCACGGCATCAGATGCATCGCTGAGGAAGGCGCGGGTGGTGGCGCTGCTGTGGCGGAACGCCAGGCCCAGGCCGATACCCCATACCAGAATGCCGATGTAGTTGGCTTTCATCAGCGCTTCAATCGGGTTGGCCACCATGCTCATCAGCAGGCCGTCGAGCACTTCCAGAATGCCGGAAGGCGGGGTGATTTCGGTACTCGCCGCGCGCAGCGTCAGGCTCTGCGGCAGCAGGTGGCTGGCGATCACTGCCACCACGGCGGCGCAGAAGGTGCTGAGCAGATACAGCATCACGATCGGGCGAATATTGGTTTTCTGCCCCTGCTGATGGCTGGCGATAGATGCAATCACCAGCACCAGAACCAGAACAGGCGCAACGGCTTTCAGGGCGCTAACGAACAGCTCGCCCAGCAGGCCAACGGCCAGAGCATTACTTTTTGAGAACCAGGCCAGCGCGATACCCGCCAGCAGTCCGATCATGATTTGTGTTACCAGGCTTCCCTGCATCAGGCGCTGGATGACTCCGCGCCCGCTGTTTTCTCTACTCATAATTTTAAATCACTGTCGTTATCTATAGTTCTGCCGCACGGCACTACATTGCGGCGGCTTATGTGTGTTTGCGCAGGGAAGTATAAGGAAATGTTCTGTCAGGGGAAGCGAAAATTCGGAATTAGCCGCTATCGGTCGGCATAAAGCAGTGCTGCGGCAGGAGAGGCCCGCAGCATTACGCGATCGGGAAGATTAGCGGTCTGAAGCGGGTTCCTGAGTATCGGCCGGGAATACCACGCCGGTCTGGCGGCGGATTTCCGTCAGCAGCCGCGCCACGCTTAACGAGTAGTTCAGGCCGGGGTGATTAATCTCATTGGTTTCTATCAGGCGCGCAAAGGTTTCCGCCTCATACAGCATGGTATTGATATGCTGCGGCTGAGTGAGGTCCTGCGGCTTCGCGCCGCGCGCCACGAAACTGACGTTCTGGCATTCAGAAACGTGCTCGACGACCAGCGAACCGGCCTCCCCCTGGATCTCGCTCGGCAGCACGGACTGGCTGATTTTGGAATGCTGCACGGTCACGTCAAAGCTGCCGTAGTCCAGCAGCACGGTGCCTGCACCATCCACGCCGCTTTCCAGCAGCGTGGCGCTGGCGGTGACCTTCTGCGGCTCACCCCACAGGCTGACCGCGGTGCCCAGGCAGTAGTAGCCAATATCCATAATCGAGCCGTTGGACCAGCGCGGATTAAAGGTATTCGGGTTTTCACCGTCAAGGTAGCGCTGGTAGCGGGATGAGTACTGGCAGTAGTTAATCAGCGCCTTACGCAGCACGCCGATCTTCGGCAGCGACTGCTGTAAAACCTGGAAGTTCGGCAGGCTGGCGGTTTTGAACGCCTCGAACAGCACCACCTGATGTTCCCGCGCGCAGGCGATCATCTCTTCCACTTCACGCAGGTTTGACGCCAGCGGTTTTTCGCAGATGACGTGCTTGCGATGGCGCAGGAACAGCAGCGACTGCGGGCAGTGCAGGGCGTTCGGGCTGGCAATATAAACGGCATCGATCAGATCGGACTGGGCCATCGCTTCCAGCGAGTCAAAAAGTTGTTCCACCGGGTAATCGTTGGCGAAAGTCTGTGCCTGTTCCAGCGTGCGGGAGTAAACCGCGGTCAGCTTAAATTTACCCGTTTCATGAGCGGCATCGACAAACTGACGGGTGATCCAGTTGGTTCCAACGACGGCAAAGCGAATCATAGTATAGTCCGTTCTCTGGGATGGCCGGGCGCACCGGGGCGATAGCGGCCAAAAAGGGAAAAAGCAGATTAACATGCGATGACGCTGGCGCAATGGCTAAAAACGCCCTGTCGCCGCAGCGGTCACGATTTGATTTTTCGCAGCGGCTCTCGCACGATAGAGAAAAGAATTTCGGGGTAAAAAGATGTCGATTGGCACTAAACATGCACTTAACTGGACCAGCATTCTGGTGGCGATCCCGGTCGGGCTGGTGGCGTCGCTGGTCACGTTGGGTTTTCGTAAACTGATCGAGCTGATCGACGGGCTGGTGTTCAGTGGGGAGCAGGACATCACCGAAGCTATGCACATTTACCCCTGGTATTTTTGGCCGCTAATCGTCGGCGTCGGCGGGCTGATTGCCGGATTTTTTCTGCGCTACGCCACGGCATTAGAACAAAAGGATACTATTCGCACCGACTATCTGGACGTGATCAACGCCCGGCTGGATAGCGTGCCAACCCGCACCTCGCTGTTTCGTGGCCTCTCCTCGCTGGCCAGTATCAGCAGCGGTGCCTCCATCGGCCGGGAAGGGCCGATGGTGCAGTTATCTGCGCTGAGCGGCAGCCTGATGGGGCGCTGGCTGTTTAAATCCCTGCCGCTGAAAAACAGCGACGTGGTAGCGATGGCCGCTGCCGCCGGTCTGTCGTCGGTTTATCATGCGCCGCTGGCGTCGGCGATCTTTGTGGCGGAAATCGCCTTCGGCATTTCGGCCATGCAGCGGCTGATCCCGCTGATAATCTCCTCCGGCGTTGCGGTGCTGACCATGTGGTCACTTGGCTATCGTTCGGCGATTTATCCCTTTTCCCACGCGCAGTTTGAGCTGACGCCGGAAAGCATCCTGCTGACGGTGGGGATTGGTCTGCTGGCCGGGCTGTTTGGCTGGGCGATGATCTGGCTGATTGGTCAGAGCAAGCGACAGTTCGGCCGTATCGGCAGCCTGCCGCTGCGGCTGGGGCTGGGCGGCGTGCTGGTGGGCGCGCTGGCGATCGGCAGCACGCAAATCCTCGGCAACGGCTATGAAGTGATCGTGCGCATTATGGCGGGCAGCTTCCTGCTGCCGATGCTGGCGGCCCTGCTGCTGCTAAAAATGTTGGCAACGGCGATCTCGGTCGGCTCCAGTGCGGTAGGCGGTCTGTTTACCCCGGCGCTGCTGATTGGCGCGCTGATGGGGCAGCTGGTGGCGCTGGTGGCCATCATGGCGGGCGTGCCGGTCAGCAACGCCGAAGTGTTTGCCGCCGTCGGCATGGGCGCTGTGCTGTCCTCGGTAAGCCAGGCACCGCTGATGGCGATGCTGATGGTGCTGGAAATGACGCTCAACAGCAGCCTGCTGTTCCCCACTATGATCGCCTGCGTGCTGGCGTCGATGCTGGCCTATCGCCTGCAGTCGGGCAGCACCTATTCGGTGGTCAACAGCCACTTCAGCCGTTCTGATGCCAAGTTCGATTTTGATAACGGCATTATCTCGCAGTTTATCGTCTCCGGCGCGGCGCTGACGCCGGAGGATTCGGTGGGTAAAGCGCTGGCGGTCAGTTCGCTAAAGCGCGAGCGCTTTGTTTACGTCATCGACCACAAAGGCACCTTCCTCGGCGCCGTTTCGATTCACGATATCTCGCACAAGGTGCTGGATAAGGAGATCACTCTGACCTCGCCGGTGAGCTGCGTGATGGATTCCAGCTTCCCGACCATCTTTGAAAACCAGACCATTCGGGAAGGCTGGGAGGCGTTTGCCCGCATCACGCTGGAGCGCCTGCCGGTGCTGAATAATCCGCAGGAGCGCAAATACGTTGGTGCGCTGACCAAAACCAGCCTGATCCAGAAGGCAAAGGACTTTATCTGATAAAAGCCAGGCGGAAAACATTCGTCATGCAGCATTGAGAACATGGGTGAACTGAGGGTATCTGCTGTGTGGCTGACCAGGAGTTTCGTCAGCATAACAATAGCTAAGGAGGGGCCTTACCCGCCGGAGGCAGGTAAGGCGTTTGGTCTGTACTAAGTGGGTGTAGAGTCCGTTGCTTGCTGGTTTTTCGCCTGCGTTACGGTCTGGCAATGCGCTTCAGGTCCGCGCTGCGCCCGGAGCTACAGCCCGGCAATGCGCCGCAGATCCGCTTCCGCACCCGGGGCTACCGCCAGCACCTGCGCGCCTTTCAGCAGGCGATCGCCTTCGGTATTAAACGGGTGATACCAGCCGCCCGCCTCTTTTACCAGGCAATAACCGGCCAGGCAGTCCCAGGCGTGCATATAAGGTTCGTAGTAGCCCACCACGCGGCCCGCGGCCACCCAGGCCAGCATCAGCGCGCCGGAACCGATGCGGATAAAGTTGCCGCCCGCATCCAGCAGCGAGGCCAGAATTTTCCCCACCTCATCCGGGCTGACGTAGCTGTTGGCACCAAATCCGGTGACGTGGTTTTGCAGCGTGCGGGCAGGATCAACCTGTAACCGCTTGCCGTTCAGCGTAGCCCCGTGGCCCAGCGCGGCGACGTAGCACTCCTGATAGTAAGGGGCATAAATCACCCCAATCACCGGTACGCCGTCCTGCAATACCGCCACCGACACGCACCAGTTGGGCATGCCGTTGAGGAACGGGCTGGTGCCGTCAATCGGATCGACCACCCAGGTATAGCCCGACGACCCCGCCTGAAGGCCATACTCTTCCCCCAGAAAACCGTCGTCCGGGTACTGAGCGCGGATCTGCTGGTCGATCATCTGCTCAACTTCGCGATCCGCTTTGGACACCACGTCCTGCAAATCATGTTTGGTTTCCACCACCAGGCTGTCGCGCTGATGGAAATACGCCAGCGCCTTTTCTCCCCCGGCACGCGCCACTTTTTCCGCCAGCGCCAGCCGCGCCAGCAGTGCATCATGGTTTACTGATTCACTCATTATCTATCCTTAAATTAGCCAGCAATCAGGGCCAGGCCCTGCGGTTTAAAATCAATCTCCACGCGTGAGGCCAGCGGCCGCTGCTGTTCCATCTGCGCATCGACAATAAACAGCGGCCCCAGCTCGGTTGCCACCTCATATTCAATGTGATCGCCCAGCCAGGTGCTGTGCGTCACTTCCCCCGGCAGCGCACCAACGCCATCATCGCGCAGGGTAATGAACTGCGGCCTGACGGAGAGCTGAGCCGCGCCGGTTTTCACACCGTTGCCGCGCACGCGATAGCGCTGGTTGCCAAGCCGTACCAGCGCCTCTGCGCCCTCAATCTGTTCCACTTCGCACGGCAGAATATTGGCCTCGCCCATAAAGTCGGCGATAAACACCGAATTCGGCGCGCGATAGAGGCTTTCAGGTGCGCCCTGCTGGGCGATATTGCCTTCTTTCATCACGATAATCTTATCGGATACCGCCAGCGCTTCTTCCTGATCGTGGGTGACATACACCGCAGTGAAGCCGAGCCGCTGTTGCAGATCGCGGATGTCGGTACGCACGCGGCGGCGCAGGCGCTCATCAAGATTGGACAGCGGCTCATCCAGCAGCAGCACCTGCGGTTCCAGTACCAGCGCGCGCGCCACGGCGATACGCTGCTGCTGGCCGCCGGAAAGTTCGGACGGCAGGCGCTGGCCCTGGTTCTCTAACCCCACCAGCTTCAGCCCCTCCCGCGCGCGGTCCTGCGATTCGCGCTTGCTGATGCCGGAGGATTGCAGGCCGTACATAATATTATCGAGCGCGCTCATATGCGGAAACAGCGCGTAGGACTGAAACACCATCGCCACATCGCGTTCGTTGGCCGGCAGGTGAGTGACGTCTTTACCGCCAATCAGAATGCGCCCGGATGTCGGGTGCTCCAGCCCGGCCAGCAGCCGCAGCGTGGTGGTTTTACCGCAGCCGGATGGGCCAAGCAGCGTGACCAGCGTACCCGGCTCCACCGTCAGCGACAGGTCGGGCAGGGCGTTAAAGCCCGCGAAGCGTTTTGAAACGTGCTCAAACACCACGGAACCGGCATTCAGGGTTGTCATACGGCATTCTCCTGGGTTAAAGAGGTGGAAGCGGGCGGTGCAGACACATCTACCGGGCGAGTGACGCGGCGCAGCCGCCGTTCCCCGACCAGCCACTGGAATACGCCGATAATCAGCAGCATCACCACGATCAACACCGTGGAGTAGGCGATCGCCACGCCGTATTCGCCGTTTTCTACCAGTCCGACGATGTAGGACGTCGCCATGTTGTACTGCGCGCTCACAAGGAAGATCACCGCGCTGATCGAGGTGATCGCCCGCACAAAGGCATACACCAGTGCGGCGCTGATCGCCGGTTTCAGCAGCGGCAGCACCACCTTACGCAGCGTGCGGAAGCTGTTAGCGCCGAGAGTCAGAGAGGCTTCATCCAGGCTTTTATCCAGCTGGCTCATTGCTGCGATGCCGCCGCGAACGCCCACCGGCATATTACGGAAGACAAAGCAGGCCACCAGAATCAGCGCGGTACCGGTAATCTCCAGCGGCGGCAGGTTGTAGGCCATCACGTAGCTGACGCCGATTACCGTGCCGGGAATGGCGAAGCTGAGCATCAGCAGGAACTCAAAGGTCTGGCGACCGGCAAACTTCTGCCGCACGATCAGCCAGGCGGTGAGCAGCCCGACGATCGCCGTCAGCGGCGCGGCGATCAGTGCGATCTCCAGCGTGGTCCAGAACGAGTTCCACGCCACACCGCTCCATAGCAGATGCCCCTCGCTAAAGCTGATGCCGAAGGCACGGACGTAGTGATTGATGGTCAGGGAACTGTCCAGCCCCCACGACTGCACAAAGCCGCCCACCACAATCATGCCGTAGATCACCAGGGTGAACAGGCCCCACGGGATCACCATGCCGTACACGCCAAAACGCAGCGCGCGAGGCAGCTGGCCGTGCTGGCCGCCGTCGCCTTTACCGGTGACCGTGGCGAAGTTCTTGCCGCCCAGCCACAGCCGCTGCAGGATAAACGCCGCCAGAGTAAAGCACAGCAGGATCATCGCCAGCACCGCAGCGCGGCTCGGATCGTTTTGCGCCCCGACCACCGAGAAGAAGATCTCGGTAGACAGCACGCCGTGGCTGCCGCCGAGCACCATCGGGTTGCCGAAGTCGGCCATACTTTCGATAAAGCTAATCAGGAAGGCGTTAGCCAGCCCGGGGGCCATCAGCGGTAGCGACACGCGGCTGAAGGTGCGCCAGCGGTTGGCGCGCAGCGTCTGCGAAGCTTCCTCCAGCGAAGGACTAACGCCCTCTACCACGCCAATCAGCACCAGGAAGGCTATTGGTGTAAACGACAGCACCTGAGCAATCCAGATGCCGGTTAAACCATACAGCCAGCGGCCCGGCTCGATGCCAAACAGCGCCGCCAGATGCTCGGTTACCACGCCGGAGCGGCCAAACAGCAGGATCAGCGCCAGGCCGATCACAAACGGCGGGGTAATGATCGGCAGGATGGTCAGCATGCGCAGCGCTTTTTTGCACGGCAGCGGGGTGCGCGTGGCGGCAAGGGCAAACGCCAGCCCCAGCAGCGTCGATCCCGTTGCGGTCATTAGCGCCAGCCACAGCGTGCGCCAGGCCGTGCCGCAGGTGCCGCCGTTTAAGCAGGAGAGGCTCCAGATGGCCGGGTCCTGAATATTGCTGATTAAGCCCGCGGGCTGGAAGCTGCCGTCCACATCCTGCACCGACACCACGAACATGCTCAGCACAGGATAAAGCACAAAGATGCTGACCAGCGCCGTCAGCAACACCAGCGAAGCCACCACAAAAGCATCGCCCTTCATCACACCGCGTTCGGCCAACGCGAAGGAGAACAGCAGCAGAAAGGTGGCCAGCAGCAGCAGCGCACCGGCACCCATCGCCGGTTGGCCTGATTCCAGCACGCCAAAACGGTTTTCCAGCCACAGCCAGCTCCAGCCGCTGTAGCCAATCGCATGGCCTTCAATGATTAAAAACAGCACGCTGAGGGCGCTGAACAGCAGCAGCAACCGGCTGCGTGCGCCCGACGGCAACAGGCCGCAGCCGCCGCACAGCGCGAACAGCGCCACCGCTATTGCCAGCCACGGATGTTCGCCCAGCTGCCAGAGCGCCGGGGCCGTCGCGGCATCGCTCCACAGGCTTATCAGCCAGCCGCCGTCAAAGAAACCGGCCTCAAGGCTGTACCACGGCAGCAGCAGCAAAGCCGCCGCGCCCATTATCAGCGCGCCGGTCAGACGACGATTATTTGCATTCATGACATACCTCGACCTGAAAACCAGGCTGAAGCGGACATCAGGCCGAAGCCACCGCGTATCAGCATCACAAAACGGCGGGGATTACTGCGCGCTGGCACCGATCTCTTTGTCCCAGCGGCTCAGCAGCGCTTTGCGTTTGGCGGAATCGCCGTAGGTTTTGAAGTCGTAGTCGATCAGCTTGATGTTCTCAAAGCGCGGCGCATATTCGGAAATCTCGGCGTTGCGGTTGGACGGCAGCTGGAAGGATTTGGCCTCTTTCATATGTGACTGAGCTTCCGCGCTCAGCGCCCAGTCGTACCAGACTTTGGCGTTGGCGAGGTTACGCGCGCCTTTGACGATCGACATTGAGCCAATTTCGTAGCCGGTGCCTTCACACGGTGCAACGGTCTTGATCGGGAAGCCATCCACCTGCATCGCCACGGCATCGTGCATAAACACGATACCGACCGTGGTTTCCCCGCGCGCGGCGGATTTCACCGGTGCGGAACCGGACTTGGTGTACTGGGAAACATTGGCGTTGAGCTTTTTCAGATAATCGAAGGCTTTATCTTCGCCCATGATCTGCACCAGCGTGGCCAGGGTGTTGTAGGCGGTGCCGGAGGAGTTCGGGTTGGCGATTTGGATCTCACCCTTAAAGCCCGGATCGAGCAGATCGGCCCAGCAGGTCGGCCCAGCAGGTCGGCTCCTTCAGTTTTTTGTCGGCCAGCAGTTTGGTGTTGTAACCCCAGCCGAGCGCTCCGGCGTAGATGCCGACCGTGCGATAGCCGGAGTTTTCAGCCTGCTTCTGCGCCCAGTCCTGCTGTTCGGTCAGCAGCGGTGATTTATACACCTGGGTCAGCCCTTCATCCGCCGCCTGCATATGCGGATCGCCGGTGCCCGCCCACCAGATATCGGTGCGCGGATTGCGCGCCTCGCTGCGCAGCCGCGCATAGGCCTCGCCCGCCGACAGGCGGACCATGCTGACTTTAATATCGGGATGAGACTGGCTAAAAATACGCGTCATATGCTCGCACACCACCACATCCGCCGAGCAGACCATATTCAGATTGCCCGCCGCCGAGGCGGCAAACGGTAAAGCAGTGCAACAGAGGGATAGCGCGATGGCCATTGAGGTATATCGCATGATGATCTCCTTGGTTTGTAGGGTTGGTGCTTCACTGGCACCTGTTTTTGCACGTGTGTGCAAAGTAATAATGAACAAGAAATAAACTGTCAAATGGCTTGCAGCTGAATTAGCAGCCCTTGTCACAAAAATATAACAATTGTGATATCGGTCAGTTTGCACAGCTTTGCAATCTGAGGCAGACTCAATCTCAGCCGGGATTTTGATGGAGAGCAGCATGCAAAATGAGAAAGCGGTGGTGAGTGCGCAGGACGTGGCCGACCGTGCGGGGGTTTCGCGTTCTGCGGTGTCGCGGACCTATACGCCGGGGGCCAGCGTGTCGGAAACGACCCGTGCGCGGGTGATGAAAGCGGCAGAGGAACTGGGCTATCACGTCAATCATCTGGCGCGTGGGCTGGTGCGCAACCGCAGCGGGATTGTCTGCCTGGTGGTGTCTGAAATCGCTACCCCCTACCGCGCGATGCTGGTGCGCTGGCTGACCCAGTTTTTGCAGGAGGCGGGGAAAGTGGCGATGCTTATCAACACCGACCGCTCGGACAACAGCGTCTCGGCGGCGCTGCAGCAGGCGATTAATTTCCGCGCCGACGCCTCGATTATCCTTTCCGGCATGCCGGACCGCGCCATCACCCGCCAGTGCTATAAGCACGGACAGCGCATTATTCTGATTAACCGCGATGAGTCGCTGCCCGGATCGCTGAGTATTAATCTGGATGCACAATCGGCGGCCGAAACAGCGGTGATGGCCTTTCAGCGCGCGGGCTGTCGGCATCTGGCGTTTGCCAACTCGCTGGCCGGAACGCCCAGCCTGATGAAGCGCGAAGCCGCGTTTGTCGCGGTGGCGGAGCAGGCCGGATTAGCGGTCACCGTTGAGCGTTTTGGTTCCACATCCTATGAAAGCGGTCAGATTCTGGCGCACCGCCTGCTGACCCGCCAGCAGCGCCCGGATGCGGTATTTTGCGTCACCGACCTGGTGGCCTGCGGCTTTATGGATGAAGCACGGCACCGCTTTGCGGTCAGCGTGCCGGAGGATATCTGCCTGATAGGATTCGATAATATCGTGCAGGCCGGGTGGTCATCCTTCAATCTGACCACTTTTGCCCAGCCGGTAGAGCGCTTTGCCCGCGACGCGGTGCAGTGGCTGATCCAGACCGAGCAGGCGGAAAACGGCTTTACCCCGCAAAGTGAGCAGCAGCACGACAGTCTGGTCTATCAGGCCGATGTGGTGTGGCGCGGATCGGTGCGGGGAGGTTAACATAGGCTCACGCACACCGTAACCCGCGCAGAGTGAGCATGAGCGAGAAGAAAAAAAACTGGGTCAATGCCGAAGATGTCGCCCGCCTGGCAGGGGTATCACGTTCTGCGGTTTCCCGCACGTTTACCCCGGGTGCCTCCGTGGCGGAAAAAACGCGGAAAAAAGTCCTCGCCGCAGCGGAAACGCTGGGTTACCAGGTCAATATCATCGCCCGCACGATGATCACCGGCAGCAGCAACTTTATCGGCATCGTCACCGCCGGTTTCGATAACCCCTTCCGCAGCAAGCTGCTGTCGCCTCTGGTTCATCAGCTGGCGCTGCACGGTTTTATGCCGCTGCTGATGAATGCCGACGATCCGGAACAGCTGGCTCCCTCACTAAAACAGCTGCTCAGCTACCACGTGGCCGGGGTGATTATCACCTCCGGCGCGCCGCCGCTGTCGCTGGCCGAAGAGTATCTGGAGCGTAAGATCCCGGTGACCTTAATCAACCGGGATGCCGATCTGGCAGGCTGCGATCGTGTCGCCAGCGATAACGCTCAGGGTATGCAGCTGATGGCGGATTACTGCCGCCAGCGCGGCTGGAAACACGTTGGGTTTATCGGCGAAGAGCGGCGTAATTTCAGTACGGAAGATCGCTATCAGGCGCTGCTGGCCTGCGCGCCGGACCTGACTATTGCCACGCGGTTTATCCCCGGCGGCGGCTATGCGGCTGGCAAGGCAGCAGCGCTTGAATTACGTTCCTGCCAGGTGCTGCTTTGCGCCACGGATATGCTGGCATTAGGCGCGATCGACGGTCTGCGAACGCTCAACGGCGACGATCCGCTTCCCGCCGTCATGGGCTTTGATGATATTCCCCAGGCGGACTGGGACCCCTATCATTTGACGACTATTCAACAGGATACTGAAGGTCTGGCGCAGCAGGCGGTGGATCTTTTGATGACCCGTATTGCCCAGTTCGATCTTCCTTCCCGCCATCGCGCCGTGCCGGTGAAATTAATCATTCGCCAGAGCGCGTAATGAAAAATTAATTTTATGCGGTAGCTCACAGATTATTCTGTGAACTGCCGTCACACTCTCTTTCGCCCTACGGGGCTTATTTTTTGTTAACAAATGCACACGTGTGCATTCTCAGGAGATGTTATGACAACCCGAGAAAATGATTCGCTTTTGGCGCGCTATCGCTTCGCCTGCAGTCTTGCTGAGTCCGGGGGAAAACTGGCTTATGGCTTCTATCAGCAGCGCGACAGCCTGCGGGTCGAACACAAGGGCTGCGATGCGCAGGATGTGGTTAGCCTGGCCGACCGCGAGGTGGAGTCCTTTGTCAAATCACGCATCGCAGAGGCGTTCCCGGAAGACGGATTTCTGGGCGAGGAGAGCGGCACGTCCGATGCACACCAGCGCGTACTGTGGGTCGTCGATCCGATCGATGGCACCAGCTGTTTCCTCAACGGCCTGCACACCTGGTGCCTGTCGCTGGCGGTGGTGGTTGACGGTGAACCGGTGATTGGCGTGGTGTATGACCCCAATCACCAGGAGCTCTTCCATGCCCTAAAAGGGGAAGGGGCATGGCTCAACGATCGGAGAATCGCGCCGCATTTGGCAGAAACGGTTGCCGGTGGCGTGATGGGCGTGGGGACCTCGCACCGCGTGACGGCGGCCGATTTCCTGCCGTTTCTCGACCAGCTGTTGCAGCACGGCGGCATGTTTGTCCGCAACGGTTCCGGCGCGCTGATGAGCGCCTGGGCCGCCGCCGGTCGCCTGATTGGCTATTACGAACCGCATATGAATCCGTGGGATGGGCTGCCGGGGATCGTGCTGATGCGCGAAGCGGGCGGGGCCACCAACGATTACCTGGCGGCGGACGGCATTGCGCAAGGCAATCCGGTGCTGCTGGCCAGTAAAACGCTCTATCCACAATTAAAACAATGGGTTGTTCAACCCTTAAACTAACCTGCACGGGTCTGGCATCTGATTGCGTACTCTACATAACACGGAAACAGCCTTCAGGGACGAAGACAAAATCAATCAGCACCGCCTCCGCCCTACGGAGACAAGATGATGTCTGGATTAATCCGTTTTTTCCGGGCCAGCCCGGCGAAAACTACCGCCGTATTCAATGAACAGCGCTTCCGCAGCGTGCGCTGGCAAACGTTTCTGGCGATGACGCTGGCCTACGTAACGTTTTACGTCTGTCGGCTCTCGTTCACCGTGGCGAAAACCGCGCTGGTGGAGCTGGGTATTTCGCCCTCGGAGCTGGGGATGATCGGCTCGGCGCTGTTTTTCAGCTACGCCATCGGCAAACTGGTTAACGGGTTTTTGGCCGATCACGCCAACGTGGTGCGCTTTATGAGTCTTGGGCTGCTGCTCAGTGCGGGGATGAACCTGATGATGGGGATGACCACCAACGCGATGATGCTGGCCATTTTCTGGGGCATCAACGGCTGGGCGCAGTCGATGGGGGTGGGGCCATGTGCGGTTTCCCTTGCGCGCTGGTACGGCACCAAAGAGCGCGGCACCTTCTATTCCATCTGGTCGACGGCGCATAACATCGGCGAGGCGCTGACCTACATCGTGATCGCGGCGGTGATTGCGGGCTACGGCTGGCATATGGGCTATCTCTCCACCGCAGCGCTGGGCGCGGCGGGCGTGGTGCTGATGCTGCTGTTTATGCGCGACTCACCGCAGAGCAGCGGCTTCCCGTCGATTCATGACATCAGCAACGAACCGCAGGAAGAAGAAGAGGCCAAAGGATCGGTGTTTAGCAATCAGCTGATGGCGCTGCGCAACCCGGCGCTGTGGACGCTGGCGCTGGCCTCGGCGTTTATGTACATCGACCGCTATGGCGTAAATTCGTGGGGCATCTTCTTTTTGCAGCAGGGGAAGGGCTACAGCACGGTTGAAGCCTCGGCGATTATCGGCGTGAATGCCGTTGCCGGGATTGTTGGCACCATCGTGGCGGGCATGCTCTCCGACCGCTTCTTCTCGCGCAATCGCAGTATTATGGCCGGATTTATCAGCCTGCTGAATACTGCCGGATTCGCGCTGATGCTGTGGCTGCCGCGCAATTACTACACCGATATTCTGTCGATGATTATCTTCGGCGCGACTATCGGCGCACTGACCTGTTTCCTCGGTGGCCTGCTGGCGGTGGATATCTCCTCGCGGAAAGCGGCCGGGGCGGCGCTCGGAACCATCGGCATTGTCAGCTACGCCGGGGCCGGATTCGGTGAATTCCTGACGGGCATCATCATCGATAAAACGTCGGTGATGGAAAATGGCACCAAACTCTACGATTTCCACACGTTGTCCCAGTTCTGGGTGGCAGCCGGTCTGATCTCTGCGCTGTTGTGCTTTGTCACCGCCGTGATGGTGGCAAGACGCAACGCCAGCGAGCGCCGCACCCTGTTTTCATCTTAATTACCTCAACAGAAGGAAGACACAATGATGGCAAAAAGACATCAGGTTGCTGCACGCCTGTTTATCGCCGGAACGCTGTGGTTCAGCGCCGCTCAGGCACATGCGGAGGCCACCTATGAGCTGGAAAAAGTGGTGGAGCTTAGCCGCCACGGCATCCGGCCGCCGACGCCCGGCAACCGCACGGATATTGAGGCCGCAACCAACCGTCCCTGGACGCAGTGGAATACCGCCGACGGCGAGCTGACCGGCCACGGCTATGCGGCGGTGGTGAACAAAGGGCGCTGGCAGGGCGAACATTATCGCCAGCTGGGGCTGCTCACTGCGGGCTGCCCGCAGCCGCAGGACGTGTATGTGCGGGCCAGCCCGCTACAGCGCACCCGGGCAACCGCCGCTGCGCTGGTGGACGGTGCATTTCCCGGCTGTGGCGTAGCCGTTCATCGGGTTGAGGGTGACCACGATCCGCTGTTCCAGACCGAAGCGTTCCCGGCGACCAACACCGATCCGGCAACGCAGCTGGCGAAGGTGAAAGAGGCGGCGGGCGATCTGGCGGCCCGTCAGCAGGCGTTGCAGCCTGCGGTTCAGGCGCTGAAAAAGGCGGTGTGCCGGGACGATGCGTCCTGCGCCTTCTTTGATAAGCCCTGGCAGATTAAACAGAGTAAAAGCGGCAAAGCCTCCGTTGATGGCCTGAGTGTGCTGGCCAATATGGTGGAAACGCTGCGCCTTGGCTGGAATGAAAACCTGCCGGTGGCCCAGCTGGCCTGGGGCAATATCACCTCATCGGCGCAGATCACTGCCGTTTTGCCGCTGTTAACGGCTAATTACGATCTCAGCAACGACGTGCTTTATACCGCGCAAAAGCGCGGCTCCATTCTGCTTAACGCCATGCTGCAGGGCGTTGAGCAGGGCGTAAATAAGCCGACGGATAACATGCCGGATACGCGCTGGCTGCTGCTGGTGGCGCATGACACCAACATCGCGATGGTGCGCACGCTGATGGATTTCAGCTGGACGCTGCCCGGCTACACGCGCGGCAATATCCCGCCGGGCAGCAGCCTGGTGCTGGAGCGCTGGCGTGACAGCAAAACCGGAGAGCGTTTCCTGCATGTCTACTTCCAGGGGCAGAGCCTGGACGACCTGCGCAATTTACAGCAGGTGGATGGCAATCATCCGCTGTTGCGTGAGGAGTGGCGTCAGCCGGACTGCCGGGTAACCGACGTGGGTACGCTGTGCCCGCTGCGTTCCGCCGTGAAAGCGTTGAGTAAAAACCTCGACCGCAATGCGATCACCCCGGTGGCTTACGCGCTGCCGTGATGTTCAGCGTTCGCTGCAGGCCGGTTGGCCTGCAGCACAATCCCCTCAGCATGTTCCTCAGACGAACGGCTGCCTCAGTAGAACAGCCTTTCCGCAATCAGAATAAAGATCAGCCCGGAAACCGACAGCACGGTGGTCAGCACCGTCCAGGTACAGAAGGTTTGCTTCATGGTCAGGCCGAAGCTCTCTTTCACCATCCAGAATCCGGCATCGTTGACGTGGCAGGCAATCACGCTGCCTGCGCCCGTCGCCAGCACAATCAGCGCCGGATCGATGTGAAACATCGGCAGCATCGGTGCCACAATGCCGGAGGTCGTTAATGCTGCAACGGTGGCCGAACCTAAACAGACGCGCAGCATCGCGGCAATCGACCAGGCGATAATCAGCGGCGACAGGGTGGAGGCGGCAAACAGCCCGGCGACATAATCGCCCACGCCGCCGTCAACGATCACCTGCTTAAAGGCACCGCCGCCGCCGATAATCAGCAGCATCATAGAGATTTGCGCAATGGCGCTGGTTAGCGTTTTGCCAATCTCTTCCGCGCTGCGGCCGCGGGCAAAGCCCATGGTCCAGAAGGCGATAATCAGCGAAATCAGCATTGCCATCGCCGGTGTGCCGACAAACTTCACCGCTTTCACCGCCGCAGCATCACTGCCGGGGAACAGCAGATCGACCACCGTCGCCAGCGCCATAAACAGCACCGGTGCCAGCGAAGTCAGCACGCTGGAGAGGAACCCCGGCGTCTCTTCCAGACGATAGCTTTTCTGCTCGCCGAAGGCGCTGAGGTCGCTCTGCCCCTGGTACACCGCCGGAGCCAGACGATAAAGCACCTTATTAAACAGCGGCCCACAAACAATGGTGGTAGGGATGCCGACCGCAATACCGAGCAGCAGCACGTGACCGATATCGGCGCTGTAGGCCAGCGAGATCGCCGTGGGGGCAGGGTGGGGCGGCAGGAAACCGTGGGTGACGTTCAGCGCGGCGGCCATCGGAATGCCAAGATACAGAAACGGCAGCTTCAGCTCGCGGGCGATGGCGTAAATAATTGGCAGCAGCAGGATCAGACCCACTTCGAAGAACAGCGCGATACCCACGGTAAACGAGGCAATCACCACGGCCACCTGAGTGTTCTTTTTGCCAAAGACGGCGATCAGCGTGGCGGCAATGCGGTAGCCGCCTCCGGCATCGGCCACCAGGCGGCCCAGCATGGCACCAAAACCAAACACCAGCGCCAGGTGGCCCAGCTGTGCGCCAATCCCTTTCTCAATCGTTAGCGCAATTTGCGTCGGGTCCATTCCCAGAAACAGCGCCACCAGAAACGAAACGATGACCAGCGATACAAAGGTATTCCATTTTAACGCCATGATTAGTATCAGTAATATTGCGATTCCTATCGCGACAATGAATACAGGCATAGCCAGCTCCAGAGATCATGTTATCGGTAAAGTCGTCAATGCAACTTATAGAATTTATTTTCCGATATGGAGCTTTATGGAATGTTTATTTGATCTGCTTCGCAATATTTCGCTTAATAAATCAGTGAAAATATCACGTTAACTCACTATTTTTGGCCAGAAAATTAGCCAGTTTTTTGGCTTCAGGGCTATTTCAGGTCGCGGAAGTTCAGCCAGATGCGCATATCAAACTCCAGCTGGTGATAGTCCGGTTCCATATGGCAGCACAGCTGGTAGAACGCTTTGTTGTGATCCTTCTCTTTCAGATGCGCCAGCTCGTGCACGACGATCATTTTGAGAAACTCTTCCGGCCCGTCGCGAAACAGCGTGGCGATGCGGATCTCGTTATTACTTTTCAGCTTGCCGCCCTGCACGCGGGAAACAAAGGTGTTTGTGCCCAGCGTGCCCTTCACGGGATTCTGCTTATTATCAAACATCACTTTCGACAGCGCCGGGGCGTTTTTCAGATAGCGCTGCTTCAGCCCGCCAACGTACTGATAAAGCGATTTATCGTCCTGAATACTGTGCTGGCCGGGATACTTCTTCTCTACCCATGTTGCCAGCTGGCCGCGATCGGACAGCTGCTGCACGCGGGCAATCAGTTCAGTAGGATAGCCATTGAGATAGCGTAATGTTGTCATAACTCTCTGATTAATTTTCGCTGTATTATCCGATGCGCGGAATCCATTACGGGTAATTTTAAGAAAAACGTTTACTGTTCGCTCATTTTAGGGGATAAAACGCGGAAATTTTACCACTAAGGTGTTCCCATGAGCCAACTTGAACTAAGCAACCGTATGCTGACGCTGCATCGTTTTCCCCAAATGCGCGAAGAAAGCCCGTTGCAGGCCTGGGATTCGGCCGATGAATATCTGCTGAAACACATCGGCGATGAAGTGACCGGCGGACCCACGCTGATTTTCAATGACACCTTTGGGGCACTGGCCTGCGCGGTCGCGGGCGAGGGCGTCTACAGCATCAGCGATTCCTGGCTTAACCAGCAGGCGACCCGGCAGAACCTGGCGCTTAACGAGCTGGACGAGTGTGATGTGCAGCTGCTGGACAGCCTGGCACCGCTTCCTGCGGCTCCAACGCGGGTGCTGATCAAGGTGCCGAAAACCCTGGCGCTATTAGAGCAGCAGCTGCGTGCGCTGCGTAAAGTCGTCACGCCACAGACGCAGATTATCGCCGCCGGCAAGGCGAAGGATATCCATACTTCCACGCTACAGCTGTTTGAGAAAATTCTCGGTCCAACCACCACCTCGCTGGCATGGAAAAAGGCACGGTTGATTTACACCACGTTCAGCGCTCCGAAGCTGGCGGACAGCGATGTGATCGCCACATGGCCGCTGGACGGCACCGATTACCTGATTCACAACCATGCCAACGTATTCGCCCGTGGCGGGCTGGATATCGGCGCACGCTTCTTTATGCAGCACCTGCCGGAAGATATTGACGGTGAGATCGTTGACCTCGGCTGCGGCAACGGCGTGATTGGCCTGACGGCGCTGCGGCAGAACCCGCTGGCGCAGGTTCACTTTGTCGATGAGTCCTATATGGCAGTGGCATCCAGCCGCCTGAACGTGGAGTCAAACTGCCCGGACGACTTAGCGCGCTGCGAGTTTCGCGTGAATAACGTGCTGGCGGGCTATCCGTCCGACCGTCTGCACGCGGTACTGTGCAATCCGCCGTTCCATCAGCAGAACGCGGTCACCGATCATATCGCCTGGCAGATGTTTCGCGATGCCCGCCGCTGCCTGCAGTACGGCGGCGAACTGCGCATTGTCGGCAACCGCCACCTGGATTACTACCACAAAATGAAGAAGCTGTTTGGCAACTGCACCACCGTCGCCACCAATCAGAAGTTTGTGATCCTGCGCTCGGTGAAAATGCGCTGATCGCCAGCGGTGCGGCAGCCATGCCGCACACTGCGTGCATACCACTCCGCGGCTGGGATGGATGTGCTGCGAGGCTTACCGACGCGCGTTAATTTTTTACGCGGATCCACGAAAAACGCTGCTGGTAGCCGTGCTGGCGGTGTGTGTTGCGCCGGTAGCTGGCCTGCTCTTCCGCCATGCAGTAGGTGCAGATCCCGCTTAGCTCAATTTGCCCCTCCGGAACCCCCTCCCTCAGCGCGATGCGTTTTGCCAACAGCGGCAAATCAAACCATACGCCATCGGTCGTTCCCTGCGCCTGCGGGCGGACTGCCGCCGGATTTGTCGACGGCTGCTCAGACCACGCCATTAACGGTGCCAGATGGTGCGGATCGTCCTGCTCCGCGCGAGCAATTAAGTCCTTTCCCAGCTCGTAGCAGCAGGGGCCAATCGACGGACCGATAGCGATAAACAGGTCCCCCGGCGCGCTGCCGTTCTGGCACAGCTGGCGGATGGCATTAGCCAGCACGCCACCGAGAATACCCTTCAGCCCACCGTGTACCGCCGCCGCCTGGTGTTGATTAGCGTCTATCAGCAGGATCGGCAGACAGTCCGCGGTGTAGACCGCAACGGGGCGGTTATCGCTGGCGATTAGCCCGTCGGCCTCCACGCTTTTTACCGGTAGCGCCGTTGCGCTCGGCACCACGCGGGCGCTGTGCCGCTGCTGGTTGTAAATCGTCTCTACCGGGGGCCGTTCTCCGGCGGGTAAAAAGGCGTGATCGAGCCAGTCGAAGCGGGAAAGTAGCGAGGAACGCCAGGAATACGACATCAAAATGCTCCTTAAGGGACGGGCGACAGATTTTTTATACGCCTTCGAGGCTAACGTTTTACGACATTTTGCCAAAATATTTTCGCTGGCCGTGCATGGATTGATGCTGCGGGTTTACCTTGCCGCCTGCAATAACAATCTTCCGAGTACAAAAAAGGTTATGCTGCACCACCGGAACGGTATTTCCGGGAACTTAAAGGATTTTTTTGCATGGAGAGCTTTACCGCATGACCAATAAATCGTATCGCCGTTATTCCGCCGCACTGCTGGCGGGCTTTGCAGGGGGTAATGTTGCCAGCTTCGTTAAGTGGGGCAGTGAGAACCCATTCCCGCCGCGCACGGCCGATCGGGCGATTCCGCCTGTTGAAATGCTCAACGATCTGGGCCTGAACACCGAAGCGATGATCTATCACTGGTCCGGGCACGTGGTGAACTGGGGTGTGGCGGGCGTTCACCACCTGTTTTCGGTTTTTTTCGCCATGCTCTACTGCTGGCTGGCGGAGATCTTCCCGTCGATTAAGCTATGGCAGGGCGTGGCATTTGCGCTGGTCATCACCGTGATTTTTCACGGCGTGATTTTACCGGCTGCGGGTTGGGCACCGGCCCTGTGGGATCTGCCCGCCGATGAAATCCTGTCCGAAACCTTCGGCCATATCCTCTGGATGTGGACGATTGAAATATTCCGCCGCGACCTGCGTAACTGCATAACCCGCGCCCGGGATGCCGAGGAGCGCCTTGCCACCTCCGCCGGGCGCTGAGGCTAAATCCCCAGCCCCAGTTTAGTTCCCTGCGCAATAGCCCGGCGGGCATCCAGCTCCTGGGCTATATCTGCGCCACCGATAATATGCAGCGGCTTGCCCTGGGCGAGGAGCTGCGTTTCCAGTTCCCGCCTTGGCTCCTGTCCGGCGCAGATAATAATATTATCCACCGCCAGCAGCTGCGCTTCACCATCGCGCAGAATATGCAGCCCGTCATCATCAATTCGCTGATATTCAACGCTGCCCCACATCTGCACGCCGTGCATTTGCAGGCTGGCACGATGTATCCAGCCGGTGGTTTTCGCCAGCCCTGCACCGGGCTTACCGGGTTTGCGCTGAAGCAGCCAGACCTGGCGGGCGCTGTGAGGCGCGACCGGGCGCGTCAGGCCTCCGGGCCGGGTCAGCGTGCGGTCGATGCCCCATTCTTCGCAGAAGTCGGCGATATCCTGCGGCGCGGCGGTTTCAGGCTGCACCAGATATTCTGCGGTATCAAAACCGATGCCGCCCGCGCCGATAATCGCCACCCGCAGGCCGACCGGTTTTTTATCGCGGATCACGTCCAGATAGCTGAGAACCGAAGGATGATCGATACCCGGGATGGCCGGTGTTCGTGGCTCAATGCCGGTAGCCAGTACCACTTCATCAAAGTCGGCCAGTTGAGCGGCGCTGACGTACTGATTGAGCCGCAGGGTCACGCCGTGGATATCCAGCTGGCGGCGGAAATAGCGCAGGGTTTCGCTGAACTCCGCCTTCCCCGGGATCTGCCGGGCGATATTGAACTGCCCGCCCACTTCGGGCAGCGCGTCAAACAGCGTCACCTGATGCCCGCGCGCGGCGGCATTCACCGCGAACGCCAGACCGGCTGGCCCGGCACCGACCACCGCGAGGTTTTTCCGCACGGCTGCGGGGATCAGCGGCAGAGTGGTTTCGTGGCAGGCGCGGGGATTGACCAGGCAGGAGGTGAGCTTGCCGACAAAAATCTGATCCAGACAGGCCTGATTACAGCCGATGCAGGTGTTGATCTCATCGCTGCGCCCCTGCTGCGCCTTCAGCACAAATTCGGCATCGGCCAGGAACGGCCGCGCCATCGACACCATATCGGCACAGCCGTCATCCAGCACCGCCTGCGCCACATCCGGGTGATTGATGCGATTGGTGGTGATCAGCGGGATGCGCAGATGCTGCTTCAGCGCCTGCGTCACCCAGGCGAAAGCGGCACGCGGCACGGCGGTGGCAATGGTCGGAATACGCGCCTCGTGCCAGCCAATACCGGTATTGATCAGCGTGGCACCGGCCTGTTCCACCTCTTTCGCCAGAGTGATGGTTTGCTCCAGCGTGCCGCCCTGGTCCACCAGGTCCAGCATCGACAGGCGGAAAATAATAATGAATTCGTCGCCTACCGCCGCCCGTACCGCGCGCAGAATATCCAGCGCAAAGCGGCGGCGGCGCACGTCATCGCCACCCCATTCATCGTCACGCTGATTGGTGTGGGTCACCAGAAACTGGTTAATCAGATAGCCTTCGGACGCCATGATCTCTACGCCGTCGTAACCGGCCTGCTGTGCCAGACGCGCGCAGCGGGCATAGGCGGCGATCAGCGCCAGGATCTCTTCGTGGCTGAGCGCACGTGGGGTAAAGGGATTGATGGGAGCCTGAATCGCCGAAGGGGCAACCAGGCCGGGCTGATAGCTATAGCGGCCGGTGTGCAGGATCTGCATGGCAATTTTCCCACCGGCCTGATGCACGGCGTCGGTGACCCGGCGGTGGTGTGCCAGCTGCGACTCATCGTTCAGCACCGAAGCACCGGGGCTGACCACGCCCTCCGGCGTGGGGGCGATGCCGCCGGTGACAATCAGCGCCACTCCGGCCCGCGCGCGCTCGGCGTAAAACGCCGCCAGCCGTTCGGCACCCTGCGGATGCTCTTCCAGCCCGGTATGCATGGAACCCATCAGAAAACGGTTTTTGAGCTGGGTAAAACCCAGGTCCAGCGGAGAGAACAGTGACACGCTCATCGTAAATCCCGGAAGTGGTCGGATGAGTTAACTGTAGCGATCATATGACCGCGACGAAAGTACAGTTATTGGCTTTGTGATGTATGCCACTGATTAAGGTTTCTCCGAAAGGGTAGCAGCGTCACGTTATGCGTAACATGAGTTTAGTAACATGATTTTTAGTGATCTTGTTCACAGTTTTGCATCTGTAAAATCGTTCTCATAGGCGCCTCAATGAATACGTATTAGAGGTTTCTCATGAGTACTACCACGCAGTCCTGCATGATCAACGGTAAAGAGCAGGTCGAGGTTGTCAGCCAGCAGGTGGATTACCAGGGCGAAGGCACGCTGGTGCGCATCACGCGCGGCGGCATTTGCGGTTCCGATCTGCACTACTATCAGCACGGCAAAGTCGGCAACTTTGCGGTGAAAATGCCGATGATCCTCGGTCATGAAGTGATTGGCTACGTGGTGAAAAGTGATAACCCGGCGCTGAAAGAGAATCAAAAAGTGGCGGTGAACCCGTCCAAGCCCTGCGGCCACTGCAAGTACTGCGAAGCGCAGGAAGAGAACCAGTGTACCGGCATGCGTTTCTTCGGCAGCGCGATGTACTTCCCACACGTTGACGGCGGCTTCACTCAGTACAAGGTGGTCGACAGCAGCCAGTGTATTCCTTTCGACAACCAGGCCGATGAGAAGGTGATGGTGTTTGCCGAACCGCTGGCGGTGTGCATCCACGCGGCCAATCAGGGCGGCGATCTTCAGGGCAAAAAAGTCTTTATCTCCGGCGTGGGTCCTATCGGCTGCCTGATCGCGGCGGCGGCTAAAGCCAAGGGCGCGGCGGAAGTGGTCTGTGCCGATATCAGCGAGCGCTCGCTGGCGATGGCAGTGGCGATGGGTGCAACCGACACCATTCACGCGGCCAACGGCGACTTCACCCCTTATCTGGCGGAGAAAGGCTACTTCGACGTGTCGTTTGAAGCCTCCGGTCATCCTTCTTCTCTGACCCGCTGCCTGGAAGTGACCCGTGCAAAAGGCACGCTGGTGCAGGTAGGTATGGGCGGCGACGTGCCGGGCTTCCCGATCATGATGCTGATCGCCAAAGAAATAAAACTGGTCGGTTCCTTCCGCTTTACCACCGAGTTCAATACGGCGGTGGAGTGGCTGGGCAACGGTACGGTGAACCCGCTGCCGCTGTTCAGCGGTGAATATGACTATCAGAATATCGATGCTGCACTGGTATTTGCCGGTGATAAACAAAAAGCCGCCAAAGTGCAGCTGACTTTTTAAGGACAAATCATGACAACGCTTTTCTCACTCGCTAACAAACGTGTACTGATCACCGGTTCCGGCCGCGGTATTGGTTTTCTGATGGCGAAAGGGCTGGCCGAGGCCGGTGCCGAAGTGATCATCAACGCCACCACGCAGGAAGGTGCGGATAAAGCCGCCGCTGCGCTGCAGCAGCAGGGCTTTAAGGCACACGCTGTAGCGTTTGACGTGACTCAGTCAGCGGCAGTGAATGCGGCAGTGGAAAAAATTGAGAGCGAGATCGGGCCGATCGACGTGCTGGTGAACAACGCCGGTATTCAGCGCCGTCGCCCGTTCCTGGAATTCCCGGAGCAGGACTGGAACGACGTTATCGCCGTTAACCAGACTGCGGTATTCCTGGTTTCTCAGGCGGTGGCACGCCAGATGGTGACCCGCAAGCAGGGTAAAATCATCAATATCGGCTCGATGCAGAGCGAGCTGGGCCGCGACACCATCACCCCATACGCTGCGTCAAAAGGCGCGGTGACCATGCTGACGCGCGGCATGTGCGTTGAGCTGGCGCGCTACAACATTCAGGTAAACGGCATTGCGCCGGGCTACTTTAAAACCGAAATGACCCAGGCGCTGGCGGATGATGAAGCCTTCACCTCATGGTTGTGTAAACGCACACCGGCCGCGCGCTGGGGCAACCCGGAAGAGCTGATCGGTGCTGCGGTGTTCCTTGCTTCAAAAGCCTCTGATTTTGTGAACGGGCACCTGCTTTTTGTCGACGGCGGGATGCGCGTAGCAGTGTAAGCGGCTACACCTTAAGACACCGGACCTTTTAAAACACAGGAATTTCTATGCCCATTACAATAATAGCCTTTGGGGTCATTCTGCTTCTGGTGCTGATGATCGTATTTAAGGTCAACGGCTTCATCGCTCTGATTTTTGTCTCTGCCGTAGTCGGCGTGGCCGAAGGGATGACGCCGCTGGCGGTTATCGCTTCGATCCAGAAAGGGGTTGGCGGCACGCTCGGTGGGCTGGCGCTAATCCTCGGCTTCGGTGCCATGCTCGGCAAGCTGGTGTCCGACACCGGGGCCGCGCAGCGCGTGGCGACCACGCTGATTGCCGCCTTCGGTAAACAGCGCGTGCAGTGGGCGCTGATGGTCACCGGTCTGGTAGTTGGCCTGGCGATGTTCTATGAAATCGGCTTCGTGCTGCTGCTGCCGCTGGTGTTTACCGTGGTGGCCGCCGCACGCCTGCCGCTGCTGTACGTCGGCGTGCCGATGGTGGCCGCGCTGTCGGTGACCCACTGCTTCCTGCCGCCGCACCCGGGCCCGACCGCTATCGCCATTATCTTTGGTGCTAACCTCGGTACTACACTGCTGTACGGCATGATCATCACTATCCCGACGGTGATTATCGCCGGGCCGGTGTTCTCGAAATTCCTGAAAAACTTTGAAAAATCACCGCCGGAAGGGCTGTATAACCCGAAAGTGTTTGAAGACCATGAAATGCCGGGCTTCTGGACCAGTATTTTCGCGGCGATTATTCCGGTGATCCTGATGGCGGTGGCGGCGGTATTTGAGCTGACCACGCCGAAAGAAAACGTGCTGCGCCAGTTCTTTGAATTTGTCGGTAACCCGGCGGTGGCGCTGTTTATCTCGGTAGTGATTGCGGTGTTCACCCTGGGCCTGCGTAACGGCCGTAAGATGGACGACGTGATGGAGATGTGCAGCTCCTCCATCGGCGCGATTGCGATGATCGTGTTCATTATCGCCGGTGGCGGTGCCTTTAAGCAGGTGCTGGTGGACAGCGGCGTGGGTGACTACATCGCGAATATGATGAAAGGCTCGTCGCTGTCTCCGCTGCTGATGTGCTGGACCGTGGCAGCCATGCTGCGTATCGCGCTGGGTTCTGCGACCGTCGCGGCGATCACCACCGCCGGTATCGTCACGCCAATTATTGCTATCACCCACGCCGACCCGGCGCTGATGGTGCTGGCGGTGGGTTCCGGTAGCGTGATCGCGTCACACGTTAACGACCCTGGCTTCTGGCTGTTCAAGGGCTACTTCAACCTCAGCGTGATTGAAACGCTGAAGACCTGGACGGTGATGGAAACGCTGATTTCCTTCCTCGGCCTGGCGGGCGTCTTGATTCTGAACGCCATTATTCACTAATCTGTCAGACGGCCGGTTACTTCCGTCGTCGTCCCGTAAGGGCCAGGCTTGCCTGGCCCTTTTTACTTTTATTTGATTCCATGGAAGCTTATGAGATCGCACCGCATATCGTTACAGGACATCGCCACGCTGGCTGGCGTAACCCGGATGACGGTAAGCCGCTATCTGCGGACGCCAGAACGCGTTGCGCCGGAAACCCGGGCGAAAATTGCCCAGATCATTGAAGAGATTAACTACATTCCCAACCGCGCGCCGGAGATGCTGCTCAACGCGAAGAGCTACACGCTGGGCGTGCTGATCCCGTCGTTTAAAAACCAGATATTCGCCGACCTGCTCAGCGGTATTGAAGCGGCGACCAAAGAGGGGCGCTATCAGACGCTGATCGCCAACTACAACTACGATAAGCAGGTGGAAGAGGAACAGATCATCAATCTGCTGTCCTACAATATCGACGGCATCCTGCTTAGCGAAAAGGACCACACCCTGCGGGCGGTGAAGTATCTGCGCTCGGCGAAAATCCCGATTGTGGAGGTGATGGATACCCAGGGCGCGTGTCTGGATATGCAGGTCGGCTTTAACAACTACAGCGCTGGCTACGATATGACGCGCACGCTGCTCGATCAGGGGCGGAAAAGTATTATCTATTTTGGCTCACAGGATGACCGTCGCGATGAGTTTCGCTATCGCGGCTATTGCCAGGCGATGAGTGAGCGGGGCGGAGAAGGGCGGAGGATTAACCCGAAAGCCATTTCCTCGCAGAAGCTGGGCGCGGCGATGCTCACCACCGCGCTGGAGCAGTACCCCGATCTGGATGCGGTATTCTGCACCAATGATGACCTGGCACTCGGTGCGCTGCTCTACTGCCAGCGGCAGGGGATTGCGGTGCCGGGCCGCATTGCGATTGCCGGTTTTCACGGGCTGGATATCAGCCGGGAAATGTACCCGACGATGGCGAGCGTGATCACCCCACGCTATGCGATCGGCTACACCGCCGCCGAATTGCTGCTGAAAAAAATCAGCGATGACAGCTTTACCGCTGACTCGGTGGACCTCAGCTATCAAATCTTTATGGGCGAAACCATGTGATCGCCGGTTCTGACAACGGCGAAAACTGCGTTATGCTTTGATTTTCCCGCGTAATAAAGGCACTGCAAATGAGCGATATCCCGCAACCGGTTTTTGACGGCCATAATGATGTGCTGCTGCACCTGTGGCTGCATCATCCTGAACGCCCGGCCGAGGCCTTTCTTCAGCAGCGCCTTGGCGGCCATCTCGACCTGAACCGCATGCGGCAGGTTGGCTTTGCCGGGGGGCTGTTTGCCGTGTTTGTGCCTCCTGCGGAGCACGTGGCTAAATTCTTCAAGCGCGATGCCGAGCAGGAGGCGCTGCGGCACGATCCGCTGGCGATCACCGAGCAGCAGATCGCCATCTTCCAGCAGATTGCGCAGCAGTCGGCAGGACAGGCGCGCATCTGCCGCAGCGTCAGCGATATTGAGCAGTGCATGGCGCAGGGCGTGCTGGCGATGGTGCTGCACATTGAAGGTGCCGAAGGGCTGGATGAGGATCTGAGCCAGCTGGAAGGCTGGGCCGCCGCCGGGCTGCGCAGCATCGGGCCGTTCTGGAATATCCCCAACCGTTTCGGTTTCGGCATTAACGGTACGTTTCCCGGTTCACCGGATACCGGGGAAGGGATGACCGAGGCCGGTAAGCGGCTGATCCGTGCCTGTAACCAACACAGGCTGATGATCGACCTGTCGCATATGAATGAGAAAACCTTCTGGCAGACCGCCGAGCTTAGCGACGCACCGCTGGTGGCCAGCCATTCTAACGTTCATGCGCTGTGCCCGCAGCCGCGCAACCTGACGGATAGCCAGCTGGCGGCGATTAAAGAAAGCGACGGGCTGGTCGGGCTGAACTTCGGCACCTCGTTCCTGCGCAGCGACGGTAAACGTGACGGCAATACGCCGCTCAGCGTGATGGTGCAACACCTTGATTACCTGCTGGAAAAGTTGGGGGAAGACCGCGTGGCGTTCGGATCGGACTTTGACGGGATTAACGTACCGGATGAGATTGGCGACGTCACCGGCCTGCCGAGACTGGTGAGTGCGCTGAAGGATGCGGGCTATGGTGACGAACTGATTAACAAGCTCGGCCACGCGAACTGGCTGCGGGTTTTACGGCAAACCTGGCAAAAATAAATCGTGGTTTTTGAACCAAATAGTACAAAATTTGGTAACCCACAAAGAATTAAGGGTTGATATCGATTTAGCATAGGCGCAACATTTGCGCCGCCAAGTTCTTGTAATTTGACAACATGCCTTTCACCTGGCGCGTCCGGTGGGGTGTTTTTTAGCGATATTTAGAGGATATGAATATGTGGTCTAAACCTACTTTCATCGATATGCGTCTGGGCTTAGAAGTGACTCTGTACATTTCTAACCGTTAATAAATCTGTGGCCTGATTTTTTCAGGCACAGCTGATGCCTGCTGTGTTCCGCGGGCATTTTTTTCCTTTTTCCCGGTTTATCCATGAAAATCAAAGTTCTTGGCTCTGCGGCGGGCGGTGGATTCCCGCAGTGGAACTGCAACTGCCGCAACTGCCAGGGTGTGCGCGACGGCAGCATCCCTGCCACGCGGCGTACCCAATCTTCAATCGCGGTCAGCGATAACGGCACCAACTGGGTGCTGTGCAACGCCTCGCCGGATATCTGCCATCAGATTGCCGCTAATCCCGAACTGAATAAGCACGGCGTGCTGCGCGGCACGGCGATCGGCTCAATCATCCTGACCGACAGCCAGATCGATCACTGCACCGGTTTACTGAATCTGCGTGAAGGCTGCCCGCATCAGGTGTGGTGCACGCCGGAAGTTCACGACGATCTGACCAGCGGCTTCCCGATCTTTACCATGCTGTCCCACTGGAACGGTGGGCTGGTGCATCATGCCATCCAGCCCGCAGAGCCGTTTTCGGTCGCGGTGTGCCCGGCGCTGCGCTTTACCGCCATTCCGATCCTCAGCAATGCACCGCCGTACTCGCCGTATCGCGGGCGGCCGCTGCCCGGCCATAACATCGCGCTGATGATTGAGAACACCACCACCGGCAGCAAACTGCTGTACGCGCCGGGGCTGGGCGAGCCGGATGCTGAACTGCTGGAGCTGATGAAGCAGGCCGACTGCCTGCTGATCGACGGCACGCTGTGGCAGGACAACGAGCTGGCCAATACCGGCGTGGGGCGCAATACCGGGCGCGATATGGGCCATCTGGCGCTGGGTGAAGAGCAGGGGCTGATGGCGTTACTCAGTAATCTCCCGGCCCGCCGCAAGATCCTGATCCATATTAACAACACCAATCCGATCCTCGATGAGTCCTCAGCGGAGCGCCAGGCGCTGACGCAGCGCGGCATTGAGGTCAGCTTCGACGGAATGAGTATCGACCTATGAGCCAGCCAGCACTGATGACCCCCGAGCAGTTCGAACAGGCCCTGCGCGCGCGCGGTGCCTATTACCACATTCATCACCCGTACCATATCGCCATGCACAACGGCGAGGCGACGCGCGAGCAGATCCAGGGCTGGGTGGCGAACCGCTTCTACTACCAGACCAATATCCCGCTGAAAGACGCGGCGATTATGGCCAACTGCCCGGACGCGCAGACCCGTCGCAAATGGGTACAGCGCATTCTGGATCACGACGGTTACGGCGACAGCGACGGCGGCATCGAAGCCTGGCTGCGGCTGGGGGAAGCGGTCGGGCTGGATCGTGATGTGCTGCTCTCCGAGCAGATGGTGCTGCCGGGCGTGCGCTTTGCCGTGGATGCCTACGTCAACTTTGCCCGCCGCGCGGTGTGGCAGGAAGCCGCCTGTAGCTCGCTAACCGAACTGTTTGCGCCGCAGATCCACCAGTCGCGCCTCGACAGCTGGCCGCAGCACTATACCTGGATTGAAGAAGAGGGCTACGGCTACTTCCGTGGACGTCTGAGCCAGGCACGTCGTGACGTTGAGCACGGCCTTGAGCTGGCGCTGGAGTACTGCAACACCGTGGAGAAACAGCAGCGCATGCTGGAGATCCTGCAGTTCAAACTGGACATTCTGTGGAGCATGCTGGACGCCATGACCATGGCCTACGCCCTGGATCGCCCGCCGTATCATACTGTCACCGACCAGCCCGTCTGGCATAAAGGAAAACTGCTGTGAGCAACCCACAAACTATTCCGATGTTCCGCCGCGGCTACCGCCTGCAGTGGGAAGAAGTGCAGAACTGCCATGTGATCCTTTATCCGGAAGGCATGGCCAAGCTGAACGACAGCGCTACGGCGATCCTCGAACTGGTGGACGGTAAGCGCACGCTGGCCGAGATCATTCAGACGCTGAACGATCGCTTCCCGGAAGCGGGCGGCGTGGATGACGATGTACAGGATTTCTTCGCTCAGGCGAGGGAACAGAAGTGGATAATATTACGTGACCCAGCCTGAAAATAAGGTCAACCCGCCGCTGTGGCTGCTGGCTGAACTGACCTACCGCTGCCCGCTGCAGTGCCCGTACTGCTCGAACCCGCTGGACTTTGCCCAGCAGGAAAAAGAGCTGACCACCGAGCAGTGGATCGAAGTCTTTAAACAGGCCCGCGCGATGGGCGCAGTGCAGATCGGTTTCTCCGGCGGCGAGCCGCTGGTGCGCAAAGATCTGCCGGAGCTGATCCGCGCGGCGCGTGATTTGGGGTTCTACACCAACCTGATCACCTCGGGGATCGGCCTGACGCAGAAAAAGATCGATTCGTTTGCCGAAGCGGGCCTCGATCATATTCAGATCAGCTTCCAGGCCAGCGACGAGACGCTGAACGCCGCGCTGGCCGGATCGAAGAAGGCCTTCCAGCAGAAACTGGAGATGGCGCGCGCGGTGAAAGCCCACGGCTACCCGATGGTGCTGAACTTTGTGCTGCACCGCCACAATATCGACCAGATCGACCGCATTATCGAACTGTGCATCGAGCTGGAAGCGGATGACGTGGAGCTGGCGACCTGTCAGTTCTACGGCTGGGCGCAGCTGAACCGCGAAGGGCTGCTGCCGACCCGCGATCAGATCGAACGCGCCGAAGCGGTGGTTGCCCGCTATCGTGAAAAAATGTCCGCCAGCGATAACCTGACCAATCTGCTGTTCGTCACCCCGGATTATTACGAAGAGCGCCCGAAAGGCTGCATGGGCGGCTGGGGGGCGATTTTCCTCAGCGTGACGCCGGAAGGCACCGCGCTGCCGTGCCACAGTGCACGCCAGCTGCCGGTACAGTTCCCGTCGGTGCTGGAGCAGAGCCTGCAGGATATCTGGTTTAACTCCTTCGGCTTTAACCGCTATCGCGGCTTTGACTGGATGCCGGAACCCTGCCGATCCTGCTCGGAGAAAGAGAAGGACTTCGGCGGCTGCCGCTGCCAGGCCTTTATGCTGACCGGCAACGCGGATAATGCGGACCCGGTGTGCAGCAAGTCCGAACATCACCACAAAATCCTCGCCGCCCGCGAGCAGGCCAACTGCACCACCATGCGTGTTGACCAGCTGCAATTCCGCAACCGCGCCAACTCCGAGCGGGTTAATTCCCAGCTGATTTTCAAAGTCTGACCGATGCCGGTACAACAGCGCCAGCTCAGCAATGGTCTTCAGGTCCGTATTATTACGGACCCGCAGGCCCGCTGCGCCTCGGCGCTGGTGCAGGTGGGCGTCGGCAGCCTGCACGAGCCGGATGCCTGGCCGGGGCTGGCGCATCTGCTGGAGCACGTGCTGTTTGCCGGAAGCGCCGGTTTTCAGGATGACGAGCGCCTGATGATGTGGGCGCAGGCGCAGGGCGGGCGGCTGAACGCGACCACCCTCGGCAACGGTACGGCCTTCTTTTTTGAGTGTGCCCCTGCGCTGCTGTCGGACGGGCTGGCGCGGCTGACCGATATGCTGGTGGCTCCGCTGCTGGCGGAAAGCGCCATCAGCCAGGAAACGGCGGCGATCGATGCGGAGTATCGCCTGCTGTGCGGCCATCAGGACAAGCTGGCCGATGCGGCGCTGAGTGCGGCATTTGCAGCGCACCCGTGGCAGCGTTTTCAGGTCGGCGACGGCGCACGTTTTGGCACCGATACGGCCGCGCTGCGCAGGGCGCTGATGCGGTTCCATCAGCAGGCTTACTACGCTGCGAATACCACGCTGTGGCTCCATGGCCCGCAGTCTGCTGATGAGCTGTGGCAGCTGGCCGAACGCGCCGGTCTGCGTTTTGCGGATCAAACCCAGCCTTCAACGGTTCTTATACCGCCGCTGGCGTTATCAGCGCAGCGGGATTATCTGCTTCAGCGCCCGGACGGTGAGCGGCTGCGTCTCTCCTTCCTGCTGACCGGCGGCTTCAGCGAGGAGCTGACCCTGCTGCGCCAGCTGCTGCGCGATGAAGCCGAAGGCAGCCTGATGGCGGCGCTGCGGGCGGAAGGGCTGTGCGACGAGCTGCGCGTGCTGCGGCCCTACGTTAGCGTGGAGCAGCAGGTGCTGAGCATCGAGCTGACGCTGGTGGCTCCGCACCACGCGGCAGGGGCGGAAGGCCTGCTGCACCACTGGCTGCGACGGCTGGCGGGGTTGAGCGACGAGCAGCTTCAGCACTATGCAGCGCTGGCGGTACGGGAGTTCAACAGGCTGCCGGTGATGGACAGGCTGCGCGAACGGGCGTTTGGCTTTGCGCCGCCGGAAGCCTGGCCGTTGCGCTGGCAGCCGCTGCTGGCGCAGCTGGTAGCGGAGAATCTGACCCGGCTGCGCAGCGGCAGGCAGGAAACAGGGCAAACGCCTCTCAGTCGTGAAGGTGCCATTGAGCAGCCCCGGCCCGCTGGCGGGTTGCAAACTGAGCCACGAGGCACGGGTGATAACCGGATAACCAGATACCGGCTGGTGCAGGGATTCAACCTGCCTCTGGCGGCGCGTCGGCTCGATAAGCCAGCACTGCCCGGGGTGATACCAGCGCTGGATTTCTTCCCGCGCCCGCAGCCGACATTTACCGCTGAGAGCCTTTCCGCTGAACTGCCGCTGCCGCATTACAATCCTGATGGCGGGCAGGCGGTGCTGCTGCTCAGCCCGGCTGCGGTTATGCCGCTGCCCTGGGGGCAGATTATGCAGGCCGCGCTGCGTGCGCTGGCCGGTAGCTGCATCCACGGCGGCGGTGAACTAAAGCTGGAGTGTTATCAGGGGCTGTGGCTAATCCAGCTGAGCGGCTCTCCCGAGCTGATGATGGCGACGCTTTCCTCGCTGACGGCGCGGCTGGCTGCCTTGCCCGCCGTGGCTATCGAGCAGGGTGAGCGGGAATATCAGCGGCAGCAGCGCGCGCAGCAGGCCGATATTGTGGTGCGTGCGCTGATAAATGCGCTGCCGCCGCTGTGGCAGAACGCCAGCCATGCCTCCTCTGTGTCGCCGCTGCCCGCAATGCACTGGCAGGCAAGCCTTTACGGCGGAAGCCGTGAACTGCATCAGCAAATCGCGCGGCAGCTGTCGCATTTTCCGGGAAGGGTGAATTCGCTGGTTGAGGCATCGCGGCCGCTGCCCGTGCCGCAGCGGGAGTACTCCGTAGTTACCGACAGCAATGATGCCGCCGTTGTGCTGTTCTGCCCGCTAAACGGGTCAACCCCGCAGGCCGTGGCCGCCTGGCGCTGCCTGGCGCTGATCTTCCAGCCCGCATTTTTCCAGCAACTGAGAGTGGAGCAGAATATCGGTTACGTGGTCAGCTGCCGCTGGTGGCAGGTGGCGGGGCGGGCGGGGATTCTATTCTGCCTGCAATCGCCGACGCTGACGCATGACGATCTGTGGCAGGCGATAGAGGCATTTTTACAACGGATGGCAACGTCTCTTGCGTCCCTCACGGCGGACCGGCTGGCTGAGTATCGTCGGGTTCTGCTGGATTCACTCAATCCCCATCACGACGATCCGCTGACGGCCAGCCGCGAAGAGTGGCTGCAGCAGCAGGACCCGGCACCTGCGTTGACGGCAGAGGCGGTGGAGCAGCTCTCGCTGACCGATCTACAGTATCACCATCAGCAGCTTTTGCAGCAGCGTCAGCTCTGCTGGCGGGTGAGCAACCGGAAAAACACCATCGTCTGAACCCCGACGGCATCAGCGAGACTGTATCTGCATTCAAACCGCGGCTACATTGCAGCCATCAATTCCGGGATCTGAGCCTGCTGGCTGAGTTATTCACGTTCAGGCTACCCATTCCAGGCAATGTCTACATGGCTGAGCCTTTCTCGCTGCTCTCCCGGTCTGACATTGGCCGTGCGCCAGATGCCGGATATCTGCTTCAACCGTGCGGTCCGTTCCGCATTATCAACCCCAATTCTTATTGCTAGCACTGGTGCTAATTTTTTGCAGGCAAACGCTAAAAATTAATAATAAGAATGATAGTAATATTGATATTCATTATCAAAAAGAATAATGTCTCATTTTCGCCGCGCCGTGGCTTTTTTGGGGAGTCTTCGAGAAGAAGACTGGCATGAAGTTATATCAATGATGATGAAAACAAAATTAGCCGCTACCGCGCTGCTGCTCTCTCTCGCCTCATTACTCACCGCCTGCCAGCAGCCAAAAGTGCTCGCACCGCAGGCGGCGTCCATTTCTGAATTTGCCTCAGCCTCAACGATTAAGGCGCTGGATTCCTCGCGCACCCTGACGCCGCAGGCGCTGCTGGATGAGCTCAGCCAGGCACAAATGGTGATCGTTGGCGAAGAGCACAGCGACGCGAGGCATCATCAGGCCGAACAGTGGCTGATTGAGCAGCTGGCACAGAAACGCCCGCAGGGAAGCGTGCTGATGGAAATGATTAATAACGATCAGCAGGCCGCCGTCAGCGAGCTACAGAAGGGATTGAAATCCGATCCGTATATTCGCGAGCAGCGTATCCAGGAGCTGCTGCAGTGGCGCACCGGCTGGCCGTGGCCGCTGTATCGCGGCGTGGTGATGTCCTCGCTGCACGGCAAGGCTCCGCTGCTGGCCGCCAACCTCAGCCGTCCGCAGATTGAAGCTCTGTATGCCGAACCGCAGTTCCCTGCCGGTCAGCATTCGTCCCGGCCGGAAGTCCGCGACACGCTTTCCTCGGTGATTACTGCCATGCACGGCGGAAAAATGGCGCCGGAGCAGCTGAAGTCCATGCTGTCTGTGCAGCAGAATCGCGACCGCTTTATGGCCCAGCAGCTGATGAACGCGCCGCGCCCGGCGCTGCTGATTGCCGGTGGTTATCACGCGGCGAAAAGCCTCGGCGTGCCGCTACATTTGCAGGATCTCAACGCGCCGCGCCCGCTGGTGCTGATTCTGGCGGCCAGCGGTACCGAGGTCACCCCCGATCAGGCTGACTATGTCTGGTATATCCCGGCGTCGGGTCAGTAATGAGCGCACTGCAACACAGCGAAGCACAGCAGGTTCCGCAGCCGTGGGGGCGGGGAACGCTGCTCAGCATGGCGGCACACGGCATTATTGCCCTGCTGGCGATCGTCACCTTTGAAAAGCAGCACGTCACCGTTAACTCTCCCCCGGCGGTGATGCTGGAGTTTGCGCCGGAAGTCCAAACCGAAAAGGTGCCGCTGGATATGCCGATTGGCGTTAACCAGCAGCGACGGGTTGAGGCCTCACGCGCGCAGGTGACCCCGGAGAAAACCGAAACGCATCGCGCGGTAACCGCCGATGACGGCGAACTGGCGCTGAAAAAACCGCACACGCCGGTACCGAAGCCGGTGAAAAAGCAGAATGTACATAAAGAAAATCGCCTCAATCAGCAGGCGGTAGAAGGTAACGCCACGCTGAACAGTCGTGCTGCGCCGCTGCCCTCTCAGAAGCCAGCGGCCAAAACCGCCGCGCCGGTGGAAAGTAATGCCGAACAGATGGATCGGGTGCGGCTGAGCTGGGAGGGGCTGGCGATGGGGCAGCTTAACCGGGTGAAGCAGTTCCCGGCGGATGCGCGCCGCCGCGAGCGGGAAGGGGTGGCAACGGTCACCTTTACCGTCAGTGCCGGTGGCGATATTAGCGGCAGTCGGCTGGATCGATCTTCCGGCACCATTGCCCTCGATCGCGAGGCGCTGGCGATGCTGGAGCGGGCCAGCCCACTGCCGCCCCCGCCCGCCGAACTGCTGGTGGCCGGACGGTATACGGTGACGATGCCGATAAGTTTTTCCTTAAAAAATAAAAACTGACTGAGAGTCCTTTAAAAAATGAATCGCCTTTGGGGTCTGGCGATCGGCATTCTGTCGATCGCGCACGTAGCTATTGCCGAAAATCAGCCGGTTCCGCCGGTGGCACAAAGCCAGCCGTTTACCGTCGTGACGCACGGCGACAGCCGCCAGGATAACTACCACTGGCTGCGCGACGACACGCGAAAAAATAAAGCGGTGCTGGATCACCTCAACGCGGAAAACCAGTATGCCGCCGCGGTTGGCAAAGCGTGGCAGCCGCTGAGCCGCCAGCTCTATAAAGAGATGAGCGCGCGGCAGGCGCAGGATAACTACTCCCAGCCGTGGCAGAACCACGATTACACCTATCAGAGCCGCTTCCCCGAGGGGGCCGATTATCCGCTGTTGATGCGTAAGCAGGGCGACGGTGAGTGGCAGCCGGTGATGGACGCGAACCCGCGCAGCAAAGGACATGCCTACTACGCCATCTCCCGCTATGCCGTCAGCGAAGATAACCGCTATCTCGCTATCGCCGAGGACACGCGCGGCGAGGGGCAGAACCAGATCGCCATTCTGGATATGCAGCAGCAGCGCTGGTTGCCGGATACCCTGGCGCAGACCTCGGGCGATATGGTTTTCAGCCGCGACGGCAGCAGGATTTTCTACGTGCTGAACCACCCGCAGACCCTGACGCCGTATCGGGTGATGCAGCACGTGCTCGGTTCCAGCGCGGCGGATCGCCAGGTTTACCAGGAGGACGATGACAGCCTCTACACCGGAATTTCGCGTTCGTCTTCCGGCGAATATCTGATTATCACCCTGAGCGGTAACGACACGTCGGAAGCCCGGGTGCTGTCGCTTAGCGTTCCACAGGCCGAGCCGAAAATCATCCGCGCCAGAGTGAAAGGTCAGGAGTACTACGTCGACCACAACAACGGCCAGTTTTACGCGCGCAGTAACAGCTGGGATAAGAACTTCGGCCTGTACGCCTTCGGTTACCCGGAAGAGAAATGGCATACCGTTGTCGCGCCGCAGCCGGATCGCGAGCTGGAAAACTTCTTCCTCTTCGACCGCTGGCTGGTGATTGCCCGGCGCAGCGACGGGCAGACCCATTTTGCCAGACTGACCCTCGCTGACGGCAAATGGCAGGATCTGACCTTCCCTGATAACAGCTATATGGCGCGCCCCGGCAGCAACGGCGATGCGGCAGCGAGCACCTTCAACTACATCTACTCTTCGCTGGATAAACCGCTGGGCTACTACCAGTGGGATCTGAACGACGGCCAGTCGCGGCTGGTTCATCAGAAGCAGGTGCCGGGCGTGGATTTAAGCCTGTACCGCAGCGAGTTTATCAACCTGCCCGCGCGCGATGGCGAGTCCATCCCAGTATCGTTGGTGTATCGCAAAGATCTGTTCCGTAAAGGGGAAAATCCGCTGCTGACCTACGGTTACGGCGCTTACGGCATCAGCCTGGATGCGGCCTTTAGCGCCCCGCGCGTCAGTCTGTTGGATCGCGGTTTTGTCTTCGCGCTGGTTCACGTACGCGGCGGCGGCGAGAAAGGGATTAACTGGTATCTCAACGGCAAAAAAGAGCACAAGCCGAACAGCTTCAACGACTTTATCGACGCCTCCCGTGGGCTGGTTGAAAAGGGTTATGGCAGCCCCGATCGGCTCTACGGCATGGGCGGTAGCGCCGGTGGCCTGCTGCTCGCTGCGGCGGTGAATCAGGAACCGGAACTGTTTAAGGCGGTGGTGCTGCAGGTGCCGTTTGTCGATGTGCTGAACAGCATGCTGGACAAGACCTTGCCGCTTACCCAGCAGGAGTACGAGGAGTGGGGCAATCCTAACGATCCGGTTGCTTACCGGCAGATCAAGGCCTGGAGCCCTTACGACAATCTTACCCCCCGCGCCTATCCGACGATGCTGGTGACCAGCGGGCTGTATGACTCGCGCGTTCCCTATTGGGAAGCCGCCAAATACGTCGCGCGCCTGCGCACGGTCAACCGCAATCTCTCATCGCAAATCCTGCTGACCACCAATATGCAGGCCGGCCACGGCGGTCGCTCGGGGCGCTACTCCCGCCTTGAAGACTCCGCGCAGGCATTCAGTTTCTTGATTCACCTTGATAACAAAAATAGCCAGACACCAGGAGCACCGCGTTGAAATATTACTCTTTTGCTAACCTCGCGTTAGCCAGTTGCCTTGTTATACCTGCCGTTGCCAGCGCCGAGGGGGAAAAGGGTAGCACCGTCTTCTCCACCCTCAGCGTGTCGGACAGCAATCATAAAAAACAGGCTGATGATGTGGGGTCATCCGCCGAAACCTTCTCCACTCCGGGCGCGGTCAGCTCGCGGAGAGCCGACAAAAAGCTGCAAAGCCTGGACAATACCCTGCGCGGGATTCCCGGCACTTTCACCCAGCTCGATCCATTGCAGAGCGGGGTGAGCGTTAACATTCGTGGGATGAGCGGGCTGGGGCGCGTTAACACCATGGTTGATGGCGTGACGCAGACCTTTTACGGCATGGCACCGACCAACTATCACGGCGGCAGCAACAGCGCGGCTTCCGTGCTGATCGATCCTAACTTTATCGCCGGAATCGATATCACGCGCGGCAACAGCGCCGGTTCACAGGGGGTTAACGCCCTGATGGGCAGCGCCGGCATCCGTACTATCGGCGTGGACGATGTGGTGCAGGAAGGCCGCCAGGTGGGCGTGCTGAGCCGTTTCTCCGTCGGGGATAACGGCATGGGCCGCAGCGGTATGGTGTCGGTAGCCGGTAAAACGGAAGAGTTCGGTAACGGCGGCCAGCTCGGTGCGCTGGTGGGGATGAGCGGAACCACCACCTATGCCACCTATAAAAACGGCGCGGGTGAGAGCAGCAAAGACTTTATCGGCGACGATACTGACTTTATGAAGCAGAATCCGCAGTCGCAGCTGTATAAGCTGGATTTCAGCCCGGACCGCTACAACAAGTTTGAATTTAACGGTCGTAATTACAGCAATACTTTCACCCGCCGTGATATCACCAGCGATGACTACTCGCTGCGTTATAAATTTAACCCGCTCTCCGAGCTGGTGGGCGTGAACCTGCTGCTCAGCAGCAGCCGTTCCAATCAGAACTACGTACCGAATGCGTTCTCTAATTTCCGCAGCTCCTCCAGCACCAACAAATCTAACGCGGTGGATTTAAGTAACACCAGCCGCTTCTCGCTGGACGATTACGACTTCACTTTCCTGCTGGGCAGCAAGGTGATGAAAACCGATTACACCCGTCAGTTTACGCAGTGGAATGACACCGATCGCAATGCGTTTGCCCCGGCAGGTAAGCAGAAGATCGAGTCGCTCTATACCGGTCTGACGATTAACAAAGACATCTACCAGCTCGATCTGAACCTGAACTACACCCGCAGCAAGGTGAATGGCCACAAGCCTGCCTGCGCCGATAACGAAAAATGTTTCCCGCAGGGTGAGGCGGAGCTGAATCTTGACGATAAAGCCTTCAATCCGTCGGTGATGCTCTCTGCGCAGGTGACGCCGTGGCTGCAGCCGTTTGTCAGCTACAGCCACTCATCCCGTGCGCCAAACGTGCAGGAAGTGTTCTTTGCTAACGAGGGCGGTGCTTCAATGAACCCGTTCCTCAAGCCGGAAAGAGCAGAAACCTGGCAGCTGGGGACCAACGTGAATCTGGAGGGGCTGGTAGTGGAGAAAGATAAGCTGATGCTGAAGGCGTTGGTTTATCAGACCCGCACCAAAGACTACATCACCAGCGAAACGTTCTTCCTGTGCTACGACGGTTCGCTGTGCAAGGATGTTGATAATTCCGAGGCCGGTTTTAACGCCAACGTCTACGTTAACTCGCTCTCTCCGGTGCAGTCGCGAGGTTATGAGGTAGAGGCGAACTATGATGCGGGCCTCGCCTATCTGAACCTTTCCTACAGTGAGCAGTACACTAATCAGCCGACTTCGATTGCCAGTACGTCAAATCTGTTTGCCTATGACGATCTGGCCGATCTGCCGCGCCGCTATATTACGGCCGATTTGGGGGTACGCCTGCTGGATGAGAAGCTGACTATCGGTAGCCTGATTAAATATACCGGTAGGTCGAAGCGCCTCGATCCTGACTGGTGGAATTCTGACGATGCTACCGTCGTGACTAAGCACAGCATGCCGAAGATCCCAACGATTATCGATCTCTACAGCAGCTATCAGGTGACGGATAATTTGCAGCTGCGCCTGACGGTACAGAACGTGCAGAACAAGGATTATGCGGAAGCGCTGAACCGCATGAACCAGGATTTGAGTACGGCGGCCGAGGGTGTGTCGGTGAATACGACTGCGCGTGGTCGTACGTGGGTGTTCGGTGGGGAGTTCCGTTTCTGACGGGTTAAGCGTTAGCGTCTTCTGATTCACACTGACTGAACCGCTGTTTTTTTTGACGGCGGTTTTTTTGTGGTGTTTCGCTGGTGGACGGTGGCCCGGAGGCCAGCCTCTGCGGCTGCCGGACGGTCCTCACGTTATGCTGTATGATGTCTTCAGCCCGGTTGGTGCTGCTTTTCGCTGGTGGATGGTGGCCCGGAAGCCAGCCTCTGTGGCTACCGCACGGTCCTCACGTCGCGCCGTGCGCGATGCCTTCGGTTACGGCTTCGTGCCTTCCGGACCGGCCTGGAGCGGGCGTCCTGCCCGCGCCATGCCTGACGCCAACGTCCTGTTGGCGTCTCCTGGCTCGTAGCCTCCACCTCAGCGCTGCGGATTGTCCGGTAGCCGCAGAGGCTGGCCTCCTTTTATTGTTCTGTGCTCGCTTTTAACTGCTTAACTGCTTAACTGCTTAACTGCCCGACTGCCCGACGACTGAACTGTTGAGCTGCTGTAACTATGGTTTTAGGCGTCGCATATTTGTGAGTTCTTTGACGTCGAGAACCCATTTCAGAAATATGGACTAATACAGAAACAGTGGTGTCTTCTCTGAAGCAGCACCGGTACAGGTCGTATCACATTTCAAAATTAGATTTACGCGGTCGTATTGAATTGTTCTGAAGTGATTTTTAACTGACAGACAGCACTGCTGTATGAAACGGGCTGGTTGTATTCCCGATCGTACAATCCGCATCGCTGAATACAAAGAAAATGCCGGGATTCCTTCTTCAGACAACACGGAAGTCAGATAGCAGGCTGGTTGTGCCCCCGGGCGGGCAATCCGCAGCGCTGAACGGAGAGAGGAAGCCAGGATTCGGCCGCATGGACGCGGCCGAAAGGCACAGCCGCGCAGGACGCGCGTCTGTGCCGGTCTGTCCGGCTGACGAGCGAAGTGAGGGCACCGCAAAGCGGCGCGAGGACCGCCCGCCCGGGGGCACAACCAGCCAGCGCCAACTTCTGACTTTGCAAACGACCGTCTAAACCGATCCGTCAGGCTGACGAACGAAGTGAAGGCACAGCAAAGCGGCGCGAGGACCGCCCGAGCGGAGGCACAACCAGCCAGCTGTACACCACAGCCATCGACAACGCCGCTTCGCTACCCCCTAACGATTCACCAGCCTGGCAGGCAAAGCCACCACCAGTAGCGAACTGAGCAACAAACAAACCGCAAAAAACCACATCGCACCGCTGCTGCTGCCGGTCAAATCCAACGCCAGACCCATAATCGAATTACTCACCAGCCCGGCAATATTGGCCACCGAACAGGCCAGCGCAAATCCCGCCGCCGCCGCCGTACCCGTTAAAAAGGTCGCTGGCAGACTAAAGAACACCGGCACGGCACCAATAATCATCGCCTGCGCCAGTGAGAAAAGCAGAACCGTTGCCAGCACGCTGTGCCCGGCAAACGTGCTGGCCGCCATCGCCCCCGCACCGATGATAAATGGCACAATAATGTGCCAGCGGCGCTCACGCATACGATCCGAACTGTAGCCAATCAGCAACATCCCCACCAGGGCGGCCAGGCTCGGAACGGCCGTCAAATAGCCGATAGTACTGATATTGCTCACTCCGGCCTGTTTAATCAGCGTAGGCAACCAGAAACCCATGGCGTAGGCGCTTAGCAGAATCGAAAAATCGATGCCGCCAAGCATCAGTACGCGGATATTTAACAGCCCGTCGCGCAGTCGATGCTTACTCTTGCGGCCCTCCCGCTCATCGATTTCCAGATCCCGCTGAACGCATGCCTTCTCCTCCTGACTCAACCAGTTCGCCTGCGCCACGCTGTTGGGCAGCACCCACAGCGTCATCACACCCAGTAACACGCTGGGCAGCCCCTCGAGCAGGAACATCCACTGCCAGCCTCTCAGGCCATGAAGCTGATCAAAGTGGGTCATAATCCAGCCCGACAGCGGTCCGCCAATCAGGCTGGATAGCGGCAGGCCAATCATAAATAGCGCGATGATGCGGCCGCGTCGCCACGATGGATACCAGCGGGTCAGATAAAATAGTACGCCCGGCAGGAATCCGGCCTCCGCGACCCCCAGGAAAAAACGCAGCGCGTAGAACTGCGATGGTGTCTGTACCATCAGTGTGGCCGCTGAGAGCAACCCCCAGCTGATCATGATGCGGGCAATCCAAACGCTGGCCCCTACGCGCTGTAGGATCAGGTTGCTGGGCACCTCAAACAGAATGTAGCCAACGAAAAATAACCCGGCACCCAGACCAAAGGCCGTTTCACTGAGCTGCAGGTCGTTGGCCATTTGTAGCTTGGCAAGGCCAATATTGATGCGATCCAGATAGGCAGCCAGATAGCACAGACACAGAAAGGGGATCAGTCGCCAGGTGATTTTACGGTATGCCGCAATCGTTTGCGTTGCTGGCTGGATAGCCGGATGCACATCAGCATCAGTCATGGTTCTCTCCGGAATCTTAATGAAAGGCAGTGGGGAAAAGCGCACAAATTCTATCAGAGTTGGAACTTGCCGATAATCATTATCATTTAAAAGGGGCTTAGAGCCCGGTATCTGCGTGACGGATCTCACGAGAGGCGATGTTGTTTCGCACGCAAAGTTTGAGTTGTTGGTCCCGTCGGGTTCTACACTAGCTGGCCAGACTGGCTTTTAGCGCACCGGCGACGATAATCAATTTACAGGTTATCTGATGCTTTAAATCGGCAGCAGGATAGCTTTTTTCTGCACTGGCAACGAGAATACCCCCATACTCACCGGCGCGGCTGGTGAAAATGTTATGTGGAGAGAGGTAACGCTATGCAACAGGGTCCCCTGACGGAAGAACAGCTGGAATGGCTGGATGATATTTTAATGAAATATTCTACCGACACTTCGCTGGTCGATGCCTCCGAACTGGACGGCATGTTGACGGCCATCGTTTCTGCACCGGTGCCGATTCCGCCAGGTGAATGGCTGCCTGCCATCTGGGGCGGAGAGGAGGAGATGCCTGACTGGGAATCTGAAGAGGAATTCCGCCGTTTCCACGACCTGCTTTCCCAACATATGAATGATATTGTCGATCGTCTGACTGATTATCCTGACCAGTTCGAGCCGCTGTTTGGTATTAACACCGTTAACGGTGAAGATTACACGGTGGTAGAGGAATGGTGCTTTGGCTATATGAAAGGCGTTGATCTGGGAGACTGGTCTTCTTTGCCGCCATCACAGGAACCTTCTCTGCTGGTTATCGCCTTACACGGGCGTGAAGAGAACTTTGAGCGGCTGGAAACGCTTACCGTTGAAGAGTATGAAATCAGCGTTGAGGCCATTCGTCCTGCTGCAATCAGCCTGTATGTGAAGCAGCCACTGCACTAATTTTAAGAAAAATACGTTACTCACTGCGCAACAGGTACGACAAATCCTGTTACGCAGTGAGTTTATTAAACGTGTTTAATGTCCCGGGTGACCGAATAGTCAATTTATTTCTGGCTTACATGGTGGAGAAGGCATTCATAATGACACCACCAGAAATAATCAGCAGCATGGCAAATATCGCGGGTAAGTCGGGTTTCTGTTTGTATAAAATCATTGAGCAAAGCGTTACGCCCACAATACCAAACCCACACCAGAGTGAATAAGCCACTCCCACCGGGATTGTGCTCATTGCCCTGGTCAGTGCAAAATAACAAACGGCATAGGCAATAATAACCAATATGGAAGGTGCCAGTTTACTGAATCCGGAGGTTTTTTTTATCATTGAAGTGCCGGTTATTTCGGAACAGATCGACAATGCCAGCCATAAAAATCCCACGTTAGCCATGATAATTCCCCTTAGTGTGTTGGTGAACTTTTTTCAGTGAGTTCAGAGGGTAGAGGTGTTGTTTCTTCTGCATCTTCATTGCCCATGCGGGAAAATAAATTCATAATAATAATGCCGCTGGCGATAACCAGCATGCCGATAATCACTGCGGTATCGGGATGCTGGCCGTAAAACAGCATACCCAGCGTTGAAACGGTTAAGATGCCGGTACCTGACCAGGTGGCGTAGGCCAGGCCAACCGGGATATCTTTCACCGCCCGTGACAGGGAGTAGTAGCAGATACAGTAGAGCACAACGATAAGCCCCAGCAGCAGGGTTTTAGTCAGACCTTCACTGTTATCAAACATTTTTAATGTTGAGGTTGCTGACGTTTCGGAGACGATAACCAGCAGCAGCCATAGCCAGCATTTCTTTTTCGAAGACATGGGTAAACTCCTGAGTGATATTTTAAAAAATAATGAATTAATGGCGAACTAAACGGATATCAAAATCAAACGTTTTAAATCGTGATTCCATGTAATTTAATTCTTCCGGTGTATATGAAGGATCGTTTAATACCGGGTAGTCCATATCAAGTTTTTGATATTTACTTTTGCCAAGCTGGTGATAGGGGAGAATATCAATGCGGCGAATATTTCCTCGCCGTGAAAGTTTTTTTATATAATCAATTGCGGTGAGCACGGATTCTTCAGAGTCATTGTAACCCCGCACCAGTGGAATGCGGACAACGACATTGGCTCCTGAATCAACCAGCCATTCCAGGTTTCGTTTAACGCGTTCGTTGCCCATGCCGAACAGTGTCTTATGGTTCGCGCTATCCATTTCTTTCAGATCGAATAAAAAGGTGTCCGTAACGGCTGCCAGTTTCTTGTAATTTTCCAGCGGCGTTGTTCCCTGCGTTTCTACTGCCGTATTGATCATGACTTTTTTGCATTCGCTAAACAGCGCAACCGCAAAGTCCGTTTGCAGGCTCATCTCACCACCGCCAATAGTGACGCCACCGCCAGAGGAGGTATAGAAAAAGTAGTCCTGCATAATGACCTCCATCAGTTCGCTGACGGTGTAATCTTTGCCGACGATGCTGATGGCATCCTGAGTACAGATTTCTTCGCATTTTCGGCAGCCGCTACAGCCCGCTTCCCGGTTGATGAAATGTTTCAAGCTGCCGTTGATATTGGCCCGGTAGTGGGTCCCCGAAGGACAAACGCTGACGCAGTCGCCGCAGTCAATGCATTTATCGTGGGAGTACATCACCTGAAAGTTGCCGTTCAGGCCTTCCGGGTTTGAGCACCAGGGACAGCTGATATTGCAGCCTTTGAAAAAAATCAGCGTGCGAATGCCATCTCCATCATAAATTGAGTATTTTTGGATATTGAAAATCCGCCCCGTCAGTTCCTTAGTGGTCATCATTTCTACCTCATGCCTCTGTGTGAACGTCCCTGTTCATCGTTCTTCCCTGTGGATTATCCTCAGAATCCGTCAATTACCGTACGGCTGATAATTTCATCCTGAACCTCTTTGCACAGCTCAACGAAGTAGGCGCTGTATCCCGCCACGCGCACAATCAGGTCGCGATATTTTTCTGGCTCCTGCTGGGCTTTTTTCAATACTTCGTTGTCGACATAGCTGAACTGCATCTGGCCATTGCCCATAATTGAGGCGGTGCGCAGCAGCGTGATCAGACCTGTACGGCCTTCAGGTGTGTCGAGCAGCCCTTTCAGGAACTTGAAGTTGTGCACCATGCCAATGTTCATGGTTTCCACGTTCATTTTGCTGACCGACTTGATGATCGCCGTTGGCCCCTGTTTATCAGCGCCCTGGGTTGGGCTGATCCCATCTGACAACGGCATCCACGCCAGTCGACCGTTAGGTGTGGCGTTGGTCAGTTCACCAATTGGCGTGTTGTTAGAAATCGACAATGTGCCGTGGCTGAGGGTGGAGTAGAGCATGTCGTATTTACGGCACTCTTTCTCGGTCCATTCGGTAATGTCGGCGGCATACTGGTCAACGTAGTTATCGTCATTGCCATATTTCGGCGCGTTCAGACAGTCGCGGTGCATTGCCTCGTAGCCTTCGAAGTTGGCCAGCAGCGCATCACGCAGCTGTTCCAGCGTGTATTTCTTATCTTCGTAAACCAGCTTGCGAATGGCGGCCATTGAGTCAACGTAGGTCGCCAGTCCTGAGAAGATCAGGCCAGGGCCGTGGTTAATCATTGCGCCGCCTGCGGCAACATCTTTACCGCTTTCCATACAGCCCTCGACCAGCAGAGACATCAGCGGTTTTGGTGCGACGTCACGGTGTACGCGCTGGCTGATAACGGTGCCGATAGCCGACAGGCGAACAATATGCTCAACCTGCTTTTTGACCGCAGCGTCAAACTGCTCGAAGGTACGTAATTCACGCAGATCGCCAGTATCCAGGCCCTGATGGCTGTCAAACAGCACCATACGCCCACGGTTCAGTACAAATTCAATGGCCATTGGCCACTGGGTATAGCCGGTGGAGGTCCACTGATAGATACGACCCGATTTCTGCGGTTCCACGCAGCCCATCAGGCAGTAATCACGCGCATCGTCGAAATCAAAGCCTTTGCGCAGCATCATGCGAATATGCGAGTCATCGAAGTGACAGGCCGGGAAGCCCATTCCCGCTTTCACTACGTCGACAATTTTCTCCATGTATTTCTGCGGTGACTGGTTGTGAATACGGCATGCCAGCGATGGCTGGTACACTTTCACGAATCGGACCGCATCCATAATCAGGTAGGTCAGATCGTTACAGGCATCGCCGCCCGTGCGCTTCTGGCCGCCGACCGTGAGGTTGATAAAGGGCTGATAGCCAGCAAAGTATTTCGCGCCTGATTCGCTGGACATCCACATCAGCTCGGCACATTTGATGATAAAGGCCTCCATCATTTCCAGTGCGGTCTCCTCGGTGAGGCGGCCTTCACGGATATCGGCTTCATACATCGGGTAACAATATTGATCGACGCGGCCCAGAGACAGGCCGGTCTGGTTTTCTTCTACTTCAAACAGCGATTCGACAGTCCAGATACTTTGCAGCGCTTCCTGCAGCGTTTTTGGCGGATTAGCCGGTACGTTTTCGTTAACCTGCGCGATGTTCAGCAGCTCGGCTTTACGCTGCGGATCTTTCTCCGCCGCTGCCAGTTCGCGGGCGTGTGCTGCTATACGCTTAGCGTAATTAACCACGCCGGTGCAGGTTTCAATTGCCGCTTTGTAGAAGTAAATCCGGTCTATATCTCCTGGGTTTTCCATACTCAGTGCCGCCAGATGGGCTTCGGCATCGGCTTTAATGCCGTTCATCCCTTTGGTAAACAGCAGTACGTCGTAGCCAGGGCAGGTATCGCCGCCGCCGTTAATCTGGTGATACGAGAGATCGCTGACGAAGGTTTCACCGCTGAAAGACCATACGCCGGCTTCGCGATACTGTGCTTCACAGATTTCATCCAGCGAACGACCTTCCCAGAAGGGAACGATTTCTTCACGGATAGTTTTTTTATCTTCTTCGCTGATGACGAAAGGATCCTGTGGACGTGTGCCCATGGTGTCCAGTTCGTCCCGCACCCAGCGCCAGGCGATGTCCGGTGAGAACGCACCCGCCCGGGGCTTGCCGCAAGGATGGCCCACGATCAGTTCCTGGTCCTGAATCAGGATTGGTGCCGTTTCGCAGGCGTGGCGGAAGGCTTTTGCTCGCAGCAGGATAACAGGCAGGCCGGGGTTGTTTTTTACCACCTCGGTAAACGCTAAAGCGCGGTAAATTGAAACGCTTGGGCGTGCTTCAAGGTAGTGCTGGCGAAGATATTGTAGTCGCGGTGACAGCCCTTCAGTCACGCTGTTCTGATGCTGAGTGGCAGGAATATCCGTGGCGCTGAAGCTTTTCTTCGGCACATTATTATGTACGGGAGTCGCTAAAGTATCATGTTCCATATTACTCTCCTGAATCTATTCCAGTCGTTCTTAATACGGGTACGAGCTGTGCTCGCGGTGACGGCCACCTGTGGAAAAGGTGGCCGTGGTCCAGAGTGTGGTTATTGATGGATCACCGTTATTGCCGGGCTATACTCATGGCCAAAAAACGGCTACTGGCGCAGGTCTTCAATGGATCGAACGCCAAATCCGACTTTGCGAATGTTGACCAGGTTCATCGGTCCGACGTTATCGGAGGTAGAGCCACCGCCAATGGCTCCGCATCCCAGCGTCAGCGCCGGAGTGAGGTTAGTGGTGGCACCAATGGCCCCCAGCGCTGCCGGGGTATTGATCAAAATGCGGTGGACGGGTTTTTCCAGACTGAACTGGCGGATAACTTCCTGGTTCCGGGTATGGAGCACCAGCGTGTGGCCGAGCCCTTCGTTGTTTAACAGTTCCACGACCCGATCGCAGGCCGATTTCCAGTCATCTTCCACGTACAGCCCCAGTACCGGGCACAGTTTTTCGCGCGAGAAAGGATTTTGTTTTGAAACAACGGTTTGCACAGAGACAAGTACACGAGTATTGGTTGGAACGCTAAAACCGGCCATCTGGCTGACGGTCAATGCGGTTTTTCCCACCGTTTCCGGGTTGATGGTGTTGTTGGCGCGCATCAGCAGGGCGGAAATTTTCGCGCTCTCCTCCTCATTCATGAAGTAGGCACCCTGCGCCTTCAGCTCACGTTCAGTCTCTTCCCAGATGCAGCGTTCAACGATAATCGACTGCTCGGAAGCACAGATAACCCCGTTGTCGAAGGTTTTACTGGTGATGATGTCTTTCACCGCCTGGTGGACGTCTGCCGTGCGTTCGATAAATGCGGGGCCGTTACCTGGTCCGCCGCTAATCGTTGGCGTGCCGGATGCATAGGCAGCCCGCACCATGCTTTCACCGCCCGTAGCCAGAATGAGGGAGACGTCTTTGCTGTGCATCAGTTCCTGCGTTGCTTGCAGGGTCAGTTCGGTAATGCCGCTGACGATACCCGCCGGTGCTCCTGCGGCTTCAGCGGCCTTTCTTACAACGTCGATGGCCTTCCAGCTGCATTCACGAGCACCCGGATGCGGAGAGAAAACGATGGCGTTGCCGGATTTCAACGCGATGATGCTCTTATAGAAGATGGTAGAGGTGGGGTTAGTGGAAGGGACCAGAGCGCAAATCACGCCTAAAGGCACGCCCACATCCATCACTTTTTTTTCGTTATCTTCGTGGATAATTCCCACGGTTTTCATGTCTTTAATTGATTCATAAAGGAAGGTTGATGCGAAGGTATTTTTCAGTACCTTATCCTGCCAGTTGCCAAAGCCGGTCTCTTCACAGGCCAGTTTTGCCAGAGGTTCGGCCTGGGCAGCTGCTTCTTTGGCAACGTTTTTTACGATCGCATCAATTTGCTGCTGTGAAAATGTGGCCAGAACCGCCTGCGCTTTCTTGGCATTACGTACCAGGTCCCGCGCGTTCTGCCGGGAGAGTAAATCCTTATCCATTGTCATCATCAGTTATCCTTAATCAGGGTCAATAAAGAAAACCAGGCGCATCAAATTGTTGCTTTGAGGCGATGAGTTCACTATCGCCGATACGCGGTTGAACTTGTGCTGAACAACAGCAATAAGAACTCCGACTACATCGTGATTAAAATGCGTAACGAATGCTCTTCAGCTCACTATATCCCTGAATATGGAAATCAAAATTTAAATTCAGATTTTTGAGGTTTTTAGTTTTTTCATCTGAAATTTAGCGTTCACATGTCCTGTATTTACTTGTCTGTGCTGATTTTTACTGTGGCTGTGGTTGATTAAGGATGTCTGATTTCCTGGCTATTCGCAGGCGTGTCACTTTGTTAGCCCGATGCTAATGGTTTGAATATGAGTAAAGACAACCACCCATAAAACTGTGGCGTGCCTCATATTTCACTGGGTTTTTTAGCTTAGCGCTAAATACATAATGTGCTGTTTTTCAGTCTTGCGGATAGGGCGGTGGCGTTATTGAATTTAATTGAAAGTGCTGCCGGATTTTAGGGTGCAGATATATAAAGGTGAGTTGATTGAGCTGAATAACACGGTTTTGCTGCTTAGCCGACGTGCATTCAGAAACAGACCATCGCGACTGTCTGACATTTCACGCATGAAATAGTCAAAGATGATATCCGGCGACCTGTCGATTGAAGAGGCGCTTGCCTGCCACTGATTAATCATGTAGTGATTTTCCGCCGCTGAGACGTGCCTGACGCTATAGGTGAATTTGACGTAGCGCTGAAGATAGAGGGAGCCTTCATCCGAATCGGTATAGCCTTCCACCACCATGGAGCCTTTCCCGCCCGGGCCGAAGTTGAAGTGAACCGAACCGTTCACGTTTTCCTTATCCATATTTTCAAACCGCATGATAACGCGCGACGAACAGTCAATCTGCGTTGAAGCCTGGTGCGGTAGTAAACGCCAGCCGGTAAATGCCGCTGTTGCGCTAAATATCATCAACGAAACGGCAAAAAAAGATCTGGGATACATCTTCATTTTGGCTCCCATGAATAATAAAAGTAGTTATCACAGTAACCGAAAGGGATATTCCCATGAATGGCGCAGTGAGCGAGGAAAACGCGACCTAATCCTTTGGTCTGTAATTTGTCACTGTAGAAAAATATGTACCGCTGCCCGGGTTTGCAGGTAAGGTTAAGTTCATGTAAGACATTTAAAAAATTTTTTTCATAGTCGTGAGTGGTCACCGATCCGACCATATCCGTTGTGCCTGATAATTCACAGCCCTGGCCCGAGACCGAAACGGGGGAGATAAAAACCGGATGGAGACGGTTAATTAAGGAAAAGGGAAGCATTAAGAGCGATAAAACCAGCAATACGGCGCTGGCAATATTCCAGTTGATTTTTCTGGCCGCTGGAAAAGCTTGATGTTCTTCCACCATCTTCGGCGGCGTCGTCTGCTCAGAATGTACTTCTGGTGCGGGCTGAGGGGAAAGACTATCGAGCATCTCGACTGCAATATCCGGATTAAACTGCAAATTACCCCGCGAAATAGTCAAAATAATATTTTCTATATCATAGTGGCGGAATGTTTTGCGCAGCATACTCAGATACTGATTAAGGTTGCTGTTTGATGATGTTAAGCCGTTATCATCCCAGACTTTTTTTAGGACTTCTTCCCGGCTAACAACCTCCTGATGCTGCAGGAAAAACAGCAGTAGCGCACTGGCCGTAATCGAGAGCTGAGTATCCGGAGCATTACTGCCCGGCAGCGAAATGCTTCCGTCTGCGGCGTCATAAATAAGACTGGCGTTAATGTTGTATCGCATTGGCAGCTCATCCATGTTGCCCGTCATTAAGCAAAGTCATTATGAGATTGCTTACCCGTGTCTCAGTGAAGTTCTCCGTGGTTGAAAATAGTCAGAACGAAACAGGAAAGTAGCCAGGTCATGAGATTCATTTTACAGGTCGGATCATACCGATGAGCAGGTATGATCCTTCTTGATCGCGATCAACGGTGTGCGGCGTCGTTGAAGATTATCCAAATACTGTGTGGCTTTTCACAAATATTTGATTTTAGTAATCTAAACAACTGGCAGTGTTAATCATTATGGCACTGCGACTGAGTGCGATTACCAGCCTGCAACGGCACCGCCGTTGAAGATTTTATCCGCAGCGGCTGCCACTTCCGGCGACTGATAGGATTTAATAAAATCGCGAACGTTCTCAGCGTCTTTATTCTCTTCACGAGTCACGATGATATTCACATAAGGTGACTGCTTATCTTCAATAAATACGCTGTCACGCACCGGATTCAGCCCGGTTTGTTGAATATAGGTGGTGCTGATAATTGCCACCGTCACTTTGGCATCATCCAGCACGCGGGGCAGCTGTGCGCCTTCCAGCTCCATGATTTGCAGATGCAGTGGGTTAGCGGTGATATCCACGGCGGTTGGTAACAGACCGGTATCCGGTTTGAGCGTAATCAGCTTTTCTTTCTGTAACAGCAGCAGTGCCCGGCCAAGATTGGTGGCATCATTTGGGATGGCGATGGTGTCGCCATCTTTCAGTTCACTGATTGTTTTGATTTTTTTTGAGTAACCAGCCATTGGGAAAACGAACGTATTGCCAACCGCGACCAGTTTATAACCATGGGCTTTATTATCCTGCTCAAGGAACGGTCGGTGTTGAAACACGTTGGCATCCAGATCGCCGCCTGCCGTGGGTTCATTAGGCAGCAGAGAACCACTGAAACCAACCAGTTCAACATCTAATCCGTATTTCTCTTTAGCGACCGTTTTCGCCACTTCAGCGACATCCTGCTCCGCACCGTTAATGACGCCAACTTTAATATGATGGCTGTCAGCGGCTTTCTGATCGCAGCCGGTGAGTAGTAATCCCAGCAGAAGTGCGGTAGTGGTGACAGAACGAGTTATGGCAGGCTTGAACACGATATTTTCCCTGAATTCAAAGAGGTAGAAGGCTGTCAAATAACCGTAATTCCGCGATCGAGTCAACCGTTCGTCCATATGATAAAAAAGAACAACTTATAGCCGGATGATGTAAGGGGCGCGTGAGAGGCTATCTGATGTGGTTTTCGTGGTAGGCGGGTGCTTTAGTTTGAGCCGTTATGGTGCTCATACCAGTGCTCTATGATGTCGGCCAGTTCATCTTCCTGTGTGTAGAAATAGCATGCGGGCACGTGCAGAATGGCTGCCAGGCGGCAAACCAGTTCAAAATCGGGTGTATGAATACCGCGCTCGTATTGGTTCATTCGGGTACTGGCGGTGGCTTCGTCAATTCCGGCTAAAATCCCCAGCTTCTGCTGCGATATCTTCATCCTTGTTCGCGCTTGTTTTAAACGTTGTGGCAGCATGTCGATCCTGACTTCTGAACAGATAACAGGATTCTCTTAGCCGCTCGAATAAAATGTACTAAGTAGAACTTAGTCTAATCGACTGGGGGCGTAACAGGGAATGCGTTTTAGCTTTTAGTGTGATTTATGCTGCGAGTACCAGGCCAGCACCAGTCTGGCAAGTTCATCTTCTACCGTATAAAAATAGCAGGATGGCACGTCCAGGATAACGGCCAGACGGCATACCAGTTCAAAATCAGGCACGTGAATACCCCGTTCGTACTGGTTCATACGGGCACTGGCTGTGGCCTCGTCAATTTGCGCTAAAACGCCCAGTTTTTGCTGCGATAGCCCTTTTCTCAGGCGAGCCTCTTTTAAACGATGTGCCAGCATAATAATCCCGGTATTGAAACAATTAACGGGATTCTCTTAGTTGCTAATGCAAATTGTACTAAGTAATACTTAGTGTTAGATTGAGCATAAAACAGGAACTCACCGACACGCAGAGGATGCTATGGCGAAAAGACAGGATATGCACAGTGCAGATATTATTGCTGCGATTAAAAAACGTAAAAATTCACTAGCGGCACTTTCGCGTGAGGTAGGGCTGAGTTCGGGGACGCTGGCGAACGCACTGAAAAAACCCTGGCCAAAAGGTGAGTTTATTATTGCCGCCGCGTTGGATATGCACCCATCGGAAATCTGGCCGAGTCGTTATTATGATAAGCGCGGGCGTCTGCTACCGCGTGAGAAGCTTATCCGCCGCACACAGGGTGATGTTGCAGCGGATGGTTCAGCATTAACTGAAGAAGGGGGGGATGCAGAATGAAATGCATACCGAACGTAGCGCAATCAGTTTGCCATAATGCTGGCGGCCAGCTGAGCGCTGCCTGACGTGTTACCAATCATCTCGGTAAGCAGGTTATTGACGCCATCACTCATTGGCGTGAAGCGGGTTTCATTCGAGCGGGCGACAACAATAAATACACCTACGCTGTACTGTGGCACCATCGCCATATAGGTAATAAAGCCGCCACCTCCACCGGTTTTTTCAATGATCCCCGGCCTGCCTTCGCGCGGAGCCATGTAAACCCATCCCATACCGAGTGCATCTGCACGACCGGGGACATCCATTCCCTCTACTTTAGTGAGCTGGCTACGCTGGTAAATCATCGTTTGTAGCCGGTCAACATGTGCGCTACGCGCCTGTACATCGGATGACAGGAACTGCTGCATCCAGCGACCCATATCATCCGGTGTGGAATAAACCCCACCGCTGCCAATCGCAGCCAGTGAGTTATTGCACGGGCTAGGGCTTTTCGCCGGGATAATCAGGCGTGCGCACTGGTCCGGTGAGGGGGTGAAGGTGGTGTCTTTCATCCCCAGAGGGCGGGTCACTTTTTCCTGCAGCAGGGTCGGATAGGGTTTACCTCCGGCTTTTGCCAGGGCGTCACCCAATAAATCAAAGGCTAAATTAGAGTAAGAAGCAACCTGACCGGGAGCTGACTTTAGCTGCGCGGTGCGCAGCCATGCCCAGCGCTGGCTGTTAGTAGGCCAGGTAAACACCGGCCGCATCGCTTTACCACCGGGTTGCTCACGGGGCAGGCCGCTGGTGTGCGTCGCAAGGTTAATCAGGCGGATGGGCTGCCCGTTCCAGGCCGGTACACGGGCACCGGCAGGGGCGTATTTACTAAGAGGATCGTCCAGCTTGAGCCGACCTTCTTCCGCCAGTTTGACCATCAGTTCGCTACTCATCAGCTTACTTAGCGAAGCAATACGAACCAGTGAATCTTTTGCCGGTGGCTGTTTGCTTCCGGGGCGCACTACGCCGCGGCTGGCGAAGATACGCTGGTTGGCATCAATGGCGACAATCGCCATCCCGCTGGCTTTGGTGTTATAGAAAATATTATCAGCGTAGCGATTAACCAGTTCGGAGGCCAGCAGCGGATCGGGCGTTTTCTGCGCCTGGCTTTGCATTGGCAGAGCAAGCACAGGTAAAAATATCAGGGCGTAGCGCAAAGATTTCAACGGGAAGGCTTTCCTGTGAGTGAATGGTTACTACGCCATAGTAATTTTTCTGTTTTTTACTGCAAGCCCTTCATGTGAATAAAAGTGTCACGACAGGTATCGAATGGAATCAATAGCGGGCAGGTGTTTCATTCTGGTAGAAAATAAAGCGCGGCAAATTAACAACGGTTTCGAAATAACCCCCGCGAAGGCATAAAGATACCGCCAATAGTACAAGCCGGGCGTTTGGTTAGCAGAATCCGGGTTAGCCGAAATTCTATATTTATCATTCGATAAAAGGACAAGCGCCCCCGATGAAGGGGGCGGGTTGTTTACTGCTGTGGCGATACTTGCAGGTCGATAAGTCCGATGCCCAGCCGACGGGCAGCAAAACCATCAACGGTACCCAGCGTTGACTCGGCCGGTTCTGGAGGGACCAGGATGATACTGCGTGCACCTGAAGGATTGCTAACCTGTAACGTCAGCGTAGTATCGCTTTCGCCCAAAGAGATCTCCTGCTGCCAGTTACCCACCTTAACGACGACCGGGCGTAATGCGTTGTTGCCAAAGGCGCGCGCCGTCAGCTTCAGCTGGAACGCTTCAGGCAGCGGTTCCAGGTACTGTATGGTCACTTCCGGTAGCAGATTCGCATCAGACCAGCGGCCCCATGGCTCAATGTAGGACATACCGGTGATTTTCAGTACCTGCTGCGGTAGCCCGGGCAGGTTAAACAGAATGCGGTCCGAGCGATATTTTAAATCGGCATCGGCGATTCGCAGGCGGGTTACGCTGCGCTGATACTGTTCGTCACTGCTGCTGTTGGTTGGGGTAAAGGTGATTTTCCCCAATGTACTGCCCGGTTTGAGCTGTTCAATATGTGGTTTCGCATTCAGCGTGCCGTTGGCAACGCATAGCCCGTTATTCAGCGTCAGGGATTCGTCCCATACGCTGCCGATTTTGTAACAGCGATCGGCCCAGACAAATTTTTCATCAGGGGCAAATCTCGCCAGCTGCTGTTTCAGAGGCGTTGCCAGATAGGCATCAAGCTTGGGTTCAATCTTGTTTGGCATTACCGATAAAAGCAGCGGCAGCTTAAAGTGGGAGCCGGAGAAACTGAATGTATTATTGTTGCTGTCTATTTTGTAATCCGAAATCGTTTTCGGGAAGTTCCACAACTTAATCACGTCGGGCTTCCACTCGTTGATCTTTTCTTTGATATTCAGATAAGTGGCAGAAAGTGACGTGGATGAAAGCGAACTGCGCCCCAGACCGATAAAGTTATCGCCGCCCATGGCATCCAGTACGGTCGCACCGTTATCCAGCGTACTGCGTTTGGCCGTGATAACTTTGCTGCTGACGTTGTCGCCGCGCAGCATAAAGAACAGGTCGCGACGATCGTGCTGGTTCAGGTACTTAAAGGCGGTGTTGTTCATCGCCAGGTGATCGGAACCGACAACGATAATGGTATTTTTGAAGTACGGTGTTGCACGTATTCTTTCAATCAGACGGGCAATATGTTCCTGGCCGCAGGCGACGGCAGCAAAAGACTTATTCTCTTTTCCATCAAATGGATAGGACTTTCTCTGACAGCTGCGGGAGATGAATCCATCTGGATGATGGGTATCTACGGTGAGTGCGAACAGCGAGAAAGGCTGATTTTTCTTCGCCAGTTCCAGATACTTATCAAAGACGATATCGAGCACGGTATCGTCGTACCAGCCCCAGTCGTTACGATAGTTCTGATCTTTCACCATGCTTTTCAATTCATTGAAACCATAAATATGGTCGAAGCCGTGGGAGGTGAAGAACAGATCTTTACCGGCAAAGCTCAGGCTGGCTCCCTGATAGAAATAGTTCTGATAACCGGACGCTTTAAGGATGTCACCCAGGCAGACGTTTTGCGGATAGAAGGTGGAAAGTGAGCTGGACGCGTTGCCATCAAAAGGAGCAAACAGCGGGATGCCGCATTGTGAGGCGACAATGCCGGCAATCGTATATTCGGTCCCGGGCAGCTGTTCCGTGTTGCTGAAATCGAGTGAGTCCGCTTTGATCTGATTCAACTCCGGAGCCAGGCCGGGAAACGCTTTATCATCAAAGTAGGTGCGTTCCAGGCTCTCCGCGTAGATGTAAACCAGATTTGGGCGATCGCCGCGCAGGTTCTTCCCCGGCACCTTGTAGTGACTGTAAAAGTCGGAATCCCCTTTTGCGACCTGTGATTTGATCAGATCGCTAACCTGCTGGTACGCCGGTGTTGTTTTAATGGATGCCGCAGCGAGCACCAGCGCCAGCAGGCTATACAATTTGCTGTAATTATGGTTTTTACGCAGACGTAAAACCCAGGATAAAAACAGGAATAGCAATAATAACCCGACGATCAGGCCAGCAGCGGGCATAATATATTTTTGTAATCCTGCGCCACTCAGACTGCTGGTTATTGTATAGATAACCGCATCGTTAATTCCTTCACCGGTAAAGTAGTTACTGGCAAAAAGTGAAGCATTTAGAATGATATAGATGCCGAGCAGCGCCAGCACGGCAGAAAACCACAGCTTATGTTGCCCCCCCTTCCAGGTGTAGAGAGCAGCAGAAGCGACAAACAATATTAAAGATAACCATTCTGAAACCATTGGATCGATTTTACCCTGTGTGTGACGCAATCCCTGTCAGGTAGCGGCGAGATGAAATGATTCGAGTTAACGAATTAATTTAACGCAGCGAATTATCTCTGGCAATAAATGGGGGGGACAGCGAAATGTGGGTGTCGGGGCCATTCAAGCCTGTCCGTTTAGGTTTTGTTTAACTTTCCCGAGAGTAAACGTAACTAATGTTAAGCAAAGCCGGTTTAACTCAGCTTGCAATGGCAGGGATATAAAACTCTTTTATATCATTAATTTATTTCTTCGTTATCTGCCATGTACTATCACAGTGTTGATGAGAGAATGCATACGGTGAGCGATTGGGTAAATATTGCTAATCTTTCTTTTCATCCTGCAATAATTACAAAACTCAGATGCGGCTCACATTCTTAATGGCTGTTTGGCACTTCTCTTTCGTTTGCGGGTAGGCGTCACATCAGCCTGTTATGATGGGAAAAGACCCACGTGAAGGAAGGGGGGACGGTCGTAATGGCGAACCCCATCTCATTCTTTACCCTGACGGCCAGGGCGATAACTTTCCGGTGTTTTGCGCGACGACAAGTGAATTTCTGCGTTATGCAGTATGATTTTTAAGCGAACAAATAATGCTATTGTTTAACTAGTATATAGGGAGTAAGCACAAAATGATTAATTGCGATTGTTTTGAAATATATTGAAAACAAATATTGGTTATTTACTAAGAGAAAAAGCACAAAATAATAAGGTTGGTGTGTTTTATATTAGTTTTTCCAGTGTAATATTTTGTTCAATATTTATTTTCCAATATTACACAGGAATACAAGATGTTAATTAAAACACGTAAGCTTGCTCAGGCAGTGGCGCTGGGACTGATTGTGGGCAGTGCTTCTTTCGCAGCCAATGCTGAAATTACCCTTTTGAAACAAGATCCTCAGGCAGGCGATCCGCTTAGCCGCCTGAACTTTACCGTGGGCGGCAGCATTCGACCACAGTTCAACAATATGACCGGCGATGGTGATAAAGGTTCATATAAAAGAAACGGTTTTGATGGCGGTACGCGTTTCCGTTTCGCGGCAGATTATTATCTGTTCGATGATATTAGCTGGATCAGCTATTACGAACTGGGTGTGAATATTCCGGCGCTGTTCGACTGGGATAACCATCATGCCGAAGGTGCAAATAACACTTCACGTCGTATGCTATATACCGGTCTTAAAAGCGCAACCTGGGGTCAGTTGACCTTTGGTCAGCAGAACAGCGTCTACTACGATGTTGTCGGCGCTAAAACCGATATCTGGGATTACGATATGCTGGGCCAGGCACCGGGCAACGGGATTAACGGCGATTATGACGGCTCTTACCGTAGCCGTAAGATGCTGAAATACAAAAATACCCTAGGCAATACCGACTTTTACGCTTCCTATCTGTTCTCCGACAATGAATACCTGCCGGGTAATGGCCTGCGTTACAAACGTCAGGGCGGCGGCTCGCTGGGTGTGGACTACCACATCACAAAAGATCTGACCTGGGGTACGGCATGGAACTATACACGCGCTGAAATGCGCAATCCTGGCAACGGCGATGATAAATCCTACGATCAAAATATCTTCGGTACGGCACTGAGCTGGACGCCGGATAACTGGACCTTCACCGCCGGCGGTGGCTGGTATGATAATTTCCTGACCACCAAGCAGGCTAACGTTCACAACTACTTTGCCGGTGATGCGTGGGGTATCGAATATCTGGCAGGTTATACCATTCCGGTACAGCAGTACGGGCTGAAATCAGTGATGCCGTATGTGATGGGTGACCGTCTGGAGTACGTCACTGGCCGCAACTACAAGCGTATCGACAACGGTCTGGGTGTTACCTTCAAGCTGGATTACGGCTTCCGTGTTGACTACGAGCACGTCTTTACCTCAAGCACCGACAATCTGGGTGATATGAACCTGGTGCGCCTGCGCTACGACTTCTGATTTAACTGTGCTCCCCGACGGCTGTCGGGGAGCGTTTTAATCTGAATACGTCTTACAGTTCGCCGGTCAGGTACTGTGCCACGCCGTTACCGAAACTCCAGTCACCTTTCTCATTAGTGATAAAGGTAATCATCACATCTGAAGGCAGGATACCGCAGCTCTCTTTAAACTCGCGGCACAGCTCCGCCATAAAGAACTGCTTCTGCTCGCTGCTGCGCGGGCTGGTAAATACCCGCACCATCACCAGATTATCGGTTCGCTGTAAACCCAGACCGGTATCTTCAAATACCATCTGGTAACCTTTGTTTTCGTGAACAATCTGGTAGCGATCGCGCTCCGGTACTTTAAATGCTGCCAGCACTGCACGGTGCGCGGCATCAAGCAGCGTTTTCAGCTCTGACTCGGAACGGCCCTGAATAACATCAAATTGCAGTAATGGCATAATAACCTCGACACTCTCTATTGCTGGTTTTATTGGGCCGGTTTGCTGTGCTTTTATGGAAAGCTGTCAGCCCCTCCTGCTCGTCTCTGGTGATAAATTTACCCATAAACTCCGTTGGGAAAAAGCGCTATACTTGAATTGATTATTTACTATAGTGAACAATGTCGATGAAAGAACTGAAGACCGATGCGCTCTGGACGCATCTGCACTGGCTGACGGTGCTGGCCGAGCAGGGGAGTTTTACCGCCGCGGCTGATCGGCTGGAAGTCAGTAAGGCGGCGATGTCGCAGAAGATTAAAGAGCTTGAGCAGCTGGCGGGTGTGCCGCTGGTAACGCGAACCACGCGCAGCGTACGATTGACCAGCGCGGGTGAAAAGCTGGTTGACGATTTGCGAGCGCCGTTTGCCCAGATCGAACAGAGTTTTTTCAGCGTGCGTGATTCTGCCGGACCGCTGCGTGGTCTGGTTCGGGTCACTGCACCGGTGGCATTTGCCCGCCAGCAGCTGGTGCCGCATATCACCGTATTTCTCCGCCAGCATCCGCAGGTCAGGGTACAGCTGGAGGTCTCTGACCGGCTGGTTTCTCTTGCCAGTGAAGGTTTTGATCTGGCTATTCGCCACAGTAACACCCTGCCGGAAACCCACGTCGCACTGCCGCTGTGTACGACCCGTGCGCTGGTCGTGGCATCACCGGACTATCTGGCACGCTACGGTACACCGGAGACGCCGTCGTCACTGAGCGAGCATCAGTGCCTGTATTATCCACGCGGCGTGGAACCTCCCCGCTGGAGCTTTCAGCCTCTTTCCGGTGGTGAAAGGTTGGCAGTTAACGTCAGCGGCCCGTTTGCCACCAATAACAGCGAATCGATCCGCGATGCGGCGCTGGAAGGGTTGGGGATCGCACTGCTGCCGGATTTCAGTGCGCAAGCAGCATTAAAGGAGGGGAAGCTGATTCAACTGCTGCCAGAGTGGCAAACCGTCGGGGCTTTTGCCGACATGCTTTATGTTGTGCGCCCGTGGTCGGCCCAGGTGCCGCGCGCGGTAAGTGGCTTTATCCACTGGCTGCGTGAGGCATTTTCTGCCGGGTGAGCGCTTCACTATCAAGAAGGGCATGATTGCCCTTTGTTACAGGAAATAGTTGATCTGCTTCTCAAATAAAATATTTATTTCCTTTTGTGATTTATTGGAAAAATAACTTCATTTATCCTGCAAGCCTGATTTCGTCAAACTTGCCGGAGATGTTTTATGTCAGCCATTCCCAGCCTTGAAACGCTGTTACAGCAGGAAGCCACCGTTCGCGTTAGCCAGTTTGATTTTGATACCGCATGGAAAATTGGCTCGCTAATCCGTGAGCGTGCCGTCAGTGAGAAGATGCCGGTCGCCATTGAAGTGTTCGCGTTTGGACAGGTGTTGTTCAGCACCTCGCTGAGCGGTTCGAGCGCGGAAAACCTTGAGTGGATTGCACGTAAGCGCCATACCGTCCTGCGCAATGCCCACTCCTCGCTCTACACCCAGGAGCTGAATAAGTCACAGGGCACGCCGATGTCCGAGATGAACTACATGGACCCTGAGCGTTACACCGACAGCGGCGGCAGCTTCCCGATCTTGTTGGGTAACGGCGGCGTGATTGGCACGGTCACCGTCAGCGGTTTGCCTTCTCATGAAGATCATGCGCTGGCCGTCTGGGCCATCCAGCAGGTGCTCTGAACCCTCATCGTGTAGCCGGATGAACTACCCTTATAGTGTGATAAAACTAAGGGGTATCTGTATGCCGCTAACCGATCGCCAGTTTGGCCTGATTGCCGTTGATAAGCAGGGCAGCAATGTCCTGTTTATCAATCCGCAGACCTTTGCCGTAGAGCGCGAGCTTAACGCTTTTCCACCCCGTCCTCATGAGTTGCTGATCCTGCCCAAACAGCGCAAGGCCTGGGTGCCGATCTACGGTGATGGCATCCACGGCGATAACCCCCATCCTGGTCATAAAATCGCGGTTATCGATCTGGCATCTCGTGAGCTGACGGGATTTATCGATATCAGTCCGCTGGAGTCGCCGCATACCGGGCGGTTGGGTAGTGATGGTTACGTCTATATGTGTTGTGAAAATAGCGCGACGATTCTGATACTCGATCCGGAAAGTGAACGGATGATCGGTCATATTCCGCTGACTTCATACAACAGCCACCGACTGACTATTTTGCCGTCCGGGCGTAAATTATTTACCGATAATGAAGAGGATGCGACGATTACCGTCGTCGGACTGGCTAACGGCAGAGGTGAGGTGCTGGATAATATTCTGATGCCGGGGCCCATCAGCGGTATTGCCGCCTCGCCGCTCTATCCTTATTTGGTCGCTACCGATGCGCGGCGACCGCTGCTCTATGTGGTTGATGCGCAGAGCCATCGTATTCGGCAGCATCTGCCGCTGAACGGCCACAATAAAGCAGCACAAATTACCCGCTTCAGCGAAGATGGTTCCCTGCTGGTGGTCATTGGCGATAGCGAGCCCGTTATCAGCCTGTATGATGCCACCCTGAATCCACTCGGGCAGATTGCCGTCGGCCATAAACCCATGGATGGCTGCTTCAGCCCGGACAACAGCCAGCTGCTCATCGCAAACGAAGATGACGGTACGCTGAGCGTGATCGATCTGGCCAGCAGGCAGGTGATTGCCACGCCGTCGGTCGGCCGCGGCTGTGAAGTGCTGAGCTATTTTGCCCTGAATTAACCTAAGGAGAGTCATGAAAAGCTATCAAGTGGCGTTGATCCCCGGAGACGGTATCGGCGTGGATGTGACTGATGCAGCCTGGCAGGTACTGGAACACAGCGCGGCTAAGTTTGATTTTTCCCTCAGCGGTGAGCGCTTCCCGTGGTCCTGTGAGTACTATCTTGAGCACGGTGAGATGATGCCGAAAGACGGCATCGATAAGCTGCGCCAGTTCGATGCCGTACTGCTGGGTGCCGTAGGCTGGCCGGAAAAAGTGCCTGATAGCGTGTCATTACATGGCCTGCTGTTGCCCATCCGCAAGCAGTTCGATCTGTTTGCCAATGTCCGCCCCCACCGCCTGCTGCCCGGTGTAGAAGGCCCGTTGCGTAGAGGTGATTTCGATATCCTCTGCATTCGTGAAAATACCGAAGGCGAGTACAGCGGGGCTGGTGGTCGCATTCACCAGGGAACGGCGGATGAGGTTGCGGTTGAAACCTCTATTTTCACCCGGCGTGGCGTTGAACGCATCCTGCGTTTCGGATTTGAGGCGGCGCGCAAGCGCAGCAAGCGTCTGGCATCGGTGACCAAATCCAACGCGCAGAAGTTCACCATGGTGATGTGGGATGAAGTTACTGAGGAGATCGCGAAGGAATATCCTGACGTCAGCGTAACCCGTTATCATATTGACGCCATTGCAGCCCGCATGGTGATGAACCCGGAAACTCTGGATGTCATTGTTGCCTCCAATCTGTTCGGCGATATTCTGACCGATTTAGGGGCGGCGATTCAGGGCGGACTGGGCTATGCTGCTTCAGCCAACCTTAATCCGAATCCGGGTGTACCCTCGATGTTCGAACCGGTACACGGTTCCGCTCCGGATATTGCCGGTCAGGGGATCGCCAATCCGATTGCGGCGATCTGGTCTGCGGCGCTGATGCTGGAGCATCTGGGTGAAACCAAGGCGGCTGATGCTATTCTGCATGCCGTTGAAGCGGTTACCGCAGAAGCAAAAGTGAACGGTGGGTTAACAACGGCGGAAATCACCGCAGCGGTGATCGCCGCTATCTGATTTCAATCCGGGCCTCTTAAATCAGGAGGCCCGTCTGAAAGGAGCCTTTGCAGTATGGAAGCGCACGGTATTACCGATATTATTCAGCCCGGCCTGCGGGTGTTGTTCTGTGGTATCAACCCCGGAAAATCTTCAGCTCATACCGGCTTTCACTTTGCCCATCCCGGTAACCGATTCTGGAAAACTATCTTTCAGGCAGGATTTACCCTGAGCCAGCTCAAACCCGAACAGGAACAGCGGCTGCTGGAAACCGGCTGCGGCATTACTATGCTGGTGGAGCGTCCGACCGTACTGGCCAGCGAGCTTGCAGGCAACGAACTGCGTGACGGCGGGCTGGCGCTGAGGGAAAAAATCGAACGCTATCGACCGGCGGCGCTGGCCGTTTTGGGAAAACAGGCCTATCAGCAGGCCTTTCGCCGCAGCAAAGTGGAGTGGGGCAGGCAGCCGGAGTTAATCGGTGATACGGAGGTCTGGGTTCTGCCTAATCCCAGCGGGCTGAATCGTGCTTCACAGGAAGAAATGAGCGCAGCCTATGCGGCTCTGGAGCAGGCGCTGACGGCGCGCGGCGTTTGAGCGTTTAAAAAGAGAAAAGCCCCACTAAAAAAAATGGCCCCGTAAAGGGGCCATTCTGTTACGCGATGCTTCGATTAATCATCGAGGAAGCTGCGCAGCACTTCGGAGCGGCTTGGGTGACGCAGCTTGCGCAGCGCCTTCGCTTCGATCTGACGGATACGCTCACGCGTTACGTCAAACTGCTTGCCCACTTCTTCCAGCGTGTGGTCGGTATTCATATCAATACCAAAACGCATACGCAGAACTTTCGCTTCGCGGGCCGTCAGGCCTGCCAGCACGTCGTGGGTGGCAGAACGCAGGCTCTCAGAGGTGGCAGAGTCCAGCGGCAGCTCCAGCGTGGTATCTTCGATAAAATCACCCAGATGCGAATCTTCATCATCACCAATTGGCGTCTCCATGGAGATTGGCTCTTTGGCAATTTTCAGCACCTTGCGGATTTTATCTTCCGGCATCAGCATACGCTCAGCCAGTTCTTCCGGCGTCGGCTCACGTCCCATTTCCTGCAGCATCTGACGGGAGATACGGTTGAGCTTGTTAATTGTCTCAATCATATGCACCGGGATACGGATGGTACGCGCCTGGTCAGCGATAGAACGGGTAATCGCCTGACGAATCCACCATGTCGCATAAGTCGAGAACTTATAACCACGACGGTATTCAAACTTATCTACCGCTTTCATCAGGCCGATGTTACCTTCCTGAATCAGGTCGAGGAACTGCAGACCACGGTTGGTGTATTTCTTCGCGATAGAGATAACCAGACGCAGGTTAGCCTCAACCATCTCTTTTTTCGCACGGCGGGCTTTCGCTTCACCGATAGACATACGACGGTTGATATCTTTTACCTGCTCGATAGTCAGACCGGTTTCTTCTTCAATCTGTTGCAGCTTTTGCAGACTGCGATAGACATCTTCAGAAACGTCGTTCAGCTTCTCTGACCACGGTTTGTTCATCGCCAGTGCGGCTTTGAACCAGGTTTCGCTGGTTTCATTACCGGTGAACAGAGTGATGAAGTTTTTCTTCGGCATCTTACACAGTTCAACACACAGCTTCATGATCAGACGTTCTTGAGTACGAACGCGGTCCATCATGGTACGCATGTTGTTAACCAGGTAGTCGAACTGCTTCGGTACCAGGCGGAACTGCTTGAACACGTCGGAAAGGTTCTGAATTTCAGCGATAGCATCAGCGTGGCTGCGGCTCTTCGCTTTAATCACAGTGCGAGTGGCTTCATACTGCACGCGCAGATCGTTAAACTTCTCACGGGCCAGTTCAGGGTCGATGCTGTTGTCATCTTCCGAACTGTCGTCGTCAGACTCTTCGTCTTCATCTTCGTCGTCATCACGCTCTTCTTCAGAGAGTTCAGAACCGACGTGCGTTGCCGTTGGGGCCAGATCTTCTTCAGCATTTGGATCGACAAAGCCGATAATCAGATCGGACAGGCGTGCTTCACCTGCTTCTACGCGATCGTACTGTTCCAGCAGATAGGTAATGGCTTCAGGATATTCCGCGACGGAGCACTGAACCTGGTTGATACCATCTTCAATGCGTTTTGCGATATCGATCTCGCCTTCGCGCGTTAACAGCTCAACGGTACCCATTTCGCGCATGTACATACGCACCGGGTCGGTTGTACGACCGATTTCAGATTCAACGCTGGATAAGACCTGAGCGGCGGCTTCCGCAGCGTCTTCATCGGTGTCGGTGCTGTTTTCGTTCAGCATCAGATCATCGGCATCGGGTGCTTCTTCTACCACCTGGATGCCCATGTCGTTGATCATCTGGATGATGTCTTCGATCTGATCGGAGTCGACGATATCTTCCGGCAGATGGTCATTGACCTCGGCATAGGTCAGATAGCCTTGCTCCTTACCACGGGTGACAAGAAGTTTCAGCTGTGACTGCGGGTTTTGCTCCATAAGACGGTATCCACACTTCTGTTAAATTAGATTGGTGTCGGTCGGCTAACATGCCAACAATAACAGTGAGGGCGTTTGGATTATTGCCGCTGCCCATCGTGGCGGCTGTCAGGGTCAACCTGACGGATAATCGGCACCTAAGCCGCTGAGATCTCGTTTCGAAGCTCGCGCTTCTGAATTCTGTCGTTTAAGGGGATGAGCAATAAAAATGTCACCCGCTGTCAATAATCTGTAGTGTAGCCAATATGGCTTTTACTGCTTTTTCAGCGCCTGGCTTAGCGCCCATAATTCGCGGCGCTCTTCGGCATTCAGCCCGTGAGTGCGGTCGCGGGCGATGAGCTCTTCAAGCCGACGCTCAAGTGCGGCATCGTACATGCTGGCCAGCGCATCCTGAAACATGGTGTCGACTTCGTCATCAACAATCATATGGTTCCAGGTTGCCAGCGTTTCAAGGCTCTGGCTAAATTTTGTTCCGCGATATAACTCTAGTAGCTGTCCGGTGGTCAGGCCAGGGTGAGCAACGCAAGTACTCACTAATTCTACAAAGAGCGGGAATCCTGCGACCTCTGATTGCTCCAGTCCTTCAAGGGAAGGGACCATGGCACCCAGATGCGGATTCTGCACCAGCAGCCCAATAAGTATACGCATGGTTGTGCGTTTTAGCTGGGGCTGCGCGGGCTGTATAGCATTTTCGGCCTTACCGGGCATCAGTTTCTCAAGCTGGCTGTCGTCAAGAATGCCCAACTTATTGCCCAGCTCCTGGCGCAAATAGATGCGCAGCGTTTCACCTGGCACCTGGCTTATCAGCGGCAGCGCAAGGGTACTGAGCTGGGCACGGCCATCAGGAGAACGTAGATCAACCTGCGGCATCAGCGTATCAAACAGAAACCCTGACAGCGGCATGGCCTGCTCCATCCGGGCCTCAAACGCTTCTTTGCCCTCTTTACGAATCAGCGTATCCGGGTCTTCACCGTCGGGCAGAAACATAAAGCGTAGCTGACGCCCGTCGTTCATGTAAGGCAGAGCCGTTTCCAGTGCGCGCCAGGCGGCTTCACGCCCCGCCCGGTCACCGTCGTAGCAGCAAATGACCGTATCGGTGGTGCGGAACAACAGCTGTATATGCTCTGCCGTGGTTGAGGTTCCCAGTGACGCAACGGCGTAATCCACGCCAAACTGCGCCAGGGCAACCACATCCATATAACCTTCAACAACCAGCAGTTTCGCCGGTTCAGGATGATTCTTTTGCGCTTCATACAGACCGTAAAGCTGACGGCCTTTATGGAAAATATCGGTTTCCGGTGAGTTCAGATACTTCGGCATCCCGTCGCCAAGTACGCGGCCACCGAAGCCAATCACCCGTCCACGCTTGTCGTGGATGGGGAACATCACGCGTTCACGAAAGCGGTCGTAGCTGCGACCCTGATCGTTAGTGACCAGCATTCCGGCATCGATCAGCGTTTGCTTATCATCCGGATTACGGCCAAAACGCTTTAAGGCGTTGTCCCAACCCGCAGGAGCAAAGCCGATAGAAAAGTGCTGTATAACATCATCGCTCAACCCGCGCTGTGCCAGATAATCACGTGCGCCAGCGGCCTGGTTTTGAGACAGCGACTGCTGATAGAAATCCCGCAGGCCGGTCATCAGCTGATAAAGACTTTGACGCTGGTGGCGCTCAAGCTGACTGGGGCCAGAACCGCTTTCGTACGGCACTTCCAGGCCATAGGCCGTCGCCAGTTCTTCAATGCTTTCGACAAACTCCAGACGGTCGTAATTCATCAGGAAGTCGATGGCGTTACCGTGCGCGCCACAGCCAAAACAGTGATAAAACTGCTTTTCGCCGTTTACGGTGAAGGAGGGGGTTTTCTCATTATGAAAAGGACAGCATGCGTGATAATTTTTACCCTGCTTTTTTAGCTTAACGCGAGCATCGATAAGATCCACGATGTCCGTGCGGGCCAATAAGTCATTGATAAAAACACGCGGAATGCGTCCAGCCATAAATCCCCTTCGAATGCTGCCCTGAGAATAATCCGTTATTCACTTATGGCTATAAACGAGAACAAGCCGCGCATTCCTTTCGGAAAGCACGGCCTGATAACTACTAACTTGTCTGTGAAACGTGAGGGCGAACCCTCAGGAAATTAGTACAGACGAGTGCGGCGTGCGTTTTCGCGAGCCAGTTTCTTCGCGTGGCGTTTTACTGCAGACGCTTTAGCGCGCTTACGTTCGGTAGTAGGTTTTTCATAAAACTCACGACGACGAACTTCAGCCAGAACGCCTGCTTTCTCGCAAGAACGCTTGAAGCGACGCAGTGCTACGTCAAATGGCTCGTTTTCACGTACTTTAATTACCGGCATGTAACTCTCACCTCGGATAAATTCGGTTTTGCCGCTGGCATCAGTGCCAGCTCATTTCAAAATGGTGCGGAATTTTACTCCAACACAGGCTGCGTTGTAAAGCACCATAGCATAAAGTAACCAACAGATGCGCCTGTGCGGCTGCCGGCTTTTTTCAGGGGGCAGATTATACATCAAACAGGCATCGGCGGTGGGAAAAAATTCACCTTTTGCACAACAGTTAACCACAGGAAGGTTAAAATTGCCGCCGTTAAAAGCCCGCTCGTGCTACACTGCGCGCCGCAAGAATTGAGGTAAAAAAGACAGCCATGCGTGTTCTCGGAATTGAAACATCCTGCGATGAAACCGGCATTGCCATTTACGACGATGCTGCGGGTTTGCTCGCTAATCAACTTTACAGCCAGGTCAAACTGCACGCTGACTACGGCGGCGTGGTGCCTGAACTGGCTTCGCGCGACCACGTGCGTAAAACCGTTCCACTGATCCAGGCCGCGCTGCGTGAAGCCGGGCTACAGGCGCAGGATATCGACGCCGTTGCCTATACCGCGGGTCCGGGACTGGTTGGTGCGCTGCTGGTGGGAGCAACCATTGGCCGTTCGCTGGCCTTCGCGTGGGATGTTCCGGCAATCGCCGTGCATCACATGGAAGGGCACCTGTTAGCGCCGATGCTGGAAGATAATCCGCCGGAATTCCCGTTTGTTGCACTGCTGGTTTCCGGTGGTCACACCCAGCTTATCAGCGTCACCGGTATCGGCGAATATACGCTGATGGGTGAATCGATTGACGATGCCGCCGGTGAAGCCTTTGATAAAACCGCTAAGCTGCTGGGGTTGGATTATCCCGGCGGGCCGATGCTGTCGAAAATGGCGCAGCAGGGCGTAGAAAAACGTTTTGTTTTCCCGCGACCGATGACCGATCGCCCGGGGCTGGACTTCAGCTTCTCCGGCCTGAAAACCTTCGCGGCCAACACTATCCGGGATAATGACGACAGCGATCAGACCCGTGCCGATATTGCGCGTGCGTTTGAAGATGCGGTGGTGGATACACTGGCGATAAAATGCCGCCGTGCGCTGGATGAAAGCGGGTTTAAGCGTCTGGTGATTGCCGGCGGCGTGAGCGCTAACCGTACGCTGCGCAGCAAACTGGCGGAAATGATGCAAAAACGCGGCGGCGAAGTGTTTTACGCCCGGCCTGAGTTTTGTACCGACAACGGCGCGATGATCGCCTATGCGGGCATGGTGCGCCTTAAAGGCGGTACTTACGCCGGGCTGAACGTGACCGTGCGCCCTCGCTGGCCGCTGGCGGAACTGCCGGCGATTTAAGCCTGACCGCCTGAAATCGCTGTATTTCAGGCTGGCTATTCAACATTACGGCTGGGGTTTATCCTGGCCGTTTTTCTTTTTCTTCTTCCAGATTTTATTTTCCTGGCCGCGCCACAGGCGCTGGATATTGTCATGATGCCGCAGCAGGATCAGGCAGGAGAGCATGGCGACCGGGAAGGTGAACTGTGGTTTGAACCACCAGACATAAAACGGCGCAATCAGTGCGCTGATAATCGCCCCCAATGACGAATATCCACTGAGCAGTACGGTCAGCAGCCAGGTGCCGGTCATCAGGCCGGTCAAATCCCAGCCGATGGGAGCAATGGCACCGAATGCCGTCGCCACGCCTTTGCCGCCTTTGAAATGGAAGAAAACGGGGTAGATATGGCCGAGGCAGGCCGCAATCGCGGTCAGGCCAAGGTAGAGCGGCGTAATGCCCTGACTGTAGGCCAGCCAGACCGGCAGCATACCTTTGAGAACATCAAAAACCAGTACCGTCGCCGCCGCAGCTTTCCCGCCTAATCGCAGTACGTTGGTTGCACCCGGGTTGCCCGATCCATTTTGGCGTGGGTCCGGCAATCCGAACAGTCGGCAGACCAAAATCGCGCTGGAGATGGAGCCACACAGATACGCGAAAAGGATCATGCCAAGCGCGAATACACTCATAACACCGTTCCGTCTTGTTGGGGTCGTTTTGTTGTTAACATCCGTGGATAATACGCATAAACCGCCGGGGATGGTATCCGGCAACCACAAAAACAGAGAGCCGTATCATGGATATCGTATTTATTGATCAATTGTCCGTTATCACCACCATCGGCGTTTACGACTGGGAACAGACCATTCAGCAGAAGCTGGTGTTCGATGTCGAAATGGCGTGGGATAACCGTAAAGCTGCCGCCAGCGACGATGTGAATGACTGTCTGAGCTATGCCGATGTATCAGAAGCGATTATTGCCCACGTACAGAATGGAAAATTTGCGCTGGTTGAGCGCGTAGCGGAAGAGATAGCCACACTCCTGCTGAACCAGTTCGCCTCGCCCTGGGTGCGCATTAAGGTCAGCAAACCCGGTGCCGTTGCGCAGGCACGCCAGGTTGGCGTGATTATCGAACGCGGTAATATTCCGAAATAAATTCAATGTGATTGCCATCACAATGAAACCAAATCACAGTAAGGTTTGTCTTAAGTTGCGGCTTAGGGGTGATCCTGAATTTTTACTGTAAATTCAGGGCTGATTGGCGGAAGCGTTAGCGACCGCCTTTTTCATGATTTTAAAGGGCGAAAGGTATTTTGATGGCAGATATTCATCAGCTATGGGTTGCAGCGATACTAGGGATAGTTGAGGGGTTAACGGAGTTTCTCCCCGTGTCATCTACCGGGCATATGATCATCGTGGGTCATCTGCTGGGGTTTGAGGGAGAGAAGGCGGAAACCTTCGAAGTTGTTATCCAACTAGGTTCGATTCTTGCCGTAGTGGTGATGTTCTGGCGTCGTTTGTTCGGCCTGATCGGTATTAACTTCGGTGAAGTTAAGCATGAAGGCACCGGCACCGGGCATTTAACGCTGATCCACATCCTGTTGGGTATGGTCCCGGCGGTGGTTATCGGTCTGCTGCTGCACGACAAAATTAAAACCCTGTTTAACCCGGTTAACGTGATGTATGCGCTGGTGGTCGGTGGTGTCCTGCTGATTGCTGCCGAACTGCTGAAGCCGAAACAGCCGAAAGCGGTAGGCGTGGATGATATCACCTATCGTCAGGCGTTTATTATCGGCTGCTTCCAGTGCCTGGCGCTGTGGCCCGGCTTTTCCCGTTCGGGGGCGACCATCTCCGGCGGAATGCTGATGGGCGTAAGCCGCTATGCTGCATCGGAATTCTCATTCCTGCTGGCGGTGCCGATGATGATGGGTGCCACCGCGCTGGACCTCTATAAGAGCATGGGCTTCCTGAGCGTCGCCGATGTGCCGATGTTTGCGGTGGGCTTTGTGACCGCCTTTATCGTGGCGCTGATTGCTATCAAGAGCTTCCTGCATATCATCAAACGGATTTCGTTTATCCCGTTTGCGATCTACCGCTTTATTATCGCCGCTGCCGTTTATGCGGTGTTTGTGCTGTAAGTGATACCAGGGGCGGATCGCCGATCCGCCCTTACTGCACCTGCCAGACCTCCAGCGCCGCAATGCGCCTGCGTGTCAGTTCTTCCCTCACCGCTGCACCTTTAAACCCGGCCGCGACCACATCGCGCGTAGGCACTTCTGACACAATTCTGAAGGCTTCTCGCAGATACGTTCCCTGTGGATAGGGGTTATTTTCGAACCCGCTACGCCCACGCGCATCGGCTTCGCTGGTCAATGCAATCTGCTCAACGCGGTGCGGCTTACGCCAGGCGTCGAGCCTGTCGAACAGGTTAACCAGCGTGGCGGCAGAATGATTTTGGATCGTGTGAACGAGATCGTGAAATTCGGTAACCAGCAACGCCAGATCGCGAACGTGATTCGGCACGCGCAGGCGTTCGCACAGCGCGGCAACCAGCGGTACGCCAGCCAGCCCGTGGCCGTGGTGGCTGGGCCATTTTTCCGGCGACGTCAGGGCCTTGCCGACATCGTGGAACAGCGTAGCGAAGCGCACATCCAGCTCCGGGCTGAGATGTGCTGCCATCGCCAGCGTCATCAGCGAGTGAACGCCGCTGTCGATTTCCGGATGCCATTTCGCCGGGGCGGGCACGCCGTAAAGATTGTTCAGCTCGGGGAACAACACGGCGAGCGCACCGCAGTCGCGCAGCACCTGGAAAAACACCTGTGGATTACGGGTCAGCAGCGCGCTTTCGGTCTCTTTCCACACGCGTTCCGCCGTCAGATGATTCAACTCGCCGCTGTGCGCCATAGAACGCATCAGCTCAAGCGTTTCATCAGCGATGCGGAAGTTAAGATGGGCGAAGCGCGCGGCAAACCGTGCGACGCGCAGCACACGCAAAGGATCTTCATTAAACGCGGCGGAAACATGGCGAAGAATGCGTTGCTCAATGTCCGCACGACCGTTGTAAGGGTCGTAGTACTGGCCGTCATCATCGCGCGCAATGGCATTGATGGTCAGATCGCGGCGCGCCAGATCCTGCTCCAGCGTTACGTCGGGTGCGGAATAGCAGACAAATCCGGTATAGCCATTGCCTGATTTACGTTCGGTACGCGCCAGCGCATATTCCTGATGATTTTCGGGATGCAGAAAAACCGGGAAATCACGCCCTACCTGGGAATAGCCCAGCTCAAGCATCTGCTCGGGCGTGGCGCCAACCACCACCCAGTCTTTATCTTTCAGCGGCAAATTCAGCAGTCCGTCGCGGACCGCGCCACCGACAAGGTATGTTTTCACTGCACATCTCCAGAATAAAACGTCAGGTCAGAGGAAAAGCATTTTTTTATAGTAAGCAGTAATACTACAACATCCGTCAGGGATGATGCCAAATTGCAGGTACGCCAAAGGGGGCATCCACGGATGCCCTCCAACCAAACTGAAAACCTTTAGTTCATCCAGCGGTCGTTTTTCTTCCTGCGCGGCAGCATATGCGGCAACAGCAGACCGAGCAGCAGGCCGAAGCCGGCAACGCCGCCGCCGTACATAAACCACTGCATAATGATGGTGCGTTGCTTATCATCCAGCTGGACGTTGGCGGCATCCACCTTCTTACTGGCGACCACCAGCTGATTCTTTAACTGCTGGTTTTCTTCTTTCAGGCTGTTGATCGCATCGTCACTGCCGGCCACTTTTTTCTGCATTTCTGCCGTGCGCTCATTCCAGCTGCCGTCAATATTCGCCAGTTTGGCGGTCAGGTCTTTAACCTGCTGCTCCAGCTCCGGCACGCGTGAACGCAGGCTGGGCTGTTCACTGAGCTGACTCAGCGGTATCCAGGTTGTTCTGCCCTGCGCATCACGGATCTGTCCGTATTTACTGTTCTCATTAGACTGCAGCAGGGTGACTTCTTCCCCGGCGTTCAGCGTGCCGATCAGGCGATAATCATTGCCGGGACCGCTGCGAACCCAGGTGGAGAGTTCATCGGAAATGTAACGTTTTTCTTCAGCATGCACGTTAGCGACGGCGCTAAAAGCCAGAAAAGTCAGGCCAATAAAGTGAGTTTTTTTCATTCGAACTCTTTTTGCATAAGTACTGGGCGAAAGTAATAGCACAGTCTGGAGCGGCCTCGCAGAAAGCTGAATGAGAACTGTCCTGATCTCAGGCGACATGGGAGGCAACGCGCGAAAGCGTAATAAAGCAGAGACATCCCTGCTGCTTGTGCATTACTCTTCTTGGTATCTCAGGTGCGATGATCCGCAAGTTGCCCTGCTTTTTTGCAGCGGCTGAATCAGCTCTTTCTGCGCTATCGGGAAATTTGCGGTTATTATCAAACACTACCACCATTTACCGTGCCGGTAATCATTTAGATAAGACATTATGACCATCGAAATCGAGCTAAAGTTCATTACCACCGCCGATGCTGCGACAAAACTCGCCAGCCAGCTGGCTCTCTGGCCCCATGAACACACCCCCGGGCAGAAGCTGAGCAACATCTATTTTGAAACGGCCAACGGCCAGCTGCGCAGCTGGGACATGGGTCTGCGCATTCGCGGATTTGGTGACAGTTTCGAAATGACGCTGAAAACTGCCGGACAGACGATTGGTGGTCTTCACCAGCGACCGGAGTACAACGTCGCACTCAATGAACCGGTGCTGGATATTCATCAGCTTCCTGCCGACGTCTGGCCAGAAGGTACCGATCTTGATGCTCTGCAGCAGCAGCTAAACCCGTTGTTCAGCACTCATTTCGTCCGTGAGAAGTGGGTGGTGACCTATGGTGAAAGCGAAATAGAAGTGGCTTTCGATCTGGGAGAGGTGAGCGCCGGAGAACTGAGCGAGCCGCTGCATGAAATAGAGCTGGAGTTGAAAAACGGTAATCGCGACGATCTTCTGGCATTTGCCGCCGAACTGGCAAAAATGGGTGGCCTGCGTCTGGGAAGCCTGAGTAAAGCGGCGCGCGGCTATGCGCTAGCGAAAGGCAACCCACCTCGTAAGTTGCGTCCGGTTCCGCTACTCAAGGTCAAGCCGAAGGCGACGGTAGAGCAGGGGATGCAGGCGGCTTTCCTGCTGGCGCTCAGCCAGTGGCAGTACCATGAAGAGCTGTGGCTGCGCGGCAATGCTGACGCGCTCGGGGAAATCCAGGAGGCGCTGGAAACGCTGCGTCAGGCATTTTCTCTGTACGGTGCGCTGGTGCCGCGCAAGGCCAGTAGCGAGCTGCGTCAGCACCTGACCGAGCTGGAAGCGGCGCTGCTGGAAGACGATCTGGATGCCCTGTCCGTGTGCTTTAGCACGCTGTGGCTGGAAACGCAGCTGGCGCTGACCATCTGGATTGCAACGGTGCGTTGGCGCGATTTTATCGACTCGAAAACCGATGCCAAGCTACAGGGATCCTTCAAGCGTTTCAGCGATATCATGCTGGGGCGTATTTCCGCCGATCTGAAAGAGACTTTTGGCCAGGTCAATCAGTTGAATGAATACCAGGATAAGCTGACACGCCTCCATCGTCAGCAGCTTGCCGTGCATCTGCTGGCCGGTAGCTATGACGATGCAGCGGTAAGTGAGTGGCTGGGTCACTGGCAGCTACTGCGCCAGGCGATCATCGATCGGCAGGATGTGTGGCTGGATGGTCATCGCCGACAGGCGCTGAAACAGCCGGTATTCTGGAAAAATGGTAACGCCTGAGCCGTTAGATACGCTTATTTTCTATATCCGTTGATCGAGTGTTGCAGGATGGCAGCCAACGCCCCTGGAGCCTGAGAATCAGGGGTGATTAATCAGGGAGTGTTTATGGTGCCTTTACTATCGCAGCCGCTTCCATCCTTGCTGGCTGAACAGATTACCGTTATCGATCCTCTGCCGGACGGAGCCAATCCGCAGCAGCAGTCCGTGCTGGCGTTTAGTGACTTCATCAGTGATAACCTGACGAAACATCCTGAATGGTGGCAGCTACTACACACTCAGCCGCCGCTTGCCGACGAGTGGCAGCACTATAACGTGTGGCTGGCAGAGCGGCTGGCCTCAGTGCTGGATGAAAACACGCTGATGCGCGAACTGCGGCTGTTTCGCCGCCATATGCTGACGCGCATCGCCTGGATGCAGACTCTGGCGACCAGCAGCACCGAACAAACGTTAACGCAGCTGAGCGAACTGGCAGAAACCCTGATCGTGGCTGCCCGTGACTGGCTGTGGCACGCCTGCTGCAAGGATTTTGGCACTCCGGTTAATGCCGCCGGAGAGCCGCAGCCGCTGCTGATCCTCGGCATGGGTAAACTGGGTGGCGGCGAGCTGAATTTCTCTTCCGATATCGATTTGATCTTTACCTGGCCGGAAAATGGCGTGACGCAGGGCGGACGGCGTGAGCTGGATAACGCCCAGTTCTTTACTCGTCTGGGGCAGCGGCTGATCAAAGTGCTCGATCAGCCAACCGTGGACGGTTTCGTCTACCGCGTAGATATGCGGCTGCGGCCGTTTGGTGACAGCGGTCCGCTGGTGCTGAGCTTTGCGGCGCTGGAAGATTATTACCAGGAGCAGGGGCGTGACTGGGAACGCTATGCGATGGTCAAAGCCCGGTTAATGGGCGGCGGTGACGATCGCTGGAGTCAGGAGCTGCGGCAGATGCTGCGACCGTTTGTCTTCCGTCGCTATATTGATTTCAGCGTGATCCAGTCCCTGCGCAATATGAAGGCGATGATTGCGCGTGAGGTAAGGCGGCGCGGGCTGACCGATAACATCAAGCTGGGTGCCGGTGGTATCCGTGAAATAGAGTTTATTGTTCAGGTCTTCCAGCTGATCCGTGGTGGTCGCGAACGGTCGCTACAGCTGCGTTCATTGCTTCCTACTCTTGAATCAATCAAAGAACTGAATTTACTTCCGCTGCCGCAGGTCGCGCAGCTGCACGACGCCTATCTGTTCCTGCGGCGGTTGGAAAATCTGCTGCAAAGCATCAATGATGAACAGACGCAGACATTGCCGGCCAGTGAGCTGGATCGTGCGCGTCTGGCCTGGGCGATGGGATTTGCCGACTGGCAGGGCCTGCACGATCGGCTGGATGGCCATATGGTGGCGGTACGCTCAATCTTCGACGAGCTGATTGGCGACGATGCCCCGGAGAGCGGCGAGAACCGTGAAGCCGGGGAATATGGTGTGCTGTGGCAGGACCAGTTAGAGGAAGCTGAACTGCTGCCGCTCGTCCCGCATCTTAACGGTGAAGCATGCCAGCAACTGCTGCGGGCGATTACCGATTTTCGTCTGGATGTGGATAAGCGCACGATCGGCCCACGTGGCCGCCAGGCGCTCGATCAGCTGATGCCTCGCCTGCTCAGCGAGGTAGTGCCGCGCGATGATGCGGTTGTCACGCTTGGCCGCCTGACGCCGCTGCTGCTCGGCGTGGTCACACGCACCACCTATCTGGAGCTGCTCACGGAATTCCACGGCGCGCTCCAGCATCTGATTCGCCTGTGTGCCGCTTCTCCGATGGTTGCCAGCCAGCTGGCGCGCTATCCGCTGCTGCTTGATGAGCTGCTTGACCCGGCGACGCTTTACCAGCCAACGGCAACCGATGCCTATCGCGACGAGCTGCGTCAGTATCTGCTGCGTATCCCGGAAGAGGATGAAGAGCAGCAGCTGGAAGCACTCAGGCAGTTTAAACAGGCCCAGCATCTGCGTATTGCCGCGGCGGATATCGCCGGCACGCTGCCGGTAATGAAGGTCAGCGATCATCTGACCTGGCTTGCCGAAGCGATGATAGAAGCGGTAGTACAGCAGGCATGGAATATGATAGTACAGCGCTACGGGCGGCCATCGCATCTGACCAGCGACAGCGAGCGTGGCTTTGCCGTTGTCGGCTACGGTAAGCTGGGCGGTTGGGAGCTGGGTTACAGCTCCGATTTGGACCTGGTGTTCCTGCACAACTGTCCTCAGGAAGCGGTCACGCTGGGTGAGCGTAGTATTGATGGGCGGCAGTTCTATCTGCGGCTGGCACAGCGTGTGATGCATCTGTTCAGTACCCGAACCTCGTCAGGTATTCTTTATGAAGTTGATGCCCGCCTGCGCCCCTCGGGTGCTGCCGGTATGCTGGTGAGTACCTTTGAAGCCTTTGACGATTACCAGCGCAATGAAGCCTGGACCTGGGAGCATCAGGCGCTGGTACGTGCTCGCATCGTTTACGGTGATGGGGAGCTCAGCCAGCGCTTTGGAGAAATTCGCCGTGGTATCCTGGCGCTGCCGCGTGAGGCAGAAACCCTGAAGGTTGAGGTTCGGGAGATGCGTGAAAAAATGCGTGCGCATCTTGGACAGAAACATAAAGGCCGCTGGGATATTAAAGCCGATGCCGGTGGCATCACGGATATTGAATTCATTACGCAATATCTGGTCCTACGCTATGCCTCACAGGATCTGACGCTGACCCGCTGGTCCGATAATGTTCGTATTTTCGAACTGCTGGCTAACGGGGGAAAAATGTCAGAGCCGGAGGCGAAAGCACTGACTCATGCCTACGTCACGCTGCGCGATGCATTGCACCACCTGGCGCTACAGGAGCTGCCGGGGCATGTGGAAGAAAGCGCCTATGCGAGTGAAAAAGCCCAGGTTAATCAAAGCTGGCAAACCTGGTTTGGCGACTGAGGACGCAGAGCGTATCCGTGGCTTGGTGACGAAGTGAACAACGTGGCCGCGATAGTCAGGCACGGCAACATTTGTGCTATTATCGCGCGCCTGAATTTTTGGTTTTTATGCTGTCTGGAGTGGAGTGTCTGAATGAAAGTTACACTGCCTGATTTTAAACGTGCGGGTGTTCTGGTTGTTGGTGATGTGATGCTGGATCGTTACTGGCACGGGCCAACCAGCCGTATCTCTCCCGAAGCTCCGGTGCCGGTTGTCAAGGTTGAACACGTGGAAGAGCGCCCCGGCGGGGCAGCTAACGTGGCGATGAATATCGCTTCTCTTGGCGCTGAATCTCGCCTCGTGGGACTAACCGGCATTGATGATGCTGCGCGCGTACTGAGCGAGACGCTGACAGGGGTAAACGTGCAGTGTGATTTTGTTTCTGTACCAACCCATCCAACTGTCACTAAGCTACGCGTTCTTTCGCGTAATCAGCAGCTAATCCGCCTTGATTTTGAAGAGGGTTTCGAAGGGGTTAACCCGGAACCTATGCACGAGCGCATTCAGCAGGCCTTGCCTAAAATCGGTGCGCTGGTGCTTTCTGACTACGCCAAAGGCGCGTTGTCGAGCGTAGAAACCATGATTAAGCTGGCACGTGAAGCCGGTGTGCCAGTGCTGGTGGACCCGAAGGGGACTGACTTCGGCCGCTATCATGGCGCGACCCTGCTGACGCCGAATCTTTCGGAGTTTGAAGCCGTAGTAGGTAAGTGTAAAAGTGAGTCAGACATCGTTGAGCGTGGCACTGCGTTGATGCAGAAGCACGGCCTGTCGGCGCTGCTGGTGACCCGTTCTGAAAACGGTATGACGCTGCTCCAGCCGGGCAAAGAACCCTTCCATATGCCAACTCAGGCGCAAGAAGTGTTCGATGTGACCGGTGCTGGCGATACCGTTATCGGCGTACTGGCTGCCGCACTGGCGGCAGGCAACAGCCTGGAAGAGAGTTGCTTCCTGGCAAATGCGGCTGCGGGCGTGGTTGTGGGTAAACTGGGTACATCGACGGTTTCTCCGATTGAACTGGAAAATGCGATTCATGCGCGCCCAGAGTCGGGTTTTGGCGTGATGGATGAGGCTCAGCTGAAGGCTGAAGTCGCTAAAGCACGCCAGCGCGGCGAGCGCGTGGTGATGACCAACGGCGTATTTGATATTCTCCATGCCGGGCACGTTTCCTATCTCGCGAATGCCCGCAGGCTGGGTGATCGGCTGATTGTGGCGGTCAACAGCGACGCGTCGACCCGTCGTCTTAAGGGCGAAACACGCCCGGTTAACCCGCTGGAAAATCGTATGATCGTTCTGGGTGCGCTGGAAGCCGTAGACTGGGTGGTGGGCTTTGAAGAAGACACGCCGCAGCGTCTGATTGCTGAAGTGTTGCCGGACCTGCTGGTCAAAGGCGGCGACTATAAGCCAGAGGATATCGCAGGCAGTAAAGAAGTGTGGGCTAACGGCGGTGACGTACGCGTGCTGAACTTCGAAGACGGTATCTCAACCAGCAATATCATTAAGACGATTATCAATCGTAAGAACTAACCGGTATCGATTGTAAGAACACACAGGTATCGATTGTCAGAATGAGCCGATACCCGTCGTCAGAGCTAAAAAAAGCTGCCCGGTTGGGCAGCTTTTTCTTTGTAAATCAGACAGGATCTTTTGCATCCCCAGGCTCTGATGCTGCCTGCGCAGCAGGTGCCGTCGTGACCGGTGCAGTGGCCGTTCCTGCCGCCGCCGCTGGTGCAGCAGACTGATTCTCTAGCGCCGCCAGGCGTTGTTCCAGCACTGCCAGCTTTTCGCGTGTGCGCAACAGCACCTGAGTCTGCACATCAAACTCTTCACGGTTTACGACATCAAGACGGGTCAGCTGGGCCTGGATGGTCTGACGAATTTTCTTTTCCACATCATCGCCTAACTCGCGGATACCTTTTGGCATAGATTCATGGATCTGGCGGGCCAGTTGTTCAATTTTTTTAGCATCAATCATGTCAGCTTCCTGGTAGCAGCAAATTTTCTCTAAGTGTAATCCCTCCGGGGGAAAGGATAAACCGGAAATGAGCATAGCGAATAAATGGATATAAATTTGCCAATTTTGTTCGTTGCCCGCGTTCATTATCAGCGTTATAGTAAGTCTGCTTATTCTCAGGGCGGGGCGAAATTCCCCACCGGCGGTAAATCAGCTTCGGCTGAAAGCCCGCGAGCGCTTCAGGGTCATTCCTGAAGGACAGCAGATCCGGTGTAATTCCGGGGCCGACGGTTAGAGTCCGGATGGGAGAGAGTAACGTATCTTGTCGGGCCTGCGCTCGCCTCGCGTTATTTTTTTGTCACAGCTTGACACTCCTAAGCACGCCCTGATTCTGGTAACCCATACATTTATTAAGGTTTATTTACCATGAATCAGTCGCTACTTTCTGAATTTGGCACGCCTGAACAGCGTGTAACCCGTGCTATCGAAGCGCTTCGCGCTGGCCGCGGTGTAATGGTTTTAGATGATGAAGATCGTGAAAATGAAGGTGATATGATCTTCGCCGCCGAAACCATGACCGTAGAGCAGATGGCATTAACTATTCGTCACGGCAGCGGTATCGTCTGCCTTTGTCTGACCGAAGAACGTCTCGGTCAGCTTGACCTGCCAATGATGGTTGAAGATAACACCAGCGCCTACGGCACAGGTTTCACCGTCACCATCGAAGCTGCGCAGGGTGTCACTACCGGCGTTTCCGCTTCAGACCGCATTACCACTATCCGTACCGCTATTGCTGATGATGCCAAGCCTGCCGATCTGAATCGCCCGGGGCACGTCTTCCCGCTGCGCGGTCGTGCTGGCGGCGTGCTGACCCGCGGTGGGCACACCGAAGCCACTATCGATCTGGTGACGCTGGCGGGCTTCAAGCCGGCGGGCGTGCTGTGTGAGCTGACTAACGATGATGGTTCAATGGCACATGCGGCGGAAGTCGTTGTCTTCGCTAAGCAGCATGACATGCCGGTCGTCACTATCGAAGATCTGGTGGCTTATCGCCGTAGCCACGAAACGCGTCAGGCAAGTTAATCTTCTCTGGGCCGGTTTACCCGGCCCTGTTAATTTATCCTGCTTCCTGCTTCCTGCTTCCTGCTTCCTGCTTCCTGCTTCCTGCTTCCTGTCTTCAGACCACAGCGGCAGTCTTGATATACATCAGCCAACCGTCATCCATTCTGCAATCTCTGTTCAAATTATCTGAATATCTTCATCAGGGTTATCCAGGTTCATCACGATACATATGGGCGTAATGTAAGCGTCATTGAACGAACACTTCTGGAGTAAGACCATGAGTCACCAACGTATGCCCGCACTTTTCCTTGGCCACGGTAGCCCGATGAATGTGCTGGAAGAGAATATCTATACCGAAACCTGGCGCAAGCTGGGTGAAACATTACCGAAGCCAAAAGCGATTATTGCGGTTTCCGCGCACTGGTATACGCGCGGAACCGCGGTTACCGCGATGGAGAAACCACGTACCATTCATGATTTTGGTGGTTTCCCGCAGGCCCTGTTTGACACGCGCTATCCTGCTCCAGGTTCCCCGGCGCTGGCCCGCCAGATTGCGGAAGTGCTGTCGCCGGTTGACGTTCAGCTCGATCAGGAGTGGGGCTTTGACCACGGCTCCTGGGGAGTGTTAATTAAGATGTACCCGGATGCCGATATTCCGGTTGTTCAGCTGAGTGTTGATGGCACAAAACCAGCAGCGTATCACTTTGAGCTGGGACGCAAACTGGCGCTACTGCGCGAGCAGGGCGTGATGATCGTTGCCAGCGGCAACGTAGTGCATAACCTGCGTATGGTTCGCTGGCAGGGAGAAGCACCAGCCTATCCGTGGGCTGAGTCGTTTAATCAGTACGTGCGCGATAATCTGGCATGGCAGGGTGACGATGCTCAGCATCCGCTGGTTAACTTTATGCAGCATGAGGGCGCGGCGCTGTCGAATCCAACGCCAGAGCACTATCTGCCGCTGCTTTACGTGCTGGGCGCCAGAGCGCAGGATGAAGCGGTAACCGTGCCGGTGGATGGCATTGTGATGGGGTCGTTGAGTATGCTGTCCGTGCAGGTGGGCTAGACTGCCAGGATGACTTGCCGCTTTGATATTGGGCGAGGGTAACCTCGCCCGAAAAGATTACTCGATAAACGCGTGCGGATAGAAGCGTGACAGATCCTGGGTGATCAGTTCGCGATCTTCCCTCAGGCCAATTCCCGCTGGCTGATCGTCGATCAGCCAGGAACCGATCAGCGTATAGCTGTCGCCAAACTTCGGCAGCGGATGGAACTGCTGGACGATCATTCCCTCTTCGCCGTAAGGCCCGTCAACGCGGGCGATCTCTTTACCATTTTCCACGATGCGAATATTCGCGCCTTCACGGGAAAACAGTGGCTTAACCACGTATTTATCCATATGCGGCACGTTATCTTCGGCAAAGTAAGCTGCAAGCAGATTCGGGTGATTAGGGAACATTTTCCATAGCAGCGGCAGCATCGCTTTATTGGAAATGATGCTCTTCCATCCCGGCTCCAGCCAGCGCACACCGGCATCGGCAAGCTTAGTGGAGAACATCTCGCGCAGCATAAACTCCCAGGGATAGAGTTTAAACATGTTGCTTATCACCTGGTCATTTACATCGGTGAACTGGCCTTTTTCCCCCAGACCAATCTCGTCTATAAACAGGAATTCACTCGGTAAACCGGCCTCGGTCGCGCAGTCCTGCAAATATTGCACCGTGGCGCGATCTTCTTCAGTATCGCGGCAGCAGGAGAAGTGGAGCAGGCCAAAACCGTGTTTCTGATGCAGATCGGCAAAACGTTCGATCAGCTTTTCCTGCAGGCTGTTGAACTGATCGCTGCCTGCCGGAAGTTTCCCGGTGTTAAGCTGTTCTTCCAGCCAGACCCACTGGAAGAATGCGGCTTCATAAAGTGAGGTTGGCGTATCGGCGTTATTCTCCAGCAGCTTGGCAGGAGAGTGCCCGTCCCACGCAAGGTCTAAACGGGAGTAGAGCGATGGCTGGCCGCTTTTCCAGGATTCACGCACGAAATCCCAGGTGTGCTTAGGAATGCGAAACTTCTCCAGCAGCTCTTCGCTGCCGGTGACCAAATCCACCGCCTGTAAACACATCTGATGAATTTCGCTGGTGACATCTTCCAGCGTTTCAATCTGCTGCAGGGTAAACTGATAGTAGGCATCTTCACACCAGTAAGGCTCGCCGTACATGGTGTGAAAATTAAAACCGTACTCAGTGGCTTTTGCTCGCCAGTCAGGACGCTCAGCAATAGCAATGCGTTTCATCCGGCGTTAGCCCCCTAAACTGCGGCTGGTGGTGCTGGAACGATTGCTACCGGACGCACTGCTACGCTGCATAGTGGATTGTTTAGCCACGCTTTCACCAAAGCCACCGCGCGTTACCGTGCTGGTGGTTGCAGGTTTAGGCGCCATCGCTGTTTTCGGTACGTTCATCGTACGGCCTGATACAGCCGGGCCATAGCTCTTACCGGCGGCATCCACGAACTTACCGTTAGCCGGGCTGGCCGGGTTTTTTGAGCTAAAGAGTGGCTGCTGCTGGCCCATGCCTCCGCTCATCATTCGACCCATCATGTAACCGGCCATCAGCGGCATCCAGAAACTGCCGCTGGACTGATTTTCCGCATTGGTGGTTACACCAGCCTGTGCCGGAGCCTGCTGGCACTGACCTTCACCGAATTCGGCCACGCAGTCTTCACGGCTGGCATACTTCGGCGCGGTCTTAACAGCTTCTTCTTTCGCTTTATTAAATGCGACGGTGCACTGCTCTGATTTACCCGGATTGGCGCTGGAGCAGTCATCCGCATTCTGATACATCGAAACGCTTTCGTCCGTTTGCTCACAGCCCGCCAGCATAATGACTGCGGTCACCGCAAGGGCCACCGGCGTTAAATGACGTGCGCCCCAGCTTTTACGAAAAGAGGCGTGATTGATCTGTTTAGTCCGTTTCATGGCTTTCTGTCCTGTGCCCAAAGATAGTGCATAGGATAGGGGAACGGCGGTGAAAAATGAAGCGATGCGGCTGGATGGTACGGGGATCTTTACGTAGCTATACGTTTGATTGTGAAGGACGGCTTACAAATTGCATTTGAAAAGCAGAAGGGCAGCGCAGGCTGCCCTTCTCGATAGTTACTGACCGGCGGATTATCGCTGGCCTTATTATTTATTGCGCTTTAACCGATTGGCTCAAATCACGATCGGCGGCAGCATCCTGTTTTGGATTCTCAGGTGCAACAGCATCCGGCGTGGTGGGAATATCTTTGCCGAGATGATTATTCAAGGCAGTCAGATCGTCTTCGTTGAGCGTACCCAGAGCGGATTTGATGTTCAGCTGATTAATCATATAGCTATAGCGCGCATTCGCCAGTTGCTGCTTGGCGTTGTACAGCGTTGTTGTCGCATCCAGCACGTCAACGATGGTACGCGTACCGACCTGATAACCGGCTTCCATCGCATCCAGTGAGCTCTGTGAAGAAACTACGGCCTGCTTATAGGCGTTGATGCTGCTGATAGACGCGTTCACGTTATTAAATGAAGAACGGACGGTCTGAACGGCAGTACGGTGGGCGCTTTCTAACTGCTCACTGGAGGAAACAAACGCATACTGCGCCTGTTTGACCTGTGAGGTGACCGAACCACCGCTGTACAGCGGCAGGCTGAAGTTTAAGCCGACCTGGTTGCTGCCGCTGATATTGTCAGTGCCGGTAGAGCGATCGCCATGGTAACGATTATTGGACAGACCGGTTGAAGCGGTCAGACCGACGGTTGGCATATGACCGGTTTCGGCTGAGCGAATTTGCTCACGAGCCAGATCCTGTGACAGACGTGCGGAGAGCAGGCTGAGGTTGCGGCTTTCCGCTTCTTTCAGCAGATCTTTCACCGGCTGTGGCTTATCCGTTTTGAAACGATCAACGTTAAGCGACGCGAGGCTTGGATAGTAATTCCCGGTAACCTGGCGCAGAGACTCTACGGCGTTATCGAGGTCGTTACGTGCGCTCACTTCGCTAGCCAGCACGCTGTCGTATTGTGAACGGGCGTTCTGCACGTCAGTGATAGCGACCAGCCCAACATTAAAACGCTGGGTGGTTTGATCTAACTGGCGGTAGATTGACTGCTTCTGCGCTTCGGTATAGGAAAGGGTATCAATCGCATTCAGGACGTTGAAATAGGCCGTTGCCGTGTCCAGAATTAGCTTCTGCTGTGCGGTCTGGTAGGTGACATCCTGAATACCGGCTGTTTTTTCCTGCAGGGTCAGCGCACGCCATTTTGACATATCAAAAATGGTCTGGGTAAGCTGCAGCGATGCGCTTTTCGTATCGCTGTTCGAATCACGAGCATCGCGATAACCGTTAGTATAGGTATAGTCCGCTCCCAACCCGAGCTGCGGTAACAGTGGGCTACGGGCTTCGTTAATTTTCTCAAAAGCAGCATCGCGATCGGCCGCTGAGCTACGAAGATCAGGGTTGGACAAACGAGCCTGCTGATAGACCTGAAGCAGGTTTTCAGCCTGGCTGGCAACACTGAAGCCGCCCAGGCTCAGACCAATGAGTAAAGGGAGCAGTTTGTTCATTTGCATTCCTTGTAGTGCCGCAAAATTGCTATGGTAGCGCTGGCGTAGGCCAAAAAATTATCGCCGATTCTAGCAGAGTGTGCCGTTAAGGTAAGTTGGCTGAAAGTGCCATCTCGCTTTAATTTACGCAAATAATTCCTCAGAAACTACAAATCTAGCGGTATTACTATTGCACTTTTCGTCATTGCGATCATTTTCAGGAGAGGTTCCTATGGCAATCTGTAACACATTCCCGGTAACGTTTACCAAAGACGATGTAGAAATTATCGCACGAGAGACGCTTTATCGCGGTTTTTTTTCGGTGGAACGTTATCGCTTTCGCCACCGCTTGTTTAACGGCGAAATGAGTGGTGAAGTGAGCAGGGAAATTTTCGAGCGCGGTCATGCTGCGGTGCTGCTACCCTATGATCCGCTGCGTGATGAAGTCGTACTCATCGAGCAAATACGCATCGCCTCCTGGGATACCAGTCCGACCCCGTGGAAGCTTGAGCTGGTTGCAGGAATGATTGAGGAAGGTGAAGCACCGGAAGAGGTCGCCAGACGTGAAGCGGTTGAAGAAGCCGGATTGACCGCCGGGCGAACCAAACCTATCAGCAATTACCTGTCCAGCGCGGGGGGCACGACCGAGCGATTGATGGTGTATGTTGGGGAAGTGGATGCCAGTGTGGCGAAGGGAAACCACGGACTGGAGGAAGAGAATGAGGATATTCTTGTCCATGTGGTGAGCCGTAGTCAGGCTTATCAATGGGTGGAAGAGGGGAAAATAGATAATGCAGCGGCGATCATTGCCTTACAATGGCTCGAGTTGCACTATAAACAACTATGTAATGAGTGGAAGCCTTAACGATGAAGCGTTACGTTCCTGACTTTCCCGAAATGATGCGCGTGTGCGAAACTAACTTTGCACAACTGCGGCGCTTACTACCGCGTGACGACCAGGCCGGAGTGTCAGTGGCGTACCAGGTAAACGGTGCCAGCTATCAAATTACCATTTTGGAATCGACGCGTTACACCACGCTGGTGGAGATTAAGCAAACCGCTCCGGCCGTGAGCTACTGGAGTCTGCCTTCCATGTCGATCAGGCTTTATCACGATGCCATGGTGGCGGAAGTGTGTTCAACACAGCAGATCTATCGATTTAAAGCACGCTATGATTATCCTAATAAAAAGCTGCATCAGCGTGATGAAAAACACCAGATTAACCAGTTTCTGGCGGAATGGCTGCGCTACTGTTTATCGCATGGAGCGGTAGCCGTTCCGGTTTGTTGAACCCGCTGCAACACGTTGTAAGAGAGCGGTAACCCTAAGGACTTTGATTGGATAGCTTGTTGAAACTTCCTGTGGCGAGTGGGTCCAGTATCAGGATTTTACAGATAACGGATACTCACCTTTTTGCAGGCAAACATGAAACGCTGCTGGGTGTGAATACCTGGGCCAGTTATGAAGCGGTGTTGGAAGCCATCGCGGCACAACGGCGGCATTATGACCTGATCGTCGCTACTGGCGATCTGGCTCAGGATCACACTACCGAAGCCTATCAGCATTTTGCTGAGGGTATCGCTCGTCTGCCTGCTCCTTGCGTATGGCTGCCAGGCAACCATGACTTTCAGCCGACGATGTTCAGTACGTTGGCAAGCGCTAGCATCGCCGATGAAAAACACGTCCTGATCGGTGACTGCTGGCAGGTTGTGCTGTTGGATAGCCAGGTTTTTGGGGTGCCTCACGGCGAGCTGAGTGAGTATCAGCTTGAATGGCTGGATAAAACGCTGGCCAGGGAGCCGCATCGGCATACGCTGGTTTTGCTTCACCACCATCCCCTGCCTTCTGGCTGTACGTGGCTCGATCAGCACGGCCTGCGAAATCCACATATGCTGGATGCCGTGCTGCAGCGTTATCCGCTGGCGAAAACGCTACTCTGTGGCCATATTCATCAGGAGCTGGACCTTGAATGGCAGGGCCGGCGCGTGCTGGCTTCTCCTTCAACCTGCGTGCAATTCAAGCCGCACTGCACCAACTTTACCATTGACGCAGAATCTCCCGGCTGGCGCTGGCTTAATCTGTTCGATGATGGCCGCGTAGAAACTGAAGTCTGTAGGCTGACAACGCGAATTTTCAGCCCTGACCTGGATTCGGAAGGTTACTGATCGATGGCGACGCTGCTCTACCTTCACGGTTTTAACAGCTCACCCCGTTCGGCTAAAGCGACCGCGTTCGGTCGCTGGCTGGGGGAGCACCATCCGTCGATCAATTTGCTAGTTCCACAGCTCCCTGCCTTTCCGGCTGAAGCGGCGGCACTGCTTGAAAATATCGTATTGCAGGCGTCAGGGGAGCCGCTGGGCATCATCGGCTCATCGCTTGGCGGATATTATGCGACCTGGCTTTCCCAATGTTTTACGCTGCCTGCGGTGGTGGTGAATCCCGCTGTGAGGCCGTTTGAGCTGCTGGTGGATTTCCTGGGTGAAAATCAGAACCCCTACACCGGCCAGCAATATGTGTTAGAGTCGCGCCATATTTACGATCTAAAAGTGATGCAGATTGACCCGTTAGAGTCGCCGGATTTGATCTGGCTGCTGCAACAAACGGGTGATGAAGTGCTCGACTACCGTCAGGCCCTGGACTACTACAGTGCCTGTCGTCAGACGGTAGAAGAGGGCGGAAATCATGCTTTTATCGGATTCGAACGCCATTTCTCCGCTATGTTTGATTTCCTGGGGCTAACCTCGCAAGCGTGAAATCAGACGGAGTTTGGGCAATCATTTTTAGCCACTAATTCAGATTGTTACCATGACTCAATCCAGCTATAACGCTGATTCCATTGAGGTTCTCAGCGGCCTTGAACCCGTGCGTCGTCGCCCGGGTATGTATACCGACACAGCGCGGCCTAACCATTTAGGTCAGGAAGTGATCGATAACAGCGTGGATGAAGCGCTGGCCGGCCACGCTAAACGTGTGGAAGTAATTCTGCATGCCGATCAGTCGCTGGAAGTTATCGACGACGGGCGCGGTATGCCGGTGGATATCCATCCCGAAGAGGGCGTGCCGGCCGTTGAGCTGATTTTCTGCCGCCTGCATGCCGGTGGTAAATTCTCCAACAAAAACTACCAGTTCTCCGGCGGCCTTCACGGCGTGGGTATCTCGGTGGTAAATGCGTTGTCAAAACGCGTGGAAGTGACCGTGCGCCGTAACGGCGAAGTCTACGAAATGGCTTTTGAAAACGGTGACAAGGTGCAGGACCTGTCGGTGACGGGCACGGTAGGCAAACGCAATACCGGCACCCGCGTGCAGTTCTGGCCGGATGAATCCTTCTTCGACAGCCCACGCTTTTCCGTTTCGCGCCTCAGCCATTTGCTGAAGGCGAAAGCCGTGCTTTGCCCGGGTGTTGAGATCGTCTTTAAAGATAAGGTTAACAACACTGAGCAAACCTGGTGCTATGCCGATGGCCTGACAGACTATCTGATGGAAGCGGTAAACGGATTGCCTGTATTACCGGAAAAGCCGTTTGTTGGCGCATTTTCCGGTGATGTTGAGGCGGTTGACTGGGCGCTATTGTGGCTTCCTGAAGGCGGTGAACTGCTCACCGAAAGCTACGTTAACCTGATCCCGACCATGCAGGGCGGCACGCACGTTAACGGTCTGCGGCAAGGGCTGCTGGACGCAATGCGCGAGTTTTGCGAATTCCGCAATATCCTGCCGCGCGGGGTTAAACTTTCGGCGGAGGATATCTGGGATCGTTGTGCTTACGTGCTGTCGGTAAAAATGCAGGATCCCCAGTTCGCCGGTCAGACAAAAGAACGTCTGTCATCGCGCCAGTGTTCAGCATTTGTTTCAGGTGTTGTGAAAGATGCCTTCAGCCTGTGGCTGAACAACAACGTGCAGACGGCAGAGTTGCTGGCCGAGCTGGCTATTTCCAGCGCTCAGCGCCGCATGCGTGCCGCTAAAAAAGTGGTGCGTAAAAAGCTGACCAGCGGCCCGGCTCTGCCGGGTAAACTGGCTGACTGTAGCGCACAGGATCTCAACCGCACTGAACTTTTCCTGGTGGAAGGGGATTCAGCGGGCGGATCGGCCAAGCAGGCGCGCGATCGTGAGTATCAGGCGATCATGCCGCTGAAAGGTAAGATCCTGAATACCTGGGAAGTCTCCTCCGATGAGGTGCTGGCTTCGCAGGAAGTACATGATATTTCTGTCGCTATTGGTATCGATCCGGACAGTGAAGATCTCAGCCAGCTGCGCTACGGTAAGATTTGTATCCTCGCCGATGCTGACTCCGACGGACTGCATATCGCCACGCTGCTGTGCGCGCTGTTTGTTCGCCATTTCCGCACGCTGGTGCAAAATGGTCACGTTTACGTCGCCATGCCGCCTCTTTATCGTATCGATCTGGGCAAAGAGGTTTACTACGCGCTGGATGAGGAAGAGAAGGCCGGTATCCTTGAACAGCTGAAGCGTAAGAAAGGCAAACCGGGCGTGCAGCGCTTTAAAGGTCTGGGTGAAATGAACCCGCTGCAGCTGCGCGAAACCACGCTCGATCCCAATACCCGCCGCCTGGTGCAGTTAACGGTCGATGAAACCGATGTGGATCAGACGCTGGCGGTGATGGATATGCTGCTGGCGAAGAAGCGCTCGGAAGATCGTCGTAACTGGCTGCAGGAAAAAGGCGATACTGCCGAAATCGAAGTATAAAACTCCGGAGCGGATCGTCATTTACGATCCGCTTCTGCTCATCCATAATCTGCAAAGAAACCTCATTCTCCTCTTCTCCCAAAGGCCGGCCCATTGAAAATTACCCTTGAAGAACTGCGTGCGTGGGTGGTCGTGGTTGACTGTGGCTCGATTACCGCCGCCGCCGAGCAGCTTAACCAGACCACTTCCGGCATCAGCCGGGCGTTGAGTCGTCTGGAGAGTAAGCTGCAAACCACGCTGTTGCATCGAACGACTCGCCGCATTGCGCTGACCGAAGAGGGGCAGATTTTCCTGCAGCATGCCCGGCAAATTATCGCCTCCGTAGAGGCCGCCGAAGAACAGATCGCACAGCGTCGGGAAATTCCGTCAGGAAGACTCCGGGTGAATGCGGCTTCCCCGTTTATGCTGCACGTCATTGTGCCGCTGATTGACGGGTTTATTCAGCGCTATCCGCTGATCGAGCTGGAGCTGAATACCGATGACGTGGTGATTGATTTGCTCGAACAGCAAACCGACATTGCGATTCGTATTGGCGAGCTGCGGGATTCGACCATGCACGCACGCATGCTGGGCAGCAGCAAACTGCGGCTTATGGCCAGTCCGGCATACCTGGCAAAGCACGGTACGCCCCAGAGCGTGGCCGACCTGGCGCATCATCGGCTGTTGGGATTTAGCCAGCTGGAACAGCATAATATCTGGCCTGTTCGCCAGGCCGACGGCGAGCTGCTGCAGATTAAGCCTGGCGTAGGGGCATCCAGCGGTGAAACGCTGCTGCATCTGGCGCTGCATGGGCAGGGGATCGTGCGTGTTTCCGATTTTCTCTGCCGGGAGGCGACTGCCAGCGGCCAGCTGGTACCGGTACTGGCGGCCGAAACCTGCGAAATGCGCCACCCGATCAATGCGGTTTACTACCGCAACAGTACGCTGGCCGCGCGGATCAGCTGTTTTCTCGACTACCTCAGCGAGCAGCTTGCCAGCAAAAATTTGCTGTAAGCGCCCGCCAATGACCTTCTTACGCGGGTTCCAGCACGAAGATCTTCACGTCGACCACATCATCTTTGATGATCGCGCGGTGGGTTTCCATATGATCCGCCTGCTGATGCTGCTCCAGATGACGCAGCGACTCCCAGTGTTCCACCATAAAAATTGAGTCCGGTGAGTGCTGCTTCCACGGCACCTGCGCTTTATGATCGATCAGCGCCTCATAGCTGCCGCATCCTTCCTCCTCCAGTACCAGCGGAATCAGCCGCTCGATAGCTTCAAGTACGGCGGCACGACGGCCCGGTTTGATACAAATTTCAGCCACAACAGTTAACATAGCGCTCCTCGGATCGATGAATCGAATTAACAGACTAAGTTAAGCAAAAATTGTACTCAGATGAGTCCGATAACGGGAGATATCCCCTGCGATATCAGGCTGTTTTATCACATCATTACAGATAAAGGTCGGTAATCCTTCCATACCCAGGAACTGGTTAGCCTTATGGAAGTGCAGATAAACGCCGTCCACGCCAACGCCTTCAAAGAACTGTTCCGGGTCGGTAAAGGCCTGCAGCGGCGCATTCCACGTCAGAGACAGCATATACTTTTTGCCCTGCAGCAGGCCGCCGGAACCATATTTTTTTGCCGCATCTGAGCGCGTGCGCCCGTCACTGGCATACAGTTTGCCGTGGCCTTCGGTAAAGACTTCATCTATGTATTTTTTCAGGGTCCATGGTTCACCCATCCACCATCCAGGCATTTGATAAATGATGGTGTCAGCGGCGAGGTATTTTTCAATCTCGTCGGCAACGACGTATCCGTCATCCACTACCGTGACGTCAACATGATGTCCGGCATCGCGCAGCCAGCTGGCGGCGATACCGGTCAAAGTGTGGTTCAGTTCACCTTTAGAATGTGCAAAGGTTTTACCGGCATCGATAATTAAAATATGGCTCATGACTTAATCCTGATTCTGTGAATTTGATGCAAGTCTACAGCAGCATATGGGGGCGTAAAATGTGGTATGGGTCACAACACTCTTGCCTGGCAGGCAACAATAAGGGAGCAATTGCGTGAGCGATAAAGCGTATGAACCGGCCCCGTACAGTGATGTGCGGGGCCGAAGGTGCTGGTGCTTCTGAAAGCGTTTAGCTTCAGCGGCTGTAAGGCTGAACCTTACTGATAGGGGGTTTGATAAGGGCTCAGTGTAACCTCGGATGATTCTCCGGTGTTTTCAAACTTATCGCTCTGAATTTCTATAGGATTAGTTGATGATAATTCTCCTTTGATATTCAGGACTTCAGGAGCATTAATCATCAACTTCTCGTCGGCAGAAATCTTTCCGCTGGTGTTCGTCAACGACGTACTGGCCTGTAGCAGCGCTTTTTTTGCACTGCTGATAATGTTGCGATTTTCAATGGTATCCGCCTTAATGACCAATTCATTAGCAGACTGAATTTCTCCGGCATTCACGAATGAACCACTGCGATCATAGCTGAATTTATTTCCGGCTTTTAAGATACCCTCATTAGTGAACTGGATACTTTCATCGCTTCCATTGTTGCTGATAACCAGATTGTTGCCTGAATCAAGGGAGGTATTTTGGTCGAATTCGCCAAGGGTATTGGCTTCAATGCTAATATCATTTTTAGCAAGCAGCTTACCCGAGACAATACCAAACTCTTTACCTTTCAGTTCTTCGGCATAGATATTGATCGTATTGGCGGAGACATCAGCATTATCCATGTTGATATCCTGCTGAGAGGCCAGCGCAACAGTACCATTCTCAGAATGAACGACGCCCGCACTATTGTTCAACAGACTTCCTGCATTAATTGCAATGTCTCCTTTTGCAATAATTCCACCTGATGTCGGATTTCTTTTACCGTTAGTTTTAGTCATTTCTTCATCATTGATAGCATATTTTTTGCTATCCTGATTGATTATCTGATTGGCAACCAGACTGATATCATTGCCCGAAATTAGCCCTGAAGTGTTATCCAGGGTGCTGCCGTTAAGCGCAATGGATTTAGCGCTGCTAACAGTCCCCTGGTTGTTATTGAGTTCGTCTGCGGCAATCATGAAAATATCCCCAGCGCTGGAGATAGAGCCAGACGTGTTATCAACATTCATTGCAATAATGTTCGCATCGCGACTGGATGTGCTAATCTTACCGCTATTGCCGATCGTCCCCATCGTTGTAATGTATAGTTCGGAATCTGCGGAAATTAACCCTTTGTTGCTGATTCCTGGACCATCCTGATCTATTATCATTGTGATTTTATTTGCGTACATTCCCCCGAGTGCAGCAATATCGATACCCACAGCCCCAGGCTCGGCGGCTGTTCGAGAGTTCGTCTTACCAGCGTTGACCTTTAAATCATTAGCGCGCAGTTCTGCACTGATCTTAACTGTATTGGCCAGCAGATTGGTAAAATCAGATTTATCATTCATTCCATTTCCGGTAATGATGATGTCACCTTTTTTGACATTAATACTTGTCAGTTTGTCATTCTGAATCTTAATGTTTCCAGTTGTCAGGGTGCCGTTCCCGGTATTGATAAATCCACAGCCGTCGCATGATATTCCCGAAGGGTTAGCGATGATTACATCAGATTTTTTTCCCGCCACTTCAATCATACCGTTTAGCTGGCTGGGGTTGTTTGAGATAACTTCATTTATGATCAATGACGCCGGGCCTTTCGCCATATTGGTATTACCGGCAACATTCCCTGTCAGAGTCGTTGTGCTTTCACTGGCGTTGTTATTAAGAATGACGCCATTCTGATTTACATCAAATTGATTGAATTTATTATGAGATATTCCGGATGATGATGCACTGTTGATATTTATTGTCGTGGACTGATTACTGTTATTGATAATGGTTGGGATGTTGCTTTGATTTTGTGAAGCAATGATTTCGGCATTGGTTGGTGAAATATATCCCAGAGATAGCCATGTCAACACACATACTGGTGCGATACGTGATACTTTACTGAGGTGATTTTTTTTAGAACATCCATATGATGAGTTTTTCATGCTCATGATTCTTTCCTTGTTAATTGATTTAACTAATCGCCTGATGTATTCGTTAATTATATTAATGTAACTTTTATTATTTAAAAATAGTAATTTATTTGTTTTTGATGTAAAAAAGCCCGCAGATTGCGGGCTTAAAAATTAAATAATATTATAAGTAAATAGTGTTATGGTTTTTAGTTTAATGGATTCTGATTAAGGGTTCCAGAAGTGTAACCCGTATTGGTATATTTGTTGGTATAAACATCAATGCCTTTTTTACCGATTAATCGACCGCGGTAGTTATTAATGGTGGGGCCGCTTAGCGTTAGGTTTTTCATGGATGAGATCATGCCATTAAGATCATTGTAAATGGACTGACTGGCATCAACTTTCACATTGCCATATCCATTAATAACGGCATGGTTAATAAGTTGGTTTGTTTTAATGCTAATTTCATTGCCAGCATCTAATACACCATAGTTGTTGATGATTCCATGGTCATAATTAATGTTATTTGATGCGGAAAGTGTTGCATAGTTGAGGAACGTCCCTGTATTACGCCCATCCAGGCTGCTGATATTAATGTCATGGCCCGCATCCAGTACGGTTGTTCCATCAAACTTGCCAAGATTTCCCACTACAAAGTTAATATCATTTCCCGCTACCAGATGTGCATCAATTGGGTCTGGCTTTGGTCTTGCTGGATAGTCAACGGTTTTCGATGATACCAGAATATCCTTGTTGGCGTAAATTCGAGAATAGTTCAGAACCATGTCGGTATTTGATACCAGAGAAACATTCCCTGAATCAGAATAAATCCAACCGGCAGAGGTGTTTAGTAAGCCATTGGTATTCACACTGACATCTTTTTCAGCATAGATCCCGCCTTCACTAACAGCCTTAGGATTGTCGGAAAATAACTTGCTGTTGGTGTTTGTCAGCGTGCCCGACACAATACTAACTTCGTTCCCGGTAATAAATCCACGATCGTTGTTTACGTTTGTGCCGTTGATAGCCACCATCTTCTCGGCATTAATGAGCCCTTTCGAGTTTGTCAGGGTATCTTCCGAAAGAATGTCGATATCCTTACCAGCAAAAATTTTTCCAGTAGTATTGTTAAGACGTTTTCCACTCAGACTCACGCTGCCAGTTTTTGACTCCAGAGTACCAGCAATATTAGTAATAGTGCCATCAAGATTAATGTTCAGATCTGAGTTCGCAGAAATGATACCCTTGTTACGAACACCATCAAGAGTTGATGCAGCCATTAAGGTAATCTTGTCTGCATACATACCGCCCAGTGCAGAGACGTCAATACCTACGGCGGGAGCATTTTTAGTATAGCCAGTATTGACCAGTTGATTACCTGAAGTAACGATATTACTGTTAATACCAGACATTACCTGGATTTCTTTGGCATCGATTTTGGCATTAACCTGTAATGCGGCAGCCAGCAGCGTGGTGTAGTCAGCGGTATCCGTCATCCCCTGACCGTTGATGATGATCTTTCCTTTCTGTACATTAATACCGGTAAGGCTGCCATCGTTGCCGATAGTGGGAGTCCCGGTGGTTAATGTACCGCGGCCGGTATTGATAAAACCGCATCCACTGCAAGTAATTCCTGATGGGTTAGCGACAATAACATCCGCTTTCTTACCGGCAACTTCAATCTGGCCGTTAAGCTGGCTTGCGATATTTGATGTGACTTCGTTGATAATTAACTTTGCTTCACCGGCACTAAGATTAGTATTTCCAGCAATCTGGCCCGCTAACTGTGAGTTTATCGCTGCTTTGCTATTGTTTAGAACTAAACCCTGTTTCGTAACGTCGAATTGAGTGTATTTATTATGGGAAACTCCTGCTGATGATGCAGAATTAATGTTAACCGTGACAGAACCATTTGTGTTGGCTTTTACCCAGGGACGCTCTGCTTGTTTAATATCAACAACTACTGCTGCCTGTGCAGTGGTAATATATCCCATTGCCAACCATGTCATCATGCAGATTGTCGATGCTTTAAATAAATTAGATGATTTTCCATTGATCATTGTGTGTCTCCATATATTGAAGAATGAGTACTTGAGTCCAGTACTTATATCCATTTTAAAGGTTTTAATTATTTCATATATAGTAATTTATTTAATATGGGTGCCGCGCCTGTTATTTTTTAGGGGTGGTTATCAAATAGTTGATTTTTTATGTCGCCTGCTTCCATTCTGGATTTATACAAGTAAACTAATGAGCTCCCCACAAACGGTGAGGAGCTGGTTGATTACTTGTAAGGCTGTACTTCTACTTTTCCTTCTATTTTTCCATCGTTACGATAGAAATTACTCATTACTTTAGTTCCATTAATTGAGGTGATTCCTCCTGTATTTCTAAAGAATCCTTTGGAACTCAATACAATGTTTGTTTTACTCAATATTTGACCGTTATCCTTATTGTAAAATCCACTTGTTGAGTTGATATTGACTTGATTACCGCTGATTTTTGCGTAATTATTAAATCCGGCGGAATGAATGTTCATAACTTTCCCTGCTTCAGTTGTACCAAAGTTCGAAAATGCACCGGAACTTTTATAGTTGAAGTTATTGCCGGCAGAGAATGTGCCTAAGTTATTCAGGTTTCTTGCATTCTCATCCTGATTAGCAATATTGAGGTTGATATCATTTCCTGCTTTAATAGCGGAATCTGATGTGATAGCGAAAAGTGAATTGAGATTTATGTTAACATCTTGATCTGCTTTGATTACGGTTCCATCCAGGCCATTCACAATAGGGCTGTTGGCAAAAGCAGCATTGATAACAACATCTTTCGCATTGATTTCAGTTGAGTTGATTCCCAACCTGTTGCCTGCTTTGAGAGAAACACTACCTTTTGATGCCGTTATTTTTGTTCCGCCGTTCCCGATTGACATTTCTCCATTAGTCACAATGATCACATCACCATTTTTTGCGATGATTTGACTTTTCTTATCTGAATCTGAAGAACCACGTTTACTATTTTTGATATTTTGTATTGAAGCAGATTTAATATCCACACTCTCGGCCGTGATAGCACCATGATAGTTGTTGATGTTAGCATCGGCTAAAATATTTAATTTACCATCGGCAAGTATGCTGCCCGATATGTTTTCCAGTCTTTGTGATGATGACATAAAGTTTCCACCAGCGGTCAGGCTGCCTTTGCGATTATTGATCGTATCGGCATAAATTGTCATATCATTTCCACTGGATATACTTCCTGTGTTTCTGATGGTGCCGTTATTTTGAATAACCAGGTCGGTATCCGCAGATATGATTCCCCTGTTTTTTATTGATACACCTTTCTGCCCGGCAATAAGCGTGATCTTATCTGCATACATACCACCAAGTTTAGCAACATCAATCCCCACATAATCAACCTGTTCATTTTCGGCTGCGTGACTCTTCAGCACGCCGTCAACATGATTGATATCAGCGTTTTTACCCGCCATCAGTGTTAAATTATTTGCAGAGTTTTCTTCAGCAATGATATTGATAGTGTGAGCGATCAGTGCAGTGTAGTCAGACTGATCCTGCAAACCATTCCCTTGCAGAATAATATTTCCTTCTGAAACACTCATGGACGGATTGTTTGAAATGTCCACTTTACCGGTAGTCAACACACCTCGTTCCGTATTGATAAAACCGCATCCGTCACAGGATATTCCTGACGGGCTTGCAACAATGACATTTGCTTTTTTACCTGCAACTTCAATCATGCCATTTAACTGAGTCATGTTTTTTGATGCCACTTCATTGATGATAACCGTGGCGGGTCCATTTGATAAATTACTGTTTCCTGCTATTTTTCCACCAAGAATAGTCCTGGATTCACTTGTGTTATTATTAAGTACGAGCCCGTTTTTATTAACATTGAACTCAGTGAATTTATTATGTGAAACGCCATTTTTTGATGGGTCGTTAATGTCAACAATGGTTGGTCCGGTCAGATTTTCATGGATACCAGGCCGGTTTACCATGCCCGAATCCGCAATCACTGCACCTTCTGCCGAAAAAATGCCACCGAATATCGCCCATGTCATCAGACAAATCGGGGCTACTTTGAAAAGCTTTGAAATTTTACTATCAGTGTTGCTTTGGTGATTTATTTTAATTGATAACATAACCGATCCTTGTTTGTTTAAATGAACTTAATATAGCCAGTAATGTTATAATTTCTTTTTATGCTCTATAAATAGTAATGTATTTATTCTATTTTCAATGTTTAACTTTTCAATACATCCATTGTAGGGTGAATCCTAATGTCAGATGATCGGTAACCAGTCCTTTAGGTTTTGAAATCGGGGCGCCTGCAAAGACGTCATACCCGGTTTTCCATTTCATACCACGAAATCCTATCGTACCGCCGGAAATTGATTTACCGGTAACCCACTCCTGATTAATATGTGAAACCCTGCCATAATCCACGCCCACATAGAGCTGATTATTCCATGATTGGGGCATATCTATATTAATTGTATTGCTAAAGTACCAGCCGCGGTCACCCATAAGGGTGTTTTCACCGTTGAAACCGCGTACCGTCCAGCGGTTGCCAATGTTGAACTGGTCCTGCGTAATCAATTGGTCGGGGCTGTATTGCTGGTAATAACGTGGCTGCCAGCTCATTGCCAGGCCAGCAAGCTCAAAGGGGACCTGCGCCTGCAAATCCAGAGTCACTATCCGGCTAATATCACTGGCTTCACCATACTTTGAACTGGCCGTTTCTTTACTCCCAAACCAGCGAACATTTCGCTGAAAGCTCAGATCGGCATCGACTACCGAATTTCGAAGATAGTGGCGATGGGCGAGATCGAAACGTAGGTTAGTCAGATCTAATCTCTGTAACTCCATTTCCGTATCGCCAATGTGATAGTGCGCATCGCGCTTGATCACCTGCGTACTAAATGTTGTTTTTTGCTGCGCACCGCGATGCACAACACTACTGACTTTACCAATAACCACTTTGTTATTTCCGCGATATTGATAATTAGAATAGTCACCGACAAGAGCCTGATGATACTTGTTTTCACTGGCATAAACATTAAACGACCAGTATCCAAACGGTACGGTATAATTTAGTGAGGTGCTTTTATTGCCTTTAGTATGGCTGTCCTGAAGATCATGCGATGCTGAGATGTAAAACAGATCGTTCAATGACGTTGGGTTATCAAGATAAAGTGCAAGTCCTGCCTGATAGCGTCCGGTACTTCTGCTGCCTGAGTCATCAGCCCAGCCAGCCACGCGCCAGAATGATTGCTGTGACCGGTCGATAGCGACATCGCTTTTTCCTTCTTCAGAAGAGGGGAGGAGATTAATATGCACATCCGTCGTTGGAATCCCCTGCATATTTTCCAGTCCCTGTTCAAGATCGCGAAGATCGAGAATTTTTCCTTTATGAGTTGGGAAGGTGTTGGTCACGTGAACATATTTATCTGAACCATCTTGCAAGAAAATATTCCCAATCAGGCCTGATACTACCTTGATTTTTAAATCACCATCTTTAACATTTTGTTCCGGTAGCTCAGTACGGGATGTTATGTAGCCTGAAGCGATAAGTTTATTCTGTAGGGTGATGGCTATTGTTTTGATATTACTGGCATTCATGCAATGACCCACGGCCTGATTGACGATCCTTTGTAAAGGAAGCCAGTGGGGGACCGTGCCATCTTTATCCAGCTGTACGTCTTTAATTTTTAGACAATCAGGCTCATCAAGATATTTTTGTCCTTTAATTATATCTGGGGCAGGTTCTGAACGTACATCTTTACCTGTTGTATCCAACTGGGACTGTAGCGCTTTTTGTTGTTCTTGCTGATTCGCATTCTGTTGTTGAATATTGGCGACCGGATTGGCAGGAAATGCACTTTTTGTCACCAAAATGAGTAATATTGCCAGGTGATGAAGTTTAAAAGCATACGGTGTCACGATAAATCTCCATTAAAAAGCACACTTCCAGAAAAAATTAATTGAATCTGGCAGTGTTTTGGCTTTCCTTGCCTTTTTTGCGTGCCGTTAACGCTATCAAAGCGATAATGATGTCATTAAAGAATGCGGTTCGTTGAAAAACGAATGTTTAGATGAAATGCAAACAAGTCCACTTTGCTGAGCTATCTAATTTAAATTTTATTGATGATTAACATTTTGTGGGTCAGCAGTATAGATGTTGAAAGTCAACGGTGGAATAGTAATTAATCTAATGTTTTTAAGTTATATTAGATATTTTTGGAGTTTTAATTTGTCATTTTAGATGTTTTTAATTATCAAAGTCGCTAAATTTTAATGCGATTCCCTGCTGTATTCTCTACTGAACCCTGTGACATGCCCTAACCGGATAAGGTACTATCCTCGCCAAACTTACCGCGATGTGGGGCGGAGTTGCCTGACTGAGAATGGCAAGATATCAACCTGTTGTTGGCTTCCGTTCGATGTTGTCAGGCCGGAGCACCGCAATGTGAGGAAAAGAGAACAATGAGCGATCTGATGCAGGATGGTGCCGAGCGCCTTGCGCTGCACAAGTTTACAGAAAATGCGTACCTTAATTACTCCATGTACGTGATCATGGACCGCGCACTTCCCTATATTGGCGACGGTCTTAAGCCGGTGCAGCGTCGTATTGTATACGCGATGTCTGAGCTGGGACTGAGTAACAGCGCGAAATTCAAAAAGTCAGCCCGTACCGTGGGTGACGTGTTGGGTAAATACCATCCTCACGGCGACAGCGCCTGTTATGAAGCGATGGTACTGATGGCGCAGCCGTTCTCTTATCGCTATCCGCTGGTTGATGGCCAGGGAAACTGGGGGGCGCCGGACGACCCGAAATCCTTCGCGGCGATGCGTTATACGGAGTCGCGCCTGTCAAAGTATGCCGAAGTGCTGCTGGGCGAGCTGGGGCAGGGAACGGTCGATTACATTCCGAACTTTGACGGCACCATGCAGGAGCCGAAGATGCTGCCTGCGCGGTTACCTAATATCCTGCTAAACGGCACCACCGGTATTGCGGTCGGCATGGCAACGGATATTCCACCGCATAACCTGCGTGAGGTGGCTAAGGCGGCCATCGCGCTGATCGACAGCCCGAAAACCACGCTGGATGAGCTCCTGGATATCGTCCAGGGGCCGGATTATCCCACTGAAGCCGAAATCATCACGCCGCGTAGTGAGATCCGCAAAATTTACCAAAGCGGCCGTGGTTCGGTACGGATGCGCGCAGTGTGGAAAAAAGAGGATGGCGACGTGGTGATCACCGCGTTGCCGCACCAGGTTTCCGGGGCACGCGTGCTGGAGCAGATTGCCGCCCAGATGCGTAATAAAAAGCTGCCGATGGTGGAGGATCTGCGTGATGAGTCGGACCATGAGAACCCGACCCGTCTGGTGATCGTGCCGCGCTCCAATCGTGTCGATCTGGAGCAGGTCATGAACCATCTGTTTGCCACCACCGATCTGGAACGCAGTTACCGTATCAATCTTAATATGATTGGCCTGGATAACCGCCCGGCGGTGAAAAACCTGCTGGAGATCCTCAGCGAGTGGCTGGTCTATCGTCGTGATACCGTTCGTCGTCGCCTGAACTATCGTCTTGAGAAAGTCCTGAAGCGCCTGCATATCCTTGCCGGTTTACTCGTGGCCTTCCTGAATATCGACGAAGTGATTCATATCATTCGTAGTGAAGATGAGCCGAAGCCGGTACTGATGTCACGTTTCGACATTTCAGAAACCCAGGCTGAAGCCATTCTGGAACTGAAACTGCGCCATCTCGCCAAGCTGGAAGAGATGAAAATTCGCGGTGAGCAGGATGAGCTGGAAAAGGAGCGCGATCACCTGCAGGGTATTCTGGCGTCTGAACGTAAAATGAATACGCTGCTGAAAAAAGAGCTGCAGGCCGATAGCGATACCTACGGAGACGACCGCCGTTCTCCGCTGCGCGAGCGTGAAGAGGCGAAAGCCATCAGCGAGCACGAACTGGTGCCTTCCGAGCCGGTGACCATTGTTCTGTCGCAAATGGGTTGGGTGCGTAGCGCCAAAGGGCACGACATCGATCCGGCGGGCCTCAGCTATAAAGCCGGGGACAGCTATCGTGCAGCGGCACGCGGGAAGAGCAACCAGCCGGTCGTCTTTATCGACTCCACCGGGCGCAGCTATGCGCTCGACCCTGTCACGCTGCCGTCGGCGCGCGGGCAGGGCGAGCCGCTCACCGGTAAGCTGACGCCGCCGCCGGGGGCGATAGTTGAACAGGTACTGATGGAGGCTGATGAGCAGCGGTTGCTGATGGCATCGGATGCAGGTTACGGATTTGTCTGCACCTTCAGCGATCTGGTTTCTCGTAACCGTGCCGGTAAAGCGCTGCTCAGCCTGCCGGAAAATGCCAAAGTCATGACGCCGCTGGCTATTCATGGTGATGACGATCTGCTGCTGGCGATTACCGCTGCCGGACGTATGCTGATGTTCCCGGTTGGCGACCTGCCGCAGCTCTCCAAAGGGAAGGGCAACAAGATTATCTCTATTCCGGCGGCTCAGGCGGCATCGGGTGAAGATAAGTTGGCCTGGCTACTGTTGCTGACGCCGCAAAGTGCCATTACTCTGTACGTCGGCAAGCGTAAGCTGACGCTGAAAGCGGAAGACTTACAGAAGTTCCGTGCAGAACGTGGGCGTCGTGGCACTCAGCTGCCGCGTGGACTGCAGCGTATCGATCGTGTTGATGTTGATGGTCCGTCACGTCCTGTCGTAGATGACAGCGAGGAGTAATTCTCCTGTGCCGATTGCAGGCTGGGGACGCCAATGTCGCCAGCCTGCCGAAATCATCAAATAAAAAAACAGTTAAGCCACTTTTAGTCAGCGTATGATGCCGAAATCATTCGGTCAGCATACGTTGTCGGCATGCAATAACGAGGTTGTGATGCTCTCTATTTTACGTATCATTGTGGTTATTATTTATTCGATACTGGTTTGTGTTTTTGGCTGTATTTATTGCCTGTTCAGTCCGCGAAACCCGAAGCATGTTTCTACCTTTGGCCGCCTTTTCGGCCGGCTGGCTCCGGTGTTTGGCTTAAAGGTTGAATTGCGCCGCCCCGAAGGCCATGAAAATTTCCCCAACGCGATTTATATCTGTAACCACCAGAACAACTACGACATGATCACCGCGGCGAATATCGTTGAGCCATCGACCGTGACCGTTGGCAAAAAAAGCCTGCTATGGATCCCTTTCTTCGGCCAGCTGTACTGGCTGACCGGCAACCTGCTAATCGATCGTGATAATCGCGCCAAGGCACACGGTACGATTGGTGAACTGGTTAACGAGTTTCAGAAGAAAAAAATCTCATTCTGGATGTTTCCGGAAGGCACGCGTAGCCGCGGCCGTGGGCTGCTGCCGTTCAAAACCGGTGCGTTTCATGCTGCCGTTGCTGCCGGTGTGCCGATTATTCCGGTCGTCGTTTCCAACACGCATGACAAAATCAAACTAAACAGGTTGAAAAATGGCCTTGCTATCGTCGAAATGATGCCACCTGTCGATACAAAATCATTTGAAAATCAGTCCGTTCGTAAGCTTGCGACCCACTGCCGCGAGCTAATGTCGGCAAAACTTGATGAGTTAAATGCTGAAGTCGCTGCACGCGAAGCATCAGGTAAGCTATAAATTATCGGAGTGAGCATGGCCCCATGCTCACTCTCAGTTATTGATGCGGCAGAACAGCCCGCGCACCATGATAACAATGGATTTTGGCCGCCCTGTTGGCGGTTTTTGGCTTACGGAGTCGGGTATGTCCCTTAGTCGTCGTCAGTTCTTTAAGGCCTCAGGCATTGCCCTTTGCGCTTCCTCGTTACCCTTCAGCGTGCGGGCGGCAGGACCGGGCACGCCACTGCCGGTTCCACCGCTGATTGAGTCTCGCCGTGGGCAGCCGCTGTTTCTGACGATGCAGCGTAGCCACTGGTCTTTTGACGGCAGCAGCAAGGCGCAGGTGTGGGGGTTTAACGGTCTCTATCTGGGGCCAACGGTACGCGTATGGAGCGGTGACGACGTCAAGCTGATCTACAGCAATCGGCTAAATGAACCGGTAGCGATGACCGTCAGCGGCCTGCAGGTGCCCGGTGCGCTGATGGGGGGAGCTGCCCGCATGATGTCACCGGGCGTTGACTGGTCGCCGGTCGTTCCCATTCGTCAGGCTGCTGCAACCTGCTGGTATCATGCCAATACGCCAAATCGTATGGCCCCGCATGTGTATAACGGGCTGGCTGGAATGTGGCTGGTGGAGGACGAGGTTAGTAAGTCCTTACCCATTCCCAAACACTATGGCGTGGACGACTTCCCGCTCATTATTCAGGACAAACGACTCGATAACTTCGGCTCGCCGGAATATGACCCGCCCGGCGACGGAGGCTTTATTGGTGATACGCTGCTGGTTAACGGCGTGCAGAATCCTTTCATCGAGGTTTCTCGCGGTTGGGTTCGCCTGCGTTTGCTGAATGCCTCCAATGCCCGCCGCTATCAATTACGTATGAGCGATGCCCGCCCCTTCAATGTCATTGCCAGCGATCAGGGTTTTTTGCCTGCGCCGGTTGTGGTTGAACAACTGTCACTGGCACCCGGTGAGCGTCGTGAAGTCCTGATTGATATGACCCAGGGAGATGAAGTTTCGATTACCGCAGGTGAAGCGGCAGGTTTTGTCGATCGGCTGCGTGGTATCTTCGAACCCTCCAGCATTTTGATCTCCACACTGGTACTGACCCTGCGCCCTACGGGGCTGTTACCGTTAGTAACTGATAACTTACCTATGCGCATTCTGGCGGACCAAATCATTCCCGGCACCGTCAGCCGAACCCGCGAATTCCGCCTGGGTGACTCCACGCCGGGTATTAACGGCGCGCTCTGGAATATGACGCGAATTGACACCCAGGCACAGCAGGGCAGTTTTGAGCGCTGGATGATTCATTCAGATATACCGCAGGCGTTTCATATTCAGGGCGTGATGTTTCTGATTAAAAGCGTCAATGGCGCGCAGACCATGGCCGAAGATCGCGGCTGGAAGGATACGGTGTGGATAGACGGTGACGTGGAACTGCTGGTGTCATTTACTCAGTCATCTTCCGAGCACTTCCCGTTTGTTTATTACAGCCAGATGCTGGAAATGGCCGATCGCGGCACGGCGGGGCAGATGCTGGTCAACCCTGTGTTATAGATCCCGGACGAATTGCCCGCTGTTGAGGCGGGCAAATCGTGGCGGATTAATTGAAGCTTTCCGGGTCCGGACCCAGGCGATTATTACGATCGAGCGATGTAATTTCACTGATTTCCGTTTTCTCCAGGCGGAAATCAAAAACTTCAAAATTCTCTTTAATACGCGATGGCGTCACGGATTTAGGAATCACCACCAGTCCGCTATCCAGATGCCAGCGGATAACGATCTGAGCCGGAGTTTTACCGTACTTCTGCGCCAGCCGTTTGATAATCTCCTGATCGAAAACGCCTTCACCGCCCTGTGCCAGCGGGCTCCATGATTCCGTCTGAATATGATGCATCGCGTTCCATGAGTGTAAAGTGCGCTGTTGCAGCATCGGATGCAGCTCCACCTGATTGATGACCGGGCTGACGCCGGTTTCATCCAGCAATCGCTTAAGATGCGGCTCGTTAAAGTTGCATACGCCGATACTTTTGGTCAGCCCCTGCTGCTGGAGCTTGATCATGGCCTGCCATGCCGCAACAAACGTGTCTTTTTCCGGGCACGGCCAGTGCATCAGATAGAGGTCGACCGTATCCAGCTGCAGTTTTTTCAGGCTGGCTTCCAGCGCCTTTTCGGCATTCAGCTGGTCGTCATTCCACAGTTTGGTGGTGATGAAGATATCGTCCCGCGCCACGTCGGTTTCGCGCAGCGCCTGGCCAATACCCTCTTCATTCTTGTAAATTGCCGCGGTATCAATCGAACGATAACCGACGTCCAGCGCTGTCACTGCCGCGCTTCGCGCTTCATCCACGCTGGCCTGCCAGACGCCCAGCCCAAGCTGCGGCATCATGTTGCCATCGTGCAGTTTAATGATTGGTTGATCTGCCATGTTCGCTCCTTTTCTGCGGAAAAACCGGTGCAGGGGCACCGGTTGATGGAATTAAGTCTAGTTGATAAGCAGAGGATTCGTGGGGACTAGCGTGCGTCCAGATAGATCTGGCGGCTGATTTCCAGCGTAATGTCCTGCCGTTCACCCAGCGCGGTGAGTCCCTTCTCCGCCAGTTTTTCCAGCAGGGCGGGGATCGATGAACCGTCGAGTTGATAATCGGACATCCGGGTTGCGATACCCATCCGCTCGAAGAATTCGCGCGTAGCGGCAATCGCGCCATCAATGCGTTCCGCCTCGCTGCCGTCAGTGATTCCCCAGACGCGCTCCGCATACTGCAGCAGTTTTTCCCGCTTGGTATCGCGTTTGATATTCAGCAGCGACGGCAGCACGATAGCCAGCGTCTGCGCGTGGTCAATGCCGTGCAGCGCGGTCAGCTCGTGTCCGAGCATATGCGTTGACCAGTCCTGCGGCACACCGGCACCGATCAGGCCGTTCAGCGCCATGGTGGCGCTCCACATCACGTTGGCGCGGACGTCATAATTTTCCGGCTCCGCCAGCGCACGTGGGCCTTCTTCAATCAGCGTCAGCAGCAGGCCTTCGGCAAACCGGTCCTGTACGCGGGCGTCAACCGGGAAAGTAAGGTACTGCTCAATGGTATGCACAAAGGCATCCACTACGCCGTTGGCGATCTGGCGCGGCGGCAGGCTGTAGGTGTAAACCGGGTCCAGCACCGCGAAAAGTGGGAACAGGTGGTTGCTGCGAAACGCCCGCTTATCGTGCGTGGCGCGGCGGTTAATCACCGCGCTGCGGTTAGACTCGGAGCCCGTCGCGGGCAGTGTCAGCACCGACCCGACAGGCAGCGCCTGTTCAATTTCAGCGCCGCCGGTTTCCAGAATATGCCACGGATCCTGCGGATAAAGCGCCGCAGCGGCGATAAACTTGGTGCCGTCCAGTACCGAGCCGCCACCCACCGCCAGCAGGAAGGTGATCTTATCCCGTTTAACGATCTCCACCGCTTTCATCAGCGTCGAGAAGTCCGGGTTAGGTTCGATGCCGCCAAATTCCTGCAGATCAAAGCCCTGTAACGCGCTATAGACCTGATCCATGACGCCATTTTTCTTGACGCTGCCGCCGCCGAACAGGATCAGCACTTTGCTGTTGGCAGGAATGGAGGTGGCCAGCTGGGCGATTTGCCCCTTGCCAAACAGGATGCGGGTGGGCGTATGCAGTACGAAGTTGTTCATCGCGATAATCCTGGAAGTATGACGTTTATCAGATGGATCATTGTGCGCAGCAGGTGAGCATTGCTCAATGCACATTTCTGCCGGAATCTTGCCTGATTCTCCAAACCACTGGAGAAATGACGGGCGTCAGGCGATGATGCTGACGTAAAACTTTCAGCAGCGGGAAGAGTGAATGAACAGAAGCGCGACGTGTGAACGGCTGGCCAGTCAGGTTATCGGCCTGGTGACGCAGAATAAGGGAGTATCGTCGGTTCCCGGCATCAGCCTGATTTATGCTGACAAACATGTGTCGCGCACTCCGGTGATGTATCAGCCGGCGATTGTGATCCTGTTTCAGGGGCAGAAGACCGGCTACTTGGGTAACAGCGTGTTTAGCTACGACGCCAATAAATACCTGATGCTGACCGTACCGCTGCCGTTTGAATGTGAGACGTTCGCCACTCCGGAAGCGCCGCTGGCTGGCATGATGCTGCGGGTCGATCCGTTGAAGCTTCAGGATCTGCTGATGGATATAGGTGATGACGATGCCTTCCATCCTGAACCGAAAACCTGCGGGATTCATTCGGCGCTGCTGACGGAGGAGATGCTCTGCGCCACGGAGCGCCTGCTGGACATGATGAATAACCCGCGCGATGCCCGCGTGCTGGGGCCTCAGCTGGTGCGGGAGATCCTCTATTACGTCCTGCAGGGGCCGTGCGGTGGCGCGCTGCTGGCGCTGGTGAGTCGGCAGACGCAGTTCAGCCAGATTGCCCGCGCGCTGCGGCGCATTGAACATCACTTCACCGATAACCTGAGCGTTGACCTGCTGGCGGCCGAGGCCAACATGAGCGTCTCGGCGTTCCATCATAATTTTAAGGCGGTGACCAGCACCTCGCCGCTACAGTACCTGAAAAGCTACCGCCTGCATCAGGCGCGTATGATGATGCTGCAGGAAGGGATGAAGGCCAGCGTGGCGGCCATGAAAGTGGGATATGAAAGCGCCTCGCAGTTCTCGCGCGAGTTCAAACGCTACTTTGGCGTAACGCCAGGGGAAGAGATGACGCGGATGCGGCAGACAGGATAAAACCGGCCCGGATTAGCGGGCCTTTTTACGCCTCAGAACCAGCACAACGCTACCTGTGAGTCCGGCGCAAAGCAGCACCAGCGGCAGAATCATCAGAATCGCCATGACCTGATCTTCATGACGTTTGATAAACGGCACCTGGCTGATGCCATAGCCGAGCGTCACCAGAATCGTTACCCACAGCAGCCCGCTGAGCCAGTTAAACAGCTGGAAACGGCCATTTTTCAGCCCCGAGATGCCGGCCATGGTGGGCAGAATGGTTCGCACAAAGGCGAGGAAGCGGCCAACCAGCAGCGCCAGCAGCCCGTGGCGGTTAAACAGGCTCCACGCCCGCTGGTGATACTGCGCGGGGAGGTGCAGCAGCCAGCCCTTGACCAGCCGGGTGTTGCCCAGCCAGCGGCCCTGCAAATAGCTCAGCCAGCAGCCAATACTGGCGGCGGCGGTCAGGATCAGCATGGTGGGAATAAACGCCATAACGCCTTTGGCCACCATGGCACCGGCCAGCAGCAGAAGGCTATCGCCGGGGAGAAATGAAGCCGGAAGCAAACCATTTTCAAGCAGCAACGTGATAAACATAATCCCGTAAACAACCCAAATCACATCCGGATTGGCCAGCGCGGTAAAGTCCTGATGCCAGAGCGCCTGAACAATCTCGTGTAAAACACCCATTCGTTATCCCGTTAACTACATCTATAGCTATATCCCTATAGTACTCGCAAATCGTGTCGGATATCTTGATCAAAGGCGCGAACAGCGCGCCTTATTGATAATTTGTTGAAGCACAGGCGATTATTGGCTAAGTCTGTCGAAGCCCGCGCGAAGATCCTCGATCAGATCGTCCACGTGCTCCAGACCGATATGTACCCGAACCAGCGTGCCGTTAAAATCAACGCCGCCCGCGGGGCGGATAGCCGCCAGCTCTTCAGGCTGATTGGCAAGGATCAGCGACTCATAGCCGCCCCAGGAGTAGGCCATACTGAAGTGGCTGAAGTTATCCAGGTAATGCGCCAGGCGTTCACTGCTCAGGCGTTCTTTCAACACAAACGAGAAAAGACCGCTGCAGCCGCTGAAATCCCGCTTCCAGAATTCATGGCCCTTGCACTGCGGCAGCGCCGGATGATTCACCCGCTCAACTTCGTCACGTTCTGCCAGCCACTGTGCAACCTGAATGCTGCTCTCCTGATGCTGACGCAGGCGCACGGCCAGCGTGCGCAGCCCACGGCTGGTGACATAGGCGGTATCGGCATCGACCATCTGGCCCATCAGATAGGAGTTTTCGCGCAGCTGTGCCCAGCAGCGTTCATTGGCTACGGCAGTCCCGATCATCGCATCCGAGTGGCCAACCAGATACTTGGTCGCGGCCTGGATGGAGATATCCACGCCGAAATCCAGTGCGCGGAACAGGATACCGGCGCCCCAGGTGTTATCGACCATAATAATGGCATCGGGCGCTTTGCTGCGAACCGCCGCCACGATTGACGGAATATCCTGCACTTCCATGGTGATTGATGCCGGTGACTCAAGGAACACCACGCGGGTGTTGGGCTGCACTAAATCGGCGATTTCAGACCCGATGCAGTGATCGAACCAGGTGGTGCTGACATTCAGTTTGCTGAGGATTTTGGTGCAAAAGTCCTGGGTAGGCTCGTAAACGCTGCCGCTCATCAGCACATTATCACCAGCGTTTACAAACGCCAGAATGGCGTTAGCGACGGCGGCGGCACCGCACGGATACAGCACGCAGCCCGCACCGCCTTCCAGTTCGGTCATCGCATCCTGCAGCGAAAAATGGGTGAGGGTACCCCGGCGGCCATAAAACAGTTCGCCGTTGGCGCGCCCTGCGGTGGCACGTTTCTTATCGGCTACGGTGTCAAAAACCAGAGAAGAGGCGCGCTGGATCACGCTGTTCACCGATCCCTGGGTGTATCGTTTGCTGCGTCCGGCGGCCACCAGGGCCGTTTCGATTTTTTTGCTGGTCATTAAAACGATCTCTTTATTCAGTTATGTTTTTTACGTTAACACGGCTACCTCTCCTGAGGTATTCAGCCTGCGGGTAAGTGATAAAATTTCACTGTGAGCGCCATCACATCCGTAAATGAGAAAAAAATTGTTCAAAAAATGTCTTATAGGGTGTAAATAGTAATGAGAACTACTATCAATTCCTAACGGGTTTGGTATGATCTGGCCTGAATTTTTTCGCTATCAGCAATTAGATGTTGGAGACACAGCGTGACAAATGATTTGATGCAGATGGACCTTTCCGTCTGGGGCATGTACCAGCATGCAGACATCGTGGTTAAAGCCGTAATGATTGGACTGTTGTTGGCATCCGTTGTCACCTGGGCCATCTTCTTTAGCAAAACAATCGAATTGAGTTCCGCCCGCCGACGTCTGAAGCGCGAGCAGCAGCAGCTGGCAACCGTACGTTCGCTGGATGAAGCAGCAAAAACCAGCGCCGGTTTCACCGGTCAGAGCCTCAGCGCATTGCTGATTAAAGAAGCTGAGAACGAGCTGGAGCTTTCCGCTGGCACCGACGATAACAACGGGATTAAAGAGCGTACCGGTTTCCGCCTTGAGCGCCGCGTTGCTGCCTTCAGCCGCCACGCCGGTCGTGGCAACGGTTACCTCGCTACCATTGGTGCGATTGCGCCATTCGTGGGTCTGTTCGGTACGGTATGGGGCATCATGAACAGCTTCATCGGGATTGCAAAAACACAGACCACTAACCTGGCCGTTGTGGCTCCGGGCATCGCGGAAGCGCTGCTGGCAACGGCGATTGGTCTGGTTGCGGCAATTCCTGCGGTTGTTATCTACAACGTCTTTGCTCGTATGATTGCCAGCTATAAAGCGTCTCTGGGCGATGTGGCTGCACAGGTTCTGCTGCTGCAAAGCCGCGATCTTGACCTTGCCGCCAGCGAAGGTTCTCACCGCGTTCAGTCGGCGCAGAAACTGCGGGTAGGTTAAGCGTTATGGCAATGCGATTAAACGAAGATCTCGATAGCAACGGTGAAATGCACGAAATCAACGTGACGCCGTTTATCGACGTGATGTTGGTGCTGCTGATTATCTTTATGGTCGCCGCGCCGCTTGCCACCGTTGACGTTCGCGTCAATCTGCCGGCCTCAACCAGTTCGCCGCAGCCGCGCCCGGAAAAACCGGTGTATCTGTCGATTAAGGCTGATAATCAGCTGTTTATCGGTAACGATGCGGTATCGGAAGAGACACTGGTGGATGCATTGGTTAAGCAGACCGAAGGCAAGAAAGATACAACTATCTTCTTCCAGGCCGATAAGTCAGTGAGTTACGAGACGCTGATGAGCGTGATGGATAAGCTGCGTCAGGCGGGTTATCTGAAGATTGGCCTGATGGGCATGGAAACCGTGTCGAAATAACCGGGTTGCGGTTGCCGATTTAAGGGCTGCCGTTTCAGGTGATGTTTCTCCGGTTTAAAATAAAGCCGCTGTCTTTTAGATAGCGGTTTTTTTATGCGTGTCGCTGGTCGCTGGTGGCTGGTGGCTGGTGGGTTTGGTGCCTGGGGAGCGGCCTCTGCGGCAGTTGGGCGGTCCTCGCGCCACGCGTTGCGTGGTGCCTTCGGCTCCGGCAGCGGGCCTTACGGATCGGCCCGGAGCGGGCGTCCTGCGCGCGCCAGGCCTGAGCCCAGTATCCATGCTGGTCTCTACGGCCCCGCCGCCTGCGCCTCAGCGCTGCGGATTGCCCGACCGCCGCAGAGGCCACTCCCAGCTTAAAACGTGCTCGCTTTGGTTAAGGTCATCGTAAAGGCAACGCAAACATAGCAAAGCAGACGGGCTGTCTCCGCTTACCCGGCAATCCGCAGCGCTGAACGAAGAGAGGAGGCCAGGATTCGGCCGCATGGACGCGGACGAAAGGCACAGCCGCGCAGGACGCGCGTCTGTGCCGGTCCGTGAGGCTGACGAGCGGAGTGATGGCACCGCGAAGCGGCGCGAGGACCGCCGGGTAAGCGGATACAGCCCGTAGGCGGGATCGCCGAACTGCCAGCCGACCCCAACTAAACCGTAATCGCCGGCTCGGACAAACGCCGAACCTGATACTGCTTCACCAGCCGCTTAATAATCAGCGTACCCACCAGACCGCACACCGCAGCAACAGTCAGCCATACCCCCGGCATCGCCTTATCGCCGGTAGCATGAATCAGATAGCTGCACACCGCTGGCGTAAAACCGCCAAACAACGCGGTCGCCAGACTGTAGGCCAGAGAAAATCCGGTTGCACGCACCTCGGCAGGCATCACCTCCGCCAGATACACCACCATCGCACCGTTATAACTGCCGTACAGGAACGACAGCCACAGCTCCGCCTCCAGCAAATGGGCAAAACTCGGCGAACCAACCAGCCAGTGCAGCACCGGCCACGCGGTCAAAATCATCAACACGGTAAACAGCAGCAGCAGCGGACGGCGGCCAAATCGATCGGATGCGGCACCCATCAACGGCAGCCAGAACAGATTGGAAACGCCGATGCACAGCGTCACCAGAAAACTCTGCTTATCGCTCATCATCAACACCGTCTTGCCAAACGTCGGCGTAAAGGCGGTGATCATATAAAACATCACGGTGGTGGTGACCACCATCAGCATACCCGCCAGCACCAGCGCCCAGTTGCGTGCCACCGAGCGGGTAATCTGCCCCATGGTGGGATGATGTTTACGCTGGCTGAAGGCTTCCGTCTCCTCCAGCGCACGGCGTATCCAGAACAGGAACGGCACGATCATGCAGCCAATCACAAACGGAATACGCCAGCCCCACTCGGTGACCTGGCCTTTATCCAGCAGATGGTTCAGCCCCAGCCCCAGTAGCGCCGCGAAGATCACCGCAATCTGCTGGCTGCCGGACTGCCAGCTGACGTAGAACCCCTTTTTACCCTTTGGCGCAATCTCGGAGAGATACACCGATACGCCACCCAGCTCAACACCGGCAGAGAATCCTTGCAGCAGTCGGCCCAGCAGGATCAGCACCGGTGCGGCCATGCCCAGCGTGGCATAACCCGGCGTCAGCGCGATGGTCAGCGTGCCGATAGCCATCAGCCCCAGCGTTAACAGCAGCCCTTTACGGCGCCCCTGACGGTCGATGTAGGAACCGAGAATAATTGCCCCCAGCGGGCGCATCAGGAACCCGGCACCGAAGGTCATCAGTGTCAGCATCAGTGAAGCGAAGGGGTCGTCGCCGGGGAAGAAGGTTTTGGCAATGGCGGTGGCGTAGTAGCCAAACACCATAAAATCGTACATTTCGAGGAAGTTACCGCTGGTAACGTTGAAGATCGTTCTGGCACCGCCCTGCCGCGATGAAGTGCTGACTGTCTCAGGGGTCATAGGGACATCCTTATTGTGGTTTCCCCCCGTTTTAGCCTGCCGGTAACGGTATTAATGTGATACACATCACCGTTACCGGGCACAGGATATTTACTTTGGTAACAAATAATTAACAATGCACATATTGATTAAAATCCGCACATTATTTTTAAAACGTCACATCCACCGACACCGAATCCAGATAGCTCCCCGCCGGCGGTGGCGTCTGGGTACTGATAATCAGCGCGCGATAGTTAAAGGTTTTGGTTAAGCCATCGGTGCTGGTTGCGCTGGCCGTGCTGCTGTCAACGCGATCGGTGCCGTTTGGCCCCCAGTAAGTGGTGCCGGTGGTGCCTTTATATATCTGATAGGCCAGCCGGTTGCTGCCGGAAGCCATATAGCGCTGAGTGCCCACCGCGTAGCCGCCGTTGGTAATGCCGACGGTGTAGGTACTGCCTTTGGTACAGATTACATTCAGCGACTGACTGACCGTCTGGAAGCTGGCGGGCAGCGGTGCGCTGCCGAAGTTAATGCCCGGCGCGGTGATGGTGGTGCAGTCGCGCGTGACGGTCATATTCAGCGTAATAGGCACATTAAAAGTGCCCTGCTGGCGGTTCGCCAACAGACAAATGTTGCCGATCGAAATGGAAGTACAAATGTCATAAGTGAATGACGCCGTTAGCACCACTGTATAATTTCCCGCCGCTACCACTGCTCCGGGTACCATACGGACAAACAGCGGAATCGGGAATTTAAACCCGTTTAGCAATCCGGCGAGGTCTAGCAGAGTGCTGCGCGGGATAGCAACTCCCGTGCCGTTCAGGGTAACCACTGAACCACAGTTGGAGTCGGTACACAGCAGTAACGGAATACGGTCGCTGCCGAGTCCGAGCGCCCCCTGGGTTGAGCTGTAAGTGAAGCTGGCATTAGTTAACCTGACGGTAATATTGTCTGTACCCAGCAACACCACCAGTCCGGCGCCGCAGTCAATGGTATAGGTACCATTCAGCGTGGTTTGCGCGGTAGTCACCGCGAACGAGGTCATCGTACCGAAGCTGGCGGTGCTGCTGGTCGGGCTGATGGTGCAGGCTGCCTGCGCCAGCCACGATCCGCTCATCAGCAGAAGAAAGGTCAGGGATAAAAATACTCGTTTCATGGCGTAATTCCTGAAGGGGGCGACAGCGGGCAAACCAATGGACCGTAAGTGACCAGCGTGTCCGGCAGTTCTTTCGGCAGGGTGAGTTCCGTCTCGCAGGTGCGGCCGTCCGGCGTACGGGCGCGAATCGGGTTACGCTGTTCGAGGTTATCCATCCACACGATGCCATCCCAGCCGACCACCTCCTCCGGTGGGGCGGTGCGAATAATTGCAGTCCCTACCGGCAGCGGCTGGCCGTTTTGATCGTTGATAATCACGCTGGCGGCGCGCAGCGGTTTGATTTCCATATCCAGCAGATAGCCACTCTGGCGTTTCACCGCCACGCGTTTTTCCACGTCATCGGTGCCCAGATTCGCTGGCAGATCGAGCGTGTCGATATTATATTTGGCGGCATAGTTTGAGGTTACGCGCGGTACCAGGAGGTAGCCTTTGTTGTTGGTCTGGCCCTGCAGCTGGTTCTCGAAGCGCACACCGACATTCGGGTAGCCCGTTTTCACCAGCACAAACGAGTCGGTGACCTGATTGGCTGCAAACAGCTGGCTGTCCATCAATACCAGCGAACCGTTAACCTGGCCCCATTTGGTCATGTAATCATCGTCACCGTAGAAGCCGCCGGATGTTTCCACCTGCTGATTACGCCAGCGCAGGCTGCCCTGCCGGTAGTCTCCGCCGCTGCTCTGATTCGCCCATGAGGCATCCCAGGCGAAGCCGCCGTCGCTCGGCATGGAGCGGGAGACAAACAGGCGCTGGGAATTTTTGCCCTGCGCATCGCGCTCTACGCTGACTCCGCCGCTCATCAGGCTACTGAACGGCACGCTGAGCGAAATGGCGCCCGCCCAGTTATCTGCCTGATTGTCCCGACTGGCGGAGACATAAATACTGCTGCCGCCCCAAAGTCCACGGCTCCAGGTCAGATTGAGCAGCTTAGTACGATCGCCGTTACCGCTGGTAATGTCGATCAGCGCAGCACCCAGGCTGCCGTAACGATCCAGCGACAGGCTGGCGCTGTACTGCGAGCTGCGGCGGCTCAGCGTGTAGTAGTCCGGTTCGGCATTGTTCCACGTTTCGCCATTCTTGCGGTCACCGTACAGCGCGAGGTTGCCATAGCCGCTGGAGCGAAGCGTTTGCTGCATGCCTACGGAAAACAGGCCCGTGCTGTACTGATAGCCCCAGCTGTACTGATTGCCACTTTGCCCCATCATCTGGCTCTGGCTGACGGAGCCGTTGACCACGCCCAGCGCACCGATCCGCAGCTGACCGCCGCCGCCTAACTGTGCCAGCGATTCGGCCGCTTCGGCGTGGCTTTCCAGGGTTAACCAGTCGGTCAAGCCATAGCGGTAAGAGCCGCTGGCGGTTAACGGACCATAATCAAAGTTTTCCAGGCCGTAGTTTTCACGCAGCGCCCCGGTGGAAATCGCATAGTCCGACAGGCCGCTCTGCAGGAGGTTACTGGCAACGTAGAACGGCAGGGTGGTAGTCACCTGGCGTCCCTGTGCATCGGTGGTGACCACCACCGCGCTGCCCGCACCGTTAACAAACGGCAGATTGGTCATCGACCAGGGACCGGGCTGCACGCTGTTAGTACTGGTACGGTAGCCATTCACAAACAAATCGACGGTAGACGGCACTGCCGCCTGGCCTGAGAAAGAAGGCAGGGGATAGGTAACCAAATCGGGGCGCAGTGAGAAATCACGCGCCAGCTGAATGCCGCCGACGCGCACGCTGCTGCTCCATGCCAGGGAGTCGGTAATCAGATCACCCACCCGCAGAGTCAGCGCGTTATCTTCATTCTGATTCGACCACCAGGTATCATAGCGGATATAGCCATCGTTCAGGGCATCACCGCCCGACAGCTGGCGCTGCACGATGCCGCTGTTGGAAAACTGTCCCCAGCCGCCAAACAGGCGCAGTTCGTTCCAGGCAGAAATGCGACTACCGCCGCCGTCGGTCTGGCTGCCGTAAATATTGTAGTTGAACAGCGCACCGGCGCTGCTTTGGCCATCATAGCGGGGGCCGTTTTGCGTGGCTTTGCCAAACGTTTGCTGCGGCAGCCACTCAGGTGGCACCGTCAGCAGCAGCCGCTGCCCCTGTCTGTCATACTCGGCCTTGACGTTTTCCATTGCCGAGACGTCCATCATCGTCGAGTTGATCTTCGAGCTGGGGATGCCGACTTTCATTAAGTCACCGGCGCGCATCACATAGTGATCGCCCTGGAACTGAACGCTGACGACCTCACCCGTATCGTAGCCGTTTAGCATCAGTCCCAGCATCCAGCTCTGCGCTTCACCCACAGGTGCCTGCACCGTCGGCGGCGGCGGCAGAGAAGTCCAGGTTTCGGCACCGACGAACAGCGGCAGCAGGCAGCCGCTCAGCCCGGCCATTGCCAGCTTCAGGGGAGTTGACGCCACGAAGTCAATCCTCATCAGTTAGCGGGAACTGCGGCCGCGCCAGACGGTTTTATCACTCAATTGCGCACTCAGTTCGGCATTTGCCGCTGCCGAAAAACTGAGGGGAAAAGTATTGCTCGAATGCGGTAAAACGTAACCGAGTAGGCTGTCGGAAACGCTGCGCCCGCCGAGCGAGACGTGGCTCAGGCGAGCGTGCCCGCTACCGCTGTTGGTTACCTCAAGCGCCTGGTGGCCATTCTTAGTGACCAGTTGCCATGCCAGCTGCGGCTTGCTGCTGGTGGCGCTGGCGCCGTTACCGTAAACGAACAGCGGCACGGTATAGCGCATCTGGAAGTTCAGTCCGGCCTGATTTTGCGTTGAGGGCTGCGTCTGCGGCGACGGGATCTCGTCAATCAGAATGCGAAACGCCGTTTCTTCACCGGCGGGGACCGGCGTTTGCTTCACCAGGCGAATCAGCTGTTTTTTTCCGGGTTCAATCCGCACCATCGGCGGGCTGGCCAGCACCTGCTGCTGGGTTTGATACCGATCCTGGCCGTCCTGCTGCTGCCAGAGAAATACGCGCACCTGCATTAACGTGGTGCTGTCTCCGCGGTTTTCCATCCACAGCTCGGTGGCTTTTTCATCGCTCGCAATTTTCGGGTCGATCGGCCACAGAAGCACCGAGTTTGCCGCCCAGCTGTTAGATGCTGTTAAAGAGGCTAAAAGTAGAAAGCCGAATCCGGTGATGCGCGAGCATTTCATAATAAGCGGTTCCTTTCTTCGAAATAAATCACCAATTTAGCGTTACCGTCAGCGTATCGGTGTAGGTGCCGGCCCGGTTAACTCTGGGGATCTGCGCCAGGCCATAAATTGGCAGGACAATATTGTTAGCACTGCTATAAGTGACGTTCAGAGCCGTATTTAGCGGGATGGCCGTGGTATGCGCGGCATTGGTGTACAGAGCGTAAGACACCAGATTGGTATTATTCGCAATCTTCATATTGCGACTGCTGTTGGCGTAGTTAACGCCGCCGTCAATACTCATCGTCAGCGTGGTGCCCGGCGTACAGGCCAGGGTGATGGTGGTATTGTTGGCAAAGACGGCACTGGCCGTCGTCGCGGCAGAATTGATACCGGGTAGCGTACCGAAATTTAACGTCCCTATTGCACTTGGGTTGGTGCCGGAAACCACGCAGCCGTTAACGATACTGGCTTTTACCTCTACGGCGACGGGAGTTGGCATTGACCACCCGCTGCCGCTGATGAGCAGCAGCGGGGTGAGTAAGTGCCAGCAGTACGAAAATAAATTGATGCGATCCGGCACCATTTTTTTCCCAATTATCAGTAGTTTACTGCTACGTTGATGGTGTCAACATAAGTCCCGATAGGGACGAGGGTGCTGTTACCGCCTGCGATTTTCCCGTAGATGGTGTAGTTATCGCCGTAGGTTGCATCGGCCGTTCCCAGTGGGCTGACGATGGTGTTATCAACAATTGGGGCGGTTGACGCTGCGGAAGGGTAAAGGCCATAGGCCACCCCGCGCGTTGCGTCGGTAGAGCGGATCAGGTAGCGCGCACCGGTTGCCGGGGCGGTGCCGAATACGGTGGCTGGTGCAGTATTGAGACTGCCGGTGATTTGCAGATTGTAGTTTTCTCCGGCGGTGCAGCGGACGAAAATACCCGCCCCCTGCGATCCGGTGACCGCAGCCTGCAGCGCACCGAAGGTGGCGACCTGACTACCGAAGTTAAGGGTACCGAAGTTGGCACCGGTAGTGGCCGGTTGTCCGTTGACCAGACAGCCAGCGGTTAAGGTGAGTGTTGCAGCGATGGTCCCGGTGGTTGCAGCAATCCCCGAGGTGGCCACACCCATAGTCAGACCACAGCCCAGCAGAAAAAGCTTTATTTTCATAACCATTCCTTAATGATTAGAGTGAGTAAAGAACTTTTTCGCCTGATGAAATACCGCGCCAGCAACGCTAAACGCAGCAAGGACAATGGAAAAATAACCAAATTATGACTGAAGTGTACTTCGGTCATATTATGTTACCTGTCTTAACAGGTTAAATTATTTGAATTAACTATAGGCAGCGGATTTCCCGCTGTGAAGCACCAGCAAGAAAAAAAAATTAAATTATGGCGATGAAATTCACCAATGAAAGTTCCCCTTCCGGCACGATGGAAAGCAAACATTTTCAAGAATAATCTTAGGCCGAGCTAGGCGAAATTTTGAGGTGATGCTATTTTCACTCTGATGGAGAGGAAGATTAATAAACTTTATAAATTATAGGGATATTCTGAATGGTTAAATCAGCCTCTTTAATTATTTTCATCCCGTAGCGGCGGCTGGCTCCCAAATCGATTCGGGTCAGTTCAGCTGAGACGGGGAGATTCATGCCCTGACACACTGCTCCCGAGATCGTCACATGTTAATGAGTTCCTACAACCAGCTGCTGGTTATCATCTCGTTTATCGTCGCATTCCTTGCCTCTTATACCGCACTGGACATGGCCGGGCGGGTTGCGACCGCCAGTGGTAAAGCCGCCCGGCTCTGGCTGTTCGGCGGTGGATTCGCTATGGGCATTGGCATCTGGTCAATGCATTTTATCGGTATGCTGGCGATGAGCCTGCCGATGGTGATGAGCTATGACGCCACGCTGACTATCGTGTCGATGGTGATTGCCGTTGCGGCATCGATCTTCGCGCTGTGGACGGTTTGCTACGGTGAACTGCCCTGGTATCGGCTGAGTGTAGGTGCGGTGATCATGGGCAGCGGCGTAGTCGCGATGCACTACACCGGCATGGCGGCGCTGATGGTACAGCCGGGCATCGTCTGGCACTGGGGCTGGGTTGCGCTGTCGGTGCTGATCGCGCTGGTGGCTTCCGGAGCCGCGCTGTGGCTGGCCTTCCATCTTCGCCAGGGGACCAGCCATTTAACCCTGATGCGCAGCGGTGCATCGCTGATTATGGGTATTGCGATTGCCGGAATGCACTACACCGGTATGGCAGCAGCCAGCTTCCCGATGGACAGCCACGCGACGCACATGGGGGTCAACAGCAACTGGCTGGCGGTGCTGGTGGTGGTGGTCACGCTGTCTATCCTTGGCATTACCCTGCTGATATCCATGCTGGATGCCCGCTTGCAGGCGCGGACTTCGCTGCTGGCAACCTCACTGGCGGAAGCCAACCGCGAGCTGGCCCAGCTGGCGCTGCACGATAACCTCACGCGCCTGCCTAACCGCATTCTGCTGGAAGACCGGCTCGATCAGGCGATCAACAAAGCCACGCGGGAAAACTCGAAGTTTGCCCTGATGTTTATGGATCTGGACGGCTTCAAGGGCGTTAACGATGCCTTCGGCCACCATATCGGCGACAGCCTGCTGATCGCCGTTACCGAACGAATGAAATCGCTGCTGCTGGGGCACCACACGCTGGCGCGTCTGGGTGGCGATGAATTTGTGCTGCTGATGGAGATTGAAGACCCCAACGATGCGGCTGTTGTGGCCGGAGCGCTGGTGAAAAGCATCGAGCAGCCGTTCGATATTTCCCGCTACGAGCTGCAGGTATCGCTCAGTATCGGCGTCGCCGTCTTCCCGGGGGACGGAGTTGATGAGCGGGAACTGATGTTTAACGCCGATGCGGCGATGTATTACACCAAGAACAAGGGGCGTAACGGCTTCAGCTTCTTCCAGCCTTCTATGAATATCATCGCGCAGAACCAGCGCCAGCTGATTAACGATCTGTGGATGGCGCAGGACAACGGCGAGCTGCGCCTATTCTATCAGCCAAAATTCCGTGCGCCGGACGGCCCGATCGTCGGCTTTGAGGCGCTGCTGCGCTGGCAGCACCCGCAGCGCGGGCTGTTGACGCCGGATGTTTTCCTGCCGCTGGCGGAAAAAACCGGGCTGATTATCAGCATCGGTAACTGGGTGATCAATGAAGCCTGCCGACAGCTTCGCGTCTGGCACTTACAGGGCAACACCCGCTGGTCGGTGGCGGTTAACCTTTCGGCGCTACAGTTCGAACAACCCGGACTGGTAGAAACGGTGATTAAAGCGCTGTCGACCCATCAGATCCCGGCGGAACTGCTGACGCTGGAGGTGACGGAAACCACGGCGATGCGCGATCCGGATGAAAGTATACGCATTCTCACCCAACTGACCGAGCTGGGTGTGAAGGCATCGATTGATGATTTCGGCACTGGCTACTCCAGCCTGCTTTACCTTAAGCGGCTTCCGGCCAGCGAGCTGAAAATCGACCGCGCCTTTGTGAAAGAGCTGCAGGAACAGACCGAAGATGCCACCATTGTTTCTGCCATTGTGGCGCTGGCGCAAACCCTGAACCTGAAGGTGGTGGCGGAAGGGGTGGAAACGCCGGAACAGCAGCAGTTCCTGACCAGCCTCGGCTGCAATACCCTGCAAGGCTATCTGTTGGGTAGGCCTCTGGCGGCCGATAAGGTGCCCGAGCTGGCTGACTTCTTCACCGGTGATAAGCCAGAAGAGGTTGCGGAGAATACGCCGGTACAGTCAAAGCCCGTTGATGCCGGGTGATTGTACTGTGCTCAACGGCTGACCTATAATAGTTCACTTTTTGATGACAATGGCCTGTAACAGTCGTGGCAAAATATGAACAGCTGGTGGCCCAAATCCGCCAGCAAATTGAAACGGAAATCTGGCTGCCCGGTGAAAAACTGCCCTCGCTGAGGGAGCAGGTCAGCCTGAGCGGCGTCAGCCTGATGACGGTGATGCACGCCTATCAGGTGCTGGAAAGCCAGGGATGGATTATCTCACGCCCGCAGTCGGGCTACTATGTTGCGCCCCGCGCCGAATTTCTCAGCCAGCCTGTCAGCCATCAAAAGCTGCAGCTGGCCGAGTCGGTGGATATCAATGCGTTTATTTTTGACGTCCTGCAGGCCTGCCGCGATCCGCACATTGTCCCCTTTGGCTCGGCTTTCCCCGACCCGGAACTGTTTCCCCAGCGCCAGCTGATGCGAGCGCTGACCACCGTATCCCACAGCATGAAGCCGGTGGATGCCCTGCATAACCTGCCGCCGGGTAACGAAGCGCTGCGCAAAACTCTTGCCCAGCGCTATGCCCTGCAGGGGGTACAGGTCTCGCCGGACGAGATTGTTATCACCAACGGCGCGATGGAAGCGCTCAACCTCAGCTTACAGGCGGTGACCGAGCCGGGCGACTGGGTGGCGATTGAAAATCCGTCGTTCTACGGCGCGCTGCAAGCGATTGAGCGGCTGAAGCTGAAAGCGGTGGCGATTGCCACCGACCCGCAAACCGGCATCGACCTCGATGAGCTGAGCCGGGCGCTGGAAAGCTGGCCGATCAAAGCGATGTGGATGATGAGCAATCAGCAAAACCCGGTCGGCTGTACGCTGAGCCGGGAAAAAAAGCAGCAGCTGGTGGCGCTGCTGGCGCAGCATAACGTCACGTTGATCGAGGATGATGTTTACAGCGAGCTCTATTTCGGCAATGAGAAGCCGCTGCCTGCCAAGGCCTTCGATCGCGACGATAACGTGCTGCACTGCTCGTCGTTTTCTAAAAATCTGGTGGCGGGTTTTCGCGTGGGCTGGGTGGCAGGCGGCAAACATGCCCAGCGTATTCAGCGTATGCAGCTGATGAGCACGCTGTCCACCAGTGCGCCGATGCAGCAGGCGCTGGCGACCTATCTGGGCACCCGCAGCTATGACCGCCATCTGCGGCGGCTGCGGCAGGTACTCGAACAGCGCAAGAATCTGGCGCTGCAATCGCTAAAGCGGCATCTGCCGGTTGGGGCAAAAATCAACGAGTCGCGCGGCGGCTATTTCCTGTGGATTGAGCTGCCAAAACAGGTCAATACCACCGAGCTGTACTACCGGGCGCTGGAGCAGAAAATCAGTATCGCGCCAGGGAAAATGTTCTCTTCCAGCGAGCAGTACGCGAACTATTTTCGCTTTAATACCGCGTGGTGGGATGATGCTCAGGAAGGCGCGGTGGCGAAACTGGGGGCGTTGATAGGCGAACTGTTATAGCGGCGATCGGCCCTGAAGGATGAACCGATCGCCAGCGGCAGGCATCAGACAGTAGCGGCGTTTTTCTGACCCCAGGTCAGATGGAACACGTCATAAAAGTCGACTTCGCCTTTCAGCGACAGCAGCTTGTTGATGCCCTGCTTGACGTTATCCGGCACCTTCTCGCTGCCGAGAATATCGTTCACCGCTTCCGGCGACAGGGTACGGATGTAGTACCATTCGCCGTTGTAGCACACGCGAAGATCGAGCGTATCAATATCTTCAAAGCGGTATTTGGGGTTGATATCCATCAGCATCAGCCCGCTCATCAGCAGAACGAACAGCGTGGCTCCCCAAAACGCGGGCCAGCCGAGAAAATCGGTGGTAAAGATCAGCGCCACGGTCAGCACATAGCAGCCATACATAGAAGCCCAAAGGCCCGGATGGGTTTTCAGGAATTTAAAGCTGAAACGCGGCTTATTATCGCGCTGCTCCTCGCGATTGAGCGTATCGATCTCGCGCAGCAGTATCTGTTTAACTTCTTCCATTTTTCACCTCTGTTCAAAGAGCCCGGGCAGAGTGGAAGTAAATCACAGTTTTCGCTGCAACAGCAGACACAGTTTAGGGCTATTAAGCTATAACAGTTGTCAGCAGAAGGGAGTTTGTAGCGACCTTGCATAGCGCAGTGTAAAATTTTACCTATTCCCCCGGAAGGGCCGATAACAGACTCAATGGACAGGCATCATGGTTAACCACTCTCGCTTTTTACTGATTATTCTGCTGTTCCTGCTGGGGATGTCATCCGCCCAGGCGCTGGACTGCGGACGTGCTTCAACTGTGGTCGAGAACACCATCTGCGACAACAAAGAGCTGACGTGGCTGGACCGCCTGTTTACTGACTCATTCCGCGATGTGGTGGTAGAAAACCCGCAGCGGGTGGAAAGTATTGTCAATAGCTGGACCCGCTCCCGCGACGCCTGCGCCAGCGATGCCTGCCTGCAGCGCGCTTACCTGAACGGTATTGGTCAGCTGTACGGCGTCCCGGCCTCGTTCGACTGGCAGGGCGTGTGGTGGAATACCACCTCCACCCACGGCAACGGCGGAAAAATCCTCATCCACGGTGCTGCCGACTGGGGTTTTAAGATGGATGCGACCGTCTGGGGCGGCGTTTACAGCTCGGTGCTCAGCGGCAGCGTCAATGATGACTACGGCGTTGGCTACACCAATGAAATTGCCTGGGGCGGCCACTGCGCTATCATCCTGGTGCCGCGTTCCGACGGTAAGCTGGAGGTCAGCAGCGATAACAGCGGCGGCTGCGATATGCTGCTGCCGGGGGAAATGGCTATCGACGGCGTCTACGTTAAAGCCGCCAGCGATCCCCGCCCGCCCGCCACGCTGCTCACCTTAGGGATTATGCCGAATAAGACGCTCGACGATCGCTTCCGCGAGCTGGTGGGCGATGACTATCAGCAGTATCTGGCGACCGCGACCAGCTTTGTGTACAGCGCGGATGAGGACAGCCTGGGCGCAACGGTGTTAACGCTGTGGGTCAAGGGCATGGCCAACCGTCAATCGGCGATGATCATGTATACGCCGGACGGTAAAATCTGGGCGCTGCGCGTGGAACCGGGCAAGGATAACAAAGGCCTGCAACTGCACTATGTCACCACCGAAAAAGACAAAAGCCGCATGCCAAAAACCCTGGCCAACTGGCGAGCCAGGTTCACAGAACGCTAAGCGCCGGGCGGCTAGTGATAGTTAAAAATCTGGCCTGACGGGGTAATCAGTAACTGCTCGTCGCCAAATTCCAGCGTTTCGAAACGCACGCCGTTGTTCTGCGCGTAGCCGAGAATATTTTTAATCATTCGCGCCGAACCGCTGTCGGCGTAGTAAATCTGATGATAGTTAAACGCCACGCTGTGGGCGCTGGTGCGCTTCTGCTCCAGACTGACCTTCGCCAGAAAGCGGTTATCGTTTGGGCTGGTCAGCGTCATGATCGCCGTTTTATCCTGGATAATAAAACGGGTGTCATAAATTTCCCGCTGGCGCGCCAGCAGATCGTAATAGCCCAGCTGCAGGCTTGAGCCGGTAAAATCGCGGCTGAACAGATCCTTATTGCCGAGCGGCAGCAGCTTTAGCAGCGCTGCCGTCAGCACCAGCAGCAGCGTTATCGCCAGCAGACTTATCGACACAGTTCGCCATTTCATTAATTTTTCTCTCGCCTTCACGATAGATCAACGCGCTCAGCTGCGCGCCATTCGTTCGCCAGTTGATAATGTTCATCGCCAGCTGCCTGCGATTGCAGCGGTTAATGAAGGTCATGGTGTAGTTCAGCGCGGTGCCGGAGGTAAAGAAAAACACCTCCATATTGACCTGGCGATTTTTCAGATACTGATTCAGTGAAAACAGCACCGGCCCCAGCTGCTTATTCAAATCTTCGGAGGCGGATGAACCGTCCCAGCCGCGGCGGACTTCCACCAGGCGGATATTGCTGTAGGCGACCGAATTCTTTTCCTGTAGCTGCGTCGGCGAGGCGGTGAAATAGTTGCGGGCGACAACCACTAAAAGGGCGGCCAGTATGATGACCTGGCCCAGCACCAGCCAGCGCCAGAAGCGTGCTTCCTCGGCGGGAGCGGCGACGATAGCCGCGGCAGGGCGATCTGGCTGCGCGTGCGGCTGAACGACAGCCTCAGCGGCGTAATCTGCGTCCGTTTCGCCCTCAGTCAGAGCCTCTTCGCTGGCAGGTGCCTCGGCGGGCTGCGGCAGGATATCCGCCAGAGTAATAAACTGGCAGAACTCCGCTTCGAGAATATAGCCCTTCTTCGGCACGGTTTTAATAATTCGCTGCTGCTTGCCGTCATCCTCCAGCGCCAGGCGCAGAGCATGGATGGCGTTCGGCAGGCTGTTATTGCCGATTACCCGCCGTTCCCACACCAGGTTAGTCAGCTCCTCACGCGTCAGCGTTTCACCCGCATGCTCGGCCAGAACCTGTAGCAGTTTAAGCTGATACTCGCCAAGACGACGCTGTTCCCCGGTGACCTGATGGATCAGCGAGCCGGAGGCATGGTCAATCAGCCAGTGATGAATGATAAGAGACGGAGTCATAGGTACCGTTAGGCAGAAGTTTGTCACTGAATATTATGACGGCTGGCGGCCAGTTAGCGCAACTTACCCTTCTTTTTTGTGATCGCGCACCGTTCTGGTGCGAAAGAAAGTGCACGCTTCATTTTCAGGCATTCTGCTAACAAATCGGCCGTTTGCACCTGGTGCTGCGCTCATACGCTTCGCGGGGTGCCTGCCTCCATCAGGATACTGGCACGCTTTGTGCAGCTTTGAATGTGGGTTCACAGACAGCGGTAGGGAAATCATGAATCAAAGCTATGAATTAGCGTCGCACTTTTATGATGAAATGTTGCTGAGCGATGGACACTATCGTCAACACTATCGGGAATACTGGCAGTGGCTACAGCAGGCTGACCAGCAGGCGATTGCGCGTAAGCGCGAAGAAGCGGAACTGCTCTTTCACCGCGTGGGAATTACCTTCAATGTTTATGGCGAAGACGGCGGCGCGGAGCGGCTGATTCCGTTCGACAGCGTGCCGCGTATTATACCCGCTGCGGAGTGGGCGATGCTCGACAAAGGCATTCGCCAGCGCGTCCAGGCGCTGAATGCCTTCCTGCACGACATCTACCACGATCAGCATATCCTGAAATCCGGCATTATCCCTCCCGAACAGGTCCTGGTTAACGAGCAGTATCAGCCCTGCATGCAGGGAATTAACCTGCACCGCAATATCTATGCGCACATCACCGGGGTGGATATGGTCCGCAACGGCGACGGCGAATACTACGTATTGGAGGATAACCTGCGTACCCCGTCCGGGGTGTCCTACATGCTGGAAAACCGCAAAATGATGATGCGGCTCTATCCGGAACTGTTTGCCGATCAGCGCATCGCGCCGGTTGAGCGCTATCCTTCACTTCTGCTGCAAACCCTGCGCGAAAGCTCGCCGGTCAACGACCCGGTGGTGGTGGTACTCACGCCCGGGCGTTTCAACAGCGCCTATTTCGAACACAGCTTCCTCGCGCAGCAGATGGGTGTAGAGCTGGTGGAAAGCGCCGATCTGTTTGTGAAAGATGGGGCGGTACTGATGCGTACCACCGCCGGACCGTGCAAGGTGGATGTGATCTACCGCCGCGTCGACGATGCTTTCCTCGATCCCCTGGCTTTCCGCCCGGATTCGATGCTGGGCGTTCCCGGCCTGCTGTCGGTTTACCGCAGCGGCAATGTGGTGCTGGCTAACGCCATCGGCACCGGCGTCGCCGATGATAAATCCATCTACCCCTACGTGCCGGATATGGTGCGTTTCTACCTGGATGAAGATCCGATCCTCAACAACGTGCCGACCTGGCAGTGCCGCCGACCGGAGGACCTCTCCTGGGTGCTGGCGAACCTGGAAAAACTGGTGGTGAAAGAAGTTCACGGTGCTGGCGGCTACGGCATGCTGATCGGCCCGGTGGCCAGCCGCCAGCAGTTGGACGATTTCCGCGCGCTGCTGAAAGCGCGGCCGCAGAACTACATTGCCCAGCACACGCTGGCGCTCTCTACCTGCCCAACCTTTGTCGAACAGGGGCTGGCACCGCGCCATATCGATCTGCGGCCGTTTGCTCTCAGCGGCGCGGAGATCCGCCTGGTGCCAGGTGGCCTGACCCGCGTGGCGCTGACCGAAGGCTCGCTGGTGGTCAACTCTTCACAGGGCGGCGGCACCAAGGACACCTGGATTCTGGAGGATGACGCATGCTGAGTCGCACGGCTACTGGCCTCTACTGGATGGCGCGCTATCTGGAGCGCGCGGAAAATATTGCCCGGGTACTCGACGTCACCAATCGTCTGTCGCTGATGCCGGTGCGCGGCAGCCATAACAACGAGCTGCGCGTACCGCTGAACCTCACCAACACCAGCGAACTTTACTGGTCGGTCAGCGACGCGCTGGCGATGCCGCAGCTGTTCAGCTTTTTTGCCCTCGACGACCGTAACCCGTCCAGCATTTTCAACTGCTGGCAGGCGGCGTGGAACAACGCCCACGCGGTGCGCGGCAGCCTCTCTTCGGAAGTGTGGGAAAGCATCAACTCCAGCTGGATCGAGCTGCGCAAAATCCGGCGGCGCGGCGTCGGCAGCGGCGGGGCGGATGCGTTCTTTGACTGGGTAAAAGAGCGCTGCCATCTGTTTCGCGGGGCGATGTTCGGCACGCTAATGCGCGGCGATGCGATGAACTTTATCCGCCTCGGCACGCTGCTGGAGCGCGCCGACTGTACAGCACGCCTGCTGGATGCTTATCAATACCTCTCGGATGCCGACGACGACACGGTGCGGGAATACTACCGGCTGGATACGCTGCTGCGTTCGGTTTCGGCCCGCGAAGCCTATCACAGCATCTACAAGCAGCAGCTGGCGGCGGAGGGCGTAAACGAAATGCTCATCCTGCGCGAGGAAAGCCCACGATCGCTGCGATCCTGCGTAGAGGATATCGCCGGGCTGCTCGAACAAATCGGCAGCAGCGGCGAGGATCGTCCGCGCTATCTGATCAGCGTGCTGCACGCGCAGCTGCGCTTCAGCAGCAAAGAATCGGTACTCGATCGCGGGCTGCACGCCTGGCTGAGCGCCTTTCTGGGCGAACTGGCAACGCTGTCCGACAGCATTCATCATACCTATCTGGAGGCGAAATAATGCAGCTTACCATCGAACATAAAACCTGTTTCAGCTATCAGGACCGGGTGACGCAGAGCACCCAGTACCTGCGCCTGACGCCGCAGGATTCCGCCCACCAGCGGATTATTTCCTGGGAGCTGCGGCTGCCGGGCGAGGCGGTCTGCACGACCGATGCCTGGGGCAACGTACTGCACGTGCTGACGCTGGATACACCGCATCAGGCGATTGAAATTGAAGCCCGTGGCGTGGTGGAAATTATCGACGGCGGCGAGTTTGCTGCCGATGGGGCCAACGCGCTGTCGCCGCTGGTGTTTCTGCGTCAAAGCGCGCTGACCCTGCCGGATGAGGCCATCCGCGACTTTGCCCGCCGCTATTACCGCCCTGAAGCGCCGCTGGAGAGTCTGGAGCGGCTGATGGGCGAACTGCTACTGAAAATGCCCTGGCAGCCGGGCAGCACCCGGGTGACCGACTGCGCGGCGAAAGTCTTTGCCGCCGGCAGTGGCGTTTGCCAGGATCACAGCCACGTATTTCTTGCCTGCTGTCGCAGTTTGCAGATTCCCGCACGCTACGTCAGCGGCTATCTGTATACTGACAATGTTAAACACGTGGCAACCCATGCCTGGGTGGAAGCGTGGATCGACGACAGCTGGCACAGCTTTGATATTACCAATAACACCCGCAGCATCCGTCAGCACCTGAAGCTGGCCGTTGGCGTGGACTATCTGGATGCCTGCCCGGTGCGCGGTATGCGCCTCGGCGGCGGCAGTGAGGACATGCAGGCGGTCGCCGTAGTGCAGCAGGTGAATTCGCAGCAGTAATCTTTAATCGGGAAAACTATGACCTATTGTGTGGCAATGCGCTTATCGTCAGGGATGATTTTCGTTTCCGACTCCCGTACCAATGCGGGTGTGGATCATATCTCCTCTTTCCGTAAGCTCCATGTATTTCAACAGGATGATGAGCGGACGCTGGTGCTGCAAAGTGCCGGCAACCTTGCCACCACGCAGAGCGCGTTAAGCCTGCTGCGCCGGGGCTGTGAAGACGGTAAAAAACCGAACCTGATGAGCTGTAGCAATATGTACGACGTGGCGCTGCTGGTGGGCGAAACGCTGCGGTCGGTGATCAAGCGCGATGGTGAAGAGTTTGGCGGCACGCTGCTGCTCGGCGGGCAGATCAAAGGTGAAGAGCCCCGGCTGTTCCAGATCTACCCGCAGGGCAACTTTATTGAAGCCAGTACCGATACGCCTTATTTCCAGATTGGCGAAAGCAAATACGGCAAGCCGATTATCGACCGCGTACTGCGCTACGATACGCCGTTGGATCAGGCGATGCAGTGCGCGCTGATTTCCATGGATTCTACTCTGGCGAGTAATATCTCGGTTGGCTTGCCGCTGGACGTGATGATCTACCCGGCGGACAGCTTCAGCACCGCGCAGCAGTATCATATTACCGAGAAGCACCCTTACTTCTCGCAGATCCGCCAGCTGTGGAGCAGTGGGCTGTTGAGCGTTTTCTCCCAGCTGCCTTCCCTACAGCTGGAGGAGTAATTTTCTCCCCGATTTAACCCCCTTGCCGCGCGGTAAAACAGACCGCGCTGCGCTGTCTTTTTTTCGTCATTTTTTTGCCATGTTGGCGTCACTCCCGATGGTTAGTGTGCGGATAAAACACCCGGGAGATAAGCCTGTGTTTACTATTGAAACCGTACTTGAAGACCTCTATCCGCAGCGTGAAACCCCTTCCTGGCAGAAAAGCATTCTGCGCCGCCTGCTGCATGAAAAAGAGTTCCAGCGATTCAACCAGCGCTATAAACACCTGAAAGGGCTGGATATGGTCGAGCAGGTGCTGGAATACCTCGATGTCAGCTGTGAACTGAGCGAGCGCGACCTGGAGCAAATCCCCAGCCAGGGACCGGTGGTGATCGTCGCCAACCATCCGCTCGGTACGCTGGATGGGCTGGCGCTGCTGCATGCGGTGTCGCAGGTGCGGCGCGATGTGAAAATCGTCACCAATCGCCTGCTGAACTGCCTGGAATCGCTCAGCAGCCTGATGGTGCCGGTGGATAACATGGGTAACCGCACCAGCCGCCAGCAGGTCGCGCTGATGCAGGATCAGCTGGAAAGCCAGGGCGTGCTGATCTTCTTTCCGGCGGGGGAAGTTTCGCGCTTCGGCAGCAAAGGGGTGAAGGACGGCAAATGGAGCCACGGCTTCCTGCGGCTGGCCGCACGCTACCGCGCGCCGATCGTGCCGATCCACGTCAGCGGCCGCAACAGTGCGCTGTTCTACCTGACTTCCAAAATCTACCAGCCGCTGTCGATGCTGCTGCTGGTAAAAGAGATGTTCGGCAATCGCGGCGAGCGGCTGAAGCTGAAAATCGGCGCGCGTATTCCCTACGCCAGCTGGCACGACGGCCGTACCCCGGCGAAAGAGCTGGCTGCACGCTTCCGCCGCCATCTGTATCGCGTGGCGCAGGGCAAATCTGCGCTGTTCCAGACCGAAGCGGCCATCGCCCGCAGCGAAGACCGTGCGGTGCTGAAACGCGCGCTGGCGGGCTGTGAAGTGCTGGGCAAGCTGCCCGATGGCAAAACCATTTACCTCTATCGCCGCAACGGCGAGGACTACGTGCCGATCCTGCGCGAGCTGGGCCGGCTGCGTGAAATCGCCTTCCGCGCGGTGGGCGAGGGCAGCGGCACCCGCCGTGACCTCGACGACTACGACGACGATTATTACCACCTGATCCTCTGGGACGAAGAAGCGCTGGATATCGTCGGTGCCTACCGCTTTATTCCCACCGCCGAGCAGTTTGAGCGCAAGGGGCTGGACGGCATCTACAGCCACAGCCTGTTCCACTACGATCACCAGATGGATCCGGTGCTGATGCAGGGCATTGAACTGGGCCGCAGCTTTATCCAGCCGGCCTACTGGGGCAAACGCGGCCTCGACTATCTGTGGATGGGCATTGGTGCTTATCTGGCGAAGTACCCGCAGTACCGCTATCTGTTCGGTCCGGTGTCTATCTCCGGCGGCCTGCCGCTGGCGGCGCGGGATCTGCTGGTGGCGTTCTATCGCCTCTACTTCGCGCCGCTGCTGCCGCTGGCCACCTCGCGCCGCCCGTATCCGGCCTCGTTACCTGACGTGCTGGCCCAGTTCAGCGGCGATAACTACAGCGAAGATCTCAAGCGCCTGAAGCGCCTGCTGGCCAACCTCGGCACCGGCATTCCGCCGCTGTACAAGCAGTATTCCGAGCTGTGTGAAAGCGGCGGCGTACAGTTTATTGACTTCGGCAGCGATCCCGATTTTAACCACTGCATCGACGGCCTGGTGCTGGTGGACCTTACCCGGCTGAAAGAGAGCCGCTTCCAGCGTTACATCGCCATTCACCAGCAGCCGGAGCAGGAAACTGCCGTCGGCTGACGCCTGTCCCCTTCCGCCACAAACGTTCAGGTTAATAAAATGGCTAACGTTTGTGGCATTTTTGATTCAACCTGCTGGATATAAACTGAATACATTCCGTGCTTTAGCGCTAATTCCCTGAACAATGAGGGGAATTTTTTAATCGTTACTCTCAGAGTAACGATTTGGCACGAAGCGTAATTGATGAACACCCCATTCCGGTACAGACTGGCTGCCATACTGAAAGCATCTGCAGAAGATGCACTTACAGGAGGTTAACCATGTTATCTACCCCGTCACCCCTGGTCTGGGATACACGTCGGCGCGAGAAACAGCGCCGTATAGCCAGCCTCGGTATCCCTCATAAAGTTCTGCCCACCGACGATATTGTTGCCATGCTTGAAAAGCTGATCTCACCCGGCGACCGGGTGGTGATGGAGGGCAACAACCAGAAGCAGGCTGATTTCCTCTCGCGTTCGCTGGCGCAGGTTAACCCGCAAACGCTGCACGACCTGCATATGATTATGCCCAGCGTCGGCCGCAGCGAGCATCTTGATATCTTTGAAAAGGGCATCGCCCGCAAGCTGGACTTCTCATTTTCCGGCACCCAGAGCCTGCGTATTTCGCAGCTGCTGGAGGATGGCCTGCTGGAAATCGGCGCGATTCACACCTACATCGAGCTTTATGCGCGGCTGTTTATTGACCTCTCGCCCGATGTGGCACTGGTCGCCGGATTTAAAGCCGACCGCAAAGGCAACCTCTACACCGGGGCCAGTACCGAAGATACCCCGGCGCTGGTCGAAGCCGCTGCGTTTCATAACGGCATCGTTATCGCTCAGGTTAACGAACTGGTCGATGATGAGTGCGATCTGCCGCGTGTGGATATCCCCGGTTCCTGGATTGATTTCGTGGTGGTGGCCGACAAGCCTTTCTTTATCGAACCGCTGTTTACCCGCGACCCGCGCCTGATTAAGCAGGAACACGTGCTGATGGCGATGCTGGCGATTAAAGGCATCTACGCCGAGCACCAGGTACAGTCGCTGAACCACGGCATCGGTTTTAACACCGCCGCCATCGAACTGCTGCTGCCGACTTACGGTGAAAAACTCGGCCTGAAGGGCAAAATCTGCCGCCACTGGGCCCTGAACCCGCATCCGACATTAATCCCGGCCATTGAAAGCGGCTGGGTGAAAAGCGTGCACTGCTTCGGCGGCGAGCTGGGCATGGAAAACTATATTGCCGCTCGCCCGGATGTGTTCTTTACCGGCCACGACGGTTCCATGCGCTCTAACCGTGCCTTCTGCCAGATGGCCGGGCAGTACGCGGTCGATATGTTTATCGGTTCGACGTTACAGGTTGACGGCCAGGCAAACTCCTCCACCGTGACCCGAGGCCGTCTCTCCGGCTTCGGCGGTGCGCCCAATATGGGCCACGATCCGCACGGTCGCCGCCACGCTACCCCGGCCTGGCTGGCGATGATCAATGAACCCGACCCGCTGGCGCGCGGCCGCAAGCTGGTGGTGCAGATGGTGGAAACCTTCCAGGCGGGCGTTAAACCGACCTTCGTGGAAAAACTGGAGGCGATAGACGTGGCGAAAACCGCCGGTATGCCGCTGGCACCGGTGATGATCTACGGTGATGACGTGACCCACGTACTGACCGAAGAGGGGATTGCCTATCTCTACCGCGCCAGTTCGCTGGAAGAGCGTCGGGCGATGGTGGCGGCGGTTGCCGGTATCACCGACGTTGGCCTCGGCGTGGATGCGCAGCGCGTGGCTAAGCTGCGTCGCGAAGGCAAAGTGGTGTTCCCGGAAGATATCGGCATCCGCCGTACCGATGCCAGCCGTTCACTGCTGGCGGCAGGCAGCGTCGCGGACCTGGTCGAATGGTCCGGCGGCCTTTATCAGCCACCGGCTAAATTCAGGAGCTGGTAATGAGCCCGCAGCGGCAGCTCGCCGCGATTGTTGCAGAGCGCCATGCGCGGCATCTGGCCGTGGTGGCGACCCACTGCCTGCTGGAGGAGGCGAACCTGACGCCGAAGCCGGGCCTGGTGGATCGCCGGGGAAGCGGTGCGCACAAGGATCTCACGCTGGATCTCCTTGAACGCTCGGCCCACAGCCTGACGCCGACCTTCTACGCACTGGCGCTACAGTGCTGGCAGCGCCCGGCGGATGTGGCCCTGCGCCAGCTGGTCGGTCGGCTTGGCCGCGAAGGCGAAGCGCAGATGATGCAGACCACCGCAGGCGTTAACACCCATCGCGGCGCGATCTGGGCGCTGGGCCTGCTGATTGCCGCCAGCGCGATGCGCGGTGGAGAAGGCAGCGTGCAGCAGGTGGTTGACGGTGCCGCCGCGCTGGCGATGTTGCCTGATGATGCGGCTCCGAAGCTGTTCAGCAACGGCCAGCGGGCCAGTTCGCGCTACCGTCTGCCGGGCGCGCGTGAAGAGGCCCAGCAGGGCTTCCCGCACGTGGTGAACCTGGCGCTGCCTCAGCTGTACCGCAGCCGTCGGCAGGGGGCCAGCGAAAGCGAAGCCCGTCTGGATACGCTGATGATCATGATGACGTCACTCAGCGACACCTGTGTGCTGTCGCGGGCGGGCATGGACGGACTTGAGGCGATGCAGCAGGGCGCGCAGGCAGTACTGGCGGCAGGCGGCGTTAGTCAGCCTGCGGGGCAGCGCGCGCTGGCGCGGCTCGATGCGCACATGCTGGCGCTGAATGCTTCGCCGGGCGGTGCAGCCGATCTGCTTTCCGCCACGCTGTTTCTTGATCGTATCTGCCCGGGGCCTGATGCGCCACGCGATGCAGGCCCGCTATCGGTGCGGTGAGTTAAGCCTGCGGCGAATCACATCCGTCAGTGTGGGTTCCTGACACTCCGAAGCGGCGGCCCGTAACGGCCGTCCGACACAAGGATTTTTATTTAAAGAGGATCTTATGCAACAGATAAGCCTTTGTTTTTCAGCCTCGCGACGCCTTAGCGGCAGATCGCTGGCGGGCGTTGTGGGTTCAGGCGACATGGAAGTGCTGTTTGTCGCCGACGGCAGCGACACCCTGAACGTTGACATCATCACCTCGGTGGATAACAGCAGCAAGCGCTGGACCGCGCTGTTCGAGCGGCTGGGCACCTTCGGGGATTTGCCCGCCGGTCAGATGACCATCCACGACTTCGGTGCCACGCCCGGCGTGGCGAGGATCCGCATTGAGCAGGTATTTGAGGAGGTAGCCGATGCGTAACGATCTCAGCTTTATTGAACTGAATGCCCGCCAGCGCGCACGGCTGTTGCTGGACCAGGGCAGCTTCCGCGAACTGTTAGACCCCTTTGAAGGGATCGTCTCACCGTGGCTGGGCATGCAGGGGATTGTCCCGCAGGCCGACGACGGTATGGTGGTGGCGAAGGGCACCATTGACGGCCAGCCTGCGGTAGTGATTGCCATTGAAGGCGCGTTCCAGGGCGGCAGCATGGGCGAAGTGTCGGGTGCCAAAATGGCGGCGGCGCTGGAGCTGGCGGCGGAAGATAACCGCAACGGTATTCCTACCCGTGCGGTGCTGTGCCTGGAAACCGGCGGCGTGCGGCTACAGGAAGCCAATCTGGGCCTGGCCGCGATCGCCGACATCCACGCGGCGATCGTCGATCTGCGTCGCTATACCCCGGTAGTGGGCATTATTGCCGGCACCGTCGGCTGCTTCGGCGGCATGTCCATCGCTGCCGGACTGTGCAGCTATCTGATCGTGACCCGCGAAGCGCGGCTGGGATTGAACGGCCCGCAGGTTATCGAGCAGGAGGCGGGCATTGACGAATATGACTCCCGCGACCGTCCGTTTATCTGGAGCATGACCGGTGGCGAAACCCGTGCGGCCAGCGGGCTGGCGGATGCGCTGGTCGGCGACGGCCAGAAGGCCGTGAAGCAGGCGATGCGTGATGCGCTGGCGAAGGGCGTACCGGCGGTACACCGTTCCGAAAACTATCCCTGGTATCTGCCGCGACTGACGAAGTTTGATACGTCCCGGCAGGCGGATTCACAGCAAATCACACGGCTTTTCAGCAAGGAGGATCGGTCATGAAACAGCAAACAGGACGCGGTGAAATCTGGCTGCAAACACTGACTGCCGGTGCCAGCCGGATGCCGGGACTGTGCCCGTCAGTCCAGGTTGCCGATGGTGAAGTTCACGGTGAAGCCGCACGCTTTATCGCCGTCGTGGCGGATAAAAATAACCACTTCCCGCGCGCTGCTGGCGGGGAAGCCGGACTGCTTGAGGGCTGGACGCTGGCGAAGGTGGTGAGTGAAACCGTAGCGGAAGACGCAAATAAATCGGAGAAACGCATCATCGTGGCGGTGATCGACGTTCCCAGTCAGGCCTATGGCCGCCGCGAAGAAGCTTTTGGTATCCATCAGGCGCTGGCCGCAGCGGCAGGCGCTTACGCCAGCGCGCGGCTGGCAGGCCACGTGGTGATTGGGCTGATTGTCGGTAAGGCGATGTCGGGGGCGTTTCTGGCTCACGGCTATCAGGCTAACCGGCTGATCGCCTTCAATGACGGCGGCGTGATGATCCACGCGATGGGTAAAGAGGCGGCAGCACGCATCACTCTGCGCAGCGTCGAGGCGCTGGAAAAACTGGCGGAAACCATCCCGCCAATGGCCTACGACATTCACCACTACCAGACGCTGGGCCTGCTGGAGTCGCTACTGGATATCAGCAAACCGGACGAACCGGATGCCGGCGATGTCGCACAGGTTCGCCAGGCGCTGGCCGCCGCCGTCGCTGCCGCCCGCCGCGATCCCGGACTGCAGTGTCGCCTGCAGGCAGAGAACCGCAGCAGTTCAAAACGGGTGCGTGAATTGATGCGCGCAGCCTGGTAAGAAAGTAGCTAAGACAAACCTGCCGGGTTATCTGCGGGGGCAAACGGAGCATTCGCCCCCGCAGCAATGGCCTGAAAAATAAAATAATAATCATCGCACCGGTGCTTAATCAGACTACCAGGTGATGTTATGACATATATAATTATCCATGCGCTTGCCCCTATTTTTGTGATTATGCTGCTCGGCTTTTACGCCGGCAAAGCGAAGATGGTGGACAACAAAAATGTGGCGCTGCTAAACGTCTTTGTGATGGATTTTGCGCTACCCGCCGCACTGTTTAGCGCGACGGTTAAAACCCCCTGGCTGGGGATTGTCCAGCAGTCGCCGCTGATCGTGGTACTGGTACTGTCGATGTGGGTGGGCTGGTTTGCCATCTATTTTATTGCCACGCGGCTGTTCCATAAGTCACCGCAGGATGCTGCCGTACTGACGCTCACTGTTGCTCTGCCGAACTATGCGGCGCTGGGCCTGCCGATCCTCGGTAGCGTACTGGGTGAAGGGCCGTCGACGTCGCTGTCGGTAGCGGTATCGATCGCCTGTGGTTCGGTGCTGTTGACGCCGTTCTGCCTGCTGATCCTCGAGCGCGAAAAAGCGCTGGCGGCAGGCAACGGCCAGCAGTCCGGGATCGGTATGCTGCCAATCCTGATGTGGCGTTCGGTAACTAAACCTATCGTTTGGGGTCCGCTGCTGGGTGTGGTGCTGTCCGGGCTGGGGATCGGCATGCCGGAAATCGTGCTGGCGGCGATTAAACCGCTCGGCCTGGCGGCTACTGCTGCCGCACTGTTCCTCACCGGGGTGATCCTCTCCGCCCGTAAGCTGAGCATCAACGGTGCAGTGATCGTGGGCAGCATCACCAAGCTGCTGATCCAGCCGCTGATCGCCTGGGGTGTGGTACTGGCGATGGGCCTGCATGGTCAGGTGGCGATCACCGCGATCCTGATGATCGCGCTGTCGGCGGGCTTCTTCGGGGTGGTATTTGGCAACCGGTTTGGCGCGCAGTCACCGGATGCGGAGGCCGTTCTGCTAATCACGTCACTGTTGTGTATCCTTAGCCTGCCGTTGTTTATCACGCTGACTTCCGGGATGTGAAATGAGTTCACCACACGATCTGATTTGGGTTTCCGACCGCGCCGCATTACAGGGCGATCTGCCGGAATGGGTGGCCAGCCAGTGGCGGCCAGCGCTGCCGCTGGTGGTGCGCAGGGATGTTGATGAGGGCGGACGCGTGCCGGTTGGCGTACGCGGCCTGCGGCGCGATCTGCGAGCAGCAGGCTGGGTCGATCCGCGTCATATCCGGCGAATTGTGTCGCCGGAAATGCTCAGCGATCCGGCGCGGCTGCTGGCATCGCCCTATATTTCGCAGCCGCCGCTGCAGGCCGCGCTTCAGCTGGCCCAGCAGGCGTGGCCGTGGAGCTGGGGTATCGCCGGCAGCGTTGGCTATGCGCTGGCAACTGAAGTACCGGTGCTGCGCGACAGCAGCGACCTCGATCTGCTGATCCGCAGCCACTGGCCGCTCGATAATACCGAGCTGCTGCGCTGGCAGACATTTATCAGCCAGCTTCCCTGTAGGGTGGACACTCAAATCGGCACGCCGCGTGGTGGTTTTGCGTTAACAGAATGGCTGCGGGAAGGGCGGGTGATGCTGAAAACACCACATGGCCCGCTGCTGACCGATCGGCCCTGGAGTACAGAATGAAAGTCCTTTTCTCTTTTCCAGGCCAGGGCGCACAGCGGCCCGGCATGTTACAGCAGCTGCCAGACGGTGATGCGCTGCTTGATGAGGTCAGCGACGTTCTGGCGGAGGACGCGCGACGGCTGGACAGCGCGGAGGCGCTAAGGCACACCCGCGCGGTACAGCTGTGCATCCTGATTAGCGACGTTGCCCACGCCCGCGCCCTTGAGCGGCAGGGCACCGTTGCCGATATGACCGCCGGGCTGTCGATCGGCGCCTATCCGGCGGCGGTAGTGGCCGGATCGCTCGCGTTCAGCGACGCGCTGCGGCTGGTTTCACTGCGCGGTACGTTGATGGAGAACGCCTGGCCGCAGGGCTATGGCCTGACGGCGATCGTGGGATTCTCTCAGGCGGATCTGCTGCCGCTGCTCGGCGACGACTGCTGGCTGGCCAACGTCAACAGCCCGCAGCAGCTGGTGATTGCCGGATCGGATGCGGCGATGGCGCGGGTCGGTGCCGCAGCGAAATCGCTGGGTGCCCAGCGCGCCTGTCGGCTGGCGGTGAGCGTGCCTTCGCACTGTGAACTGCTGGCGAAGCCCGCGCAGGAGCTGGCGCAGGCCTTCCAGGCGGTCACGCTGCATCGTCCACGCTGTGCGTATCTCAGCGGCAGCAGCGCGCGAGTGCTGTGGCAGCCGCAGCAAATTGCCGACGATCTGGCCTGGAATATGGCACGCAGGGTGAACTGGTATGATGCGATGGCGGCGGCAGAGGAACGTGACGTCGGGCTGGCGATCCAGATGCCGCCGGGTTCGGGACTGACCAGCCTGACGCGGCAGTCATTTAGCCTCGGCGGTGAAGCGATCTCGCTGGAGCAGAGCGGAGCCGAACTGGCTTCCCGCCTGGCGCAGAGGGCCAGGGGCTAGTTTCCGGGCGGCATCCCGCCTTGCGCTGTGGATCGGTCGCCCGTACTGAGCTGGTCGAGCGAGCAGAAATCCGTACCGGGTGAGGCTCAGGATTTCGCCCCGCGCTGGCGGCTGTACATCCGGCCTTCGGCGACCAGCGCCAGCAAATTCGGATCGTGTTCGCGGTTGCGTTCAAAGACAATCGCGATGTTTTGCTGCATCTGATAGGGCTGCGCCAGCCGCAGCAGCTGTACCGAATTTTCATAAACCCGCTTCATCCGCCCCGGCAGCAGAGTAAAGCCCACTCCAGCCTGTACGAGGCTCAGCATCGAAAAGATATCATTCACCCGCGTGACGATCTCCGGTTCGTAGCCTGCAATGGCGAACGCCTCACGAAAGCCCTGCCAGGTTGCAAAACCCTCATCAAGGGAGACAAATTTCTCCGTGCGGAAGTCGCGCAGATCTGCTTCTTTGCTAACATCCAGCCCGGAAGCCGCAGGCGCTGCGAGGAAGATATCGTCCTCAAACAGCGGTAGCGTTTCCAGATGAGCGTGATTGATCTGCTCGCAGGACGTGGCGATCAGCACCGCGTCCAGCGATCCTTCCTCCAGGCGGTTCAGCAGCATCTTATTCGAGCCCATGGTCAGCTCCAGCTCCAGATCCGGGCGTCGCAGCTTCATGCCCATAATCAGCTGCGGAATGGTCTCCAGGGTCAGCGAATAGAGCGTGCCCAGCCGCAGGCTTCCCTGGCTCATTCCGGCGGTTTTTCGCGCCTCTTCCACGCCGCGTGACAGCAGGTCCAGCGCTTCCTGACTGTACTCCCACAGCGTATGCGCGGCGGGCATCGGCACCAGATTACGCCCCTGATGAATAAACAGCGGGCAGCGCAGGCTCTCTTCCAGGCTGTGCAGGGCGCGATGCACGCTGACGCTGCTGATCCCAAGCGAGGCCGCCGTACGGGCAAGATTACCCCGGGTCATAAAAGCGATGAAAATTTCCAGTTTACGAACGGTGATATCCGAATCGATGCTCATTTTGACCTGTTTCCGTTAGTCGCAATGTGGTGAGTTTAGCGAGTTTATGATGAAGATACGCGCCGGGTTTTACGCTTTAATGCGGCGAAATCCAGCCGGTACATTGTCATTTTCCCCTGATTTTCCCGCGCTTTTCAACGGCGACGAGCGGCAGCCGGTTCATTCTGCCTGCTGTCACCGGGCTGTCATCTTTGCTCAGTATGTTCTAAGCCGTTGCTTTAATTGAACGGAGTCCGAGTGCCCGATGTCTGCGATCCTGATCGACAATCTGTGTAAATCCTTTGGCCAGCAGCAGGTGCTGCGCAATGTCTCGTTGCAGATTGAGCACGGGGAGTTTATCGCCGTTCTCGGGCCTTCCGGCTGCGGAAAAACCACGCTGCTGCGCACGATTGCCGGGTTTGAAATCCCGGACTCCGGCACGATAACCGTTGGCGAACGCCGCTACAGCGCACCGGGGCAGCATCTGCCTCCCGAGCAGCGCGAGCTGAGCGTGGTGTTTCAGAACTACGCCCTGTGGCCGCATATGTCGGTGGCGGAAAACATCGAATACAGCCTGAAAGTGAAGGGCATGGATCGCGCCAATCGGCGTATTCGGGTGGATGCCGCGCTGGATCTGGTCGGCCTTGACGGAATGGGTGAACGGCGGCCGGCGGATCTGTCCGGCGGGCAGCGGCAGCGCGTGGCGCTGGCACGTTGCCTGGTCACGCGGCCGCAGCTGGTGCTGCTGGATGAGCCGCTGGCAAACCTTGACGTACATCTTCGCGCGGCGATGGAAGAAGAGTTCACACGTTTTCATCATCACGCCGGTGCCACGCTGCTTTACATCACCCACGACCAGCACGAAGCGATGGCATTGGCCGACCGCATCGTGGTGATGCAGGCGGGGCAGGTAATGCAGTTCGCCACCCCGCAGGAGCTTTATCGCCAGCCCGCCTGCGAAATGGTGGCACGATTCATTGATGATGGCCGGGTTGTGCCGGTTGGGGATATCGAACCCGACGGGCAGGGCTCAGCCTGGGTCACACTGTTTGGCCTGCGGGTGAAACTGCGCGCCAGCCCCACTCAGCCAGTCCTGCCGAAAGGCAAAATCTGCCTGCACGCCAGCGACCTGCAAAGGGTAGCGCATGATGCCCTCGGCTTCGATGGCGAGGTCCGCCGGGTGATTTATCGTGGCGGCTACAGCCAGCTGGAAATTGAACCTTTGGGCGATCCGCAGTGCCGTCTGACCCTAATGCAGTCAGACGCCGCACCGCCACGGATCGGAGAACGTATAAGGCTGGCCGCCACCGACGGTTGGGTCATTCCGCACTAATTTCTTTTTCAATTCACTAAGGACTACAGATGCGTAGCACGGTAAAAATTCTGGCACTGCTGGCGTTCACCTCTCTGTCAGCCCAGGCGGCCGATGGAAAACTGGTGGTGTATACCTCGCAGGCTCCTGAAATCGCTCAGCAAACGATTGAAGCCTTTAAAGCCGCTAACCCCGGCATTGAGGTGAGCTGGACCCGCAACGGCACCACTCAGCTGATGAACGTGCTGCGCACCGAGATGATGAGCGGTGACGTGAAAGCCGACGTGCTGCTGGTGGCGGACTCCATCAACCTGGGCGCGCTGAAGAAAGAGGGCAAGCTGATGGCCTACGCGGATGCGCCGGTCAGCAATATCAGCCCGAATTTCTACGATAAAGATAAGACCTGGTTCGGCACTAAAATCATCGCCACGGTGATTGGCTACAACACGCAGAATGCGAAACCGGTTAACAGCTGGATGGCGCTGACCGATGCCAGCAATCGCGGCCAGGTGGCGGTGCCCAGCCCGCTCTATTCCGGCGCGGCGCTCTACCATCTGCATACCGCCATCAACACGCCAACCATCGGCTGGGAATTTTATAAAAAGCTGGCGGCTAACGGCATCACCCCGGAAGGCGGTAACGGCCCGGCGCTGAAAGCGGTTGCCAGCGGCGTTGCTAAATACGGGATCATTACCGATGCCGATTTGATCCGCGCGAAGAAACAGGGATCGCCGGTCGATCTGGTCTATCCGCAGGAAGGCGCGTCGTTTGTGACCGAACCGGTGGCGATCCTTGCCGGTGCGCATAACGTGCCTGCCGCCAAAGCCTTCGTTGACTTTATGCTGTCGGAAAAAGGCCAGCAGCTGGTAGCACAGCAGGGCAACCGTCCGATCGATAAACGCGTGGCGGCACCGGAAGGCTTTGCGCCAATTGATTCGATCAAACTGCTGACGCTGGACAGCGATAAAGCCGTTAACGATGATGCCCAGGTGCGTGAGAAATTCACTGAAATCTTTGGCGGTTAACCGATGAGCGTATTGCCCGGTATGATGCGCAGCGCCCGCCACCCCCGTGCGATCCGCTGGCCCGGCAGCGAGCGGTGGATCCTCTGGCTACTGGCAATCATGATTGGTCTGCTGTCGATTGCGCCGCTGGCGAGGCTGATCTGGGCGGCCATTGCGCCGCAGGGCGTACCCGACAGCGAGCGGCTGCTGCGGCTGTTGAATGCGCCCCGGGTGCTGCGCGCTACCGGCAATACGCTGTTTATTGCGCTGGGAGCTACCGCGATCTCACTGCTGCTGGGAACCCTGGCGGCGTGGCTGGTGGCGCTGAGTGATATTCGCGCCAGGGCGGCGTGGGTTTTTGCCTTTATTCTGCCGCTGATGATCCCACCGCAGGTGACCGCGCTGGCCTGGGTACAGGCGATGTCGCCCTCCGGACCGCTGATGAAACTGCTGGCCGGGCTGGGAGTGCCTCCCTTCGCCGGTCCGCCGCCGCTCTACTCGATGAGCGGTATTATCCTTTTACTCGGGCTGCACAATGCGCCGCTGGTGTTTCTGGCGGTGCGGGCTGGATTACAGCGCCTGCCGTCCGATCTGGTGGAAGCAGCGAAGATAGCCGGAGCCTCACCGCTCAGGGTGCTGTTAACCGTTATCCTGCCGCTGGCTCGCCCGGCGATTTTTGCCGGAGCCGCGCTCTCCTTCGTGGCCGCCGCCGGTAACTTCGGTATTCAGGCGATGCTGGGAATTCCTGCCAAAGTTCCCACGCTGATTACCCTGATCTATCAGCAGCTGAACAGCACCGGCCCCGGCGCGCTGCCCGATATGGCGGTGCTGTCGCTGCTGCTGGCGGCAATCACCCTGGCCGGAATGCTGATCAGCAGTCTGCTGGGCGGTCGGCGCGATGTTCGCGTTAGCGGCACGGCGCATGCGCTCACTCAGTCTCTTGGCCGCTGGCGACTGCCGGTAGAAGCGACCGCCTGGCTGCTGATGGCGCTGATCCTGCTGCTGCCGCTGTCGGCGCTGTTGACTACCTCGCTGACCCAGGGCTTCGGCCAGGCGCTGAACTGGCAGACGCTGACGCTGATTAACTACCGTAACGCGCTGTTTGACTATCCGGCAGTGCGCCACGCCTTTTTCACCAGCCTCTGGCTGACGGCGATTGCGGCGGCGATCCTGACTCTGATGGCACTGTTTATGGCCTGCTACCTCAGCTGGCGGCGCAGCCGCCTGGTGCGGGTGCTGCATCTCTCCAGCGAACTGGCCTATGCGCTGCCGGGCGTGGTGACCGGGATTGCCGCGCTGCTGTTCTTCCTGCGGCCGCTGCCGCTGATCAACGTCAGCCTGTACGGCACGGTGTGGATTATCCTCGCCGCCTATCTTTCCAACTTCCTTGCGCTGGTGCTGCGCCCGACGCTGGCGGGCTTTGCCCGCGTGGAGCGCTCGCTGGATGAGGCGGCACAGCTTGCCGGTGCGGGCTTCCTGCGGCGCATGCGCGACATTCTGCTGCCGCTGGTGGCACCGTCGGCGATTGCCGGGGCAATTCTGGTGTTTCTTACCGCGCTGAACGAAATCCAGGTTTCGATCCTGCTGGTAACCTCTTCTACCCAGACGCTGGGGCCGACCATCGTCTTCCTGGATGAGGGCGGATCGTCGACGCTGGCGGCGGCGGTGGGTTGCCTGATGATCCTGGTGGTGGTGGGGCTGATGCTGCTGGCCTCCTGGTGCGCGCGCAGGCACAAGGGCGTCCTGCCGTGGCAGGTTTAAAGCTAACGCGGCCGGTTTTTGACAAGATTTATGACATGATGCGGGAATCTGTATCGGAATATGTTTTGCCATAAAAGTGCCATATAGCGGGTCTAGTCTGCGGGCGACAGGGTTAACTTATTGATGATAATGAGGATGATTTATGCGCTTTCGTCTTACGCTTCTTGCCGCTTCGCTACTGATTGGGCCGCTGGCACAGGCTAAAACCACCGCAGAGCTGCCGCAGATTGCGGCCATCGCCAACACCACAACTCCGGCCAGCAACAGCCCGGCTGTAGTCGCCCTGGAAGGCTCGGTGCAGACCGCGCTGATTAACAGCATCAAGGGTGACAGCAGCACGCTGGCGCGCAGCCAGCTGGAAACGGCAAAGCAGGGCGGTAAGCAGGTAGATAAAGCCTGGCTACAGGCCAGCGGCTATGATTTCGGCAAAAAGGCCAATCAGCAGGCGGGGATTGAACTGCTGAGCGCCTTCGGCAAGCTGCCGGAAGCGACGCTGGCGCAGAATCTGGCAACGGTAGAAAACATCAACCTGAACGCCACCGACGGCGCACGCCGCCAGGCGCTGGTGGATGCCGAAGGGCAGAACTACCTCTATTTCCTCGCCGATGCACTGGGGCCAAAGCTGGGTGAGGCGTTTATCCGCGCTTATGATAAAGGCGAACTGGGCAAGGCGGCGGCGCTGCTGAAGGCCAGTGAAGTCAGTACCAGCGAAGCGAAGAAGCACTTTGACTATAAGCGCCCGTTCCTGATCCCCGGCAATACCATTCATCTGGTGCCGGACAGCGCGGTAGCGAAAGATAACCATCCTTACACCGCCGACGGCGGGTCGTTCCCCAGCGGCCACACCAACACCGGCTACACCGATGCGCTGTTAATGGCACAGATGCTGCCGGAGCGCTATGTGCCGCTGATCGATCGCGGTGCGCGCTACGGTTATTCGCGCATTGTACTGGGCGTTCACTATCCGCTGGATGTGATGGGTTCAAGAATGGTGGCAGAGCGCAACGTGGCGCACTACCTCAACGATCCGCACTATCGTGAACTGTTCGATGCCGCGAAGCAGCAGCTGCGCAGCGCGCTGGAGAAAGAGTGCGGTACGTCGCTGCGCGAGTGCGCGAAGGTGCCAGCACAGGATGATCCGTATGCCGCCAAAGCGATGCAGACCTTCTATCGCTTTACCATGACCTACAACCTGCCTGCCGCGAAGGTGAAGGCCTCGCCGCTCGTTGTTCCTGAAGGGGCTGAAGTTCTGCTGGAAGCGCCGCTGCCGAACCTTAGCGCCGCCCAGCGCCGCCAGCTGATGGTACGCACCGCGCTGGCGGACGGTTATCCGCTCTCCGGCGATGCGTCGCAGAGCTTCTGGCAGCGCCTGAATCTGCATGACGCGGTGAAGGCGGCCGGGCGGTAAGCCTGCCGAGCGCCGGATACGAATTAACCTGATGTTTTATCATGCTAATGATGTAGTCTGAATGGGCTGAGAAAGCAGACGGCAACTTGTTGTTGTCGTCTGCATTGACTAACCCTAATGCGGTCTGTGGCCGCCAGAGAGAGTACAACATCAATGAGCGAATCCGGCACAACCCTCCGTATCGAACCCTACAGCGCAAAACACCAGGCAGCAGTTATCGATTTAATCCTGCCGATTCAGACTAACGAGTTCAGCATCCCCATCACCGCAGAGCAGCAGCCCGATCTTAACGATATCGAAAACTTCTATCAGCAGGGGCACGGTCAGTTCTGGCTGGCGCTGGTGGACGATCGCGTGGTTGGCTGTATTGCGCTGAAGGATATTGGCAATCGCCAGGCGGCGCTGCGCAAAATGTTTGTGGCGGCCGAATACCGCGGTAAGGCTTACGGTACAGGGCTGGCGCTGCTGAATGTATTGCTGGCCTATGGCCGCGAGCAGGGCTTAAGCGATATCTTCCTCGGCACCACCGCGCTGTTCCTTGCCGCGCATCGCTTCTATGAGAAAAACGGCTTTACGGAAATCACCGTTCCCGAGTTGCCCGCTTCCTTCCCGGTGATGAAGGTGGACACTAAATTCTATCGCTATACCTTTTAATGTCGTCATGAATTGAAATTTTTTGACACATCTTGTTTTAACTTTCACCGACACGTAGCATGCCCCTGCAAGATTTGAACTGAGAATTATTATCATTGTCCTTGTGGGGTTTGCTATGAAGATTTGGGGTAAAACGGGCATCCTGCTGGCCGGGCTGATCGCCTCTGCCAGCCTGTGGGCTGCGCCATTTGTAGTGGAAGATGTCAGCGGTCGTAAGGTTGAAATTAAATCGGAAGTGAAGAGGGTGATCCTGGGGGAAGGACGGCAGATCTATCTGCTGGCGGCCTTCGATACCGAGGCACCTTTTCAGCGCGTAGTGGGATGGCGTGACGATTTGCCGAAGGCGGATTTCGACAGCTACCAGATCTATGCAGAGAAATACCCGCAGATTAAAAAGCTGCCGACCTTTGGTGGGGCAAAGGACGGAACGTTTAACGTTGAGCAGGCGCTGACCCTGAAGCCCGATCTGGTGCTGATGAACCTGGAATCGAAAGCGGCAACCGACGAGTCGAAGCTGACCGAAAAACTCGACAAGCTGGGCATCCCGGTGGTGTTTATCGACTTCCGCGAAAAACCGTTTGAGAATGCCGAAAAAAGCATTCGCATTATGGGCCAGCTGGTGGGTAAACCCGAGCGTGCTGAAGAGATCGTCGCCTTCCGCCAGCAGCAGATTGATATCGTGACCGACCGCCTGAAAAACTTCACCGGCAAGCGTCCGAAGGTGATATTGGATCGCGCCGGTGGTTACACCGAAGAGTGCTGCATGTCGTTTGGCGATGAGAACTTTGGCCGCATGGTTGAAGTGGCTGGCGGCATTAATATTGCTAAAGGGCTGATCCCCGGCACCTTCGGCACCCTGAACCCAGAGCAGATTATCGCCGCGCGCCCTGATGTGGTGATTGTGACCGGTGCTAACTGGAAGAACTACAACACCGCCGGTGGCTGGGTGGGCGTAGGTCCGGGGGCGGATATCGCGGAAGCAACGAAACGCTTAACGGCGCTGATGGCGCGTCCGGCATTCCATACTCTGCCGGTCGCCACCAACGGCAATGCGCACGCGATCTGGCACCAGTTCTACGACAGCCCTTACCAGTTTGTGGCGATCCAGGCGATTGCGAAATGGCTGCACCCTGAGCTGTTCAAAGATATCGATCCGGATGCCACCTTCCGTGAATTCCATCAGCGTTTCCTGCCGGTAGCTTACAAACCGGGCTATTGGGTGACGTTACCTGCCAGCCACTAATTAGCGGCCACTAAACAAAGGGTGCTTTTCGCACCTTTTGTTCAATATCTTATAAATCAATATTTTGGCAGGGAAATTCTTTATTATCGTTATTCCGCTCATATCCATTAACACTTCGCACTGAACTGCCACCTTTTTCTCCCCTATTTTATCTCCAGGACGATGTCACTGTTCTCTCCCTGCTGCTTACGATACCCGGCAGGAGAACGGTGTCGTTTCAGGCAATATGGACAGGTTTAACAGGGAGTGAGCCATGAAAATCTTTATCCGGCGATGGTTATCAGCTCTGTTCATCATAGTATCGGCCACTCTGCATGCGGGAAGCGATTCGCAGGAGGAAGAGCTGCTGCATGACGATGGCCGTATGGTCTGCGGCGATCCCAGCGAGCCCGTTCCCGTTCCGCAGACCAGCCAGCACCCCGGCAAGGCGGATCTGAAAGCGATAGCGGTATATTTGAAAAGCCTGGTCAGTGACGCCCCTCCTGCTTCTTCGTCAGTTGAAAGCGATTATCCAGAATAAAAAAAAGCCACTCTCAATGAGAGTGGCCTGTGAGTCTGTTCGCGGATGCGCTTTATCCGCTTAATGCAGTCAATCAGTCGGCAGAGTGTGCGCCCGGCTCGCCCATCTTTTTCAAATCTTTGTCGAGGAAGAACAGTGCCTGGCCGCTGTTGCCAACCAGAGCCAGTTTGTCCAGCACGGATTTGAACAGCTTCTCTTCTTCGTGCTGCTCGGCAACATACCACTGGAGGAAGTTAAAGGTTGAATAATCCTGGGTGGTGATCGCCGCGTGGGCCAGTTCATTGATCTTCGCGGTGATCAGCTGCTCGTGCTGATAAGCCTGCTCCAGCACTTCATTCAGTGAGTTAAAGGTTACCGGTGGTGCATCAATGGTGCCCAGCACCGGCATCGCGCCAGTATCGCTCAGGTAGTTAAACAGGCGCTGCATGTGCTGCATCTCTTCTACAGAGTGCTCACGCAGGAATGCGGCGGCACCGTCAAAACCCTTATCGTTGGCCCAGGCGCTCATCTGCAGGTACAGGTTGGCAGAGTAGAATTCCAGATTCAGCTGATCGTTCAGCTTGGCGGTCATTTCATTGGTCAGCATGGTGACTCCTTAAAATTATTATTAACTGCGGATGACAGGTGATTTCTGCGCATTATGCACCCATCCATAGAAAATAAAAACCGTTTATTATAGCAAATGCTAAATTTATTTTAGGTGATCTAACTCAATGATTTTTGGTGTATTTATTTTCTCTTTAAATATAATTCGTTTAGTTTTTTAAATAAGTTTGATAACCATTCTTATTAATAATTACATAACTTGTTGGTAGCGAAATGAGAATTAATATCTTTAAGAGTATTCTGTGCATGGATTAATTCTAGTTGAATAAGAAGCTTCTGCCACAGGGCAGAAGCCAGGTATTATCGCCGCTAAGAGACGGTGTTAGAAATATCCTTAAGGATCAGATCGGCAGCGCGTTCTGCGATCATAATGGTCGGCGCATTGGTATTGCCGCTGGGGATCTGCGGGAATATGCTGCAATCCGCAACGCGCAGCCCGCTGATGCCGTGAACGCGCAGCTTTAAATCCACCACCGAAGTCGCCGGATACGGGCCCATTCGGCAGGTGCCAATCGGATGATAGACGGTTTTAATGTCGTCGAGGATGAAATTGGTGATGGCGTTGATGTCGTCTTCTTCCACCTCGTTCAGATGTAAAATATGCCCGACAATCGATTGCAGTGAAGGGCTGCGCAGCAGGCGAAGCCCTGTCTGAACGGCCCGAATCTGCCCTGCCAGATCCGCCGGATCGCTAAGATAACCGGCATCAATAGCCAGTTCATCGCTCGGGTTACTGCTGCTCAGCCGGACCTCTCCGCGCGATTTACTTGGTAAATAGCCGACCTTCAACGTAATGCCGTGTTCGCTACCGGCGGGGTTTGCCCCCGGTCCGTTTTCAAAGTTATCCAGAACCGGCAGGAAGTGCACCTGTACATCTGAGCGACCGCTGCCGGTGGTGTCTATCAGCGCGCCGCCCTCCAGGATGTTGCTGGTAAGCAGGCCGCCGCGGAAGAACTGCCACTGTGCGAAGTTTCTTACCGCCCGCAGACCTTTATCCTCGCCCCACATACTGTTACCGGTGGTGACGGTCGCGTTCAGCGACATATGCAGATGGTCCTGATAATACTTACCGACTGGCAGATCGGCACAGGTAACAATGCCCACGCTATCGAGATGTTTTTGCGGCCCAATGCCGGACAGCATAAGTATTTTTGCGCTGCCGAAGGCTCCGGCACTGAGGATCACCTCCCGGCGGGCATAGGCCAGGCATTGCTGTTTACCGTGCGTATGGTAAACCACTCCGCTTGCGTGGCTGCCTTCCAGAATAAGATGCTGTACTTCAGCATCGGTAATCGTGGTCAATTGCGGATTGTTTTTTACTCGATCGAGATAAGCGCGCGATGTACTGGCGCGTTCCCCATGGTGAGTGGTGGTCTGCCACAGGCCAACGCCTGCGGGCGCGCCATCGTTGAAGTCGTTCACGTAGGGCAGGCCCTGTTCCTGTCCGGCACGGACAAAAGCATCCGTCAGCGGATGGCGGAACTGGTTTTCACTGACGCTTAGCGGCCCCCGCTGAGCGTGATAGGTTCCGCTCAGGCACTCATTGTTTTCTGCTTTTCTAAAGAAGGGGAGCAGATCGTTAAAGCTCCAGCCACGGCAGCCATATTCCTCCGCCCAGTCGTCATAATCCTGCGGCTGGCCGCGTAGATAGATCATACCGTTAACGGAGCTGCCGCCGCCTAATACGCGGCCTTGAGCGACCTGCATCACGCGTTTATTAACATGCTGTTGGGGAAGCGTACGGTAGGGCCAGCGGGTTTTAGGGGAGAGTTTTACCAATCCGGCGGGCATTTTGTGGAACAGGCTGTTATCACGGCCGCCCGCTTCCAGCAGCAGGACGCTGCCTGCCTGGGCCTCAATCAATCGTGAGGCGATCACGCATCCTGCGGAACCGCCACCGATGATAATGTAGTCAAATTGCTGCTCTGCCATAGTTTATCTCCTGAAAGCGACGATTTGCGTCGTCAAAACATCCGATGTACTTCAGGAGTTAAACTACGTTTCACTCGGGGTGAATGGCTAATTTAAACGTGCGGATCAGAAATCCATTTTTACCGTGAACTGCACTTCGCGCGGATCGCCAATCTGGTTAGAGAGATTATTTGTCGCGATAGACGAGGTGTAGTACGTTTTGTCGAAGATATTCTTGACGTTAACCTGTAGCGTGACAGGATACTCTGCTTTGATTTTGTAAGAAGCAAATGCATCGGCAACCGCATAGCCCTGCAGAGAATAATCCTCGCCGTTGTCGCCGGAGCGACGGCTGACAGCATGGCCCCCACCGCCAACGGTCAGCGTATTGCCGTCATACACGTTGTGGAAGTCGTAAGTCAGGAACAGCGATCCGGTATGGCGCGGTACATTAGGCAGCATTTTCCCTTTGTAATCCGGATCTTCCATGACTTTGGCATCGGTATAGCCATAGCTGGCGATGACGTTAATATTCTGCGTCAGCGCACCGGCTACATCCACCTCAACCCCGCGTGAACGCACCCGTCCGGCGGTCTTCGCTACGCTCTCATCGTTGATGGTTTCGGTATACAGCACGTTGTTTTTATTAATATTAAACAGGGTGACGTTCGCCGTTACGCCGTCAAACAGATCGAACTTGGCGCCCGCTTCCCACGCGGTAGCGGTTTCCGGTGGCAGTTCGCCGATGTAGCTGGCAATGGAGTACTGCGGCATAAACGAACGCGAAACGTTCCCGAACAGCGAGATCGTCGGCGTGGCTTTGTACACCAGGCCAAACTTCGGCACCCAGGCATTGTCGGTGCTGTCGGTATTGACGTTAAACGGACGGCCCTTACCGGCGTATTCGGTAAAGTACTGATAGCGCAGGGCACCGACGGCAATCCACTTATCGGTCAGATACAGTGAATCCTGCACGTAGGTCGAGTAGCTGACCTGCTGAATGGTCTGATCGCTGTCCGCTGCGGAAACCGAGGTACATTTGCCGGTGGCCCCATAGGACGGATTATAGATATTGAAATCCTGCACGTTCTTACAGCGGATCATATCGGTGCGCAGCAGATCGTAGTTCTCGTACGCCACCCCGGTCAGGATCTCGTTGTACAGTCCGCCAATCACCACGTCGCCCTGCAGATCGAAGCGCGCGGAATGCTGACGCTGGGTCGATCCCTGCGTGGCGTCAACGCGGCGGGTCAGGTTGCCGGTGGCGGCGTCATACTTCATCACGCGCGCCTGATTGTCGCTGTATTTATCCTGGCTGAAGCTGTAGTCAAACTTCGCCGTCCATTGATTGTTAATGCGGTATTCAGCATTCAGCTGCGCAAGATCCGATTCACCGTCGGTGATGTTGTACTCTTCATCAAAGCGGGTTTCACGGCTTACATTCACCGCGTGGCCGGTATTCAGATCGAAGATGGTGCCGCGATCGAACGGCGTGCTGTAGTTGCGATGGGCATAAGAGACATTGACCGTCGCATCGTCACCAAACCAGGTCAGTGACGGGGCAATAAAGCTGCTGCGCTCCTTGCCGAAGTTGCGCCAGTAATCTTCGTGCTGATAGGAACCAATCAGGCGATACGCCAGGTTGGTGCCTTCGATCGGCCCGGTCAGGTCCACCGTACCGGTGCCGCCGCCAAAGCTGGTGGAAGTAGCTGAAACGGAACCGCCAAAGGTGCGTTCCGGGCGCTTGGTAATCACGTTAACCAGCCCGCCGGGGTCGAGGATGCCGTACAGCGTAGAAGCCGGGCCTTTCAATACCTCAACCCGTTCGGTAGCGGCGTTGAAGCTGCGTGGCAGGACGGTTTTCAGGCCGTTAGTCAGCACGGAACCATCGCGGTTGCTGCCGAAGCCACGGCGCACAAAGGCATCCTGCGTGCCGCCCAGGGTGTTGGTCTGCACCACGTTACTGACGTTGTTAAGCACTTCATCCAGCGTGGTGGAGTGCTGATCTTCAATCACGCGATCGCTGACGGTATTCACCACCTGCGGGATATCCAGCAGCGGCATATTGGTCAGGGTGGCTGTAGTGGAATTCAGTGGCTGATAGCCGGAGGTCATGGTTTTGTCAGCATCGGCGACGCTGGCTTCCACCGTCATCGTTCCCGCATCTTTCGTTGTTTTGTCGCTGCTGCTGGCCGCAGCGGGGGCTTCTGCCGCCATCGTTACCGAAGAGGCCAGCGTGCCGATGAAGATCGCTGAAAACAGCGCATAACCCTTTTTCCCCAGAAAAGAAGGCTTTAACTCAGTCATTTAATTTTTACCCTGCACGTGTCTCATCTTCGTTGCTGAGATGAGAGGAGTTTTCGTATTCATTGCCCGATTGATTGCGATTAACGCTGCCTACCCGTTAGCCCGTTTAATGGGGTCGGATATGTAATTGAGAATCATTCAAACATGCTGATATGTAGTAGTAAACGCAAAAATAAGGAAAAAATCATGCAAGCTTTTTAACGCCAGGTTGTCACATTTCCTGTCGGGTTATTATTTTTTAATTTATTGATAATAATGATTAATTAAAAAACTTATCTTTCCTGAAGATTCCATAAAATCGCGAAGCGAGATGTTTTAATAAGCACCGCATTAATTCTTGACTACTACATTCATTCTACGCATGATCGAGAAAGATAATGAGAGTTATTTTTATTTGAGACTTACGCGCGCGCTGGCCGGGAGCCACGCCGTTGCGGTGCAGGAGTAGTCAATGCCACAGCGGGTGGAGCAGAGTGCGGGCGAGAACAGGGCCCGGCAGCAGGGGATCGAGCTGGATCGGCTGTCGGCCGGATACGGGAAGCAGATAATCGTTGATGATATCAGTTTGACGATCCCGGCGAAGAAAATGACCGTGCTGGTCGGCGCTAACGGTTCGGGGAAATCCACCCTGCTGACCACCATTGCACGGATGCTGACTCCCCTCGGCGGCAGCGTGCTGCTGGATGGCAAAAGCATTCACCAGCAGCCGACTAAAGCCGTTGCCCGTCAGCTGGGCATGCTGCCGCAGTCGCCGCTGCTGCCGGAAGGGCTGACGGTGTTTGAGCTGGTTTCCCGCGGCCGCTACCCGTGGCAGAACTTTATGCGCCAGTGGTCGGATGCGGATGAAGCGGCGGTTGAGCAGGCGTTACAGCTTACCGGCACCGCCGAATTCGCCCATCAGTCGGTGGACAGCCTCTCCGGCGGTCAGCGGCAGCGCTGCTGGATCGCGATGGCGCTGGCGCAGCAAACCCAAACCATTCTGCTGGATGAACCCACAACCTTCCTCGATCTGCGCTATCAGGTGGAGATCCTCGAACTGCTGCACGATCTGACCCGGCTGCATGGCCGTACCGTGGTCGTGGTGCTGCACGATCTTAACTTCGCCGTGAACTACGCTGACATGCTGGTGTTTATGAAGCAGGGGCGTCTGCTCGGCGTGACCGGTGAAGATGAAAACTGCACGCCGGAGATGATTAAAGCTGCCTTTGATGTCGATGTGCAGATGTCGATCAACCCGCTGACGCAGAAACCGTTCTTTATGCCGTTCCGCCGCCGCGATGGCCAGCGCTGATGCGTAGTCGGCCCCATTCCGTTCATCGCCACCCGCTGCGCCCCGCGCTGGCGCTGCCGATTCTGCTTTGCCTGTTACTGATCGGCGCGGTGATACATCTGGGCCTTGGCGCGCGTTATATCGGCCCCTCAACCGTGCTACAGGCGCTACTGCACTTCGATCCGCGCAGCTTCGACCATAAGGTGATTGTGGAGCTGCGGCTGCTGCGGCTGGTTGCGGCCCTGCTGACCGGCGCGGCACTGGGTGTGGCCGGGCTGTTGCTACAGTCGGTGATCCGTAACCCGTTGGGTGAGCCGCATATTCTCGGGCTGAACGCCGGTGCGGCGCTGGCGGTGGTGATCGCCTCGGCGATTGGCGCTGGCTGGGGCGGTTTGCTGGCCAGCCGCCCGCTGGTGGCTGCCTGCGGTGCCGCCGCGCTGTTTGGGGTGGTGATGCTGCTGGCCTCGGCCGGGCGCAGCGGGCTGACGCCGCTCAAGGTGACGCTGTGCGGCGTTGCGCTCTCTGCTTTTGCCTCCTCGGTGACCGCCGCAATCCTGATCCTGGACGAGCAGACGCTGCTGGAAATGCGTACCTGGCTGGCTGGCGATCTCGCCGGGCTGAGCTGGTCCGTGACCGCCGCCGCCGCGCTGCCTGCGCTGGTTGGTATGCTGCTGGCGCTGGCGATTGCACCACGGCTTAACGTGCTGGCGCTGGGCGATCAGGTGGCCAGCGGGCTGGGGGTGAACATCGCCCGTACTCGCTTAATCGGACTGATCGCGGCCGCCCTGCTGTGTGGCTCGGCGGTTTCAGTGGCCGGTCCGATTGGCTTTATCGGGCTGGTGGTGCCGCACGTCGTGCGGAGGCTGATGACCGATGATATCCGCCTGGCGGTGCCGCTATCGGCGCTGGGCGGGGCACTGCTGCTGCTGCTGGTCGATCTGGTGGCGCGCGTGCTGATCGCTCCTCAGGAGCTGGCAACCGGAGTGATGACCGCGCTGGTCGGTGCACCGGTATTTATCTTTATTGCTGCCAGGTACTTCAAATGAAAAATACCGCGCAACGGCTGGGGTTTCATCGCCTGAGGCTGGGGCAGTTCACGCTGTTGCTGCGCCCGCGTCTACTGTTGCTGGGCCTGCTGCTGGCAGCCGTGGCGCTGCTGCTGGCGGTGTTCGGCATCACTCAGGGATCGCTGCCCGTTCCCGCTTCGGACATTGGCCGGGCGCTGTTTTACCCGCAGCAGCTGAGTTCGCAGCAGCACTATATCGTCTGGGATATTCGCCTGCCGCGCCTGCTGATGGCGCTGCTGAGCGGAGCGATGCTGGGGATGGCCGGGGCGGCGATGCAGTCGATCACCCGCAACGGTCTGGCCGATCCGGGGCTGATCGGCGTGAAGGAGGGGACCAGCGCGGTGGTGCTGGTGCTGATCCTGCTGTTTCCTTCCCTTAGCCTGCTGTGGCGGCCGCTGGCCGGGATGGCGGGTGGGCTGCTGGTGGCGCTGATCGTGGTGCTGCTGGCGCGCGACTTCTCGCGGCCGCGTTTTATTCTGATCGGCATCGGCGTTTCCTGGGCGTTTGCTGCCGGAATCGGGGTGTTTATGACCACCGCCGACGTGCGCGACGTGCAAACCGCGCTGGTCTGGATCGCGGGCAGCCTGCACTCCGCCACCTGGTCGCTGCTGGCGGTGGCGTTCTGCTGGGCGCTGCCGGGGGCGCTGATCCTGTTCCTGACCGCCCGTGCATCGGACGTGGCGCTGCTCGGCGACCAGTCCGCTACCGGGCTGGGGGTAAGGCTCCGGCGGCTGTCGCTGATACGCTTCTGCGCCCCGGTGCTGCTGACTGCCGCCAGCGTATCCTGCGTTGGCAGCCTGGGTTTTGTCGGGCTGATCGCACCGCACATGGCGCGCTTTCTGCTGCGCGGCGGTCAGGTAGCGCTGCTCAGCGGCAGCGCACTGCTGGGCGCACTGCTGGTTCTGCTGACGGATTCTATCGGGCGGCTGGCTTTTGCCCCGCTGCAAATTCCGGCGGGGATTGTGATGGCGCTGGTGGGCGGTCCGTTCTTTCTTCTGCTGCTGTGGCGTCGACGTGACGCGCTGTAAACCTTGAGGATGGCTATGCGCCTGCTACTTTCCCTGTTATTTCTGACCTGCCTGAGCGCCACCGCTGCTGAACCGACGCAGCAGTTTACCGACGATCTGGGCCGCACGGTGACCGTGCCGCTGCATCCGCAGCGTATTGTTTCGCTACACGATCTGGATATCACTATTCCGCTAATCGAGCTGGGCGTGCCGCCGGTCGCCAGCCACGGCCGAACCCGCGCGGACGGCTCGCATTTCCTGCGTTCCAGCGGGCTGCTGACCGGGGTGGACTTCGACAATTCATCGATCCAGTTTATCGGCACCGCCGATATGGATATTGAAGCCATCGCCGCCGCGAAACCCGACCTGATTATCACCGAACCCAGCCGCAACACCGCCATCGAGCAGTTGGAGAAAATTGCTCCAACGGTCAGCATCGACCACCTGGTAGGCGGCGCGCCGCGTATCTACAGCAAGCTGGCGCAGCTGACCGGCAGTCAGAAGCAGCTGGCGATCCTCGAACGCCGCTACCAGGAGCAGATCAAACAGCTGAAGCTGATGGTGGATACTCAGCACATCACCGTCTCGGTGATCCAGGCGAATAAGGGCAAGATCACCGTTCATCACACCTATCGTGCGCTGGGCCGCGTGCTGCGCGATGCCGGATTCCGCTTCCCGCCGCTGATTGACAGCATCCCGGATGGCGATCGCATTGAGGTCAGCGCCGAGCGGCTGCCGGAGCTGGACGCCGATTATATTTTCGATACCTGGCGTTCCGACACCGGAGGGAAACCGCAGGAAGAGCTGGACGCGATGAACGCGATTATGCCCGGCTGGTGCGAGTTCCTGAACGCCTGTCGCAGCGGTCATTACATTCTGTTGCCGCGTGAAGAGACCATCTCCAACTCCTTTGCGGCGCTGAGCCTGATGGTGGCGCAGGTACAGTCGCATATCGCCGGGCGCCCGATGCCAGTGGCGAAATAATCGATGACGCGTTCGCGCCTGATCCTGCTGAAACTGCACTGGCTGCTGGGGATTACCCTCGGCGCCAGCCTGTCGTTTATGGCGTTGAGCGGCGTGACGATGAGTTTTGAAGATGAAATTATGCAGGCCCTCAGCCCGCAGATGACCGTCAGCCCGCCGCAGGGCGGCGAGCCGATGTCGGTGGTGGCGATGATTGCTGCGCTGCGGCAGCAGCGTCCCGGCGAGCGGCTGATGTCGTTACAGATTGAGCAGCAGGACGATCGTGCCTGGACCGCCGCTTTCCAGCAGGGGAAAGGGCAGCGCAATCAGCGGGTGCTGGTGAATCCGTACAGCGGGCAGATCCTCGGGGAAGCGACCGGCGCGGCCTTTTTTGCCACGGTGCGTAATCTGCATCGTTTTCTCTCCCCTGAGGGGGATAACGCCATCGGACGAACGATTACCGGTGCCAGCGCCGTCAGCCTGATCTTCTTTGCCCTCTCCGGGCTGTGGCTGCGCTGGACGGCGGGCAGCCGCAGTGCGCGGGAGTGGCTGCGCCCGGAGTTTCGCCTCAGCGGCCGCGCGCTGTACCGCATGCTGCACCAGGTGGCTGGGACCTGGCTGACTGTGCTCTATCTGGTCAGTGCGCTCTCCGGCCTGTGGTGGTCATCGCAGTGGTATCGCCAGAGCGTCACCTGGCTGCTTGGCAGCACACCGGCCGAAGTGGTGAAGAAGCCCCTGCCTGTGAAGAAAACGGCGGTGAAGCCCGCAGAGCCGGACTGGGATTGGGTCTGGCAGCAGGTGGTTCAGCGCTACGGCAGTCAGTACCAGTCGGCGCTGCTGTTTCTTCCCGCGCCGGGGAAGGCGATCCGCGTGCGCGTCCTGCCGCTGGATGCCCCGCACGCCCGCGCGCTGGATGAGCTGAGCATCAATCCCCGCACTCTGAACGTCACCCGGCAGACGCTGTACCGCAGCCTGCCCACCGGGGAACGAATTTTAACCGATATGGACCCGATCCATACCGGCGCGCTGTTTGGCATTCCGGGCCGCATAGCGATAACGATTTCCAGCCTGTGCATGCCGCTGTTTTTTGTCACCGGGCTGCTGATGTATTGGAAGCGGCGGCAGCGCCGCAAAAATCCGGCATCTTCTGAGGAGCATTTGTGAATTTATCAACCGAACGCACCGGGTGGGTTCCGCGCCCGCTGGATGCTGAACTGACCGACTATCTGCCGCAGCCGCTGACGGCGGAAGTCAACGTCGGCTGGCTGACTGCTGACGGTGCCGTGCGCCTGAGCGGGTCCGGCCACGCGCGCTATGTTCTTGAAAAGCTGACCGCCGCGTTTGCGCATTATCACCCGCAGGTTCGCTTTGCCATTGAGCTGAAGGGCACGCCGACCGCGATGGCCTTCGCCATTAACGATAAGGCGATGTTCAGCGTGATGGGGCGTGAAATCACCCCGATGGAAAGCGTCCCCTGGCGCAAGCAGCGCGGTGCAGAGCCGCTGGGCATTCGGGTGGCGGGCGCCGCGCTGGATACCCGCCAGCATCTGGCAACCTCGCTGGCGGTCTATGTGCATCACGCCAATCCGCTGGCGCGGATAAGCCTCAGCCAGCTGTCCCGGATCTTTACCGCAGGCAATTCCGGTGGCGATTACAGCCGCTGGGGGCAGCTGGGGCTGGGCGGTGACTGGGCGGATCGGCGGATTGTGCCGCTGACCACCCAGCAGTACAGCGGTTTCGGCAGCTATATGCAGAAACACCACTTTGGCGGGCGGGCGCTCAGCGCCGACTGCGAATATCTGGTTGGGACCGATCGCCTGCTGGAACGGCTGGAGCAGGAGCCGTCGGCGATATGCGTGGCGGCCATCGGGCGGGAAACTGCACTGCTGCGCGCGCTGCCGCTGGCTGTTGACGACGCGGGACCGTGGCTGAACGGCACGGTGGATGAGATGACGGCGGGCGACTATGCGCTGGGGCGCTACCTGTGGTTTTATCAGGCAATCCGCCACGGCGGCGGGCTGGATGCGCTACAGCGGGCGTTTCTGCGCTTCACGCTGTCGCGGCAGGGGCAGCAGATTATTGCCTCCCAGCCCGATGGCTATCTGCCGCTCAGCGCGGCGGATGCCCGGGCGGAGCTGTTACAGCTGGATCTGGCGGAGGGAGCCTGATGTCTGAGTTATTTTGTATTACCGGCAATGACGGCATGGCGTCGCTGATCGAACCGTGGTGCGCGATGCTCTCCGCACGGCGGCCGGAGCAGCAGTTTCAGCTCAGCCTGGCTGGTTCGTCCACCGCCATCATGGCGCTGGCGGCGGATGCCTGCCTGCTGGCCCCGATGTCGCGAGCGCCCTGGGCACAGGAGCTGGCGGCGTTTCGCAACGCTAAGGGCTATCAGCCGACGGGCATTCAGATTGGCTGGTGCGGCCACGGCCCGCGCGCGGGGGTGAAAACGCCTCCGGCCATCTGGCTGCACCGCGATAATCCGCTGGCCGGGCTGAGTATGGCGCAGCTGGCGGCGGTGTTCTCTTCCGGATCGCCGCAGGGGGATATCACCTGCTGGTCCCAGTTAGGGCTGGGCGGGGCCTGGCTGCACCGGCGCATTCACCTTTACGGCCTGCGCGACGACGGCAAGTATGCCAGCGCTTTCCGCCGCGCTCATCTCGGCAATCGGCAATTCCCGCGGCACTACGAGCCGCTGCCGGATCGCCGCGCGGTGCTCGAAGCCGTGGCCGCCGATCCTTTCTCGCTGGGGGCCGTTGGCTGGTTTAACGCAGCCGCGTTGGGTGACGCAGTGCGCGTACTGCCGCTGGGCCATCATGAAGGGGATTATCATCTGCCAACCGCCGGGGCGGTGCAGGCAGGGAACTATCCGCTGGGCAGTGCCGTTATGCTGTGGATCGATCTGCCGCCCGGCAGCGTACCTGAACCACGGCTGGCTGAGTTTCTGCAGCTGGCCCTGTCGGATGGCGGGCAGCAGGTGGTTGCTGCACAAAGCGCGTCGCCGGAGGGCTATCTGCCGCTGAATCAGCCGATGCTGCTGGCGCAGCGTCAGCGACTGGATCGGCTAATTAACGGAGAAACTCAGGGATGAACAGATTGCTGACGAAAAAAACGAAAACGCGCGTGGATATCTACGGCGAGCGCTTCCGTGCCCGGGGGCCCGGCCTGTCGCCGCGGCTGCTGGCGGTGGCCAGCTACATTAACGATAACCGCGAGGTGGTGCTGGAGCACACGGCGATGGAGATCGCCGCCGCGACGCAAACTTCCGACGCTACGGTAGTCAGGGCGATTCAGGCGCTGGGATTTGCCGGACTGCGCGATCTCAAGCAGACAATGGAAAGCTGGTTCGGGCCGGGGATCTCGTCGGCGGAAAAAATGAGTTCAACGGTGAATGCGCTCTCCTGCGACGTGAACTCCAGCATCGACTTCGTTCTTGAAGGGCATCAGCGCGCCTGCGAAGTGCTGTCGGAACCGCACAACCGTGCCGCCATGTCTCGCGCCGTTGCTCTGCTGGCGGAGGCGCGTCAGGTGGGGATTTTTGGCATTGGTGCCTCCAGCATCCTGGCTGAATACGCCGCACGCCTGTTCAGCCGCAACGGCATTCCCGGCGTTCCCCTGAACCGTACCGGGGTGATGCTGGCCGAGCAGCTGATCAACCTGCAGCGCGGCGATGTACTGATTATGATGGCGCAGAAGTCGGCGCACCGTGAAGGACTGACGACGCTGCGTGAGGCAAAGCGGCTGGGCATTCCAACGATTTTACTGACTCACTCTCTTGATTCCCGCTTCAGCAAAGAGGTTCAGGTGGTGATCAACGTTCCGCGCGGCGGGGAGAATGGCAAGGTGCCGCTGCACGGCACGGTGCTGGTATGCCTGGAGATGATTATTCTGTCGGTGGCCTCCACGGCTCCGCAGCGCACAATTAAGTCGATGAAGCGTATTCAGGAGCTGTATCGCGCTATTGGTAAATCAGGCGCAAAAAAAGCGTAAGAATGTTCCGGTGAATTCCTGTATTCCCGGAATAATTACGCTAATATTTCCAGGGCATTATTAACCTTGAATCAGAGCTGTCAGCGTTTTTTTAGATAAAAATCTATTTATATTCATCAAATGCTAAAAAAAAGCGGATATTTTAGTTTAAAATCCGGCGGCCGCAACGGATTGCGATGCGGATAATTTGTGATTTTATCTTCATATTGTGCTGCAGGAGTTTTCAATGGATAGTAATACGCCAGCTCGTACGGCGACGCATTCTCATGTGTCCTCTGCCATGCCCCAGTTTATCGATCAAAACACCGAGCTGGACTTGATCGATGTTCTTACTATTATTCTTCGGAAAAGTTTCCCATTCTGGCTTTTATTATTGTTGCAGCGCTGATGGCCTGGCGCGCAAGCTGGAAATTGAGAAATCCCTGCCTGTGGGATCGCTGAATAACGAGCTGCAAAATCGCCGGGTGTATATTGAAAAACTGGATGCGTTCAAGATCGAACCTGGGGACGATGTGCCTTTCAAATACATGAGTGCCCCCTCTGAACCGCTGACCCGTGATGCCCCCAGACGTACACTGATGGTTTTGCTGTTTGCACTGATCGGGCTGGTTGTAGGCTGCGGCTTTGTTCTGGCGAAGAGTGTGATGGCGAGTCGCGCGGTGAAGTGAATGTTATTAAAAGAGAAATAAGGCGGACGACGTCCGCCTTAATGGTCTCAGGCTGATGCCGCCGCAGGACGGCTGCGCTGCTGCGCCAGTTTAACCACGTAATAAATCACGCATGAAATCAGCAGTGAGTTAATCGTTGGTACACCCCATTCGGTTAACAGGCCCACTGCGCTTCCCACCAGGGTGGCAATAATCGCGACCCAGCCAATCACCGGCGTTTCGCTGTCTTTCGGCAGTTCACCCAGCAGACGGCTGCGGTCAAGCAGACCACGGTGGCTGCGCAGCAGCAGATAATCCACCAGCATAATGCCGAGGATTGGAGGGAAAACTACGCCCAGCACGGTCAGGAAATCGACGAAGCGATCGAGGATGCCCAGCACCGACAGCAGGGTGCCGAGCAGGCCGATCACCAGCGTCGTGCTGCGATACTTCAGCTTTTTACCGCTGATCCCTTCCACGGCGTTAATCACCCCCAGCGATGAGGAATAGAGGTTCAGATCGTTAACGCGCAGGGTAGAGAGGATCACCACCAGCAGCCCCACACCGCCCGCGGCCTGCGACATAATCGTCACGACGTCGGCGGTTTGCAGCGTACGGGCGATCAGAATGGCCAGACCGTTGACGATAAACTCACCGGCAATAATCGTCAGCAGGGTAATGCCCGCCACGTGCTTAGAAGATTTCGAATAGCGGGTCAGGTCCGGGGTCATCAGGCTGGCAACAATTGCACCGCCCACCACCATCGTAATTGCCGCGCTGATGGTCAGCGGGGAACCGGTCGGCGGCAGATCGATAATCTCCTGCAGGGTGTGGCCGGACAGCGTATGGAATGAAATAAAGGCAACCAGACAGATAAACAACGGTACGGCAATGCGTGCGGTCACGCGCAGCGCCTTAAAGCCATAGGTCACCAGTACGGTCAGCAGCAGACCGGACAGGCTGGCGGCCAGCGGGAAGCCTAACCTGTCGCCGAGCGCAAAGTTCAGCGATTTAGCGAAGATGGCATTCTGAATGCCAAACCAGCCAAGCAGGCTAACGGCTACCACCAGGCCAATCAGCACGGAGCCGATACGGCCAAAGCCACACCAGCGTGCCAGCAGGCTACCGGAGATCCCTTCACGCATCCCGGCATAGCCCAGCCCCCAGGTCACGATACCAAAAATAACGCTACCGGCTAAAATTGCCAGAAACGCGCTGGCCAGATCCATCGAATCACCCAGCACCGAGCCGAGCATAAACTGATCCAGCGCGGTGAGCATGCCCATATGCACCACGGCAACACTCAGAAACGAGACGCGCTTGTTCTCAGGAACGCGGCTTAGCGGGTAGTCTTCTATTTTTATCACAATCTGTTTCCTTGAAATTAAATAAACTGGATGCCCTTTTCGATCAGGCGATCCGGAATAAAATTGTCTAACCCTGCGTGACGGCAATACTCTTCAAACTGATTGAGCGTGTGTACCCCGGCCTTCTGGTAGATGCTGTAAATCCGGTTTTCTACCGTGCGATGGCTGAGGTTATAGATGCGGGCGATCTCCTTGGTAGATAAACGCTGTAGCAGTAAAAACAGCGTATCCAGCTCCGAACGGGTAAACAGATCGGTGTTGACTTCGGTGGTCAGCACCCCTGGTTTTTGCTGGGTGATATATTTTAGCGGCGACAGGGTGTCGAGCAGTCGGGCATTCCATGCCACGCCAATAAATACGCCACCGTCGCCGTACAAAGGGATTTTTTCGCTGACGTAGGGTGTCAGACTGTCCTGGCCAAACCAGAAGTGAGTTTCAATCACCGCAACCCGGCCGTGGCAGGCTTCGGTGCGGCGATCGTGCTCGATCAGTTCCTCTTCACACTCCGCCCAGGAGGCGGGAAACTCACTGTCGAACTTTCCCTCAACGGCAAATTCCTTTGGCGTGTTGGTATAGCGATACGCCATATCATTCATATAGATATGGCGTGACTCTGCATCCTTGATGCCCCAGGGTTCAGTTAAGTGTTCCATCATGGCAATCATTGCGTTCAGATTTAACTGCTGCTTTGCATCTGAAACGTTCATATCTTCCCCCTGTAACCCCACTATCAGAGCTTTTTCGCCAGATAGTGCCGGGTATGTTGATGGGCGTAATCACCCAGTTCACCGTAGACGGAATAGCCTAACTTTTCGTAAAAGCCTCGCGCCTGAAAATCAAACGTGTCGACATAGGCCATATGGCAACCGCGTTTTTTTGCTTCCCGCTCTGCATTTTGCATTAAATCGCGCCCGACACCTTTGCCGCGACAGTCATCGCTGACCCACAGATACTGCACCTCCAGCCCTCCCCACCACGTGCGGGCAACAAGACCAGCCATTATCTGGTTCTGCTCATCGCGCAGAGTCAGAAAGAGGGGATGGATGTCTACCGGGGTGGTTTTAGCGTTGTGGGTCCACAGACTGTCGATGACATACTCTTCATCTGCGGCGGCGGGTTTGTCAGTCATAGTAATTTTCATTGTTAGTCCGATATCATTATATGAAGTAAAATTAATAAGATAAGTTGCGCATTAACAATGGGTAATTATCATTTTGGTTTTCAGCAAACAAGAGTGTTTTTCTCCCGTTCCCCCGAGGTAAAAAAACATCTACTGTAGTGATGACCGGGCAATGACGCTATACAGATCACACTATTATCAATTTGCCGGGTAGTTTGACAAGATTTCTTTGCGCCTCACCAGGGCCATTTCTAGATGGTACACACCCGTTTCTCGTCACGATTGACGCGAATGGAGTGATAATAAAGAAAGATAACTGATAATTTAAAAACAAATAAGTTCAGGAAATCTTTTCAAAGATAGCTGTATCTTTTCAAAGGACCGCGAGTTTCGGGTCCCTTGAGTTTTTCTCAGGCTTCTCCGCTCGTTACCGCAACCCGCCAGACATCGTAATCACCACTTTGCCACAGTGCTGCTGACTATCGAAATAACGCCACGCTTCTAACGTTTCCGAAAAGGCATATACCCGGTCGATAACCGGCTGTAGCAGGCTCTGCTCCAGCGCCAGGTTCATACGCTCAAAATCTTCCCGGCTGCCCACGCTGAAGGAGCGAACGGTGGCACCGCTGGTGAACAGCGTCATAAAATCAACGGATTGCTCCCCATTGGCAACGAAGCCCAGCAGCGCGATCTCGCCACCGGATGCGGTCGACTTCAGCGAATTGTTCAGCGTTCCCGGTCCGCCAATCTCCACCACCCGCTGTACCCCTTCGCCGTTGGTCAGCGCTCTGACCTGCTGATGCCAGTCGGGATGCTCACGGTAGTTAATGGTATGCGTTGCGCCGAGTTGGTGTAGCAGTGCCGCTTTTTTGTCGCTGGACGTGAGTGAGATAATCTTCAGACCCATCTGTCGGGCAAACTGCACGGCAAATAGCGCTACGCCGCCGGTGCCCTGAGTCAGCACCGTTTCACCCGGCAGCAGCGGGCGCGACTGTACCAGACTGTTCCATCCGGTCACCGCCGCACAGGGCAGGGTCGCGGCCTGTTCATCGCTCAGATACGACGGGACGTGCACCAGCGATGCTTCATCTATTACCTTATACTCGGTGAGCCAGCCGTCCGCCCGGCTTCCCCACGCGCCGCCGCTGTTACCCCGTGTCAGGCTGCCGCCCAGCCACTGTGGGAAAAAGATCCCCGCCACGCGGTCGCCGCAGGCAAAACGCGTGGCCTCTTCCCCGCACTCCACGATGTAGCCGACGCCGTCCGAAAGCGGGATCAGCCCTGCCTGCGGTGCAAGCGTGCTCTTGCCATGCAAAATGGCCAGATCGCGATAGTTCAGGCTGACGGCGGCCACGCGGATCAGCACCTGTTTACGTCCCGGCCGCGGGCGGGGTTCTTCAACGCGATGAAGATGGTCGATGCTGCCAAAATGATTAAGACGATAGCTGTACATGGTTGTGCCCTCTGTTGATGTAATGCCGCTACCTTACCCGCCTGCCGCTGTACAGATAATGACTGAACAGGTATTTTTACTGACTTATCGTCCAGAAAAGGTCATGAGATGGCTCTGCTTGATGATGTTTTTGCCGCAATGCACGTGAACAGCGCACTCCATTCACGCCTGCGGCCGCGTGCGCCCTGGGGCGTCAGCTTTATTAAAAGCACGTCGATTCGCTTTGGTTTTATGCTGGAAGGCCAGGGCTGGCTGACGGTTAACGGCCAGCCCCCGCACCGGCTGCGCAGCGGGGAGGGATTTATTGCCAGACCGGGCGTGCTGCTGTCGCTGAGTGACGAGCCGCAAACGCCCACTCGCCCCTGTGAGGAGGTTTTTGCCGACTGCGCGGGTAAAAGTGCCGTTTTTGGCGGGGAAGGGGAGAAGGCCGAACTGCTGTGCGGCTGGCTGACCTTTGATGCCGGTGGCGCTCAACCGCTGCTGTCATTGCTGCCAGACTGCGTGGTGATCCCGGCGGATGCGGAGCGTTCGCCGCTGCTGGCCGCCACGCTGCAGCTGCTGGCGCTGGAGACCGATGCTCCGCATCTGGGTTCGCAGATTGTGGTCAGTCGGCTGGCGGACGTGCTGTTCGTGCAGGCCATCCGTACGCACTACCAGCAAATGCAGCCGCAGCAGGGATGGATGGCGGCGCTGGCCGACGGCCGCCTGCGCCCGCTGATCGGGCAAATCCATCAGCAGTTAGACTTTCCGTGGCGGCTGAGTGAAATGGCAAAACAGGCGGGCATGTCGCGTTCGGCGTTTACCGTGCATTTCAAGCAGGTGACCGGCGAAACCCCGGGTGAGTATCTGACCCGCTGGCGCATCTGGCGTGCGCGCTGCCTGCTGCGCCATCCCGAGCTGGCGCTGGAAGCCATCGCCCGGCAGGTGGGCTATGATTCCGCCATTACCTTTGGCCGGGCATTCAAGCGCCATGAAGGGCAGACGCCGGGGGAATATCGGCGCGCGCTGGCAACGTAGCTGAAGTTACCCGCGTTCTGAACGCTTGCGCAAGTGCCGGGGCTGGTGCTTGTGCAAACGTTATGGCTCGATGCTACATTCGCCCATTCGCCCATTCGCCCATTCGCCCATTGGTGCAGTCGGGCTGGATAAGCGAAACGTTCAGCTCTCTACGGGCGCTGTTGATCCAGCAGGGCGTGCAGGTTATCCGCCGTCAGCGGCCTGCTGAATAAAAAGCCCTGCAGTAAATCACAGCCAGCGGCTTCGAGCATCGCGCGTTGGGCGTCGGTTTCCACCCCTTCCGCCGTCACGGTAATCCCCAGGCTGTGCCCGAGAGTGATCACCGATTCGACGATGGTCGCCGAGTTGTCGCGCACTCCCAGCGACTGGGTAAAGGTCTGATCGATTTTGATGGTATCAACCGGGAACTGGATCAGGTAGCTGAGGCTGGAATAGCCGGTGCCAAAATCGTCCAGCGCAATGCTGAATCCGGCTTCGCGCAGCGTATTGATATTCTGCAATGCGCGCTCTTTATCTTCCAGCAGCACGCCTTCCGTGATCTCCAGTTCGATCTGGCGGGGATTGATGCCGTGACGCGCCACGGTTGTCATGAGTGTACTGATAAAGTTTTCAGCCAGGAACTGAAGCGGCGAGACGTTGATCGCCACAATCAGCTGCGGGCAGGTGGTGGCCATCTGGCAGGCTTTCTCCACCACCCAGTCACCGAGCGGGATAATCAGCCCGGTTTCTTCCGCCAGCGGCACGAAGTCAGCCGGAGAGATGGGGCCGAGCTTCGGATGATGCCAGCGCAGCAGCGCTTCAACGGCGACCGTTTTTTTCCCGCTGATATCAAAAATTGGCTGATACAACTGGGTCAGTCCGCTGTCATTTTCCAGCGCAAGACGCAGCTGTTGTGCCAGCCGCTGGCGTTTTTGCAGTGCCTCATCCATCGCCGGAATAAACAGGCGATACTGCCCGCCGCCTTCGGCTTTCGCGGCATAAAGCGAGATATCGGCTTTGCGCATCAGCTCCAGCCGGTCGGTACTGTCGAGCGGGGCCAGCGCCACGCCGATGCTGACGCCGATCCACATCGCATTGCCGTTCAGCTGCATCGGCTGCGACAGGTGAGCAATAATCTGCTGGCACAGTTGGTCAACCTGCTGCCGATCCGTGACGTTGGCCATCATGATCACAAACTCATCGCCGCCCAGTCTGCCAATCGAATCTTTAATCGGCAGCAGGCTGGACAGCCGTTTACTGACTTCCATCAGCAGTTCATCGCCGGTGTGGTGACCCCAGGTGTCGTTGACGATTTTGAAATGGTCGAGATCCAACATCAGCAGGGCAAGGCTATCGCGGTCGGTCTCCAGCACGCTGAGTCGATGATTCAGCTGCTCCTCAATCCATTTGCGGTTAGGCAGGCCGGTTAAAATGTCATGCAGCGCGATGTGACGGGAACGGGCTTCGCTGGCGGCTAGCTTCTGCATCGAGCGGGTCAGACTCAGCGAGGACTGCCACAGTCGGCGGGTCATCACCAGGCACATCAGGGCAATGCTGAGGATGGCCAGCGCAATCAGCGGGCCGGTAAACAGCAGCATTTGACTGCCGGGGCGCATCGGCTCCCAGGAGACATCGCTGACCGGCGTTCCCTGATGTGAGGTCAGCAGGAAACCGGCGCTGTTCGGCTGATCCGGCTGTCTGGCGCTGAAGCTGAAATTACTCACCACGCCACGGTGGGTTAGAAAATCAACAAAGCTGCTGCGCAGATAGCGAATAAACACCAGCTGATAGCCGCGATCGTCGCCGGGCAGGCTGGCAACGGCCACTTCCGCCACGCGTTCGCGCAGGCGGATAAAATCGCTGGTCAGCGTATTGGAGGCACGCAGGCCCGGCGCCAGCTGTTGGGCTATCTCATGGTAGCGCTCAACGGGCGCAGGGGCGTCTGAAAACCAGGCAGCCAGCGGGCGCTGGTGGGCATCCACCAGATAAACTTCGTCATCACCAATCAGCCGAAACAGCCACGGGGCGGCCGCATCAGACTGTAGCAACAGTGAAACCGGCTGTGTTTCCCGCAGCAGATTGCGGTGCTGCTGGCTGAACTCTTCCAAATGTTGAGCCAGCAGGTTTTTGATCACCTGCTGCTGTTTTTCCAGCGCCTTATCGTTGCTCTGCGCCGTAACCCACCAGGCGGTAAGCCCACACCCCAGCAGAGAAAACAGCACCACCGCCACCACTGGCGCGATAACATTACGCGTGAACTCCCGGCGCAAACTGGCAACCGTGCTGTGTTTGTTTTTCATTGACCTTCCAGGATAGACGCGTTGTAGTCCCAGGAAACCACCGATCTTGAGATAGCAAACATTACCTCATTGACCATTTTTGGCAAAGATAAACCCTTGGATAACGTCATGAATAGGTCAGTTATTGTTGTATCAAGGGTTTTTGGTGAAAATGGGTTTCCTGAAAGTGCCAGTTATCCAGGCGAATTGATCAATTAAAGCACCACACACATCGGGCGTCCACACACCGGATCGGCATGGATTTCTGCATTGATGCTGAAAACCCGATGCAAAAGTTCCGGGGTCATCACCTGTTCTGGCGTGCCGCTGGCGACCACCTGTCCGGCCATCATCAGCACCAGATGGTCACAATAGCGGCTGGCCTGGTTCAGATCGTGCAGCACCGTCACCACGGTTTTTCCCTGCTGCTGCTGGCGGCGCAGCAGAAGCAGCAGCTCAACCTGATGATTGATATCCAGCCAGGTGGTCGGTTCATCCAGCAGCAGTAGCGGCGTGTCCTGTGCCAGCGTCATTGCCAGAAACGCCCGCTGGCGCTGGCCGCCGGACAGCGTACTGAGCTGTTTTTCAGCGAAATTGCCGATCTGCACTTCGTCGATGGCCGCCTGTACCCGCTGGCGGTCAGCCGGGCCCGGGCGACCAAACAGATTAAGCCACGGGCTGCGGCCGTAGCCCACCAGTTCCCGCACGCTAATCCCTTCCGGCACGCTGTGCTGCTGCGGAAGCAGGGCAAGACGCTGCCCCAGCTTGCGGGCGTTCAGCCCGGACAAATCGTCATCCCCCAGCATTACCCGTCCCTGCCTGGGTTTCAGCAGCCGCGAACAGCAGCGCAGCAGCGTGGATTTACCGCAGCCGTTAGGGCCAAGCAGGGCAGTGATCTTCCCGGCGGGCAGCGTCAGCGAGAGGTTTTGCAGAATGGGCGCGCTGGTGTAACCGGCACTCAGCCCGTCGACGGATAATGGCATCATTATTAGCGGGTTCTCATTAACAGCCAGAAAAAGTAAGGCGCGCCAATCACCGCCGTCAGCACCCCGGCGGGCAGCTCCAGCGGCGGGTGCAGCGTGCGTGCCAGCAGATCGGCCAGCATCAGCAGCAGTGCGCCGGTCAGCATTGCCGCCGGGATTAGCCAGCGGTGGCGGCCGCCCACCAGCCGCCGCGTCAGATGCGGAGCAACCAGTCCGATAAAGCTCAGCGGTCCGCAGACGGCCACACTGACGGCGGCCAGCGCCAGTGCCAGCAGCAGAATTCGCCGCCGCGCGCGGGGAACTTCCACGCCGAGCGTCGCCGCTTGCTCATCGCCCAGCCCCAGCAGATCGAGGCTGCGGCACAGCAGCAGACTGAGCGGCAGCAGCACAACCAGCCACGGCAGCGCCAGCCAGACAAACGGCCAGCTGCGCCCCCACAGGCTGCCGGTCAGCCACAGCAGCGCCTGGTTGATCTCCAGCGGGCGGGAGAGCATCAGATAGTCGGTGATGCTGGCGTAAAAGGCGGTCAGCGCCACGCCGAGCAGCGCCAGCCGCAGAGGAGCGCTGCCGCCGGCCAGCAGCCGCAGCAGCAGGAAGGCCAGCAGCGCACCGGCAAAGGCCAGCAGCGGCAGCCAGGCCGCCGACAGCGCCGGGAACAGCATCAGCCCGGCAATCGACATCAGTCCGGCGGCGTGATTCACTCCGAGAATTTCCGGCGAGGCCAGCGGATTGCGGATCGCCCCCTGCACCAGCACGCCGGATACCGCCAGCGCCGCGCCCACCAGCATCGCCAGCAGGGTGCGCGGCAGGCGATACTCCATCAGGGCAAAGTAGCGATCGTCCGCCGGGTTCAGCGCCTGATACAGCGCGTGAAAGCTGAGGGTTTCACTGCCGTAGCGCAGCGACAGCGGCAGCACCAGCAGGGTGAACATCAGCAGCAGCAACATGGCGGCCAGCGGCTGCCGTCCCCGTTGATGTTTCATATCCGCCTCCGAACCAGCCAGACAAAGCACGGCGCGCCGATCAGTGCCACCACCGCTCCGGCGGGCAGCTCGGCGGGGAACGCCAGCCAGCGCGCAATCACGTCGGCCAGCAGCATCAGCAGCGCGCCGAACAGCATACAGGCGGGCAGGAGACGCCGCAGATCGTGGCCGATCCACGCCCTGGCCATATGCGGCACCAGCAGTCCGAGAAAGGCCACCGGTCCGGCAACGCTGACGCAGCTGCCGACCAGCACCACCACCAGCAGGTTGACCGCCGTGCGCAGCATCCCGGGATTGACTCCCAGCGTGTGTGCGCTGTCGTCGCCCAGTCGCAGCAGGTTCAGGCGCGCCGCCAGAAGCCAGGCCAGCGGCATCAGCAGTGCGCTGAACGGCAGCAGCTGCCAGAACTCGCGCCAGCGCACGTGGGACACGCCCCCGGCCAGCCAGTGCAGGATGCCGTAAGTGTGATCCTCCGCCAGCAGCAGCGTGGCGCGGGTCAGCGCGGCGCAGAGTGCGGACACGGCCACCCCCGCCAGAATCAGTCGGCTGCGGTCACCGGCAGACCGCCAGCCTTTGCCCAGCAGCATCACCACTCCCCAACTGACACCACCGCCCGCTGCCGCAAGAAGTGCGAGGCTGTAACCGGCGATCCAACCGGGATTAAAGGCGCTGGCCAGCACCATGGCCAGCGCCGCACCGGCGTTAATGCCCAACAGGGAAGGGGAAGCCAGCGGATTACGCGTCAGGGTTTGCAGCAGGCAGCCCGCCAGCGCCAGGCTTGCCCCCAGCAGCATCGCCACCAGGCTGCGCGGCAGTCGCAGGTTAAACACCAGCGCCTGCGGCAGCGCGGCGGCCTTACCCGGCAGCAGCGCGCTCAGCGCCTGCCCAGGCCCGATCGGCAGCGCCGACCCGCTGAACAGCGACAGCCAGAAGGCCAGCGCCAGCAGCATCAGCGGCAGTCCCCAGGCGAACAGCGGTCGGCCTGCCATCATGGCTGCACGGTTACCGGCTGATGATGCAGGATCGCCACCAGATCGCGGGCGATCTGCTCGGCGGCAAACAGTCCGCGCATCCGCGCCCAGCCGTTGCTGTCCACTTCAGCCACCTGATTTTTCTGCGCGGCGGTTAACATCTGCCACAGCGGGTCCTGCTGCCAGTCGCGCACGATGCTCTGCTGACGGTAGTGGGCCACCAGCAGCCAGTCGGGGTTGATTGCCAGCAGCTGTTCCAGGTTGATGCTGGCAATCGGGCTTTGCCCTGCGGACTCCGGCACGTTCATCCCCAGTGCGGCCAGCACGCTGCCGGTGTAACTGTCGCGGCTGTGCAGATTAAACTGCTGCTCGCGCGAGGTGCCGAACACCAGCTTCAGCCCTTTGGGCAGCTGGCTGGCAAAATCCTTCATTCGCTGATGATGCAGCGCCAGCCGCTGCTGCATTTCGGCATCTTTACCCAATACTTTGCCGATAATTGCCGCTGATTGCAGATTTTCTTCCCAGGTTTCATTACGCGATTTCAGCATCAGCGTGGGGGCAATACTTTTCAGCTGGCCGAGGATGCCGCCGTGGCGGGCGCTGTCGGCAATAATCAGGTCGGGCTTCAGCGCGGCAATCACTTCCAGGCTCGGCTGGGCGCGGGTGCCGACCGATTTCCACGGTGCCAGGCGCTGACGCACGGCGGGCAGAATGCGCTGCGGATCGTTATCGTCGGCGACGCCAACCGGGCTGACGTCCACCGCCGCCAGCGCATCAACAAAGGACAGTTCCAGTACCACCACTCGCTGCGGGGCATGTTCGAGGGTGAAGGTGCCGTTGCTGTCCTGCACGGTCACCGCCGATGCGGCCGAGGCGACCAACAGCAGGGCGCAGGACAGAAAACGAGGAATAAGCGTGAACATAGATTCTCCAACTGCCAGAAACGACAAAGCGGGCTGCCACCGGCACCCGCCACGTAATCCACAACGGCCGGTTATTGCACCGGCCATCGGGAAAATCAGAACTTAACGGAGCCCTGCAGATAGACGGTGCGCGGCTGCCCGGCGTAGATGCCTTTGTTGTTATCATCGTAGGCGCGGGTGAAGTATTCGTGGTCGAAGATATTCTTCACGCCGACGGCCAGGTTGAGGTTGGCGTACTGCGGGCCGAAGTCGTAGTTGGCGCGCGCGCCCCACAGCATAAAGCCGGGGATGCGGCCGGTGCTGCCATCGGCGCTTTCCTCGCGGGTATTGGCGTTATCGGCGAACTGCGAAGACTGGTACTCGCTGTTGAGGTTAAAGGTCCAGCTGCCGGTCAGGTAATCCAGCCCCAGCGTGCCTTTGTGCTTCGGCGAGAACGGCACCTGATTACCGTGGTAGTCGCCCTGCTCGCGGATCACCGCATTGACGTACGCATAGCTGGCGGAAACCGACAGATTTTCCAGCGCCGGGGAGAGATCGCCGAGGTCGTAGCGCACTTTGCTTTCCAGCCCGGTATGGCGGGTTTTACCGCGGGCAGTGACGCTGTCGGTCACCTGGTTTGAATCGTACTGGTTGCTGAAGTTAATCAGGAACAGACCCGCTTCGGCCTGCAATACCTGATTGTCATAGCGCGTGCCCAGCTCCCAGGTGCGGGCTTTTTCCGGCTCGACGCTGCCGCTGCTGACCGCTTTACCGATCTGGCTGTACTGTACGGTGCCGAACGACCCTTCGGTGTTGGCATACAGGTTCCAGGCATCGTTCAGGTGATAGAGCACGTTAAGCGCGGGCAGCGGCGCGTTGTAGCCGATTTCCTGTTTTTCACCTTTGATGAAGTTGTTCTGGTAAGACTGGATATGCTCGTAGCGCATGCCCGGCGTAATGGTCCAGTCGCCGATGTCGATGCGGTCATCAAGATACCAGGCGTGCGCCTCGGTGCCTGACTGGGTGTCGCGATCGTACGGGCTGCTGCCGGTAGGCAGTTTTCCGCTGCTGGCCGGGCTGGTGTAGCGCAGTTCATGGGTGGATTCGCTGACGTAGCGATAACCGACGCCGACTTCATGTGCGGTGTTGGCGATCGTGAAGCTCTGGCTGTAGCGCGGTTCCACGCCGCGCACCCAGTATTCGCGCGGCGACAGGGTGATGTTTTTCCCCTGGTCCAGATAGCCGCTGCGCAGGGTGTTGGTGTAGAAGGTCAGGATATTGAATTTGTGCTGGGTGTCCGGCTGATACTGATAGCCAAGACTGGCCAGCTGGCGACGGCCCCAGAATTCGTCGTAAGGGCGGGTCGACTGGAAGCGATCGGCGTTGTAGTCCGCGCGGGAAAGCCCACCCGGCATCTGGGCGCGACCTTCGTAATACTGCAACAGGCTGGTGAAGGTATGGACCTCGTTCGGCGCGTAGCGGGTTTTCAGCATCACATCGTCGATTTTGGTCGAGCTGTGTTCGCGCCAGTCGCTGCCGCGCGTGCCGGAGTAGAGCAGCGCCGCGCCCAGGCCGTTATCGGCGGTGCCGCCGATCATAAAGTTGCCGCTGCCTTTCGGATCGTTCTGGCTTGAGGTGGGCGTCAGCAGCCCTTCCATTCCCGCTTCAATACCGAAGTCCTGCGGAATGGCGCGGGTCACAAAGTTGACCACGCCGCCGACGCTCTGCGGTCCGTAGCGCACGGCACCGCCGCCGCGCACCACATCCACTGCATCCATATTGCCCAGCGACACCGGAGCCAGCGACAGCTGCGGCTGGCCGTACGGAGCGAACGGCACCGGAATGCCGTCCATCAGCACGGTGGTGCGGCTGGCAAGGCGCGGATTCAGCCCGCGAATGCCGAAGTTCATCGCCATATCGTGGCTGCCGGTGCCGTTATTTTCCGGGGCGTTGACGCCCGGAATGCGGTTCAGCGCTTCACGCATGGTGGTGGCTCCGGTACGGGCAAAGTCTTCGCGGCGCAGCACATCACGCGCACCGGCGTGTTCGAACACATCGTCTTCGCGCGCGGTGCCCAGCCAGTCACCGACCACGGTCAGCGTGGCGGTTCCTGCCACCACCGGCACCGGCTCCAGCGTAAAGGCGTTGTTGCCCAGCGATTTCGCCTGCAGGCCGCTGCCGCTCAGCAGCGCTTGCAGCGCCTGTTCCAGCGAGTAGCTGCCGTTCAGGCCCGGGCTCTTTTTGCCCTGGGTCAGCGCCGAGTTGACCGACAGCGTAATGCCGGAACGGGCGGCGAACTGGTTCAGCGCCTGGTCGAGATCGGCAGCGGCAATCTGATAGTCAGCCGTTGCCGGCTCGGTTGCCGCACTGACCAGCGCAGGAGCGGCCAGCGCCAGCGGTGCCAGCGCGCAGTGAATAGCGAAAGCCAGAGGTGTTGTTTTGCTAAAAGCGCGCTTGATGCGGGCGCAGGAATCAGACATGACCGTCTCCAGAGTGAGCATTTTTTATCTTGTGTACTAAGGAGTCGAATGAGCTGGGCAAAAGGGACAATACATTTTGAAATTTTTTTTATTTTTTTCGCTATGCCGCGCTGACCTTCACCCAGTAGCGGCTGAGTGTCTGAATTTTTATCGGCAGCGTTTGCGCCAGCACGGCCAGCAGACGGTCGGTATCCTGCAGCGGGAAGGTGCCGCTGACCCGCAGTTCAGCGGCGCTGTCGTCGCAGAGCAGCATGCCGTGGCGGTAACGCGCCACTTCCGCGATCACCTCGCGCAGCGGGCGGTTGCTGACGCTGAGCAGGCCACGGGTCCAGCTGCTGCTGTTGGCAACCAGCGGTAAGATTTCACCGAAGCTGCTGCGGCTGAAGCGCAGCGTTTGCCCCTGCTGAACCACGCGCTGTTGCCGCGCATCGTCGGCCAGCGTGGCCTCTACCGCATGCTGCTGCACCGACAGCTCGGTGGCATCCGGCCACAGCCGCACGCTGAATTCAGTGCCGAGGGCACGCAGCATGCCGTCGGCGGTGGCCACCCGGAACGGCCTTTGCTGCGCATCGGCAGCGGTGGTAATCGCAATTTCCCCGCGCTGTAGATGAATGGTCCGCTGGCTGCCGGTAAATTCGACCTGCACCGCACTGGCGGTATTGAGCGTCATCTGAGAACCGTCGCTCAGCCGCACGCTGCGCATTTCACCGGTCGCGGTACTGTAATCGGCACGCAGGCTCAGGCCCAGCGGCGACTGCCAGAGCTGCCAGCCGCTGCCGACGCCCAGCAGCACCAGCAGGCTTTTCAGCACGCGGCGGCGGGTAAGGTTTGCCTGATTCAGCGTTTGATAGCTGAGATGCCCCGGCAGGGTTTGCAGCTGGTTTTGCAGGGACTCAACGCGCTGCCATGCCCAGCGGTGGTCTTCATGCTGCTGTAGCCACTGCTGCCAGCGGGCGTGCTGCTGCGCGGTGGTATCCCCGGCGCAGAACGTGGCATACCAGCTGGCGGCCATTTTTAACGCCTGACGCTGCTGCTCGCTGACCCGTTCGGCCATTACGCCAGATCCTGCATCAGGCGAAACAGCAGGCAGTGCTCGGTGGCTTTAGCCATATATTTTTTTACCGAGCTGACCGATACCGCCAGCCGTTCGGCAATCTGCGGATAGGTAAGCCCTTCCAGCTGCGACAGCAGAAACGCCTGGCGAACTTTGGCGCCAAGGCCATCGAGCATGGCATCGATCTGCTGCAGCGTTTCCAGCAGGGCGTGCTGCTGTTCCGGGGAGGGGACATATTCTTCCGGCAGCTGTTCCAGCATATCCAGCCAGGCGCGCTCCAGCGCGTTGCGGCGGAAGAAATCCACCATCACCCGTTTGGCAATCGTACAGAGGAAGGATTTAGGTTCGCGGATCTCCGCCACGCCGTTGCCGAGCAGTACCCGCAGGAAGGTATCCTGCGCCAGATCCTCGGCGTCGCTGGCCGATCCCAGTTTGTACTGTAGCCAGGAGCGCAGCCACCGGTGATGTGTCTGGTAGAGGCTGGCGAACATATCGGCAGACGCGGCTGGCGTTGACATAACGAGTTACACATCCCGGCAAAAAAATGACGCCGGGATGATAATTGATAATAGTTATCATTTCAATGACCAAAAATCGTTCGATTATCCGCCCGATCAATGTCTGCGATCGTAAACGGGTCCAGACGGGCACAAACGGTCATTCCGACGCGTTGTGAATGAGACTGAGATCGAAGTTGTTAACCCTGAAACCGGCTTGTTAATGATATGTGATATCGCTCAAAGATTTTGTTTTGGGCTTTTGATTATATGATAACCAATGTTTACGTTGTCATTTTGTTTTGTCAGAAGAAATTATGGATAAATCATTAATTTAGGTTTGAATAGAAAATTCGCATTTTTTATTTACCGAATAATGACAACGTCAACATTTTGCCTATGTGACGATCAATATTGCTACTGGAGAGAGAAATGAGTCAGCTGCCCGAGAAGATGAGCGCCGTAGTCTGCCACGGCCCCCAGGATTATCGCTTTGAGCAGGTTCCGGTGCCATTGCCGAAGGCCAACGAACTGGTAATCAAAGTAGAAGGCTGCGGCATCTGCGCCGGTGACTGTAAGTGCAAAAACGGTGCACAGATGTTCTGGGGAGAAAACCCGTGGGTGAAGCCGCCGGTGATCCCGGGGCACGAATTCTACGGCCGCGTTGCCGCGCTGGGCGAGGGCAGCGAGAAGAAATTCCGCGTGGGCGAGCGGGTGATTGCCGAGCAGATCGTTCCCTGCTGGGACTGCCGCTACTGCAAATCCGGCAGCTACTGGATGTGTGAAACCCACAATATTTACGGCTTCCAGAAAGACGTGGCCGAAGGCGGCATGGCGGAATATATGCGTTTCTCGGCCAACGCCATCGTGCACAAAATCCCGGAAAGCCTGAGCCATGAAGATGCGGTGCTGATTGAACCTATGGCCTGTGCGATCCACACCGTGGCGCGCGGCGATATTCAGCTGGATGATGTGGTGGTGCTGGCCGGAGCCGGACCGCTGGGCCTGTGCATGGTGCAGGTAGCGCGGCTGAAAACGCCCAAAAAACTGATTGTTATTGATGCAATGGACGATCGTCTGGCGCTGGCGAAAGAGTACGGTGCCGATGTGGTGATCAACCCGCTGAAAGAAGACGCCGACAAAATTGTTAAGTCGCTGACCGGCGGCTACGGCTGCGATGTCTATATCGAGGCAACCGGCTCCCCGGTGGGCGTAACGCAGGGCCTGCAGATGATCCGCAAGCTGGGCCGCTTCGTGGAGTTCAGCGTGTTCGGAAAAGAAACCACCGTTGACTGGTCGATTATCGGCGACCGCAAAGAGCTGGATATTCGCGGTGCGCATCTGGCCCCTTACAGCTATGAAATTGCCATCGACCTGTTTGAACGTGGGCTGGTGACATCGAAAGGTGTCGTGACCCACAGTTATTCACTCGAAAAATGGGATGAGGCATTTGCTCTGGCCGACTCCACCGATTCAATTAAGGTTGTTCTGGTTCCGTAGTTTATTTTTACCGATGTTATTTATACCGTTGCTAATAAATCAATAAAAATACTTCCCCCTACAGGAGAATATCCATGTTTTCATTCGTCAAAAAAACGCTGCCGATTATTATCGCGGGCGGAATGTTGTTGGCTGCAAACGCTGCAGTGGCTAAGCAATTAACCATTGGCGTCTCTTTCCAGGAATTAAATAACGATTATTTCGTTACGATGAAACAGTCGCTGGAACAGGCTGCCGCTGAAATTGGCGCGAAGGTATACGTTGCCGACGCTCACCATGATGTTTCCAAGCAGATTAATGACGTTGAAGACATGCTGCAAAAGAAAGTCGATATTCTGCTGATTAACCCGACGGATACGGTGGGCGTGCAGTCCGCCGTTATGTCTGCCCATAAAGCCGGCGCGGTGGTGGTGGCGATTGATGCCCAGGCAGAAGGTCCGGTGGACTCGTTTGTCGGCTCCGAGAACTATGACGCGGGGTTACAGGCCGGGGAGTATCTGGCGAAATCTATCGGTGGGAAAGGCAAGGTCGCCATCCTCGACGGCATTCCGGTGGTGCCCATCCTTGAGCGCGTGCGCGGCTTTGAGGACGCGATGAAAAAATACCCGGATATCAAGATTGTCACCAAGCAGAACGGCAAGCAGGAGCGTGATACTGCACTGACCGTCACCGAAAACATGCTGCAATCCGCCCCGGATCTGAACGGTATATTCAGCGTTAACGATACCGGCGCGCTGGGTGCGCTGGCGGCAATTCAGAGCAGCGGTGCCAAGGTGAAACTGGTCAGCGTTGACGGCCAGCCGGAAGCAATTAAAGAGATCGAAAAGGCGGATTCACCGTTTATCGCCACCTCGGCACAGTTCCCGCGTGACCAGCTGCGCATCGCGTTGGGAATTGCGCTGGCCCGCCACTGGGGTGCCAATATTCCGAAAACCGTACCGGTAAAAGTTAAGCTGATCGACCACAGCAATGCGAAAGGCTTTAGCTGGTAATAGCGTGAAATATTCGCTCTGCGCAAGCAGAGCGATAACCCGGAAGCGATGCTGATGACACCTTTACTGGAATTAAAACAGATTAAAAAATCCTTTCCCGGAGTGAAAGCGCTGGACGGTATTAACCTGACGGTGCAGCCCGGAGAAATACATGCGCTGCTTGGAGAAAACGGTGCGGGTAAATCAACGTTGGTGAAAATTATGTGCGGTATTCACCAGCCGGATGCAGGGGAAATTATCTTACAGGGGAAGAACTGTAGTTTTCCTAATTATCGCCACGCCATTGAAGCGGGCATTGGAATTATATTTCAGGAGTTCTCGCTGATCCCTTATATGAGCGCGGTCGATAATATTTTCCTCAACCGGGAAATAAAAAATCGCTGGGGGCTGCTGGATCGTCGTGAGATGCGTCGCAAGGCACGCAGCGTCTTTAAACGCCTGGCGGTGGATATCGATATGGACTGCCCGGTGGAGCAGTTAAGCGTGGCGCAACAGCAGTTCGTTGAAATTGCCAAAGCGCTGTCGCTGGACGCGCGCGTGCTGGTGCTGGATGAACCCACCGCCACACTGACGCCGGGCGAGGCCGAGCACCTGTTCAGCGTGATGAACGATCTGCGCCTGCTGGGCGTAGGCATGGTGTTTATCTCGCACCATCTGGATGAAATTTTCGCCGTCTGCGATCGCATCACCGTGCTGCGTGACGGCTGCTACATCGAAACATTGCCAACCAGCGACACTGATATCGACGAACTGGTGAAGCTGATGGTAGGCCGCAAAATTGAGAATACCTTCCCGGTGAAGTCGCACGTGCCGGATCGGACTAAGCGACTGCTGGAAGCCAGCGTTCAGCGCACGAAGCAGAGCCAGACGGATCATTTCCATCTGCACGCCGGAGAGATCCTCGGCTTCGCCGGGCTGGTGGGTTCCGGGCGTACCGAAACCATCTCCGCGCTGATTGGCGCCAGCCCCTGCTACCGTAAAAGCGTCAAGCTTAACGGCCAGGACGGCAGGCTGAGCAGCCCGGCACATGCCTTACAGCAGGGCATTGGCCTGCTGCCGGAGAACCGCAAAACCGAAGGTCTGGTGCTGCCGTTTTCCGTGGCGCAGAACATCACGCTGAATCGCCATGAAAAGCGCGGCAAGATTTTTGTTCATGCCGGCAAAGAGCGCGACATCGTACAAAGGCTGATCCGCGCGGTAGGAGTGAAAACGCCCGACGCCGATACCGCGGTATCAACCCTCAGCGGCGGCAACCAGCAGAAGGTAGTGATCGCTCGCTGGCTGAACAACGACTGTAATATTTTGATCTTTGATGAACCGACGCGCGGTATCGACGTGGGCGCGAAATCGGAAATCTATCAGCTGATGCAGCAACTGACTGCAAAAGGCATCTCCATCATCATGATTTCTTCCGAGCTACCGGAAATTATCGGCGTTTGCGACCGGGTGCTGGTATTCCGGGGCGGGCACATCGTCGCCGAACTGGCCGGGAATGAAATTGAATCTGGCAACATCATGCTACATGCCACCGGGAGCGCATAATGAGCGGAATCGAACAGATGTCATCTACCTCAACTCCCCGCGCTGCGGGGCCAGGGCTGGCGAAGCGCTGGGAAAAACTGCTTCATCATCCTGCCGTGCTGCCGTTTATTGGCTTTGTGGTGCTGTTTGTGCTGATGAGCCTGCTGAACGACAGCTTCCTGACGGTGAATAACCTGACCAACGTCGCCCGTCAGGTGTCCATTAACGCCATTATCGCCGTGGGGATGACCTGCGCGATTTTGACCGGCGGCATCGATCTGTCCGTCGGTCCGGTGATGGCGCTGGCCGGTTCCGTTGCTGCCGGATTGATGATGGCTGCCGTTCCTGTACCGCTGGCGGTGCTGGCCGCGCTGCTGGTCGGCGTGCTGTTTGGTCTGGCGAACGGTACTTGTATTGCCTGGCTGCGGATGCCGCCGATTATCGTCACCCTGGCATCAATGGGCATCGCCCGTGGCCTGGCGCTGCTGTATACCGGCGGTTATCCGATCTCCGGCCTGCCGGATGTGTTCTCCTTCCTGGGGCGCGGCACGGTGTTCGGCATTCAGGTGCCGATTCTGGTGATGGCGGCAGTGTACGTGGTGGCGTGGATCATGCTGCACCATCTGTCATTTGGCCGTTACGTTTATGCCATCGGCGGCAATGAAGAGGCCGCGCGGCTGAGCGGTATCCGCGTGCAGCGCTATAAGATGCTGGTGTATGTGATCAGCGGCGTGACGGCGGCACTGGCCGGTCTGGTGCTGACTTCTCGTCTGATGAGCGGCCAGCCGAATGCCGGTGAAGGCTTTGAGCTGGATGCGATTGCGGCGGTAGTGCTGGGCGGTGCGGCGATTTCCGGCGGTCGCGGAGCGATTATCGGTACGCTGGTGGGCGCGATGATGCTGGGTGTGTTGAACAACGGGCTGAATCTGATGAGTGTGTCGCCGTATATTCAGAATGTGGTGAAGGGCGGAATTATTCTTGCGGCGATTTATTTGAGTTCAGTAAGGCGTAAGTAGTGTCGTTTGGCCAGGTGCATCTGGCCGTGCCGCCTGGGGCGGGGAGGGCTGTTCCGTTTGGGGCAGCCCATTTTTTGCTTGCGGTGTTGGGATTGTGTCGCGGGAAGATCGTTGTCTGGCTTATCGGTGACGGGCGGGTTCGCGGACTCGGCGTGAACACGTCCGTGTGGCCTCGAATCGCGCATCCCTGCGCTCAACGGTCCGCGAACCCGCCCGTCACCGATTGCCCACAGGCTATGGTTTCGCTGTTAGTAACACAGAGTGTGGTTTGGTGTACTGATTGCACAATGGCCGGGTTTCGCTGTGAGTAAAACCGAGTGCGGTTTGGTGCATCAGGTTGGATTGCTGCATGGTTTGAATCTGGCTTTTGATGCCGGGGTGATGTCACCGCCGGGCTGAGATTGCTGAAGGTGATGTGTCTGGCTTATCGGGGCCGGGGTTGTGTTGCGAGGAGATCGTTGTCTGGCGTATCGGTGTCGGGCGGGTTCGCGGACTCGGCGTGAACACGTCCGTGTGGCCTCGATTCGCGCATCCCTGCGCTCAACGGTCCGCGAACCCGCCCGTCACCGATTGCTCACAGGCTGAGGTTTCGCTGTGAGTAAAACAGCGCGATGCTGAGAAAGGCGAACGTTTAGGGGCATTCGAAGCAACGCATTGATTGATAAGGCGAACGTTACGGGGAAGATAAGCCGGGTGTCTGCCGCAAGGATGCGGCAGCCAAGCCCACACGGACGTGTTCACGGCGACCCGGCGTTATTCCCCGTAACGGTCGCCCTGACCCCGCGCTGGCAGCAAAAAAGATGTCTCAGAATTCACGCCCCAAAACGGTCGCCTAAGTACCGGAAGTGCAGCGACACAACCCCACTCACGGAACCAGCAGGCTCCCAGTGAAAAATTCGCGCCGTACAACCCGATCGCTATCCGCCGTTTTTATCGCGTTAAACAATAATTCCGCCGCAATCTCTCCCAGCATTTCCGTATCATGATAAACCCCGGCAATACGCATTCCATAACTGGCCGAGCCTGGCGGCTTGTCCACGGAGAAAAATTTCACTTGAGGATAGATATTTAACTCATGACATATGGACATTGCGCCCAGCGTAATGATTCCATTCAGACCGATGATATATTCCGGCTGATTCTCTTCCTGCATTAGCCAGCTTCTGACTTCCTGCTCCTGTGATATAAAATCATAATCACCGTTTATAATAGTGATGTGATTTTTCTTACCGTACAGTGCATCCAAAATGCCTGCGGTTCGGCTGAGCGTGATTTCAGAGTTCGCCGGCCCACCGAGAATAAGCATCTTAGATTCTGGCTGAGCGGCAAGATATTCCCCGGCCAGCAGACCTATCTCATTGTTATTCAGGAAAACGCCGCTTAACTGCCGGTTGAAAATATCCCTGTCTATAAGAATCAATGGGATATGATAGGCTTCGGCCTGCTCAAGATAGGCGGGCTGATACTGTTTATCATCTCGTACTGCCGAGAGTAAAATACCCCGGGCCTTATAGCTGAACAGTGCCTGTATTGCCTGGTTCTCCGCCTCTTCGCTGCCGTCCGTATCAAATAACATAATCTGATAACCTTGTTTACGGGCAATGCGCGACACCCTCTGAATTAACGAAGAATAAAAGGGATTATACAGGCTGCTGGTGACAATACCAATAATCTGGCTGCTGCTGCTTTTTAATCCCTGGGCAAACGCATTCGGGACATAATTCAGTTCTTTGGCTATCGCATGGATCTTTTCACGAGTAGCGGGTTTAACCAGTTCAGGTTTATTAAACGCGCGTGATACCGTGATATTAGTGACGCCAGCTCGTCGGGCAATATCCACGATAGTGGAATTTGGAATAGCTTTCGGCACCGTCATTCCTTGCATTTGCTGTGAACAGATCCCTTATTGTAAGGAAGCGCTTTCAAATAAGCCAGATGTAACGCAGGGTGACGATCCTGTTCCGGATAAAGCGCATTTTGCGCTCGGGTTGCCGGTTTACTGAAGGTTTAAGCCGTTGGGGCGAGGGGTTATCATCGTATAAGAAGACGGCCTCGGCTGAGGCTCTGGCTGGCTTGTCAGGGGCTGGAAATTTTCAGGACCAGGCCGCGATGTGCTTTACACCTCACGTGCCTGCTTGCTCTACGGAGGATTAGGGCGTTTATGCAAACTTCAGGCACGCATCTCTGCACGAGGTAAAGCCCGCATCCCCGAACGTAGCTATGTATCTCGGTGTGTAGCAGGCAGGTGCATTCGTGCTTTCACTATGTATATCTGTATATAGCAAAGTATACGCATCGGTGGTTGCGCTATGTATATATGTATAGAACGAAGCATGGCATCCTGCTCTTTTGCATGTCTCTGTGGGGGGGCACAAATCATTTATCCTCGCGTTTTGTTGCTTTGCGCACCCGGCCCGGAGGTGAAATCTTCAGATGCTGAAGTATCCGTTTATCATCCTATCGGAATACGCTGCCTTAACCTTACAACCGAAACAGTTAAGAATATCGTTTCTATCGCCAGTGATACCCTGTTATTGGCAGGATCTTACTGAAGATTCGGTTAAGAATAGTGGTTACTCCTGCTCACTTAAGATGCTGTGAAAATGCACTTTAAATGCATTAAGCTACATGAGATTTTGTAAACTCTTTATTTGTGTCAATTAGTGCGAATGTCCGGGTGTACATACGGTCGATTTGCGTCCAATACCGTGCTTATCGAAATGCAACATTCTTCAATATTGGCTAAATCTCATTCCAGGCCGCCATCCTATTTGGGCAGCTGCGACCCCGGAAAAGTGGGACATGTGCAGTACGTTGGGTGCAAGGGATGCGCAGGCAGCAAGGTTTTTTTACGCTGATGCTGGGCACAGGAACGCTTTGCAGGCAGGCACGATAATAGCGGGTTAGCCGGTGCAGGGATCGACATTACGGCGTGAATCAGATAGATAGACGGTGGCAGCAGTAGCGATCGGCGCAATCCTTTGCGCTGATTTTAGACAAAAAGAGTGCAGTAAACCCGAAAAGGTCGGGTTTGAAAAGATAATAAAAAGTTAAAAAATACTTAAATAAACTAGCGTTTTTTCTTAGGGAAAGACGATGTCTTTCTGTCTTTAATATAAGAAAAAAGACTATATGCAGAAACGACAATTAATAGTATCGCTACTGTCATTAATATCAGGTCGCTCATTATACGTTCCTCAAAAGATCTTTTATTAATTTTTTCAGAGCAAAAAAGAAAATATAAAGTGGATTTATACTTTCAACTCATAGGTTTTCGAAAAAAATCATCATATATAAAACAATCTAATGCTTTGCTGTGTGTGCGTTTCACCATTAGCTCAACATCCTATGCCCTGAGAGCGACATAAGACCGTAAAGAAAGTGTAAAATTGGGGCTTTCTAAACTGTTAAGGTATGCTACTGGTTACGACAATACTAAGTAAAATAACTATTCTATCAAATATCTTTGCCCGTCATTTTTTGTTTTTCTCCCTCACAGGCCGAAAAAGAAAGATCAGAGTCTTTTTTTAATTGCTTTTTTTGTTTAGATTTCGTGCGTGGGAAAGGATTCTGCGTATTTAATACAGCAGGTGAAACCAAATGAATCAGCAACTGATTAAACGACCCATTTCGATAGTGTTACCAAGACCTGAGGGACTGTATCAGTTCCATACGGTTGATACTGCCGAAATAGAAAGTGAATTGCGTTACGAATTTTTAACAACTAATTGTAAACCTTATACAACGGATACTCCGCACAACCGCCGGGCTGGAGATCGAAAGGTGACTCAGCGGCCATCGGATGCTGCACAGGGCAGCTTCAGTTCCGTACTCGGTGGCACGAGCAACGCCATTTTCAACCCGTATAAACCGGACTCTGACAGCCTGTTCATTTCCCTGCTATTACAGGGCACCGTAGAGCTGACCGGGCGGACCTTGTTAGAAACCAAGGTGATGACGGCCGGATCGCTGGCGCTGTACGAGCGGGATAAACCGTTGCACTACAATAGCGGCCACGTGAAGCAGCTGTTTCTGATCCTGCCCTATGCCGATGCACGTGCTGCGCTGGGCGGTGGTCTGGATGAGCTGGCGTTATCCCTTGACGATCAGCCGCTGGCTCCGTTTATTCGCTCGCAGATGATGCTGCTGGATGCTCACGCGGCCCATTTGAGCACTAAAGCCATCTCCAGCATTCTGGACGGGCTGTATAACGTGTCGTTGCTGATGCTGGCGGATATTGGCAGGGAACGCGGTAACCGTATCGAAGGCAGTAAGAACTTTTTTTTTTCCGCCGCCAAGCGCTACATCGAGCAAAACTATGCTCAGGTAAATCTGTCGCCGGATGCGATTGCCGTTGCGCTGCGCTGTTCGCGTTCGGGCCTGGATCGTGCATTTCTTGAACAGCACACTTCCGTGATGCGTGTGCTGCAGGAAGTGCGCCTTAAAGCAGCCCGATACCGTTTAGAAAATTTTGCGGAAGAGCGTATTGATACCATCGCTTACCAGTGTGGGTTCAGCAGTCCCAGCATTTTCAGTAAGCTCTTTAAACTGCGTTTCGGCATGTCGCCTAAGGCATGGCGTCAGGCTTTTATTAACAGCTATTCTTTTTACCCTGCGGAAGAGAGTAACGCCTGCGGCTGATTAAACGCCCGGCTGCTCATCGTGCTGTCCCTGACCTGTAAAGACCAGTATGGACAGCAGCACGGCCTCTGGATGAGGCCACCTCTTTCACCTGACGATTTATCCCTGTTTAATGATTGGATAGCTAACCAGCGGTTTGATCTCCTTGAGTACAAACATACTTTGCATTTCTTTGATTCCCGGCAGACGACGGATCACCGCCATGGCGAAATCCGCGTAGGCATCCAGATCCCGGGCCACCACCTGTAACAGAAAATCCGCATCACCGCCGATGCTGTAGCAGGCCACCACGTGCTCCAGCTCCGCGACCTCCTGTTCGAACCGACGCGCTTCGGACTCGCTGTGGCTGTCGATGGAGACGCGAACAAAAACCATCACCCCCAGGCCAATTTTTTTACGGTTCAGCACGGCGCGGTAGCCCTGAATTACCTCGTCCTCTTCCAGCTTGCGTACTTTGCGCCAGCAGGGCGAAGCCGAAAGGCCAATTTCATCAGCCAGGGTCTGATTGGTCATGCGGGCATCCTGCTGCAGCAGTGAAAGAATTTTTATCTCGGTGGGGCCTAAGCTCATAGGGGCAGACTCAGTCTTTTAGTGGGTTGTTAAAGGTAAATCATGCCCTTATCTGGTCAATTTTCAACTGATTAAGACAACTTTTTCCCGGCCCGTCGGCGCATAATAAAGGCCTGAATATTGATCTGTTAAACGCCTGAGCGTATGGAAATAAGATGAAATTTGATGCCAGTCAGCACCGTTGTACCATCGTGATTAATGACCAGCTCAGCCCGGGGCTGGCGATGAATGCCGCCAGCGTGATCGGCATCAGCTTTGGCCGTACGGTTGAAAATCTGGTGGGGCCGGATCTGCAAAGTGCGGACGGCGTGAACTATCCGGGGGTGATTTATGCTCCGCTGCCGGTGCTGCTGGCCGGAGATGATTACGTGCAGCAGCTGCTGCATATCGCCAGCGAGGATGAAGAGATCTATGCCATGCCGTTTAGTGCGCTGGCGCAGTCGTGCAGAACCTACGAGGAGTACGGCGAGCGCATTTCCCCGGTGAACAGCCGGCAGATTGAGCTGGTGGCAATCGGATTGATTGGACCGAAAAAGAAAATCAGCCGCCTGACCGGTAATCTGCCGCTGTATAAGTGATGGGGCAGGCATCAGCCCGGCCCCGTCCTGATTTACGCTAGGCCGTTATTCACCAGCGAGCTGCGGGTGATGTCGGCGATAGTTTTCGCTCCGGTCAGCGTCATCGCTACGCGCATCTCTTTCTCGATCAGCGTCAGCAGGTTTTCGACGCCTGCCTGCCCGGCAGTGGCCAGTGCGTAAACAAAGGCGCGGCCCAGCAGCACGCTGTCGGCACCGAGCGCAATCATCCTCACCACGTCAAGACCGTTGCGGATGCCGCTGTCGGCCAGAATGGTGATGTCGCCCTTCACCGCATCGGCGATCTGCGGCAGCGCCCGCGCGGTAGACAGCACGCCATCCAGCTGGCGTCCGCCGTGGTTGGATACCACGATGCCGTCTGCACCGAAGCGCACGGCATCGCGGGCATCGTCAGCATCGAGAATGCCTTTAATCACCATCGGGCCATCCCAGAACTCGCGGATCCACTCCAGGTCTTTCCAGCTGATGGACGGATCGAAGTTGTTTGCCAGCCAGCCGATGTAATCCTCCAGCCCGGTCGGTTTGCCGAGGTAGGTGGAGATATTGCCGAGATCGTGTGGACGACCGTTAAGGCCAACGTCCCACGCCCACTGCGGGTGCAGCACGGCCTGCATATAGCGGCGCATCGCCGCGTTCGGGCCGCTCATGCCGGAGTGGGCATCGCGGTAGCGCGCGCCGGGCGTTGGCATGTCAACGGTAAACACCAGCGTGGTGCAGCCTGCGGCCTTGGCGCGCTCCAGCGCATTGCGCATAAAGCCGCGATCCTTCAGCACGTAGAGCTGGAACCACATCGGACGGTTGATCGCCGGGGCGACTTCCTCAATCGGACAGACGGAAACGGTGGAGAGCGTAAAGGGAATACCTTTTGCCGCCGCCGCGCGCGCCGCCTGAACTTCACCCCGGCGGGCATACATTCCGGTCAGTCCCACCGGGGCCAGCGCCACCGGCATCGCCAGGCTTTCGTTAAACAGTTTGGTTTGCAGGCTCAGCTCGGACATATCGTTGAGCACGCGCTGCTTCAGGGCGATTTGCGCCAGGTCTTCAACGTTGCGCCGCAGCGTATGCTCGGCGTAGGCACCACCGTCGATATAGTGAAAAAGGAAGGGCGGCAGCATACGTTTGGCTGCCGCACGATAGTCAGTTCCTGCCGAAATAATCATCAGATCTATCCTTTGTTACATCATTCTCTGTCATCCGGCAGCCGGGTGATTCGCTGCTGCCGGGCTTCATCTTCATGCAGGGTTTTCATCGTGGTGAGGACAAACCCTAAATGGTGCTGAGCCGCTTTACGCGCCCGTTCCGGGTCGCTGGCGAGGATCGCCAGCAGCAGCTCTTCGTGTTGTTCGGTCAGGCGGGCAAAGATGGTCGGGACGGTGTACATCCGTTCGCGGCTGCGCGCCACCGAGCTTTGCAGCAGGTCAAAGAAGCCGCGCATGGTTTGTAGCAGCACCGCATTGTGTGAGGCTTCCGCAATCGCCAGATGGAAGCGCACGTCGGCCTGGTTGGCCATATCGGCTGAAATGCTTTCCTGCTGCTGGATGGCGTCAAAGCAGTTTTGCAGCCGCTCTTTGTCGGCGGGCGTTGCCCGCAGCGCGGCATACCAGGCGGTACTGGCCTCGATGGCGTGGCGCGCCTCCAGAATATCGTTGTGATAGTTCGGGTCATCGGCAACCAGCACCTTCAGCGGCTGCACGATGCGTTCCTCCGACCAGCGGGTATTTTCATCACAGAGCCAGGTGCCACCGCCGCGTTTGCTGTACAGCACGCCTTCACCAATCAGCGAGCGAATAGCCTCGCGCAGTGAAGAGCGTGAGACGCCCAGTTCCTGCGCCAGCTGGCGCTCGGCGGGCAGACGTGCCCCCGGCTCCAGCTGGCGCTGATGGATCAGGGTTTTAATACGCCCGGCGAGGAGCAGGGTGCCGGAAGGCGATGGCGCAAGGGTCATGGGATCATCCAGGTGAGCACGTAGGCTTGTAAGGTAGTAATGACCCCTACCATACAGGTGAAAATCAGACTGTGCTTCACCGTAAAGCGGAACAGGTCAGATTCTCTGCCCACCAGGCCCACGGCGGCGCAGGCGATGGCGATCGACTGCGGCGAGATCATCTTGCCGGTCACGCCGCCGGTGGTGTTGGCGGCAACCAGCAGCAGGTCCGACACGCCAATCTGCTGTGCGGTGGTGGCCTGTAGCGCGGCGAACAGGGCGTTAGATGAGGTATCCGAACCGGTCAGGAATACGCCCAGCCAGCCGAGGAACGGCGAGAAGAAGGTAAACGCGTGGCCGGTATGAGCCAGCGCCAGCGCCAGCGTGGCGGAAAGGCCGGAGTAGTTGGCGATGAAGGCGAAGGCCAGCACCATCCCGATAGAGTAAATCGGCAGCGTCAGCTCTTTCAGCGTGCTGGTAAAGGTGCTCAGCGCGTCGGCCGGTTTCATCTTCAGATAAACGATAGAGATCAGCGCGGCAACGATAATCGCCGTGCCGGTCGCGGACAGCCAGTCAAACTTATACACCGCGGCATACGGCGTGATGGCCGCAACCACCGGCGGCATCTTCGCCACCAGCTTGTCGAGGAACGGCACCGGGATGTTCACGACCAGGTTATACAGCTCGCCGCCCGGAGCGAACAGCGCCTTAAACGGCGGGATGCTCCACAGGGTAACGGTGGCGGTCAGGAACAGGAACGGCATCCAGGCGCGGATAATCTGCCCAGGACGATACTTCTCCACCACCAGCGGCTGTACGCTGGCGTTCTCCGTGGGGGCAAAGCGGAAGATACGCACCGGCTTCCACACGCGCAGGAACAGCGTCAGGCACACCAGTGAAACCAGCGACGAGATAATGTCCGGCAGTTCCGGGCCGAGGAAGTTAGAGCTGAGGTACTGTGCCAGGGCAAACGAACCACCCGCCACAATCACCGCTGGCCAGGTTTCTTTAATCCCGCGCCAGCCGTCCATGATCGCCATGATCCAGAACAGCACGATGATGGTCAGGAACGGCAGCTGGCGGCCGACCATCTGGCCAATTTCAAAGCTGTCCAGTCCGGTAACCTGCCCGGCAACGATAATCGGAATGCCCATTGCGCCAAAGGCCACCGGCGCGGTGTTGACGATCAGGCACAGACCGGCGGCGTAGAGTGGGTTAAAGCCCAGCCCTACCAGCAGCGCGGCGGTGATCGCCACGGGCGCGCCGAATCCGGCGGCACCTTCCAGGAAGGCACCAAACGAGAAGCCAACGATCAGCATTTGCAGGCGCTGGTCCGGGGTGATCGACAGGATCGAGGCGCGGATAATATTAAACTGCCCGGTTTTCACCGAGATTTTGTAGACGAACACCGCGGCGACGATGATCCAGGCGATCGGCCAGAGCCCGTAGAAGAAACCGTAAACCACCGACGCCAGTGCGCGATCGATAGGCATCCGGTAGAGGAACAGTGCTACCAGCAGCGCCAGCGCAACGGTGATCGTCGCGGCAACGTACCCTTTCAGCTTGAGCTTAATCAGGGCGAAGAAGAAGAAGATGATCGGAATAGCGGCGATCAGGCTGGACAGCCAGATATTGCCGAGCGGATCGTAAACTTGTTGCCAGGGTTGCATGGCGGCGTCTCCAAAAACATTCTTTTTATAACCAGATTGGTCGGACCAAAATGGCGATTTCGTGTGTGCTGCCGCTGATGGTTAATATTTTGTTAGTATAAAACAACAGATGTGATGTTTATTTTGCCTTTCTGTGCGTGGCATTCACATTTTATATAAATTGGTCCGGCCAAATTATGGGGTTCTGACAGGGAAAATGCGGGTATTCAGAAGTGAAGAATTGATTTAAATCCGTACGACATGATGATGGAAAGGCCGGAAAACCTCGCCACTGTGGAGAGGAAGGCGACCGCGCATAAGCAGGAGTAGATGCTTGAACACAATGCGTAATGGCATAAAACAGGGAACAGTCAGTGGCAGAAACAGTCTACGAGCAGAGACAGAAATGCAGCCGCGACGGGAAGGTTGGGGCGATATAAAAGACTGGAGGAAGGGGAAGGTAGCGGGCGTTATCCGCAGGAGTAACGGGCAGCCAGGCCGCCCGTTACAGGTATAGACTGAAAACAGGACTTAGAACGACATGGTGACACCGGCGTAGTACGCGCGGCCCGGCTCGTTATAGGTCGATGCGCCGTCGTTGGCGCGGTACAGCTGTTTATCCAGCAGGTTGCTGACCCCGCCGTTCAGGCGCAGATCTTTGGTCAGCTCGTAGTTGAGGCTGATGCCAACCACCGAGTACGCGCCGATTTCAGTGCTGGACATCGCATCCACTTCCAGTCGCGTTTCACTGTACTCACGCGGCTTCTGACGGCCGTACATCGTCCAGTTGACGGCGGTAGAGAGCTTCTCGGTCACCTGATAATCCAGCATGGTGTTGATGGTGTATTTCGGAATAATCGACAACGGGTTGCCGGTTTCCTTGCTCTTCGACTCCATCATATAGGTAGCGTTGGTGCGCCAGTCGAGTACGTCACGCAGCAGTGGCACGGTCAGGTTGGCTTCCAGTCCTTCCACCAGCGCCTTGCCGCCGTTTTCCCACTGCAGCACGTTATAGTTGGTCGTGGTGGTGGCAATAATGTCGGTACCGGCGACGATTTTGTTTTTGTAATCGTTGCGGAACCAGGTGATGCCAGCGGAGTAGCCCTCGGCGGCGAACTCCAGCCCCAGCTCTTTGTTCACGCTGACTTCGGCATCCAGGTCGGTGTTACCCAACAGGTAGCAGCTGCCGCTGGAGATGGTTTTCGGGCAGCCGTTGCCGCGCGTGCCGAGCAGATAGCCTTCGCTGGACTGATACAGGTTCGGCGCTTTAAACACTCTGGCGATACCGGCCTTCACCTTGAAGAACTCGCCGAGATCCTGCGACAGGTTCAGGCTTGGGCTCCAGTTATTACCGAACTGATTGTGGTGGTCGAAGCGCAGGCCCGGGATCAGGAAGGTGCCGACCCACGGTTCGATGTTGTCTTCAAAGTAGACGGCTGCGGTGGTGGCGCTGTTTTTCGGGTTACGATCCGCCGGATTGCCCGACTGGCCTCCGACGGTCACGCCGCTGGCGTCGGTGGCGCTGATTGACGCCGGGTCGTTCAGTTCTTCCCGGTTCCACTCCGCACCGAGGGTGACGGTTTGCGATAACCATTGTTCAATCGGGATATTCACTTCGCCGCTGGTACGGTAGTTTTCCAGACGGCTGGTGCTGAACTCGTCGCTGTTAATCATCCCCTCCACACGCCCGGTGGAGCCTTCGTTCAGGCGCGTGTTGTTGGTTTTCTCATACGATGCGGTGAATTTCGAGGTTCCCCACTCCCAGAAGCCGTTGTGGGTCAGCCCGTAGGACTGGCGATAAAGGCGGTTGGTTTCAGAGCCGTACAGCGAGTCGACCAGACCATTCGGGCTGAGGTTGCCGTTGCTGTACTGGGTGTCTCCGGCGTAGATATTGCCCTGGCGGCTGTAGCTGTAATCGAAATCGACGATCTGCGACGGTGTCAGTTTCCAGGAGAACAGGGCATTAATGTCTTTATTACGCACCCCTTCACGACCGGCGGCATAAGAGCCGTTCTGCGCGTTGTTGATATCGGCGGCGTCGGCGTCGGTTTTGTTGATGTTGCCGTACAGGCGCATGGTCAGCGCATCACCGGCCAGCGGGCCGCTGAGGTTAAAGTTGGCGCGTTTGGTATCGCCCTCTTTACTGTCTTCCGGCTGGTTGGTGAACAGGGAAAGCGAGCCGTGCCAGTCTTTGGTTGGGCGCTTGGTATAGATATTGATCACCCCGCCCGCCGCGCCGGAGCCGTAGCGTGCCGCCGCCGGGCCGCGCAGGACCTCGATGCGGTCAACCAGCTCGGCAGGTACCCAGTTGGTGTCGCCGCGCGTGTCGCGCTCGCCTTTCCAGCTGTAGCGCACCGAACTACGGGAATTCACCGGTACACCGTCGATCAGGATCAGCGTGTTTTCCGGGCCCATGCCGCGAATGTCGATCTGACGGTTATTGCCGCGGCTGCCGTTGGCGCTGTTGCCGGTCAGGTTGACGCCTGGCATTTTGCGGATGATGTCGGAGAGGTCGTTGACGGGTGGGCTTTTGGCAATATCTTCGGCGGTGATGATGGAGACGCCGGGTTGCTGTTTCAGTTCCTGTTCAGCGGTTTTCTGGACCGTCATCACAGCGTCGCTGTCGTTACTTTCTGCGTCTTCCGCTGCACTGGCTGTGGTCGCCATTAAACCGGTAAGAAGCAGAGCCAGAGGGTGAATCCGAAAACGTCCATATCTGTTCATCAAATAATCTCAAATTGTGGAGGATTGTAAGATGATGTGTATGATAACGAGAATTGTTATCACTAAAAGACCTGTAAGGACGAATTCACAATATCTCCACAATTGGCTACTTTTGTCAGTTTTTATCAGTGAAATTCCAGTAAATGCGGATTTTTCAGTTCGTTAAGTGTCATTTTTGCCTTTACATTCCGCAAAATTGTGTAGATTTTGTGTAGAACTCTGGCTTTAGCACGATGTGTTGATCTCAAACACTACACATTTCAGGATTTTGCCGTTATTATCCCGCAACAAAATTTAATACGAATAGTTCTCATTTATGTCAGTTTTCTGATTCTCAGGAGAGAGAAAATGCGTTTCCCTCAGGCCATTACGTCATCTCTGTTTGCGCTGTCCCTTGTCTGTTCACCCGCTGTGTTTGCTGCCACTGAAGGCGCAACGGTCAATATCGTTCATGCCCAGGGCACTACTGCCGTACCGAAGAATCCACAGCGTGTGGTGGTCCTTAGCCCGGCCGCGCTGGACATTACCGATGCGCTTGGCGTGAAGGTGATTGGCGTACCGAAAACCAGCGCCCACTATCCGGCGCACCTGGCAAAATATAACGGCCAGGACTATTTCGATGCCGGTACGCTGTTTGAGCCAAACTTTGAAGCCCTGAGCAACGCCAAACCCGACCTGATTATTGCCGGCGCGCGCGCGCGCGATGCCTACGGCAAGCTGAGTGAAATTGCCCCGACCATCTCTCCGGATCTCGACCCGCACAACTTCCTCGCCAGCATGACCGAACGCACCGAGCAGCTCGGTGAAATCTTCGGCAAGCAGGAAAAAGCGAAAGAGGTGCTGGCCGCGTTTAACGCGCAAATCGCCGACGTTCGTAGCGAATCGGCCAACGCCGGTAGCGCAATGATGCTGATGGTCAACGGCGGCAAGCTCAGCGCCTATTCACCGGGTTCCCGTTTTGGCTTTATCTATGATGTGCTGGGCTTTAAACCGGCTACCACCTTTAAGGAAACCGGCAACCACGGCAACTCGGTATCGCCAGAGTTCGTGATGGAAGCTAACCCGGACTGGCTGTTCGTGCTGGATCGCGACAGCGCGATTGGCCGTAAAGAAGGCAGCTCTGCGCAGCAGGTGCTGGATAACCCGCTGGTGCGCAAAACCAACGCCTGGAAAAAACAGCAGGTGGTGTATCTGGACTCCGGTTCGCTGTATATCGCCGGTGGTCTGCAAAGCTACAGCCTGTTGATGACCCAGGTGAAGCAGGTACTGGATAAGTCGAAAACCCAGCCGTAAATGAAATCCTTCGCCTTTACCGCAGGCCTGGCATTATTGCTGGGCCTTACTGTTTTTAGCCTGTTTGTGGGCGTCAGCCGCGTTACCCTGATCAGTCTGTGGACCGATCCTGAAATGCGCGAGATCCTGCTTATCAGTCGTTTCCCCCGTACTGCCGCGCTGCTGCTGGCGGGTAGCGCCATGAGCGTTGCCGGTCTGATTATGCAGATGCTGACGCAGAACCGCTTTGTTGAACCCTCCGTCGTCGGTACTACCCAGTCGGCCAGCCTTGGCCTGCTGCTGGTGATGATCGTCAGCCCCGCCGCGCCGATTATGCTGAAAATGGGCGTAGCCTCGCTGTTTGCGCTGTTCGGCACTGCGCTGTTTATGCTGCTGATTAACCGCATCCGGATGAAATCGTCGCTGATGGTGCCGCTGGCGGGCATTATGCTCGGTGCGGTGTTCAGCGCGGTCACCACCTTCCTGGCGATGAAGTTCGATCTGCTGCAGGCGCTGGGTGCCTGGGAGTCCGGTGATTTTTCCAGCGTGATGCAGGGCCGCTATGAGCTGCTGTGGGGCGTGGGGGTTATCACCCTGCTGGCCGCGCTGATTGCCGACCGCTTTACCGTTGCCGGTATGGGCCGCGACTTCTCGGTGAATATTGGCCTGCGCTACCAGCAGACCATGCTGATCGGCATGGCGATGATCGCGCTGATTAGCGGCGTGGTGATCGTGGTGGTGGGCGTGTTGCCGTTCCTCGGTTTAATCGTGCCGAATATCGTCAGCCTGGCGCTGGGCGATAACCTGCGGCGCACCGTGCCGTGGGTGGCGCTGCTGGGGGCGATGCTGGTGCTGGCCTGCGATATTATCGGCCGCCTGATTATCCATCCGTTTGAAATTCCCGTCAGTGCGCTGCTCGGCGTGCTGGGCGCGGTGATTTTCCTCGTGCTGATTGTGAGGTCAAAACGCCGTGTACACTGAGAACTCAACCGCCAGCCGGTTCACGCCGGGCCGCCGCCTGCTGCTGCTGAGCGCGCTGGTGCTGGTGCTGATGGCGATCTTTATGACCATCCAGCTCCACGGCAATATCGCTTACATCCTCAAACACCGGGGACAGATTCTGGCGACGATGGTGCTGGTGGCGTTTGCTTCCGGCATCGGTACGCTGCTGTTCCAGACGGTGACGCAGAACCGCATTCTGACCCCGTCGGTGATGGGGCTGGAGTCGCTGTTTGTCCTGCTGCAAACCGTGCTGATCTTCGCGCTGGATATCGGCGGGCTGAGCATGCTGGGCAGCGTGGGCCGCTTCCTGGCGGAAGGCGCGCTGCTGGTAACCTTTGCCACGCTGCTCTATCGCTGGCTGCTGAGCGGTTCCGGGATGGATCTGCACCGCGTACTGCTGATTGGTCTGGTGTGCGGCACGCTGTTCCGCAGCGCCTCCGGTCTGATGCAGCGGCTGATGTCGCCCGGCGAGTTTGCCGTGCTGCAAAGCCGGATATTCGCCACCTTTACCCGCGCTGACGGCGGCGTGCTGATGGTTTGTGCGCTGATTGTGGCGCTGGTGTCGCTGCTGGTCTGGCGGATGCGCCACCGGCTGGACGTGATCGCGCTGGGGGCCAATTCCGCCACCGCGCTGGGCGTGCCGTATCGCCGTAACGTGACCGGCATTCTGCTGCTGGTGGCGCTGCTGGTGGCTACCTCGACCGCACTGGTCGGGCCGATGATGTTCCTCGGCCTGCTGATCGTCAACCTGACCTATCCGCTGATCGGTTCCTGGCGGCATTGCTATCTGCTGCCCGGCAGCGTGCTGATCGGCATGGTCACGCTGGTGGGCGGCCAGCTGGTGCTGGAGCGCCTGCTCGATATGGCCGGAACCCTGTCGGTGGTGATTGAATTTACCGGCGGTGCGCTGTTTATCTACCTGTTGCTGAAGAAGGCCAAAAAGTGATTGAAGTAAAGAACGTCAGTAAACACTATGACCAGCAGCCGGTTCTGCAGGATATCTGTGCCACTCTGCCATCTTCGGGTGTGACCTCGATTATCGGCCCCAACGGCGCGGGCAAGTCCACGCTGCTGTCGGTGATCAGCCGCCTGCTGCTGGCGGACAGCGGCAGCGTCAGCGTCGATGCGCTGGACGTCAGCGATGCCAACAGCGAAAAGCTGGCGCAGGTGCTGTCGGTGCTGCGCCAGGAGAACCATTTTACCAGCCGCCTGACGGTGTACGATCTGGTCAGCTTTGGCCGCTACCCCTACAGCAAAGGGCGGCTGAACGCCGACGATCGCCGCCACGTTGAGCAGGCGCTGGGCTTTCTGGATCTTATCCCGCTGCAAAACCGCTATCTGGATGAGCTTTCCGGCGGGCAGCGCCAGCGTGCCTTCGTGGCGATGGTGTTATGCCAGGACACGAAATACGTGCTGCTGGATGAGCCGCTGAACAACCTGGATATGAAGCACAGCGTGGCGATGATGCGCCAGCTGCGTCGCGCGGCGGACGAGCTGGGTAAATCGATTGTGCTGGTGATCCACGACATCAACTTCGCCTCGGCGTGGTCGGACTATATTCTGGCGATGAAGGGCGGCAGACTGGTGTTTCGCGGTACGCCGCAGGAGGTGATGGTGCCGCAGGTGATTGAGGATATCTTCGATCTGCCGGTCACCATTGAAGAGCTGAGCGGCCAGCGCATCGCGGTGTACTACCGCTGATTGTTCTGGCGTTCAGGCTGGCATGAACGCAGGTGCTGTACGCTGCCTCTTCGCTGCTCTGTCTCGCGTATCTGCGGCGTTTAATCGCCGCAGGATGCAACGGCGTTTATTCGCCTCCTGCGGCGGGTGCCGTGCTGCTTTGCGCGTCGCAGCACCGTTCTGGATAGTCATCACGCCAGCTTGATCAGCACCATCCCCACCAGCAACAGCAGCAGACCGGCCCAGCCTTTGCGGTTCAGGCGCTGGCCGAACAGTACCCATCCCGCGGCGACGGTAGCGACAATACCAAAGCCGCCCCACAGCGCGTAGGCTACCGACAGATCGATTCCCTTCACCGCCTGAGAAAGCGCGCTGAACGCCGCCAGCACCGCGCCCAGCGACAGCACGCCGTAAACCTTACGCCGGAAGCCGTCGGACAGTTTCAGGAAAATATTGGCGACGATTTCCAGCACGATGGCGCCCGCCAGCCATGCCGCATGCACCCATTCAAACGCCTGCATGCTGCACCTCCACGGTTTTCTTCGCCGCGCGGGTCCCGGACTTAATCAGTGCAATACCGACCACCAGCGTGGTCAGGCCGAGCAGCTTAGTCAGCGACAGCGACTCTTCAAACAGCAGTACGCTGAACAGGGTAATAAACAGAATGCCGATCCCTTCCCACATCGCGTAGGCCACGCCGAGGGCGATTTTCTTAATCGAGAACGACAGGGTGATGTAGGAGAGGGCGATCATCAGCAGCATTAAAAAATAGCCAAGTGGATTGCCGCTGACGCCGGACCACTTCATCAGCAGGGTGCCGGTAATTTCAAAGGCGATGGCCAGCGCCAGTAATAGCCAGTAAATCATGATGCATCTTCCGTAAGATGTGAATAGCGAGCCTGAAAGCGCGGATTAACCGACGCAGGCTGAAATTAAACAGGGCAAATGAACGCACGGCGTGCGTGATGCCAAAACGGAAGATCGGGACTAAAGCGCGTTGCGCCAGTGTTGTTCACCGGAAAGGGCGTGGGGGAAAGCCAGTACGACAGTGGGGGTAGAGCGTTCGTTTCTGAACTGATTGTCCATAATTTTTACAACTTATCCGCGTTGTTGCTTCTCGTCGATGCGGAAAGGAAATTGTCCTCGGGAGTTAAACACCTGATATTTCTACCACGCGGCATGTTTTTTAGCTCGTCATTTGCAATTCTTTACGCTGCTCAGTGGTGAAAAGCCAGTTAATCAGACCTTTTATCCGTATTTAACTGGCGTAATTATCTGGCCTGGCCTGGCCTGGCCTTGCGAGGGAATTATTGGCAGTAGTCAGCAAATATCACGCCTTTGCCGCTCATGGTGCTCTGCCAGCGGGCGGCGCTGGTGGCAAAGCGAACGTTGTTGACGCCGAACTTCGCCAGGTTAGCCTGCGACCAGGAGAACCATTTTTCCGGGAATTTTTCGTGGTAGTCCGACTGCCGCTGCGGGCACCAGGCGAAATCGCCATTAACGCCGATCTGCTGATAAAATTCCGCTTCCTGCTGCTTTAACTCGGTGAAAACCGTTGAAGTCACCAGCATCTCGTGAGTTTGACCCTGATCGTTTGACTCCAGCGCGATTTCATCGGTCGGGCTGTGCAGGCTGCCGTGCCACAGCAGATAAGCGTTTTGGGTAATGAACTTATTTTTCCCGGCGGGAAAGATATAGTTAGCGCAGGCGGAGGCACAAACGTTTCTGACTTCCACATCCATTTTGCGCTTGTGAATTTCACGGCCCATCTCCATCGCTTCTTTGGCATCGCCGCCGATACTGTTGAACGAGACTTTTTCCACCCGCCGCATGTCCAGCTGGCGAAGCAACGCTTCCGCGGAGCCTTCGATGATTTTGCCGTCGAAGTAGAGTGTACCGTTACGCACCGCAATCGAAGGCGGGGAACGCAGCACGCTGTCATCATCAATATCAATCGGCTGCCACGCGTTAGCGGCGGCAGAGAACAGTGAGGTGGCGGCGAAGATGAAGGCTGCCAGCCGTGTTTTACGCTGTGGGTGGGGGGGTATTACATCCATTTCGGCCCGGTTCCTTTATTTATCAATAGTCAAAGTATACATCCGGTCGGCGACCGGATGTATTTAATGACGCTTAACGGGCGTTAAAGGCGATCATACCGTCCTGTTCCTGGTAGCTGAACTCGGTGCCGTAGCGTTCGCTCATGCGTGTCAGCAGTGCGGCAATCTCATGCCCCTGCTGGTGGCTAACGATCTGCGGCAGGCCGCGATCCAGTACGCGCGGGCTGTCCATACCCAGATCCAGCGGCAGCAGCTGCACGCGAATATTGCTGCCTTCCACGTCAAACACCGCCAGAGCGTTTTGTGAGAAGCGCGCTTCGGCATTAAAACCGGTGAACTCGCCTGCGCTGTTTTTCGCGCGGGCACGATGCAGATCCGACGGGCGCGCATCCACTTTATGGCCGTAGGCCTGGTACATTTCCGGGCCGATAATCGATTCACCGGCTTCGAATTCCATCAGCAGGCTGCCGAGGTTATAGAAGATCGGCTTACCGTTGTAGATTTCCACCCCGCGCATAAAGTGCGCCCCGTGGCAGACTACCGCATCGGCACCGGCCTCTACCGCGCGATGGGCGAAGGATTCGACGAACTCGGGCGCGTCCGGGCTGTACCAGCTGTCTTTATCGCCTTCGTGGGTGTGCAGGCTGACCAGCGTAAAGTCGCTGCGGTTGGCGGCATCGCGCACGCTGTGTTCGTTTTCCTGGCAGTCCTGCTCGTTGTACCAGGTGCGTACACCGGCTTTCTCGCCGCGCTCAATTTGCAGAGAACTTTCGAACAGCGAGCCAAATTTAAACTCGTCCGGCCCCTTGTCGGCCATCACCTCAACGCGCATGCCTTCGCGCACGCTTTCATCGGTGCCCAGCAGGCGGGTGATGTTTTTCAGCTGCTCGAACTGTTCGTCGGGCAGCACGTAGGCGCGGCCCCAGCGCAGCGGGTTCAGGCCCGGACGCGGTACGGTGCCCGCGCCGCCGTTGGCGGCCAGGAACACTTCAGAACGGGTTGAGCCGAGCGCCACCACACCCACGCGACCGGTGGCGGTATCAAGGAAGCGCGGCAGGCGGGAATCGTCGAGGTTGCGGCCTACGCCGCAGGGAACCAGTCCGCGTGCTTCCGCCGCGTCGATGGTGCTCAGCACGCCTTCCCAGCCGAAGTCACCGGTGTGGTTGTTGGCGAAGGAAACCAGCTTGATGTTCAGATCGACAAACTCATCCAGCGTTGCCGGTTTGACGGCCGTGATGTAGCCACGCCCTGCCGCAGGGGGAATATTCGGCTGCGGGCAGCTGAATTCAGCATTAGCAAACACTGCATCTGCCCCCTGAAGTAAGTTAATAATTCTTTTATCCAGGCGGTTGACCAGGTTACGGCTGGAAAATAGCAGGTCACCACAGGCTACAATACGCATAATTCTCTCTCTGGTTAGAAAATCCGTTATTTTGCGGATTAAGATGGTTCTTATTATTTTATTAACTATACCGGCGGTGCAACTGCTATCCTGTTTCATCTGGGAATTTTATATAACCTTCTGTTATATCTTATTCCTTTTTGTTGGTAGCAAGCATCCCGGCGCCGCGTTATACGTTTTCGCCTCTATAATATTGTTATTTCTAGAAAATTTAAATCAGGGTAAATAATGCAATCTACAAATAAAGGTATTCTCGCACTGGTTCTGGGGTTATCGGTTCTGGTGGCCGGCTGTGATAATAATAAAGAGAAAGCCGCCGATGCAGAAAAGGTCCTTCAGGTCGGTACATTCGGCGTGAGTATTGGTTTCTCCTACCGTCAAAACGGCAAGGATTTAGAAGGCTATGATATTGCGGTTGTAAACGCGGTGGCGAAAAAGCTGGGTTATTCCCGTGTGGAATTAACCACTGCTGATATGACCGGCCTGTTCGGTATGCTGGATTCCGGCAAAATCGTCACCATCGCCAACCAGGTTGAAGCCAACGAAAAACGCCGTGAAAAATACCAGTTCTCCCAGACCTACATCTATTCCGGCGCGCAGCTGGTGACCCGCAAAGACGACGACTCTATCCAGACTATCGACGATCTGAAAGGCAAGCGCCTGGGCGTGGATGTAGGCAGCAGCAAAGAGAACTTCCTGCGTAAAAACTACCCGGATGCCGGTATCAACATCCACACCTACGAAGAGCCAAGCGCTATCGTGCAGGATGTGGCGCTGGGCCGTATTGACGCCTACATCATGGACCGCGCGGGTGCACAGCTGCTGATTGATAACTCCCGCCTGCCACTGAAACTGTCCGGTAACCCGGTCTATCGCTATCAGGAAGCGTTCCCGTTTGTGAAAAATGCCCAGGGCGACGAGCTGCGCACCAAGTTTGATGAAGCGCTGAAAGAACTGGCCGCCGACGGTACGCTGACCAAACTGTCCGAGCAGTATCTGAAACAGGACGTCAGCAAGGAACAGTAAGCCGATGAATTTCGATCTGCGTTTTATGCTGGAGGCGTTTCCTTCGCTGCTCAGCTTTTTACCGATGACGCTGTTCCTGGCGGTCACCTCGATGGTGATCGCTTCGGTGATGGGCGTTGGCCTTGCGCTGCTGATCCGCAACCGCATCATGATCCTGACTCCGCTGGCCGAGCTGTATATCTCGTTTTTCCGCTCGGTGCCGACGCTGGTGACGCTGTTTATTTTTTACTTCGGTATCCCGCAGCTGTTCCCCGGCATCAGCATGATGAACGCGATCTCTGCGACCATTATTGCGCTCAGCTTTAAGAACGCCGCCAACCTCGCCGAGGAGTTCCGCGGCGCGATGAACGCCATCGAGCCGGGCCAGATGGAAGCCTGCCTGTCAGTGGGTTTGACCCGCTGGCAGGGGTTCCGCCGGGTTATTCTGCCGCAGACCATTCGCGTTGCCGTGCCGGGTATGGCCAACTATCTGATTATGCTGATTAAAGAGTCATCGCTGGCCTTTACCGTGGGCGTAACGGAGATCTTCTCGCAGACCAAGATCCTGGCGAGTAACTCCTTCCGCTTCCTGGAAAGCTATATCGCGGTGGCGCTGATCTACTGGGCCGTGACCATTCTGCTGACCATGCTGCAAAAGCGTCTGGAAAAGCGCCTTAACCGGCCTTATCGCTAAGGAACCCAGCCGATGTTGACGATTAGCAAGCTGAATAAATTTTATGACAAAACTCACGTGCTGAAGGACGTTGATCTTTCGGTGGCGCAGGGGGAAGTGGTGGCGATTATCGGGCCTTCCGGCTCGGGGAAATCAACGCTGCTGCGCTGCATCAATCTGTTGGAGAAGCCGGAAAGCGGCACGCTGACCATCGGCGATCTGACGGTGGATGTCGCCAAAATCAGTACCAAACAGGAAAACGCCCTGCGCCAGCAAACCGGCATGGTGTTCCAGCACTACAACCTGTTTAAAAATAAAACCGCACTGCAAAACATCACCGAAGGGCTGATTATCGGCAAAAAAATGCCGAAGGCGGAAGCGGATGCCATCGGGCTGAATCTGCTGGAGAAGGTCGGCCTGCGCGAGAAGGCCGACAGCTATCCTGCGATGCTTTCCGGCGGCCAGCAGCAGCGCGTGGCGATTGCCCGTTCGCTGGCGGTGAAGCCGAAGGTGATCCTGCTGGATGAGCCGACGTCGGCGCTGGACCCGGAACTGGTACAGGAGGTGCTACAGGTGATCCGCTCAATTATCGATCATCAGACCACCATCCTGCTGGTGACCCACGAGATGTCGTTTGCCCGTGATATTGCCGACCGCATTATCTTTATGGCCGACGGCGCGATTGTGGAAGACGGCGAGCCGGAGCAGATCTTTACCCGGCCGCAGCATCAGCGCACCCAGCGCTTCCTGCTCAGCTATCAAAATGACGTCAGCGGGCATCGCCCGTAAGCGACTCTCCTTAACGGGCAGCGCCGCGGTGCTGCCCGATTTCCCTTCTCAACGTAAAAAGTGACCTGCGCGATCGCATTTTTCTGGCCTGTGGCAAAGAAACGTTTCGCTAATAGCGGTATGTTATCCGCCTTAACGGTTGTGGACGGCAGGGCATGTACGAGTTCAATTTAGTTTTACTGCTGTTGCAGCAGATGTGTGTGTTTCTGGTTATTGCCTGGCTGATGAGCAAAACCCGCCTGTTTATCCCGCTGATGCAGGTTTCGGTGCGCCTGCCGCACAAGCTGCTGTGCTATATCACCTTCTCCGTGTTCTGCATTATGGGCACCTACTTTGGTCTGCATATCGAAGACTCCATCGCCAATACCCGGGCGATCGGCGCGGTAATGGGCGGCCTGCTCGGCGGCCCGGTGGTCGGTGGGCTGGTCGGGCTGACCGGCGGTTTGCATCGCTATTCGATGGGCGGGATGACCGCGCTGAGCTGCATGGTTTCCACCATTACCGAAGGGCTGCTCGGTGGCCTGCTGCACAGCATTTTGATCCGGCGCGGTCGCATCGATAAGCTGTTCAACCCGCTGACCGCGGGCGCAATCACCTTTGTTGCCGAAGTGGTGCAGATGCTGATTATTCTGCTGATCGCCCGGCCGTTCCAGGACGCGCTGCACCTGGTGGGGAGTATTTCTGCGCCGATGGTGGTGACCAATACCCTGGGGGCGGCGATGTTTATGCGCATCCTGCTCGATAAGCGGGCGATGTTTGAAAAATATACCTCGGCGTTTTCCGCCACCGCGCTGAAGGTGGCGGCTTCCACCGAAGGGATACTGCGGCAGGGCTTTAACGAAGAAAACAGCATGAAGGTGGCGCAGGTGCTGTACAAAGAGCTGGATATCAGCGCCGTGGCGATCACCGATCGGGAGAAGCTGCTGGCGTTTACCGGTATCGGCGACGATCACCATCTGCCCGGAAAACCGATCTCTTCCAGCTATACCTGGCGCGCCATCGAAGGCGGTGAAGTGGTTTATGCCGACGGCAACGAAGTGCCTTACCGCTGTTCGCTGCACCCTAACTGCAAGCTGGCCTCGACGCTGGTGATCCCACTGCGCGGAGAGAACCAGCGGGTGATTGGCACCATCAAACTCTACGAAGCGCGTAACCGCCTGTTCAGCTCGATCAACCGCACGCTGGGGGAGGGGATTGCGCAGCTGCTGTCGGCGCAGATCCTGGCGGGGAAATACGAGCGGCAGGAGGCGCTGCTGGCGCAGTCGGAGATCAAGCTGCTGCATGCCCAGGTTAACCCGCACTTCCTGTTTAACGCGCTAAATACCCTGAAAGCGGTGATCCGCCACGACGGTGAGCGCGCCGGGCAGCTGGTGCAGTATCTGTCGACCTTTTTCCGTAAAAACCTCAAGCGGCCTTCCGAGATTGTCACACTGGACAATGAGATTGAGCACATCAATGCCTATCTGCAAATTGAGCTGGCGCGCTTCCAGTCGCAGCTAAGGGTAGAGATGCAGGTGCCGGAGGCGCTGGCGCATCAGCATTTACCGGCCTTCACGCTACAGCCGATTGTGGAAAATGCCATTAAGCACGGCACCTCGCAGCTGCTGGGCAGTGGGGCGATTACTATCCGCGCCCGCAGTGAAGGGCAACATGTGATTGTCGAAGTAGAGGATAATGCCGGGCTGTATCAGCCGAAAAGCAGCGGCAATGGATTAGGTATGAGCCTGGTAGACAAGCGCCTGCGCGCGCGATTTGGCGACGGCTACGGGCTGACGGTCAGCTGCGAACCGGACTGCTTTACCCGCGTGACGCTGCGCCTGCCGATGGAGGAAACCGCATGTTAAGAGTGCTGATTGTTGATGATGAGCCGCTGGCGCGTGAAAACCTGCGCTTCCTGCTACAGGACGAGAGCGATATCGAGATTGTCGGCGAATGCAGCAATGCGATTGAGGCGATTGGTGCAGTGAATAATCTGCGGCCGGACGTACTGTTTCTGGACATCCAGATGCCGCGCATCAGCGGGCTGGAGATGGCCGGGATGCTCGATCGGCGGCATCGTCCCTATATTGTGTTTCTGACCGCCTTTGATGAGTACGCGATCCAGGCGTTTGAGGAACATGCCTTCGACTATCTGCTAAAACCCATCGAGCAGCAGCGGCTGGGCAAGACGCTGGCGCGGCTGCGCCAGGAGCGGCAGGTACAGGATATTTCTCTGCTGCCGGAGAACCAGCAGCCGCTGAAGTATATTCCCTGTAGTGGGCACAGCCGCATCTGGCTGCTGCAAATGGATGAGGTGGCGTTCGTCAGCAGCCGCATGAGCGGCGTTTACGTCACCAGCCAGGACGGAAAAGAGGGTTTTACCGAGCTGACGCTGCGCACGCTGGAGAGCCGTACGCCGCTGCTGCGCTGCCATCGACAGTATCTGGTGAATATGACCCAGCTAAAGGAAATTCGTCTGGAGGATAACGGTCAGGCGGAGCTGCTGCTGCGCGACGGCCATACCGTTCCGGTAAGCCGCCGCTATCTGAAAAGTCTGAAGGAAGCGCTGGGGCTGTAGGCCAGCTGGCCCGACAGCCCGTTAAAGGCGGGAATTTACATATGTGCAGCAATCAGCTGCTGGTTATCCTGATACATGGCGAACAGGTAGTTGTTATAGCTCTGACCGCGGGTGGAATAGCCCTTCAGCTTGTGGATCATCGCCGTTGCCGTCACTTCCTGATCCGCTTTGCGCAGCTGAGCGCGGGATTTACGGAACGACGCATAGGCCGCGTGGGTATTCAGGTTAGCCACGTAAGCCGCAACTGACTCCTGCACGGAATCATAGCGGGAGTAGCCTTTCACCTTGCCTGGCCCATTTTTACAGCCCCCTTTCGCGCATTTCATGCCGAAAAGATTGTTGTTGCTGCGCGTCAGCTTCGAGGTGCCCCAGCCGCTCTCTGCCGCCGCCATGGTGGCGACCATGCTGTCGGGGATAATATCCACGCGGTCCAGCAGCGCGTCCCACGGGATACGGCGCGTATTGCCGGACCAGCTCACTTTGTAGCGTGTGGCAATATCCTTCATGCGCGCGCGTTCAGCAGGCGACCACTGACTGGTGTACTGCTTACTGAGCAGCCAGTTACGCTCGGCGGTAATCGCCGCGTTCTGGCTGGTGATATAAGGCATAACCGTCCGGAGAAACGCTTTTTTCCTTGGGGTTCCGGAAGGGTATTTTCGCAAATCAGGAAGTGAACTACTCTTAACACTATTGCGAGAATACTCTTGTTTACTGCTTGCCTGTTTCTTAACGCTGGTCTTAACGACGTGGGCTTTGTGACTCGTTGTTTCTGCGTGCGTCTTTGCCAGCACGCCCCCTGAAAACATCAGGGTGAAAAACATGAGTATCGCCGCCCCAGGTCGTCGCTTGGGTATCGATATCATTAGCTCTCCTGGTCGAATGTAAGCATTCCAATCCTTTCGTTATGCGCTTTTTTGTCGGATGAATCGGAAATTGTACCAAAAATAACCTCACAGGGCACGTACAGAAATAGTCCAATTCCGAAATCATGTCACGATAAATCGTATGAAAATCGATCAAATTTTGATGCAAATAGTGTTTTTCGCCCTGAAGAATGTCGCGAAAACGGTCTGTTATCTCATCCCCGCCTCTCCTCCCTGCGGATTTTTAAAGGGGATGATTCACCCGTTTGACTTCAGCGGCACACTGGGGAAAATCGCCATGACGGGGCTCTTTAATGAAACACTCAGCGTTACTTCTGCTCTTACTGCCCGGTATTGCCTGCGCTAACTGGACCGCTTCTAATTTCCCGCCTTTGACCGACGACGGTACCGGCGTCTGGCGCAGCCATGCCCCACTGAAAAAAGGCGCTCAGTCGATAACTCTGAAGCAGGGGGAGCAGTGCTGGCAGCCATCGGGCGACATCAGGCTTAACCAGATGCTGTCGCTGAAACCCTGTAGCGGCAGCGCGCCGCAGTGGCGAATTTTCCGCGACGGTGATTATCAGGTGCAGCTGGATACCCGCTCCGGTACGCCCACGCTGCTGCTGAGTGTGAAGGGCGCGAGCGATGCGCCTGCCGTCGTGGCTCGCCAGTGCCCGGTGAGCAGTGGGAAACCGCTGACTATCCCCGTCGGGCAAACCTTTGCTGAAGGCAGCGTGGTGCGGGACTTTTACAGCCTGCAAACCGCCACCGTCCGCGACGGAAAAATTACCCTGCAGCCAGCGGCGGAAAGTAACGGACTCCTGCTGCTTGAAGCAGAGAAAACCCATCAGGCAGCAGCGTTTCAGTGGCACAACGCCACGGTCTATTTCGTGCTGACCGACCGTTTTGCCAATGGCGACCCGTCCAACGACCACAGCTACGGGCGGCATAAAGACGGCATGCAGGAGATCGGCACCTTTCACGGCGGCGATCTGAAAGGCCTGGCCGGCAAACTCGATTATTTGCAGCAGCTGGGCGTTAACGCGCTGTGGATCAGCTCGCCGCTGGAGCAGATCCACGGCTGGGTGGGCGGCGGCACGAAAGGCGATTTCCCGCACTATGCCTACCACGGCTATTACACCCAGGACTGGACGCGGCTGGATGCCAACATGGGCGATGAAAACGACCTGCGTACGCTGGTGGATGAGGCACACCGGCGCGGCATCCGCGTGCTGTTTGACGTGGTGATGAATCACGCGGGCTACGCGACGCTGGCGGATATGCAAACTTATCAGTTCGGCGCGCTCTATCTGAACGAGCCCGAGCGCGGCAAGATCCTTGGTGAACGCTGGACCGACTGGCAGCCCGCCGCCGGGCAGAACTGGCACAGCTTTAACGACTACATCAACTTCAGCGACAAAACCGCCTGGCAAAACTGGTGGGGAAAAAAGTGGATACGTACCGATATTGGCGATTACGACAACCCCGGTTTTGACGATCTGACCATGTCGCTGGCCTTTTTACCGGATCTGAAAACCGAATCCACCGAACCTTCCGGACTGCCGCTGTTTTATCGCCATAAGCCCGATACCGCCGCGCGGGAAATCGCCGGAGCCACGCCGCGCGATTACCTGACTCACTGGCTGAGCCAGTGGGTGCGCGACTACGGCATCGACGGTTTCCGCGTGGATACCGCCAAACACGTTGAGCTGGAAGCCTGGCAGCAGCTAAAAACGCAGGCCAGCGAGGCGCTGGCGGCGTGGAAGCAGGCCAATCCGCAGAAAAAAATCGATGATGCGCCGTTCTGGATGACCGGTGAATCCTGGGGGCACGGCGTGATGCAAAGCGCCTACTACCAGCACGGCTTCGATGCGATGATCAATTTTGATTACCAGGATCAGGCCGCCAGCGCGGCGAATTGTCTGGCGAATATGGACGGTGTCTGGCAGCAGATGGCGGAAAAACTCCAGGATTTCAACGTCCTCAGCTATCTGTCTTCGCACGATACTCGCCTGTTCCGCGAAGGTGGCTCAACGTCGGCAGAGCTGCTGCTGCTGGCACCCGGTGCCGTACAGATCTTTTACGGTGATGAATCCGCACGTCCGTTTGGCCCGACCGGATCGGACCCGCTACAGGGCACACGATCGGATATGAACTGGCAGGATCTCAACGGCAGCGCAGCGGCCAGCCTGCTGCACTGGCAGCGGATCGGGCAGTTTCGCGCCCGCCATCCGGCGCTGGGTGCCGGGAAGCAGACCGCGCTGACGCTGCCGCAGGGCTACGGCTTTGTGCGCGAAAAGGGCGATGACCGGGTGATGGTGGTGTGGGCTGGCCGGGAAAAGTGAGGCGCTTGCCCGGCGATGAGGCAGCGATCGCGGGCGGGTAACGGCAAGGATGTGGTGGGATGCGCTGCCGTTGCGCGACGGCTAAACCATGTCGGTTCGCCGTCGCTAACTGAACAGGATGAAGTAGCTACTGTGCGGCAGGCTGGTCCATCCTCAGTCCGTCAAAGGCGCTTCGGATCTCCGCTTCCGGCAGGTTCACACCAATAAACACCAGCGTGCTGTGCGGCTGCTCGTCCGCTTCCCATGGGCGATCCCAGTCGGCGCTGTAGAGTCGCTGCACGCCCTGGAACAGCAGGCGGCACGGCTGGTCGGCGATCCACAGCATCCCCTTATAGCGCAGCAGGCTTTCGGCAAAGCTGCCCAGCAGGTTTTCCATTACCGCCGACACATCACCCAGCACCACCGGGTAGTCAAACTCCACCACGATCGATGAGATGGCGTTCTGCGCCTCGTGAATGCGCTGGAAGCGGGGTTTCGCCACCACCACCTGCTCCTCCAGCATAAAGCCGCGGGTATCAAACAGCAGGGCGAGGTCGATCTGGCCGTGGATCACCGGATAGATCGGCGCGCGGGCGTTGATGCGCTGAAGGCGTTCGGTCAGCGCGGTGTTATCGCCGGAGACGTCGGTTTTACTCAGCAGAATGCGATCCGCGTAGCCGATCTGTGACTGCGCCAGGCTGAACTGGTTTAACTGCTGGTCGGCATGCACCGCATCCACCAGGGTAATCACTCCGTCCAGCAGATAGCGCTCGCAGATAATTTCGTGGGAGAAGAAGGTTTGCAGGATCGGGCCGGGGTCCGCCATGCCGGTGCATTCAATCACCAGCCGGTCAAAGCTCAGGCTGCCGTTGTCCAGACCACCGAGCAGATCCAGCAGCGCATCTTCCAGCTCGTTAGAGCGGGTGCAGCAGATACAGCCGTTGGTCAGGGTGGTAATCTGACTGGCGCGATCGCCAATCAGCTGGGTATCTACCGAGACTTCGCCGAACTCATTTTCAATGACGGCGATTTTGTAGTCCTGCTGTTCATGCAGGATATGGCGCAGCAGGGTGGTTTTACCTGCGCCGAGGAAACCGGTTAAAACGGTGACTGCAATCGGGGTCATAATCGTTCCTGTTAACAGCAGCGCATTCCGCCTTTGCCGTCGCCGCCGTAGCGGGCCTGCTGGCGTTCGCGGAAAAATTCCTTATAGGTCATCACCGGTTTGTCCGGATGATTGGTCTGCATATGCAGGACGTAGGTATCGTAATCGGGGATGCCTACCAGCATTCTTGCCGCCTGACCGAGGTATTTTTTTGCCGCGCCTAAGTTATCAAACATACGCCGCTCCTTTGGTGATCCCCCGCCGTCAGGCAGGAGACAGCCCCGCATCGCGGGGCTGAGATTCAGAGATTATCAGTGGCCGGAAGAGACTTTCACCCCTTCTTTCGGCACCGGGACATAAGGCGTTTCTTTGTCGGTGCGCTGATCTGTCTGGCGCGCCTTCATCCACGCTTTAATGCCGTAGAAGATAATACTGTACACCACAATCAGGAACAGGATACTCAGTCCGGCGTTAGTGTAGTTGTTGATCACAATATGATGCATATTGTTGATCTGCTGCTGGGTCAGCTCGGCACCGCCTGCCTGGATACGCTCTTTATACTGCCCGGCCATATAGAAGAAGCCTTCCATCTGTGGGTTGTTGCTGAACAGTTTCAGGCCCAGCGCCCAGGTGGTGCAGATCAGCAGCCAGACGGCTGGCAGCACGGTCACCCAGATGTATTTGGTGCGCTTCATTTTCACCAGCACCACGGTCGCCAGAATCAGCGCCACGGCGGCCAGCATCTGGTTAGAGATACCGAACAGCGGCCACAGGCTCTTCACGCCGCCCAGCGGATCAACCACGCCCTGATACAGCAGGTAGCCCCACAGGCCCACGCAGCCTGCTGTGCCTACAACTCCTGCCACCAGCGAGTCGGTTTTCTTCAGGAACGGCACGAAGTTACCCAGCAGGTCCTGCAGCATAAAGCGGCCTGAACGCGTACCGGCATCCAGCGCGGTCAGAATAAACAGCGCCTCAAACAGAATACCGAAGTGATACCAGAAGCCCATATCGGCCACCGGCACAATCTTGTGGAAGACGTGGGCGATACCCACGGCCAGCGTTGGTGCACCACCGGCACGGTTCAGTACCGAAGGCTCACCGATATCTTTTGCCGTTTGCAGGATCTGATCCGGGGTAATCACGAAGCCCCAGGAGCTGACGGTTGCCGCCGCGTGCGCGGTCGCTTCTCTCAGCTGTGCCATGATCATCGGCGCGTTTTCACCGCCCAGCTCGTGCAGGTTAGGCATGGTGATGCCCAGACCGGCCGGCGGGGTGTTCATCGCAAAATAGAGACCCGGTTCGATAATCGACGCCGCTACCAGCGCCATTACCGCCACGAAGGACTCCATCAGCATGGCACCGTAGCCGATAAAGCGTGCGTCGGTTTCACAGGCCAGCAGCTTCGGCGTGGTGCCGGAGGCGATCAGCGCATGGAAGCCGGACACCGCGCCGCAGGCGATGGTAATAAACAGGAACGGGAACAGCGCACCTTTCCACAGCGGACCCGTACCATCGATATACTGGGTGATGGCCGGCATTTTCAGCTCAGGATTGAGGATCACGATGCCGATAGCCAGGCCGACGATCACCCCGATTTTCAGGAAGGTAGCCAGATAGTCGCGCGGTGCCAGAATCAGCCATACCGGCAGCAGGGCGGAAACGAACGCGTAACCGATCAGCGTGAAGGTAATGGTGGTGTCTTTAAAGGTCAGCGCCGGGCCCCAGTACGGGTCGTGCGCAATCACGCCGCCGTAGTAAATAGAGGCGACCAGCAGCACGATACCGATCACCGACACTTCACCCACGCGGCCGGGCCGCAGGTAGCGCATGTAGATGCCCATAAACAGCGCGATCGGCACCGTCGAGCAGACGGTAAATACGCCCCACGGACTTTCCGCCAGCGCCTTAACGACGATCAGCGCCAGCACGGCGAGGATGATAATCATAATCAGGAAGCAGCCGAACAGCGCAATGGTGCCGGGGACCGGGCCCATCTCTTCTTTGATCATCTCGCCGAGCGAAGCGCCGTTACGGCGGGAAGAGATAAACAGCACCATAAAGTCCTGCACCGCACCGGCCAGCACCACACCCGCCAGCAGCCACAGCACGCCGGGCAGATAGCCCATTTGCGCGGCGAGCACCGGACCGACCAGCGGACCGGCACCGGCAATGGCCGCAAAGTGGTGACCAAACAGCACATTGCGGTTGGTCGGTACATAGTTCAGACCATCGTTATTAATCACCGCCGGCGTCGATCGCGTTGGATCGAGCTTCATCACCTTCTGGGCGATATACAGGCTGTAGTAGCGGTAGGCGACAAGATAGACCGACACGGAAGCGACGACGATCCACAGTGCACTGATATGCTCGCCGCGCCGCAGGGCGACGACGGCCAGACAACATGCCCCGATGATTCCAAGAATCATCCAGGGGATATGTTTGAATAATGAGTTTTTATTCATAGGAAACCTGGTTTTTATAATTGATGAAAACGATCTCAGCATCCCGGCTGAGCCTCTGAGTTTTTATCGAAGGGCACAAAATCATGCTGGGTATATGGTGGCAATTTTTCCCCCTGAGCGGTGGAAAGAGTGGTTAAGCGGTCATATGCAGCAGTGAGCGGTTGCTTGAGGGGCTGAGCGGTTTCGCTCTGAAGCTAACCCACTGAATTATGTGATGCAGATCTCGCTGGCAGCGAAAGCGGTGCAGCTTCATGCGTGTGTCACCGGCAAGTGCTAATCTGAGCGACGTTGCTAAGCAGAAATAACTGGCATAAGGTGATGTTTCACAAAGATATGTGTAATCGAACAGGGGATGACCGGGCTATGGAAAACGACGCAGATATTGTTTATCGGGTGAATTATCCGATCACTTCGCAGCAGTTTATCGATCTGCTGAGTGAAACCTCGTTAGGCGCAAGAAGGCCGCTGGCGGATGACGATCGCATTGCGAAGATGCTGAAGCATGCCAACCTGACGGTAACCGCGTGGCAGGGTGAGGCGCTGGTTGGCGTTGCCCGTTCGGTGACGGATTTCACCTTCTGCTGCTACCTGTCCGACCTCGCCGTGTCCGAAAAGGTCCAGAAGGGCGGCATCGGCAAGGCGCTGATTGCGGAAACCTGCCGCCAGCTTGATGCCGCCTGTCGCCTGATACTGATAGCGGCACCGCTGGCAGAAGGCTACTACCCGAAAATCGGCATGGAGCACCACCACAGCGCCTGGACGATTAAGGCCGGTGAGTTTCCTGCTTAAATAGGTACTACTCTTCAGGATGATAATGCGCGATTTCGCAGGAAAGGAGCCGATAGTGAAACATAACAACGTGTTGGGATGGATGCTGGCAGCAGGCAGCGTGGGGTTGTTCAGCCAGTGGGCGCAGGCTTCGTCGGATATGGGGAGCTGCCCCTGGAGTGCTAAAGGGTGCCTGATAAGCAGCCCGCCGGTGCTCGATATTGGTAACGATACCCGCGATAACCTGCTGCGGCTGCTGGGTGAGAAAAAGGCCTTCCCGCTGCCGGTACTGCCGGAATCCATCGATGTTGTTCACAGTCGTAACTACTATTTTGCACCGCATTTGTCGGAATGGTACGACCATATGCAGGATGAGGCGGCGCAGGATGCCTCGGTCGCCGAGCTGCCGCTGGCGATGCAGGCGAGGCAGATAGGCGTAGATGATGCCCTGCTGGACGGCTTCCGCCAGCAGAACGATGGCCTGGAAGATCGCCACGTGTCCAACACGCTCGAATCCGTCGAACAGTTTTACCGCGCGCTGCTGGCGGAAACCTCGCTGACCCCGGAACAGCGGCAGTCGCTGGCTCTGGCGCGGCTCAAGGTCAACGGCAGCGCTGAAGCGCAGGCTGCTATTGCGGCGTTGAACTACCCGGAAAACACCGTGGCCGGGCAGTTTCAGCACTATCTGCTGGCGGCAAACCAGTTCTATGCCGGTGACTATGCGGCGGCGGCCACCGCCTTCACCGCGCTGAGTGCAGGTCAGCAGCCGTGGCTGGCTGAAACGGCCGCCTATATGCTGATGCGTACAGGATTGAACCGCAGTAGCGCTAACGCCAGCGGCATGTACGGTGATTTTGATGTGAAAAACATTGATAAAGCCGCCGCCACGGAGGCGCTTAATCAGGCGCAGGCCTATCTGCAAAAATGGCCGGATGGCCTGTATGCCGAATCGGCACGCGGCATGCTGCGCCGCATTAACTGGTATCTTGAGGGTTGGGATTCGCTGGCGCAGGAATCCGAGCAGGCGCTGAAGCAGGCGGGCAGCGTGGAATCGCTCATTGCATTGATAGCCGAGGTTGACGATAAGCTGCTCAGTAAGGATCTGACCCGCAACGAGGCGTATTTCCTCAATGCGCCGGAAGCCCCGCTGCTGACCTTTACCCAGACGCTACGCCTGATGCGCAGCACGGAATGCGACGGCAAAGCACCCTGTGTGGATCGGGCGTATCTTGAGCAGATCAAACCGATTTTCGACAGGGGCCAGCAGCTGCCGCTGTGGCAGTACCTGACGCTGCTGCTGGCAGAGCAGAAGCAGGATTACGCCACGGTGCTCGACGCCATTAAACCGGTGGAATCCCTGCCCGAGCATGACATTCTGGCCTTCAGTCAGCAGGTGCTGTACGGCGACGTGCTGATGGATCAGAAAAACTGGGATGCCGCGCGCCAGCACTGGCTGCATCTGCTCACGATAGCCAAAGATAAAGAGCAGCAGCAGATGCTACAGGCGATGCTGGCGGCGACGCTGGTCAACAGCGGGCAGACCGGACAAATCTTTGCCGCCGACAGCCCGGTGACCAACCTGCGCTACCGCTCGCTGGTATTGAAGAAGCTGGCGACCCCCGACCTGCTGCGTCAGCAGGTAAAAGAGGGGAGCAGCAGCGAAGAGAAGACCATCGCACTGCACACCCTGCTGGTAAAAGACCTGATTGCCGGGCGCTACGGCGACTGGCTACAGGATAAGGCGCTGGGCAGCCATATCACCCAGCCGCTGGTGGACAACAGTTTTTCCGACGTCGATCTGACGGTATTTAACTGGACGGGCGAAAAAGCCGAACCGGGCTATCGCTGTGCCTCGCTGGAGCAGACGGTCAGCACGCTGAACGCCCGTTCCGACGACCCCCACGCGCTGAACTGCCTCGGCGAGTTTTTCCGCACCACGCAGGCGAAGGTGGACAGCTGGCCGGAACAGGATGGGACGCTGGCGTTGGGAGCCGCAGTGGGTGAGGGCAGTGGCGGCGCACCCAATCGTCAGGCGTACTATACGCAGGTGATCCAGAATCCGCGTGCCGAGCCGGAAGATAAAAGCTTTGCGCTTTACCGTGCGGTGATGTGCTATGCGCCGTCGGGCTACAATGACTGCGGCGGGCAGGATGCTGAACCGGCGGCGCGTAAAGCCTGGTTTAACCGTCTGAAAGCGGACTATCGGGGCGGACCATGGGCGCAGCGGCTCAAATACTACTGGTAATGATGCTGTGCAGTCTGGTGGCCTTTGGCAGTGTCAGTTCCAGCGCGAGCGAAGCCATTGCTGGCAGCACCCGTGCCAGCTCACCGGGTGCCGCCGTTTCATCCGCCGATAGCTATCGCGTCCGTGCCGCCGACCATCGTGCTTTCTGGCTGTGGTCCGGAGTCGGCAGCTCGGCAGAAATGCGTGAGGCAGAGGTGGTCTATCTGCATCAGGGAGAAGTGAATCTGTATCGCGGCAGGCCGGTCTTTGAACGCGTGGGCCTGCCGGTCAGCAGGCTTAGCTTCCCCCGCATCTGGCTAACTGTGCGCTTAACCACGCTGGAGATGCCGGACGATATCTCGGCAAGAATCATTGGCTTGATGGCGCGCTGGAGCCAGAGCGGTAATCACGTTGTCGGCCTGCAAATCGACTTCGATTCGGCGACCCGAAAGCTGGATGATTACGCGCAGTTCCTGACCGCGCTGCGGCAAAAGCTGCCGCGAGAGTATGCCCTGGGTGTGACCGGGCTGCTTGACTGGGCCAGTACCGGGGACATCGCCACGCTGAACCGCCTGCCGGTGGATGAGCTGGTGGTGCAGACCTATCAGGGGCGGCACAGTGTGCAGGGCTATGCCAGCTATTTGCCCGCGCTGCAAAAGTTACATATTCCGTTTCGTGTCGGGCTGGTTCAGCACGGCGAATGGGAGCCGCGCTATGAGCGTGAGCTTTCCGCCTCACGCTGGTATCGCGGAACCGTGGTATTTATGCTGCGTCCTGGGCGATAAATGGGAGCGAGAATCTCTCTCCACAATGCACCTTAACGCTCCGGACCACTTTAAAAGAATGAGATATTTAACAACTTCGCAGTGTTTTTTGTCTTTAATTTAATTAGCACCGATTGATGCTTTTTATGATTTTTTTCGCTTTTGTTTTACATGTGATTGTTATGTTTTGTTCTGAGGTATGTTGCTGTTGAGCTGGTATGAATGGGGTTTTACTGGTTCTGTTTGAACGTTTTTATTGTGATTTTTCAGTCTCGTTTCTCACGTTGTTTGGTTTTTTTAAAAGCTGTAATTTTTCCGGGTTGATGTCGTTTGTTTTCTTATTATTGTTTCAATGGTTTTTATTCTGATATTTAGTCGTGATTGACCGGTTTTTACATCGCAACAGAGTGTTTAAAAAAATGGATGGGATCTGATTTTCAGGAATCATCAAGCTGATTATTACGATTGGTAACAGGTTAACTTTACTGGTCTTTTATTTCGGTTTTAGTAATAAGTAAGGGGTTTGTTTTTCGGTTTGTTGTGGTTGGTTTAATATTCCAAATATCATTCTGAATCTGGCGTTTAACTACATCCGTTGATTGCTTTCCTCTATCATGATTAACAATATGCTCGATTTAAACGATTTAACTTCTGTTGACCATTTGATCTATATTGCGCCCGGCAATAAGTTCATCGAAGCAATACCCCTTTAAGGCAAGGAGTGCTATCGCTGAGTGTATGCTCGGTGCGGGAAAAATTACCGTTACTGAATCGATATTTTATTGTTCTATGGAGCTGTACATGAAAAAAGTATTACTGCCTTTGATGGCTATGGTGTTGTCTGCAACCACTTACAATGCGATGGCTTCTCACGGCACTGTTAAATTCACCGGAGAAATCAAGCGTTCTGCTTGTGAAGTTACCGCCGATACTCAAAATAAAGAAGTGTATTTAGGGACCTACCCAACATCGGCATTTAAGAATATTGGCGATAAATCCGCCTCTAAAGGTTTCCAGGTTTCGATTAAAGATTGCGATCCGGGCGATTACACCATGCGCTTTGACGGTAATACCGTTCCCGGTCACTTTGAACTGCTGTCCGTCAGTGCAGAAGGCAGTGAGGGTACCTCAGCCGCAACGGGGATTGGTATTGAGATCACCGACAACAATGGTAATTTATTGCCTATCGCAGACGGTTCTAACATTAGCGATAGCGTAGCAACAGTGAATGTTCCTGTTGGACAGACCACCGCGGTATTTAATTTTCAAGCGCGCTACCGTTCATTTGGCGTTGTAACACCCGGACTGGCTAACGCAACCAGCTCATTCACCATCGAATATAAGTAACTCCTTTTCAGGACAACCCGGGCCAGGGATGGCCCATGAATAAACGCAAGGAAAGCGATGAAACAGTTCTTCGTTGCTCTGCTGATGCTGGGCGCTTTCAACAGCTACGCCGGTATCCAGGTTGATGCAACCCGCGTGATTTACAAAGGTGCTGATAAATCGGCTTCATTACCCATCCAGAACGATGCTTCTGAAGCTTATATGGTGCAAACCTGGCTGGACACGGGAGATAAAAGCCAGGTGCCGAAAAACCTGCCTATCGTGGTTGTGCCACCGATTCTAAAAATGGACGCGGGGAAGACGGCCATCCTACGTTTTATCTATTCTGGAGCAGGTTTACCTCAGGATAAAGAAACGCTGCTGTGGATTAACGTTCAGGAAATTCCACCCAGTCCCAAACGGGATAATGTTCTGCAGATTGCGGTACGTACCCGAATCAAACTTTTTTACCGCCCGGATTCTCTGAATACTTCGCTCGAAAAACAGGTGAAAAAATTACGCTGGCAGCAAACCGATTCAGGTTTGCAGGTGATTAACGACGGGCCGCTACATATTACCTTCGGTGTTCTGAAGCTGAAAAATCGCGCCGGAAAAACGGTTAACGTTGAGGCGAATATGGTGAAACCCGGCGGCCGCCTGTCGTTTAAATTACCGGCAGGTGTCAGCCTGAGTAAAGGTATTTCCTTTAGCTATATCAATGACTTCGGCGGAAAAACAGAAGTCAGGGACGTTGCAGTACAATAAGAGAGACAGGGAATGGCATCTCAACGAAGCGGGACCAATGGAATAAACACGCTGGCGCAGTCGATCCATATTGCGATCGCGGTTGCCAGCTTACCGCTGCTGTGGAGCAAGATTGCTACGGCAGATACTTTTAATATGTCATTTGTTCACGGTAGCGAAAACCGCAGTAGCGCCAGAGCTGTCGCTCAGGGTGACTCCATGCCACCTGGGACCTATCCTTTTGATATTTATCTCAACCTGAGCCAGGTCGATCATAAGCGCATCACTTTCCACCACGTGGGTGAAAAGGCAGCATCACTGCCCTGTCTGAAGGCCGGGGATCTGTTGAGCTATGCGATTAAACTGCCGAAAACGCTTCCTGAAGACCGCTGCGTGGATTTACCTGCGGTTATTCCCGGAGCCAGCGTAACCTATGATGCCGCGATTCAGCAGATCGACATTTCGGTGCCGCAGAACATGATGGAACAGCGCGCGCGCGGTGCGGTTCCGGTAAGTCTGTATGATGAAGGCATTAATGCCCTCTTTGCCAACTACACCGTTAACTACAGTAAAAACAATTACCGGCACAAAGATACTGACGACACTGAATATACGTTTGCGGGATTAGACAGCGGCCTGAACGTGGGTCCCCTGCGCCTGCGTAATAACTCGACGTTTGATAAGCAAAGCGGCAGCAGCGGGAACTGGAACAGTATTGCCACCTGGGCTGAAACCGATATTGTGCCGTGGCGCAGCCGTGTAGCTGTGGGGCAGGTAAGTACCAGCAACAGCGTATTTAACAGCTTCCAGTTTCGTGGCGTCCAGCTGTCTAGTGTTGACGAAATGCTTCCGGACAGTCTGCGCGGCTATGCGCCGGTGGTGCGCGGTGTGGCGGCGACGAATGCCCGCGTCGAAATACGCCAGAATGGCTACATCATCTATAGCGCTAACGTTGCTCCGGGGCCGTTTGAGTTCAACGATATTTTCCCCTACAGCAATAACGGTGACCTGAGCGTAACGGTTAATGAAGCCGACGGTACGCATAAAAACTTTACGGTAGCCTATTCGTCGGTGGCGAATATGCTGCGCGAAGGGATCTGGAACTTCCAGTTCACCGCCGGGAAATATCATAGCGGCAACGGCGGCTATCAGCCCGAACTGCTTCAGGGGACCGTTGCTCTGGGGACGAAGTACAACCTGACTCCCTATGGCGGGGTGATTCTTGCCGAGCACTATCGTTCCGCTGCCGTCGGCGTTGGGAAAAACCTGGGAGAGCTGGGCGCGGTTTCGGTCGACGGTTCGATCTCCGATACCGATCTGGCCAACGGCGACAGCAAGCAGGGGCAGAGTTTCCGTTTCCTTTACTCCAAGTCGCTGAACCAGGTGGGTACGACCTTCCAGCTGGCGGGCTATCGCTATGCTACCTCGGGTTATTACGATCTCAGCGATGCCGTGAGGGAACGCAGCAACTGGAAAAATGGTATTTATGCCGATGACTACTGGGACCCCAGCGACGTGAAGCCGGGTGAAGCTTCTCACCAGGAAAGTAAGAAACGAACGCGATACACCTCGCGCTATGGTAATAAACGCCAGCGGGTTGAGCTCTCTCTGAATCAGCAGCTGTGGACCGGTGCCAGCCTCTATGCAAACGTGAGCCATCAAAATTACTGGGGTGACTCAGGCAGCGATCGTACGATCCAGGTGGGGTACAACGACGTTTATAAAAATATTTCCTACGGTGCTTACTGGCAGGATACGCATAGCCAGTACGGTTACTCTGACCACAGTATCAATTTCATCGTTTCTATTCCGCTGGGCTGGGGCAATGACAGTAATTCAACGACCGCTAACGTCAGCATGACGCACAGCAAGCAAAGCGGTAACAGCTATAACACGGGCATAAGCGGCACGCTGCTCGACGATCATCGTATGAATTACGCGGCATCCACCGGTCATAAGCGCTCTTCGGATCAGAACAGCAACCTGAATCTGGGCTACAGCAGCAGCGTGGCTAACGTCGACGGTAGCTACTCTTACAGCCGCAGATACCAGCAGATGGGGGTGGGTGTTGCCGGTGGTTTGCTGCTGCATTCCGGCGGCGCAACCCTGACTCAGCCGCTGCAAAACACCTTTATGCTGATCGAAGCGAAAGATGCCAAAGGCGTGCGGCTGGAAAACCAGCCCGGCGTGGCGATTGATAGCTTCGGCTACGCGGTGGTGCCTTCCGCTAACCCGTATCGCCTCAACTATGTCGCCCTCCGCACCAGCGACTTCGGGCCGGGGCTGGATGTGCCGGTGGCCAGTAAGCAGGTTGTTCCCGTGGAGAAAGCGATTGTGAAAGTGGCTTTTGATACGTTTAAAGGGGTCAGCCTGTTAATTCACTCGCGGCTGGCTAACGGTGACTATCCCGCGATAGGTGCCAGTGTATTTAATGCTGAAGGACGCAACAGCGGTACCGTTGGCCTTAACGGCAATGTCTACGTTTCCGGGGTGAAGCCCGGCGAGACACTGACCGTCAGATGGGGCGCAACGGCCGACAGGCAGTGTGTATTACCGATACCTGAGAGTATCGGTAATCAGCAGGTGACCAGGGGTTATCAGAATATCTCGTTAGAATGCCAGGGACGTTAAAGTGCAAAACATGAGCAGATTCAGGCGTAATGCCTTTCTGACCCTGCTGGGGCTGGCAGGGTTGTTGACGATGCAGCAGGCTTCGGCGATGCAGTGCCGCTACGGCAACGCGACGGGCAGCAGCATGCCGAACGGCGGCGTAAGCCAGGATATCGACATCGGGCGACCGATCGTACTGGCCGCCAGCGATTTTGTTGCCAACAACGTTATCTGGCGCTCGCAAAATTTCACCACAACCTTTACCTGCTGGGGCACCAACGGCCAGGCTCAGGGCGAGCACGCCTGGATTTACTGGAATCCGAAAAACGGTTTTAGCGCCCTGGACCCTTCGCTTGCCGTAGGCGTTTCGATTAATGGGATTGATTACGATGCGATTAATCATCAGCAAAGCGCGGAGCGGCCAACCGGGCCGAATCTCGGATGGGGAACGGTGGCGAACGAGAGCAGTACGGCTGCACCTCAGGCGATAACCATCAGTTACTCGGTATACCTTAAGGCGACCGGTACTCGCCCTCCGGCAGGTCATTTTGCACCGTTGCCGCAGGCGTCATTATTCCAGATTGACGGCGATAGCGGATTAAATCCCGTTCAGGGCCAGGCTTTTAACGCCCGGCTTAAAGGGCTGGATAAAATTCGGGTGGTGCAGTGCAGCCCGCAGATTACCGTGAAGGCGAACAGCGGTTCCAGCGTCGATTTTGGTTTGCTGAACTCTTCCGGTGCGAAACCTGGCATAGTGGCGAAACAGGTGCCTTTTAACATTAAAGCCACCCTGACCGGCGGAGACTGTGCCGGGCAATCTCTACAGGCCAGTTTCAGCAGCACGGTTACAGACCCGGCCAACGACACCTATATATTGCCGGCTACCCGGCCCGGCGTGGCGATTTTCCTGACAAAGCAGAACGACATGTCCAGAACGCCGATTCCGATGCAGACCACGGTTGATTTCGGCCAGGAACTACAGGAAAAACAGACGGAAGTGACAGAGACCTTTCTCGCTAACCTGAAGTGGCTGACGGATAACCCGACGCCAGGGATCTTCAGCGCAACGGCGAATGTTGACGTCACCTTCAAGTAATCATCGTCACTTCAGCATCAGCGTTGCCAGCATAAACAGGCCGTTATGAGCATTCATAATGGCCTGAATAAATTTGTCGAGTCAGACAAAACCCACCTGTAATGCGGTTACCGGCGGTTCCTGACATTCCGCACGCAGCCGTCGCTTATCCTGCTGATAGCGCGGATCGGCCAGAGGGATACTGTCGATTAGCGTACGCGTGTAGTCACTCTCCGGCCGCGTGAAGATGCGTTCCACGCTGCCCCGTTCGGCCACCTGGCCGTTTTTCAGTACCACAATTGACCGGCACAGGCTGCGTACCACCGCCAGGTCATGGCTGATAAACAGACAGCCAAACTGATATTCCTGCTGCAGATTGCGCAGCAGGGCCAGAATCGACTGCTGAATAGAAACATCCAGCGCCGAAGTGGGTTCATCGGCAATCAGCAACTGTGGCCGAAGCGCAATGGCTCGCGCAATCGCAATACGCTGGCACTGGCCGCCGGAAAGCTCATACGGATATCTGTCCCGCCAGGCGGCAGGCAAACCGACCAGGTCGATCAGCGTGCTGACCCGTTTATCGAGCGCGGCGCGATCCAGCGAGGTGTGGGTTATCAGCGGCTCGGCAATCGACTGGCTGATGCTCATCTTCGGATTGAGAGAGCTTGCGGGGTTCTGGAAGATCGCCCCAATTTTGGCCCGGCTGGCCTTTGTGGTGCGGTGCTTTGCATCGTAAAGCGGCTCTCCCGCCAGGCAGATGGTGCCGCCGTCCGGTTTGATCATGCCCAGCAGGCTGCGCCCGATGGTCGTTTTCCCCGACCCGGATTCACCCAGCAGGCCAAGAAACTCCCCCTTGCCGATAGCAAAAGAGACATCGTTAACCACCGGATGCCGTCTGCCCAGCGTGGACGCGTAGCTAATGTGCAAATGCTCAACCTGCAACAGCGGCTCGGGTGGCGATGTGGCTGCGTGATGTTCTCCCGTCGCAGAAGGCACGGCGGCAAGCAGCTGTTGGGTATAGGCATGAGCGGGCGCGGAGAACAGTGGCTCAACCGCTTTCTGTTCCACGACTCTACCATGGCGCATAACCAGCACGCGGTGGGCGATATCCGCCACCACGCCCATATCATGGGTGATCAGCAGCACCGCCATCTGATACTGCTGGTTCAGGCGAAACAGCAGATCGAGGATCTCCTGCTGGGTGGTGACATCCAGCGCGGTAGTTGGCTCATCGGCAATCAGGATTTTCGGCCTTCCGGCCAGCGCAACGGCAATCATGATGCGCTGTATCTGGCCGCCGGAGAACTGATGCGGGTAGCTGCGCAGGCGTTTTTCCGCCTGGGGGATACCGGTCAGCGTCAGCAGCTCAACCGCCCGGGAGCGGCGCTGCGCGGCGGAAAGCTGTGGTTCATACAGTGCAATCGCTTCATCCATCTGTCGGCCGATGGAGAAAACCGGGTCCAGCGATGCGGAAGGGTCCTGGAAAATCATGGCAATTTCCCGGCCGCGCAGCGCCGCCAGCGAGCGGCGGTCCAGATTCAGCAGGTCGCGATTCTGGTAAAGGATCTGTCCTGCCAGGCGCGCATTCCCCGGCAGCAGGCCTGGGATGGCCTGCGCAATGGCGGATTTACCCGCGCCGGATTCACCGATTACCGCCAGAATCTCACCGGCGGCCAGGGTAAACGATACGCCGTCCACCGCCTTCACCTCACCCTGATGGCCCGGATAAATGACCGACAGCTGATTAACGGCTAACAGCGGTACGGAGTTAGTGGACGCCATCAATCAGTCCCTGCTCCAGCCAGCTGTCCAGGCGGGGTATCGCTACCGCGTACACCTTAAACGCGCGCTTGAGGTTTTCAATCACCACGAACTCATCCGGGCCGTGGGGAGAACCGTGACCGGCCGGAATAAACGCCGGTTTGGTACGCACCGACTCGCCCTGGAACAGTTCGCCTTCAATGCGGCGGAAGCCCGGCCCAAAGGTGATCGAGTTCGGCAGGTAGCGCGCGTGGGTGCCGCCGCCCATGGAGTAAGGCTCGGTAATCACCTCGGCGATGGTGTCGTAGGTTTGCTGCAGGCGCTTCACCAGCTCGCTCTCTTTATCGACGTGGATCGGCGACGCATCGCTGGTGATACTCAGGGTGCCGTTCAGCGGGGCAATGGCCTTACGCAGGGTTGCCAGCAGTGCGTCTTTGTCGGTCGCCAGCGGATAGCGGATATCCAGATGCAGATTCAGACCGTTGTGATGTGGGGTAAGCAGGCCGCCGTTGAGCGTAAGCTTACCGGTTGGCGCATCTTCGGCCGCAAAACCGGCGCTGATGCCCCAGGGATCGGCCAGCAGCTGGCTGATAATTCGTGCAGCTGTCAGATCGTCCCCCTCCAGCAGGTTCGCGGCAAGCAGCGCATCCAGCAGCAGCGGGATTGCGTTGCGGGTATTTTCCGGGAACGCGGCGTGGCCGGACTGGCCGCGCGCCGTAAGCTGGACGTTCTGCTCAACGGCAGCAATCGCCAGTACCTGACGCTGCTCCTCCGGCAGGGAGGCAATCGCCTGCTCCAGCCGCGCCGCCTCGCTGGCGGGCAGCGTCAGCGTTGCCGTAGCGGGAACGGCATTCTCCGCCACGCCCGCGTTTACGCCTGTAAGCACCGATCCTACCGGAATATGCAGCACCAGATTCAGCCCGCCTTTCTGCGCGTGGTTCACCGGGAACGCGCCGTCGGTAATGATCGAAAAACGCGGAACCGGTCCGTGCTCGGCGAAGTATTTAATGTCGGCCATGCCGATCTCTTCCGCTCCGCCGTAAACGATGCGCAGCTTGTGATGCAGCGGCACGCCGAGATCGCGGAAGGCGCGCAGCAGATAGAGATCCAGCAGCGCCGGGCCTTTGTTGTCTGACGATCCACGGCCAATGACAAAACCGTCTTTCTCAAACGGTTTAAACGGCTCGAAGGTCCAGTTATCCCCCGGCGGCACTACGTCGAGATGGGAAATCAGCCCCAGCTCCGGCACGCTATCCCGCGTATCGGCCAGTACCGAAATGGCGTAGCCGTCGTGTTGTTCAGTGGTGAAGCCGTAGCTCTGCGCTTTGCGGATAACGTGCTGGAAGACGTTTTCTACTTCCTGTCCAAAGGGTTTACCCGGTGCGGCGAGCTTCTCATCCCCGATGCTGGGAAAGGCGACCAGCTCCAGCAGATCCTGCACGAACTCCGCACGATGTTGATCGAACCAGTGTTCCAGTTTCTCGCTCAGCGCCAGTTCGTCCTGGCTCAGATGGTGATAGTTTTCAGTCGCCATTACACACTCCTGTTTGGGGAATTGGTTTAATTTAAGATGTCTTTTACCGGCACCGCCGGTCGTGGATTCAGTACGCGGGAAAGCCCTTCGCCGATGAAGTTGATCGCCAGTACCATCAACACAATCGTCAGGCCGGGCGGCACCCACAGCCACCATTCGTAGTCGATAACCCGAATGCTCTGCGCTGCCGCCAGCATATTTCCCCAGGAGGGCTGCGGCTGCTTAACGCCGAGGCCGATAAAGCTCAGCGCGGCTTCCGCCAGAATCGCATTCGCCACGGCGAGGGTGAGGTTGATAATCAGTGGGGCACAGGCGTTACGCAGCAGATGGCGGAATACAACCGTGACGCCGCTGACGCCGATCGATTTCGCCGCAAAGACGTAGCCGCTTTCGCGCAGCGAGAGGAATTCTGCACGTACCAGGCGGGCAATGCCGGTCCAGTGCAGGATGCCGATAATAAAAATCACGTTCCACGAGCTGGCACCCATAATCGCCGCGAGGGTGATGGCCAGAGCGTAAAACGGGAAACACATAATGATATCGATCAGGCGCATGATCAGCGTATCCACCACGCCGCCTTTATATCCGGCCAGACTGCCCAGGGTAATGCCGATTGCACCCTGAAAAATGACCGCCGCCAGCGCCACAAATAGCGATACTCTGCCGCCGTAAAGCAGGCGGGACAGCACATCACGGCCGATTTCATCGGTGCCAAGCAGGTGCCCGTCTCCCGGTGGTGCTTCGATTGCCATCAGGTCGATATCGTCCGGGTGGAAGGCGACCAGCCACGGCGCACTGAGCGAAGCCAGAGTCAGCAGCAGCAAAATCACCAGTCCGGTGAGGAAATAACGATCGCGCAGCAGGGGATGGCCTGCGCGACCAGCGGTAAGGTTGAGGGTATCGGGTGTCGTCATTGGCTGAGCCTGATGCGCGGATCGACCAGCGCATAGAGAATATCGACCAGGAAATTGGTCACCAGAGTAATCACCGCCAGAAACAGCACGATGCCCATCAACAGCGAGTAGTCGCGTGCCTGGATCGCATCAAAACTCAGGCGGCCGATACCGGGCCAGTTAAAGATGATTTCCGTCAGCAGTGTGGCCGACAGCAGCGAAGGGATTTCCATGCCGACTACGGTAATCAGCGGCCTGGCGGCGTTTTTAACCAGATGGGGGAAAATCACCCGCGAGCGGCTTACCCCACGTGCAAACAGCGCCTTCACAAAGTTTTGATTGATTAACTCACTGATGCCCGAACGCAGATAGCGGCTGAATATCCCGATATTGGCAACGGCCAGCGCCATTGCAGGCAGGAACAAATGGCTGAGCACGTCCAGCAGATGCTTTACGCCGCTGTAGTTGCTGCCCAGCGTGGTGGCCCCCGATACCGGGAACCACTTCAGATTCATGGCAAAAACCTTAACCAGCAGAATGGCGATAAAAAACACCGGAACGGACACAACAACAAAGTAGATCAGTGAAATGGCCGTATCCACCTTTCCACCACGGTGTAGTCCAAGGTAAATACCCAGTGGAAAAGCAATCAGCAGGGTTAAAAATAACGAACTGACCGCCAGTAACACCGTATTCACTATCCGTTCCTGAATCAGCATCAGGACCGGCGCACCGCTCTGCGTTGAGTAACCAAAATCACCCACAAAGGCGTGCGATGCCCAGCGTAGGTACTGAATCCAGATCGGATCGAGATAGCCGGCCTGACGCAGCAGCTCCTGCTTCTGTTCCGGAGTAGTTTCCGGCGCGATCATACCGACGAACGGATCGCCTGGCTGAAGCTTAATAAGGAAGAACACCACCACCGAAATTCCGATCAGCACGGGAATAAGGATCAACAGTCGGTGTAATACGTAGCGCAGCATAGCGATTCCTGATTAACGATGATGCCGTGGCACGGGGTGCCACGGCTGCGGCGGGCGTTATTACTGATTAACCGTCCACTGCGTGACGTCGGCAAACGGCTCGTAGGGATAGGCGCTGTAGTGGCTGACCCGCTTGCTGAGCGCGTAACCCTGATTCGGGATATAAAGCCACACGTGCGGCACCTGCTGATTGACCTCTTTCAGCCAGTCACCGATGCTGGTTTTCAGCTTTTCGGCATCCACGGTGGTATTAAACTGCTCTGCGAGGGCATCCAGCTTCGGCGTGGAGAAACGTTCCCACCAGAAGTTGTTTTCATACAGCCCCGGCCTGAAGGTGCCGCCCATCAGCACGCCGTCGTAAACTTTGTTTTTATCCTGCAGGATGGCCAGCGTGGCATTGAAGTCCGCTACGTTCAGCACCACGTTAATGCCGATCTTTTTCAGGTTCTGCTGGATAATTGGCGCGGTTAATTCGCGGGTGCGGTTACCGGTCGGATAATTCAGGGTGAAGGTCAGATTCTGGCCATTTTTATCCACGATGCCATCACCGTTAGTATCGCTCCAGCCTGCTTCTTTTAATAATTCCTGTGCCTTTTTCGGATCGTAAGAATAGGTGTTGAGGTCCTTCGGGTAATACTGGCTCTGCGGGTGATCTTTGGTATTAAATACCAGCCCGTGACCGAAAAGTAATTTATCCACAATCAGCTGGCGATCGATGCCGTAAGCCAGCGCCTGGCGCACGCGCGGGTCGCTGAGATTAGGGTTTCGCGTATCCAGACTTAAATATTGTGCGGTGACGCCAGGCTGTTCAACAATACGGATGCCTGCTTTCTGATAAGTTTCTACATCACGTTTGTTCCATGATGACAGCTCGGCAATATCGACATCGCCGTTAATTAATTCGTTCTGTACCGTCTGGGCATTGGAGACTTTAAAAATAAAGGTTTTAATCTTTGGTGCACCGCCAAAGTACGCCTCGTTACGCTCAAGTTTGACGTACTGATCGGAGACGAATTCAACGAATTTATACGGCCCTGTGCCGACCGGATTACGCAGCAGCGATGTGGCGGTATTCCACTCTTTTACCGGAATAGCATTCCAGATGTGCTTTGCCAGCACCGGGCGATCGGCGAAGTGGGCAAAGGCCGCGGCGTACGGCGCGGTGAAGGAGAAGCTGACCGTTTGCGGATCAATGACCTTTATTCCGGAGAGATCGGCACTTTTACCGCTATGGTAATCCTCATAGCCGACCAGGTGCTTAACGAAGTCAGGCTGGTCGCGTGGGAAGTCTGGTGCCGCCTCTGAGCCATAGGTAAAGGCGACATCCTCGGCGGTAAACGGTTTGCCGTCGTGCCATTTCACGCCCTGACGCAGGTGCAGCGTCAGCGTTTTTCCGTCGTCAGAATAATCATAGCGCTCGGCCAGTGACGGCTGTGGATTTTGATTTTTATCCAGGGTAAACAGGCGGCCAAAGACGTTAAAAATGACCGCGCGATCGTAATCGGTGAAATAAAGCGTCGGGTTAAAGGTTCCGTTCGGATTACTCCAGATGGCATAGCGGATAACGCTATTGTCGCTGGCGGCTGAGGCACCGAATGCGCTTATTCCGACGGCGGCAATAAATATGGCTTTTGATAATGCTTTCATGAAAACCCCGGGTAGTGTTATTTGTTATTTTTACTAAAGTAAAACATCCCATCAATGGGAGTGAAATTCGGATGGTTATTTAACATCGCCTGAGTTTGATTGATTTATTTTTCAGATGCTGAATATTCAAACTCCTGAATAAGATACATAAAACGAGGTGCTGTAATTAAAGCTAACAGAAGGGCAGGGATGCAGGCAAATGCGGAAATAGGCTTAAAATATCTGATTATTGGATTAGCGAATGATGGGGAAAAGAAGGTGACGCCGTTGTTTTTTGCGAAATTAATGCGATCAAAATTTATCCATTTTTGTCCGCTGATGCTCCTGTAAACATCGAGTGGGCGCAGCCATTACCGGCCTGTTACTCGCATGAGGTATTGAAGATGACGGGCAATCAGATGGTGGTTTGATTGGGCTTTTAAGCGGTGATAGCATGGGATTCCCGGCCAGCGATGACTTTATACTGATGTCTCGTCTGACCGGAATTTTTTCCTGGTGTTGGCTGTTTTAGCGACCTGACCCAATAGGTCAGGTTTTTTAATGCTTTAACAACGGGGATGAGTGTAACCTTTAGGGGTTTATTTGTAATTGGTTCTTAAGTATTGTGATGCCTATACTAAAGTGCAGGTGCTGCTCTAACGTTGTGTCAGAATTCACATGGAGCTTGAATGTTTTCTTTCTTCGATGAAAACCAAACAGTAACGGATACTCTTCAGGCATACATACAGAGAAAACTTTTCCCTTATGGCAATCCTGCGTATGCATTCACCGTTGTCAGTAAGAAGAATCCTTCAGATGTTCTAATTATTTCCAGTTATCCCGATGAGTGGGTGAGTCTCTATCGCTCCAATAATTTCCAGCTCACCGATCCGGTAATCCTTAATGCCTTTAAACGAACCTCACCTTTTGCCTGGGACGAAAACATCACGCTGATGTCGGACCTTCGGTTTACTAAAATCTTCTCGCTTTCGAAGCAGTACAACATTCTTAACGGCTTCACTTTCGTTCTGCACGACCATATGAATAACCTTGCACTGCTGTCGCTGATCATTGACGGTAACGATCAGGGCGCGCTGGAGCAGCGGCTGTCCACCGGACAGGGCGAGCTACAGATGCTGCTGATTGATTTTAATGAGCAGATGTACCGTCTGGCGGGCTTAAATGCTGAGAGGACTCAGGTAAAGCGTGAGGGGGCAGATCGGGCGATGTTTACGCTGCGGGAGAACGAAGTGCTTTACTGGTCCAGTATGGGAAAAACGTATGCAGAAATCGCCGCTATCACCGGCATTTCGGTCAGTACGGTAAAGTTTCATATCAAAAATGTGGTGGCCAAGCTTGGGGTCAGTAACGCCCGGCAGGCTATCCGGCTGGGCGTTGAATTGGATCTGATCAGACCGGCAGCTTCAGCGGCCAGATAGCCAGAGATTGTTCCTCGCAGGCCGCGCGGCTAAGAAACTTTTTCGACAACATTGCTCTGTCCTTGTCTTCTGCGGGCAGCGTCAGCAGATAAATTCGCTCCTTTTCGCTGAGATAAGCTTCTTTAAGCACGGTGATATTCCATCCTGAACGCCGCAGAACCGTCAGCATCGGGCGGCTTACGATGGTGTAAATCCTGGCATAATCATGACGCTGTGCCCAATTAACCATCGCCAAAAACAGCGCCTGGCTCACCGGGTAGTGTTCCCCCAGCAGCTGGCGTGCACGGGCCTTATCGACAAAAAATCGGCTGGATTCTGTACCGTACTCAGGGAGCGCGACAGTATTAAAGCTGGCATTAAAGGTGTGCGTAATCATATTCGGGCGTTTGAGGGCAATAAAGCGTACGCTGCACACCAGCTGACCTTGATAAACGCCGAGGATATAGCGGGTTCCCGGTTCGTCAAACTCGTCTGACTCCATTCCCTGGCTGCACACAACGTCCCACCCGAGGCGATCGCTGAAGGTTGTTTTCCTCAGTTTATACAGCTCTTCAGAGCGAGTGGTTTTCAACTCTTCATAACTAACGTCAAACAGTTCAAGCATTCCTTATCCCCTAAAAAATCCGCAGCTCTTCTTGCCGCTTCCAAGAGGATTCTACAAATTTTTTAACGTTCCGTTCAGTGTAAAAACAATTTATGGCGTAAAAGTGATTTTATGCTAGCGAAGCAGGCTGTTTAGTTCACTGCGCATGCTCTATCAGCAAAAACCTTAAATTTCAGACGTTGATCCGCGGATTTCAGGCATAACCTGTGGTTTATTCCTGCATGGCGGAGGGGTGAAATATCCATTCTGTAAAAGAAATATACAGGCGTTATAACGAAAAAAATTAACGTTTTTCATGGTCCAAACCCCATTTGCTGCGGGTTTGCCCGCCCGCCAGGCTTCCGCTTGTATCCCGGTGTTGGTAAAGTGAACAACCGATGCTGAAACGTAGCCAAAAGGGAATTCAGAGTGGCCGGAAGAATAGATTATCAGATTGAAAAATACAGCTTTACCGAGCTTAACGAGCCGCAACATCTTACCCGGCAGTGGGCTGAAGTCACTGAACAATGCCGTGAGGTACACGCCGGGGTTGAGGAACGACTGCGGCTGGCCCTGCAAAACGTGGACTACGTTACCAGCTTCGAACTGCCGTTCCGGCTGCTGCTGATTCGTGCACCGCAGCTGATCGCCAGCGTGCGCGAAACGCTTCCCGTCCGGCAGAAAAACGTCATTTTCAACGGTAAACGATTCGGCTGTGTTTACAGTCTCAAAACCGATCTGAGCGCGATCCCTGACGCATTTCAGTACCGTTTATCAACCCGCATCCGGCGAGAAGATGCCACAGGTAATTCGGCGGCACCCTTTCAGCAGATAGCCAAAGACACCAAAGCACCGCGCGATCGTCTGAGAACCGCGCTGGAAAGCGGGCTACAGGTGACGGTGCTTGATGGCATGTTCTGGTTCGGCATTCAGCGGATGGCGGCGGATATCCAGCGGCTGAGAAAGAGCGGAATGAGAATTGCGACGGCGGAAACCGAGATCTTTGACAGCCTGACCGGTACGCTGCGGCGGGTGCCGGTGTATCGGGCGGTCTGAAACTCAATGATATTGTGAGTTAATCTTTAGCCCGTCGGAGATAATCGGACATCACCAGTCCGATCGGTGCGTCTGCTCCAGAGTATATCTTGCAGTCTTCCACGCTTTAGCAATGTAGCTATGGAAATTTATCCTTTATTAGGGAATGATTGTTTCCTATGATGCGCTATGCAAAAAAAATCCCGAACCCTCACTGCTGGCCGTCCGCGCGAGTTCAACACCGACCTCGCGCTGGAGAGTGCCATCCATCATTTCAGCGTCCATGGCTATCATGGCAGCTCAATCAGCGACCTGAACGCGGCGCTGGGGCTGACCACGGGCAGTATTTATAAAGCCTGGGGCGACAAGCACGGGCTGCTGATCGCCGCCCTGGAACGCTACATCGAGCTGCGCTCGGCGGCGGTCGGACAGTTACTCAGCGTTGCGCCTAATGGCCTGGCAAAGCTTGAGGCGCTGCTTGGGCATTATGCCGATATCAGCAGTGGAAATTCCGGTGAGGTCGGCTGCCTGGTGGTGGAAACGGCCATGGAGCTGTCGGCAAGCGATGAGGTCATTGCCGCACGGCTGGCCCGCCAGGAAGCCAGCCGCCGGGCCCAGTTTACGGCGCTATTGCAGGAGGCGGAACGCGACGGCTCGCTGCCAAAACAGGATGATATCGCCAGCTGCGCCGATCTACTGATTGCCATGACCCAGGGAATGCGCGTGCTGGGTAAATCCGGCAGTTCGCGTGAGAGAATGCAGGCGATTGCCGATAAGGCGATTTCGCTGCTCCAGCACTAGCCCAATTCGTTAAACCCCGATGACCGCATCGGGGTTTATTTTGACCTAATTAGGAAATGAACATTTCCATTTGGAGGAAAACATGCAGGAACAGGACAAACCCCGCCACGTTGGCCAGGAATTTTTCAACCGCAGCAACTTCTGGCAGACGTTCCGCCACGGCCATATCCGCGTTGGCGAAATCAAAATGCACTATGTTGAGGGCGGTGAAGGTGAGCCGATACTGCTGATCCCGGGATGGCCGCAGAGCTGGTATACGTGGCGCTACGTGATGGACGATCTGGTAAAGGCCGGGCGGCGAGTAATTGCGCTGGACCCGCGCGGCATGGGGGACAGCGATGCGCCGCTGGACGGTTACGATCTGACCACGACGGCGGCGGATATCCACGGTTTCGTGACCGCGATGAAGCTGACCGAACGGGGGCCAATCGACGTTGCCGGTCACGATGTTGGCGCGTGGATCGGCTACGCGTATGCTGCCGACTGGCCGCAGGACATTCGTAAAATCGCACTGCTCGATGCGCTGATCCCGGGCCTGTCGGTGCCGCGCAGCGATCTTCCCTCCGAGGAGATTGCCCTGCGGAACTGGCACTTCGCCTTTAACCGCCTGCACGATCTGCCCGAGATACTGATATCCGGCAGGGAAGAAGCGTTCCTGACGTGGTTTTTCCGCGCCAAATCGCAAAATACGTCGGCCATCGCCGCAGAAGATATCGCCTTTTACGCCCGTCAGATGGCGGTGCCGGGAATTCTGCGCGCCGCAGGCTGCTACTACCGCGCGGCCTATGGTGCCGAAGGGCTGGCGGCCAATCGTCAGCGCGCTGAAACTCAACTGGCGATGCCGGTCAGGGTATTTGGCGCAGAGCGCAGCGTGGGTGCCACCATGCTGGAAGCGCTGAAGCCGCTGGGTAACGATGTCACAGGTGTGGTTGTTGAGGGGGCAGGGCACTATCTGCCTGAAGAGACGGGGCCGAGGATTGCGCGGGAGCTGGAGGCGTTTTTTAGGGTTTGATGATTAGGGAGCAGATTAAGTCTTAAGGCACAGCGCAAAGCAGAATGATGAAATTGACGTTCATTACAGCCCAAATCCACCAAACCCCAAAAAGCAAAAACCCGCCGTTAGGCGGGTTCTTTAAATGTGGTGCCCGAACCCGGAATCGAACCAGGGACACGGGGATTTTCAATCCCCTGCTCTACCGACTGAGCTATTCGGGCAACGGGGCGCATTAAACCGTAACCGGCCTGTGGCGTCAATGGCTTTATGTTGGAAATCAGACTGATTGCACTCTTTTTCATCAAAGGTGGCAAAATATCACCTTTAAGGACATTAAATGCCCAGCGGGGAAGGGCGCTTTTTATTCTGCTGACCGGGCGTCCAATCCTTACTTAGCGCATGGCTATTTTTCAGCCGATGCCTTTTCCCCTGGCAATCTCGTCTCTTTTGTCGATCGCGCCAGCTATTTATGACTGAATGTTTCCTCACTTTTTATGCATAATTAACTGACCGGAGCGGGTTGTACCTGCCTTTAAAAGATGCCATTATTGCGCAAATTTTGCGTTAGCCGCATCCATTCTACTTTGAGGTCGCCGCCATGAAAGGTTCACTGCTGCATATCAGCACTGTTACCCGTCATCTGATGATGCCGTGCGCCTGCCGATCTCCGCTTTGTCACACCTTGTCGATAAAATCTCTCACCATGCGGTGAGGTTTTCATACGCTTTACTTTTAGCCATCAGTAAAAACAGGTGCGATCTGATTTTACTGATGTCTGGCGGTCGAAGCGGATACCCATTCTGCTGACAGCTCTCTGACACCTTTCGCCGGGAATGCCGTGCTCTGCTCGCGTTCCTATTGTGTGCCTCTGGCACCCACTCATCCTTGCCGCCTGAGGATTTGTGTTATGACACCATTAAAAATTGCAGCCAGTACTACCGTTGCCATCCACCTCCAGACCGGACGCGAAGTCGTTACGCTGGAGAAAACCGATTTTACCGACGTGGCGGCCGTGGTCGTCTCCGTTGCCGACTCGCGCAGCGGTATGCTGGCGCTGCTGCGCCACACCGGCTTTAACCTGCCGGTGTTTATCGCGCTGGATTACCCGGAGCAGGCCCAGGAACAGGAGCTGCCGGAAGTGACCGGCATTCTGAACGGTGCCGCCGACGATGCTATCCGCCTGGAAGCCGCTGCCGCGGAGTATCAGACCGGGCTGCTGCCGCCGTTCTTTAATACGCTGACCAAGTACGTGGCGATGGACAACAGCACCTTCGCCTGTCCAGGCCATCAGGGCGGCGCGTTCTTTAAAAAGCACCCGGCGGGGCGGCAGTTCTTCGACTTCTTCGGTGAAAACGTCTTTCGTGCCGATATGTGCAATGCCGACGTGAAGCTCGGCGATTTGCTGATCCACGAAGGTTCGGCCAAGCACGCGCAGAAGTTTGCCGCGAAGGTGTTTAACGCCGACAAAACCTACTTTGTGCTGAACGGCACCTCCAGCGCCAACAAAGTGGTGACCAACGCGCTGCTGACGCGCGGCGATCTGGTGCTGTTCGATCGCAATAACCATAAGTCGAACCACCACGGCGCGCTGATCCAGGCCGGGGCCACGCCGGTGTATCTGGAAACGGCGCGTAATCCGTTCGGCTTTATTGGCGGTATTGATGCGCACTGCTTTGATGAGACCTATATCCGCAATCAGATCCGTCAGGTAGCGCCAGACCGCGCGCAGCAGGAACGTCCGTTCCGCCTGGCGGTGATCCAGCTGGGCACCTACGACGGCACGGTTTACAACGCCCGTAAGGTGATCGACAGCATCGGGCACCTGTGCGACTACATCCTGTTTGACTCTGCGTGGGTCGGCTACGAGCAGTTTATTCCGGTGATGGAGGCCTGTTCGCCGCTGCTGCTCGATCTGAAGCCGGAGGATCCGGGGATCTTCGTCACCCAGTCGGTGCATAAACAGCAGGCCGGGTTCTCGCAAACTTCGCAGATCCACAAAAAAGATAACCACATTCGCGGCCAGCAGCGTTTTTGCAGCCACAAGCGGCTGAACAATGCCTTTATGCTGCATGCCTCAACCAGCCCGTTTTATCCGCTGTTTGCCGCGCTGGACGTCAACGCCAAAATGCATCAGGGCGAGGCGGGCCGCCGCCTGTGGCACGAGTGCGTTACGCTGGGGATTGATACCCGCAAGGCGCTCCTTGCACGCTGCGAAATGATCCGCCCGTTTATCCCGGATGACGTGGACGGCAAGCCGTGGCAGGATGCGCCAACCGAAACCATCGCCCGCGACCCGCGCTATTTCAGCTTTGCGCCGGGGGCAGACTGGCACGGTTTTGCCGGCTATGAGAAAGATCAGTATCTGATCGATCCCTGCAAGCTGCTGCTGACCACGCCGGGTATTGACGCCGCCAGCGGCCAGTACGCGTCGTTCGGCATTCCGGCGACGATTCTTGCCAACTATCTGCGGGAAAACGGCGTGGTGCCGGAGAAGTGCGATCTGAATTCAATCCTGTTCCTGCTGACTCCGGCGGAAAGCGTGGAGAAGATGGCGCACCTGGTGGCCAAGCTGGCGCAGTTTGAACAGCACGTGAAGGAAGATGCGCTGCTGAGCGACGTGCTGCCGACCATCTACCGTAAAAACGTCAAGCGCTACGCCGGTTATACCCTGCGTCGTCTGTGCCTTGAAATGCACCAGCTTTACGTCAGCTACGGGGTGAAGGATTTGCAGAAGGCGATGTTCCGCCAGCAGAGCCTGCCGAAAGTGGTGATGAATCCGCAGGATGCCAATATCGAATTTATCCGTGGCAACGTTGAGCTGGTGCCGATTGCTCAGGCGGAAGGGCGTATTGCCGCCGAGGGCGCGCTACCTTATCCACCGGGCGTGCTGTGCGTGGTGCCAGGCGAAGTGTGGGGCGGCGCGGTGCAGAGCTACTTCCTGGCGCTGGAAGAGGGGCTTAACCTGCTGCCGGGCTTCTCGCCGGAGCTACAGGGCGTGTATGCCGAGGCCGATGAAAACGGGATTAAGCACCTGTATGGCTATGTAATCACCGAGTAAATGTTGACGACAGCCAGCCAGTATAAATGATTATCCTGGCTGGCTGGCTGGCTGGCTGGCTGGCTGGCTGGCTGGCTGGCTGGCTGGCTGGCTGGCTGGCTGGCTGGCTGGCTGGC
>NZ_JAPDNC010000002.1:606898-728889 GCF_025947915.1 Erwinia sp. INIA01
TCAGACTACCTGCGCATCTTCCCGCGCCTGGCGCACAATCGCTTTAGCAATCCATTTACCAATATCCTCCAGCTCGTCATTATGGCAGCCCCAGATATCCTTCATTACCACGAAAATCTCTGAGCCATAAACCAGCGACAGCGAGCGAATAACCCGATCCATCAGCTCCGGCGGGAGTTCATCGTTTAGCGGTTTCACCATCTGAGCCAGAATAGCTTTGCGGTTGCCGCGCACCAGCTTCTCCTTAACCGGAAAGGTGTCGGTAGCCTGTTCCTGCGCCCACTGGGTTAGCGACAGGTGAAGCGCAGCGCGGAGTGTACCCTCGTGTTGCAGCATGCGGGGGAAGGCGAAACTGAACAGCTCATCAATGCGCCCGGTGGCATCCTGTCGGGTCGGCTGCCAGTTTTTAATCGGGCCAAGCGTCTCGGAAACAATCGCCGACACCAGCGCACTCTGAGTAGGAAAATAGCGGTAGGCGGTTGCCCGCGAAAGCTGCGCCTCATGGGCGACTTCGGTAATAGAAGGGAATGCACCGCTATCAAATAATCGCATAGCAGTTTCAATCAGTAAGCGACGCGTTCTTGCGCGTGTAGATGTTAGTCCTAACATCCCGGCGGAATCCCTTTGCTCCACAGTAACCTCATCTCTTGGTATAAACCTGCCTAATATTGGACCGGGCGGCAAACCGTACCGTGAACCGGCGTAAACAGTCTGAGGAGCGTGCCATTCCTCACGATCGTTATGGATTATCAATACGTTATGAGTATCTCAGTTTCATTCGATTGATTTAACAATATTTTAAGACCCGATGAAAGTGTCAATCAGGCCATCTTTATCTGTTTATTGCTATTTAAGTTTTTTAATTCAGTTTAATCAATTCGTTATTAATCTAAATGGCGTCTTCTAAAAATGAAAATGAGAAAATGGCGCACGAAAAATACATTTAATTCATGAGGGATATTAACGAAATTTGGTGATTTAATGCGAAGAGTTGATGGTAGCGACAGGCGACGGTAAGGAGTGCGGGGCGCAGCAGCGTGCGCCCCGTGGGATAAGGCTAGTAGCGGTGATAGCTCTTCTGCGCGTTATTCACTTTATACAGATAACGACGAGACTCAGCGGAAGGGTGGTTGGTAGTCAGCTGCTGATAAACGTCCGACGGCGACAGGTTGTTGATCTTGCTGAAGGCGGTGTCTTTATCGCTGGAAAACACCCGCAGCACGCTGCCCGCGCCACCGTTATAGGCGGTGATAACCGCATAGCGGCGCGAGGTCGGGTTGCTGATACCGGCAAGGTAGTTACCCTGCAGCAGTGACAGATACGCCGTACCGGCATCAATGTTGTTGGCCGGATCGAGCAGGTAGCTGCGGCTTGGTTTACCCCATTTACCCTTCATGCGGAACACGTCAACGCCCGCGGTGTGCTGCACCACCTGCATCAGTCCCAGCGCATCGGCATGGCTGACCGCATAGGGGTTGAAGCTCGATTCAATCTGCATAATCGCCAGAATCAGCGACTGATCAACGCCGTATTTTTCAGCGGCCTGACGCACCAGCGGCAGGTATTTGTGTGCACGCTTATCGAGGTGGTTCGGCACCATCGGAATGGTGACGGACCAGATCACGTGCAGCCCCGAGGTGCGGCGCTGGAGTTTGTTCTTTAACAGATAGTCGGCGAAGTTTCCGGCGCGGCCCTGCCAGCGGATCGGCTGGCCGGTGTTATCCAGCACCTGGCCGTAAAGCAGCGGCTCGCGGCTGATCTGAATATCGTTGGCATCGGAATAGAGATCGACATTACCCGGATCGTCGCCGATCAGCAGGGTGGTAATAATCGCCTGGCGCAGGCTGGCCATCGGATCGGTACCGGCGATCGTCTCAATGGTGATGCTACCGGCGTCAAAGTTGATGTGGCTGCGGGTGTAGTATTGATCGCTGTACTTCACGTAGTCTTTCGGACCGGCGATCAGCACCTCATTCATACCCCAGATATTTTCGATGTTGTGGGCAAACTGTCCCATCAAAATATCAAAGCCGTTGGTGTCTTTCACCCATTCTTCATGGTAAGCATTCTGCTTTTTGCCGGAGCAGGAGACCAGCAGCGGTGCGATAATCAGCAAACTCAGGAGTTTTTTATTCATCTTTCAGTGTATTGCCCACAATGTAGAAGGGCCTCATCATCAAGGCCCAACGTATGCCTGCTTCGCCAGTCAGGTTGCGTTACTCTGCTGGCGGTGTGTAACCTTCGATATGCACTTCTTTACCTTCGAACAGGAATTTGATCATCTCCTGCTCCAGCTGCTTACGGTCTTCAGGATTCATCATGCTGAGTTTCTTTTCGTTGATCAGCATGGTCTGCTTGGCCATCCATTTTGACCAGGCTTCTTTTGAAATCTCGTTATAGATGCGCTTACCCAGATCGCCCGGGTAAAGCTGGAAATCCTGCCCATCGGCGTCACGTTGCAGGAACGTGCAAAAAATAGTTCTGCTCATTACTCTTCCTCTTCTTCTGTAGCGCGAGCACTCAGCACCATTTGTTGTGGCTGGCGCAGCTGCTGTAGCAGGCGCTCTACCGGCGCGGCCAGCCCTACGGAGGGCGGCTGCGCTAAGTTATACCAGAGACCCGGACCATCATCCATTGCCGCACGGGGCGATGGCAGATCCAGCCACATAGGCACAATATCCAGATGGAAATGGCTGAAGGTATGGCGGAAGGCGATCATCTGGCGCAGATGCCGATCGTCAATGCCGCGCAGGCGAAGCGCCTTGCGCAGCTCTTCTTCGGTGGCGAACTGTGGGAAACAGTATAGCCCGCCCCAAAGACCGACGGGTGGGCGCTGTTCGAGCCACACGTGCTGGCCCTGCTGCATCAATAGCAGCCAGCCGGTGCGTTCCGGGATGGTCTGTTTCGGCTTTTTACCGGGGTATTTTGCCCAGCTGCCGTGGGCGGTGGCGATGCAGCCGTTCTTCAGCGGGCAGATCTCACATTTGGGTTTGGAACGGGTGCAGACCATCGCGCCCAGATCCATCATCGCCTGATTAAACTGGCTGACCCCGACCGCTGGCGTCACCTCGGTGCTGACCTGCCACAGGCGTTTTTCCACGTCTTTCTTACCCGGCCAGCCGTCAACGGCGTAGCAGCGTGCCAGCACGCGCTTCACGTTGCCGTCGAGAATGGGGAAGTGTTTGCCCAGCGAAAGGGAAAGGATCGCCCCGGCGGTGGAGCGGCCAACGCCCGGCAGATCGGCGACTTCCTCAAAGGTTTGCGGGAAGATACCACCGTGTTTTTCCACCACCGTTTTTGCCGCCTTATGCAGATTGCGGGCGCGCGCATAGTAGCCGAGGCCGGTCCACAGATGCAGGACCTCATCCAGCGGCGCGGCGGCCAGATCGCTGACGGTGGGGAAACGCGCGATAAAGCGCTCGAAGTAGGGGATCACCGTGGCCACCTGCGTCTGCTGCAGCATCACTTCAGAGAGCCAGACGGTATAAGGGGTTTTATCCAGCTGCCACGGCAGGGTTTTACGGCCATAGAGCTGATACCAGTCCAGTACCTGCTGTGCGAACTGCGACGCTTGCATCATGTAAACCACGATCTCTTGTTTCAGTTAAATCAGGCAGGAATTCCAGCACAGACCAAAGGGTGTGTAAACCGGATAATCGCTGCATTTTGTTATTGGACAGGGGCTTTGTGCCACTTTCTTGCCCTTAAGCGAAACGAAGCGCCTTCACCGGGCGATCTCCACTGGCTGAAAGGCTGGCAGCAGCTATACTGGCAGCCATTCGGGCAATACCGTTCCGTTGGCAGGGCGATCTTTATGTTTTCACCCGCTGAAGGCATAATGCCCGCTTTCCAAAGTGCACAGCGGCAGGCAGAACGATGAAAAATGATGTTATCTCACCGGAATTCGATGAAAATGGCCGCGCAATGCGCCGTATCCGCAGCTTTGTGCGCCGCCAGGGCCGCCTGACCAAAGGTCAGCAGCAGGCGCTGGATACGCTGTGGCCGGTAATGGGCGTGGAATATCAGCCGGAGCCGATCGATTTCACCACTCTGTTTGGTCGCGATGCGCCGGTCGTGCTGGAAATCGGTTTTGGTATGGGGGCGTCGCTGGTCAGTATGGCGGCGAGTAACCCGCATCAGAATTTCCTCGGTATTGAAGTGCATTCACCCGGCGTTGGCGCCTGTCTGGCGACGGCGGAAGAGGCTGGCGTGACGAACCTGCGGGTGATGTGTCACGATGCGGTGGAAGTGCTGGAAAATATGATCCCGGATAACTCCCTGCGCATGGTGCAGCTGTTCTTCCCGGACCCGTGGCATAAAGCGCGCCACAACAAGCGCCGTATCGTGCAAGTACCGTTTGCCGAGCGCGTAATGCGCAAGCTGAAGCTGGGCGGTGTGTTCCATATGGCGACCGACTGGGAAGCCTATGCCGAGCATATGCTGGAAGTGATGAGCAGTATTGACGGTTATAAGAATCTGTCGGAAACGGCTAACTGGGTGGAACGCCCGGAGTCACGTCCGCTAACGAAATTTGAGCAGCGCGGCCAGCGTCTTGGCCACGGTGTGTGGGATCTGATGTTCGAGAGGGTTAAATAATGGCTACACAACGCAGTCGTCGTCTTCGTAAGAAAATGCACATTGATGAGTTCCAGGAGTTAGGTTTCTCCGTGGGCTTCAGCTTCGCAGAAGGGACCAGCGGAGAGAGCATCGACAGCACCGTTGATGCCCTGATCGAAGAAGTGATCGAACCTAACGGCCTGGCGTTTGACGGCAGCGGCTATCTGCAGTGGGAAGGTCTGATCTGCCTGCAGAAAATCGGTAAATGCACCGATGAGCACCGCGAGCTGGTCCGTAACTGGCTGGAAGCGCGTAAGCTGAATGACGTGAAAGTCACCGAACTTTTCGACGTCTGGTGGGACTAAAAGATCAGGGTTAACCAAACGACGGGCGGATAACATCGCTCATCGAATCAAGGGCGATCGCGTTTACCGGTCGCCCTTTGTCATTTAAGGAGCAAAATTCATGCGAAAAACGCTAATTGGCGGCGCACTACTGCTGCTGGCAGCCGGTCAGGCGCAGGCGGATTATCAGTGCAGCGTTAATCCTCAGGATGATGTTGTTATCTCGCCTGCGCAGGTGCAGGTAGTCGGGGCCAATGGAAATCTGGTGATTACGCCGCAGGGCGAGGTACAGCGCAACGGCCAGCCGGTCAGCGTGGATAATGCCACCCGTCAGAAAGCCATTGATTACCAGAATGCGCTGCGCCGCGACCTGCCGTGGATTGATAATGGTGCGAAGCAGCGTCTTGAGAAAGGCCGCGTGGCGCTGGATCGGGTGATTGTGGAAAAACTGGGACAAAACAGCAACGTGCGCCAGCGTCTGACCACGCTGGATGGTCAGCTTAAGCAACAGATGAACCGTATTATTGAGCATCGCAGCGACGGTCTGACTTTCCACCATCAGGCGATTGAGCAGGTGCGCCAGGACGGCGAGCGGCTGGTACAGAGCGCGATGGGCGGCGTGGTGCAGGACAGCCTGAATGAAATGGGCCGCAAGCAGGCCAGCGGCAACGACAACCCGTTACAGGCGATTATGGGCAACCTGGGGGGCTTACAGCAGGCGATTCAGGCCGAATGGAGCAATCAGGAGCAGGATTTCCAGAACTTCGGTCATGAAGTCTGTAATCGCGTCACCAGTCTGGAAACGCAGCGCAAGTCGCTGGTGGCCGCGCTGAACTAACCGTTGGCGGGCAGGTTGACCGAAAGTCTTTGCCCGGCCAGCATCAGCATGGATACCCGCCGTTGGATGCGCGGGTATCCATCATTTTTCCTGAAGAAATTATTCCGCCAGGAACAGCTCAAGCAGCGAGTTCAGGAACAGCTTTCCTTTCTCGGTAATCTGCCAGTATTCCGCCGTTTCCGTCAGATAGCCTTTCGCCAGCGCCTCATCCAGCTGCGCGCGCACGCTGCTTTCCGGCAGGCCGGTATAGCGCTGATACTCCGCGCGCGGTGCGGCTTCCAGCAGGCGGAAGCGGTTCATAAAGAACTCGAACGGCTTATCGGCATCCGCTACGTCGTGGCGCTTATCCAGATATTTACCGGCCATAAAACCGCGCGGATGGCGGGTTTTGGTGGTGCGGATAATTGTGCCGTCCGGCTGGGTCAGCTTGCCGTGCGCGCCGCAGCCAATTCCCAGATAGTCGCCAAAGCGCCAGTAGTTGAGGTTGTGCTCGCAGCGATAGCCGGGTTTGGCATAGGCCGAGGTTTCATACTGTTGATAGCCCGCCGCGCTAAGCAGCTGGTGGCCCTGCTCGAAAATATCCCACAGGTCGTCATCGTCCGGCAGGCGCGGCGGCCGTGAGGCGAACAGCGTATTCGGCTCGATGGTCAGCTGATACCACGACAGATGCGGCGGATTCAGCTCAATTGCCTGGCGCAGATCGTCCAGCGCCTCTTCCAGCGACTGATCCGGCAGGCCGTGCATCAGGTCGAGGTTGAAACTGCGCAGGCCCAGACTTTCGGCCAGCTTTGCCGCACGTTTGGCTTCGCCCGGGCCATGAATGCGCCCCAGCCGCTCCAGTTTCTGCGAACTAAAGCTCTGCACGCCGATGGAAATTCGGTTAATCCCGGCGCGCTGATAGCCGCTAAAGCGGTCGGCTTCAACGGTGCCCGGGTTGGCTTCCATGGTGATTTCCGCCGTCGGCGACAGCGGCAGACGTGCACGCACGCCGTCCAGCAGCATCTGCATCGCTTCGCTGCTCAGCAGGCTGGGCGTGCCGCCACCGATGAAGATGGTGCCAACCTCACGTCCGGAGGTGAGCGGCAGGTCGTCATCCAGATCGTTGAGCAGGTGCTGCACGTACTCTTCGTGCGGCACCTCACCCTTTAACGCATGGGAGTTGAAATCACAGTAGGGACACTTCTGTACGCACCACGGAATGTGAATATACAGGCTCAGCGGTGGGAGATTAGCCATTCTTCATGGCGTCCAGCAGCAGGTTCAACGCTTTACCGCGATGAGAAACCGCCCGCTTTTCGTCCTTGCTCAGTTCTGCTGCCGTTTTACTCAGCTCCGGCACATAGAAAATCGGGTCGTAGCCGAAGCCACCCTGGCCCGCTTCGCTGCGTGCAATTTCACCTGCCCAGCTGCCGTGAAACACCAGCGGCGTCGGGTCGGCCGCATGGCGCACGTAAACCAGCACGCAGTGGAACTGCGCCTGGCGCTGCCCGTCCGGCACGTTTTCCAGCGCAACCAGCAGTTTATCAAGATTTTGCTGGTCGCTGGCGTCCAGGCCCGCGTAGCGCGCGGAATAGATGCCGGGCGCGCCGCCAAGGGCATCTACCGCCAGCCCGGAGTCATCGGCGATCGCCGGCAGGCCGGTGATTTCCGCCGCGTGGCGTGCTTTAAGAATGGCGTTTTCAATAAAGGTCAGGCCGGTTTCTTCGGCTGACTCCACGCCCAGTTCCGTCTGTGCCACGATATCCAGGCCAAACTCAGCCAGCAGATGGGCCAGCTCACGAACTTTACCGGGGTTGCCGGTGGCGAGTACGACTTTTTGCATATTACATCCAGAAAATTAATCAGAAACTATCAAAGCGGAGGCGCTGATGCTGCCGGTAGCAGGTAGCATCAGCGTTGCAGACTCAATCAGAACTGCGCCCAGCCCGGAATATATTCCAGACCGATGAAGTTCAGCGCATACAGGATCAGAATCACCACCATCGCCGAGAAATCGATACCGGCCATCGGCGGGATAATGCGGCGGAACGGTGCCATTAGCGGCTCGGTCAGCTGCATCAGCACAAAATCAACCGGGTTGCGCCCCTGGCTGAACCAGCTCATCAGGGAACGAATAATAATCACCCAGAACACCAGTACGCCTGCGGCCTTCACCAGAATCACCAGGCCCAGGTAGAGGAAGATTGGGTCCGGGTAGAACAGGCGCAGTGCCAGCGGCCCCAGCAGGACGCTAATGATATAGGCAACCAGCAGCGAGGCGGTATCAATCGGTCCGATGGACGGAATAATGCGCCGCAGCGGTTTAATAATTGGTTGAGTGATTTTCACCACAAACTGTGAAAATGGGTTATAGAAGTCACATCGCGCCCACTGCATCCAGATGCGCAGTAACAACACTTTGATGTATATGGCAATCACCGTTGTTACCAGAAAAATCAACGCTAGCATGAGGTTCCTCAGTTGTTGTGATTAGCGACGCTGCCATAATCGCGCGCGCCGAAGATTGCGGTGCCAATACGCACCATGGTACTGCCCGCCGCAATCGCGGCGTCCATGTCGTCACTCATTCCCAGAGAAAGTGTATCCACCTCAGGATAATCACTTTGTAGTTCTTTGAGCGCTGCCGCCATCTGCTGGCACACCGCCAGCTGACGCTCGTACTCCGCTTCCGGTGCGGGGATGGCCATCAGCCCACGCAGGCGCAGGCGCGGCAATTGTGCCACGGCCTGTGCCAGCGCCGGTAATTCTGCCAGGGTAATCCCGGACTTACTTTGTTCATCGCTGATGTTGACCTGAATCAGCACGTTCAGCGGCTCGGCATTGTCAGGTCGCTGTTCATTCAGTCGGGTGGCAATGCGCAGACGATCGACCGTATGGCACCAGTCAAAATTCTCCGCTACCAGCCGACTTTTGTTGGATTGCAGGGGACCGATAAAGTGCCATACCAGATTGAGATCGGCCAGCAGCTGGATCTTATCCCCCCCTTCCTGCACGTAGTTTTCACCAAAGCAGCGCTGCCCGGCCGCGGCGGCTTCTGCGACGGCGCTCGCAGGTTTGGTTTTGCTCACTGCAAGCAGCGTAATTTCCTGTGGATCGCGGCCGCATTGGCTTGCCGCCGCTGAGATCCGCTGGCGGACTTGCTGTAAGTTGCGCTCAATCGAAGTCATAGTCAGGGAAAAAATATGGATATTGAAGAAATTGTGGCCCTTAGTGTAAAGCATAATGCAGGAGATCTGCATCTCTGTAGTGGCTATTCGCCATTCTGGCGAAAGCATGGGCTGCTGGAACCGTTAAGCGACTGGGCAGAAGTCAGCAATGCCAGCCTGGAAAAGTTTGCGGAAACGACCCTGACCAAAACGCAGAGGGAGGAGCTGACTCAGCAAGGCCAGCTGGATTTTGCACTGACGCAGGCCGGAGTTCGACTGCGCGCCAACCTGTTTCGCCAGCGCAGCGGGCTGTCGCTGGCGCTGAGACTGATTGCCAGTGAGTGCCCGAGTAGCGCTTCGCTGCATCTGCCTGCGGTGGTTGCCTCGCTGGAACAGCAGAGCGAGGGGCTTATCCTGATCACCGGTGCGACGGGCAGCGGTAAATCCACCACGCTGGCAGCGCTGATTGACAGTATCAATCAGCAGCAGCAGCGCCATATCCTGACGCTGGAAGATCCGATTGAGTTTCTACATACCAGCCGCCGTTCGCTGATCCAGCAGCGCGAGCTGGGAGCGCACTTTTCCTGTTTTGCCGACGGGCTGCGGGCTGCGCTGCGTGAAGATCCGGACGTTATTCTGCTGGGTGAACTGCGCGACAGTGAGACCATCCGGCTGGCACTGACGGCGGCGGAAACCGGTCACCTGGTTCTGGCCACGCTGCACGCGCGCGGTGCAGCACAGGCGGTTGAGCGGCTGGTGGACGTCTTTCCCGGTGAGGAGAAAAACCTGATCCGCAGCCAACTTGCAGGTAGCCTGAAAGCCGTAATAGCCCAGCGGCTGGTGGCGGCGGAGCGGGGAAGGGTGGGACTGTTTGAAGTGATGGTGAACTGCCCGGCCGCGGCCAATCTGATCCGCGAAGGGAAAACGCACCAGCTGCCCGCGCTGTTACAAACCGGCAGCCAGCAGGGAATGCAAACCTTTGAACAAAGCCTGGCGGAGCGGCGGCGGCAGGGGCTATTACCGGAGTAGAGTACGCTTCAGCGTCATTCTCAGCATCAGCATCAGCACCAGCATTGCCGGCAGCCGGATGCTCTGCCCTGGATGATGTTCAGGGGCTGTGAAGGCGGGTTAATAGTTATTCTCAAACCAGCTTTCTAAAATGATCACCGCTGAAAGTGAATCCACGCTGCCCTTGTTCAGCGCGCGGAAGCCGCCGCGTTCGAACAGTTCGGCGCGGGCTTCCACCGTGCTGAGGCGCTCATCGTGCAGATCGACCTGCATGCCAAAGCGGCCATGCAGGCGGTTGGCAAACTTGCGTGCTCTGGCGGTCAGTGGCTGTTCGGTGCCGTCCATATTCAGCGGCAGGCCAACGACAACGCGGTCCGGCTGCCACTCTTTCAGCAGCGCTTCAATTTTGTTCCAGTCAGGGATGCCGTCCTGCGCTTTCAGCGCGGTCAACGGACGGGCGGTGCCGGTCAGCTGCTGTCCAATGGCTACGCCAATGCTTTTGGTGCCGAAGTCGAACGCCAGTAGCGTCATTGTGCTCATCAGGCGTGTCCTGCTTCGCTGGTCATTTTGTAAATATCAATGCCAATGCTTTTGGCCGCTTCTCGCCAGCGTTCGGCAATTGGCGTGCGGAACAGAATATTGCTGTTCGCCGGAGCAGTCAGCCAGGCGTTTTCCAGCAGCTCGTCTTCAAGCTGGCCTTTCTCCCAGGAGCAGTAGCCAAGCGCAACGAGTACCTGTTCAGGTTGATCCGGCGTGCCGAGGGTTTCCAGTACATCACGCGAGGTGGTGACGATGGTGTTATCGGAAACGCGAATGCTGGAGGCAAAAGTGGTCTGTGCCGAGTGCAGTATAAAACCGCGATCTTCCGCCAGCGGGCCGCCGGAAAAAACCGGTTTATCCAGTTTGACCTCTGGGTCACGCGGTGTAGGCATAATCTTTAATTTTTGCAAAATGCCATCAACCGTCAGGTTTTCCATCGGTTTATTGACGATAAGCCCCATCGCGCCATCATCGTTGTGCTCGCAGATATAGACGACGGAGCGTTTAAACAGAGGGTCCTGTAAGGCTGGCATGGCAATCAAAAAATGATGCTGTAAATTCATACTTTATATTCTGTTATTGGATTAACCATCCGCTGCTGCCGTCGGATGGTTAATGGGTGAGCCGTGGGGCATCCTGCCCCGGCGTGGCGGTCAGGCCAGACGCTTTTCAATGGCATCCATCAGCATTCCGGTAATCGAAATCGGGAACGCTGACTCAATTTCACGAATGCAGGTTGGGCTGGTGACGTTAATTTCGGTGAGCTTGTCGCCGATAATGTCCAGACCGACAAAAATCAGGCCTTTCTGCTTGAGGATTGGCCCTACGCGGCGGGCAATTTCCCAGTCGCTTTCGGTTAGCGGACGTGCTTCACCGCGACCACCGGCAGCCAGGTTACCGCGTGTTTCACCGGATTTAGGAATACGCGCCAGGCAGTAAGGCACAGGCTCGCCGTCCACCACCAGAACGCGTTTGTCGCCGTCTTTAATCGCTGGCAGATAATTCTGCGCCATGCAGTAGAAGTTACCGTGCTCGGTCAGCGTTTCGATAATCACCGACAGATTCGGGTCTTCCTGCTTGATGCGGAAAATCGATGCACCGCCCATGCCGTCCAGCGGCTTGAGGATGATGTCGCCGTGCTGCTGCCAGAACTCACGGATCTGGCTGGCGTTGCGGGTGACCAGCGTGTCCGGTGTCAGCTCGGCAAACCACGCAGTGAACAGCTTTTCGTTACAGTCGCGCAGGCTCTGCGGTTTGTTCACGATCAGCGTGCCTTTCTCTTCCGCACGCTCAAGGATATAGGTGGCGTAGATAAACTCGGTGTCAAACGGCGGATCTTTACGCATCAGCACCACGTTCAGATCGGCCAGCGCGATATCCTGCTCGCTGCCGAATTCAAACCATTTGTCGTAATTCTGCTCAACGCTCAGCAGACGGGTACGCGCCCGGCCTTCGCCGCCGCGCAGATAGAGATCGTTCATCTCCATGTAGTGAATTTCGTAACCACGGCGCTGTGCTTCCAGCAGCATCGCAAAGCTGCTGTCTTTTTTAATATTGATGGAGGTGATCGGGTCCATCACGATGCCAAGCTTAATCATTCTTCTCTCCAGTGGTAGCTAACGTGCCGTGTCATAGTTTTCGGCTCTGCAGCGTCATTGTCGCTTGCAGGTTCGCCAGGATATCGGTTTCGATACCGCGGTTGTTAAGCACAATGGGCTTAGCCCAGATCGCCAAATCGAACCTGTAGCGCGGTAATTGCCGTCAGGGCGGTCGTTTCGGTGCGCAGCACGCGCGGTCCTAACAGAATATCGGTAAAGCCATAGCCTGTCGTCATGCTGATTTCATCAGCAGAAAGACCGCCCTCCGGGCCTATCAGCAGGCGTACGCGTTCAACCGGCAGCGGCAGCGTATTAATGCTGTGCTCCGCACGCGGATGAAGATTTAGCTTCAGGCCGCTGTCCTGCTCTGCACACCAGGTTTCCAGCGTCATCGCGTTGCGTACTTCAGGTACGCTATTGCGGCCACACTGTTCGCAGGCGGCAATGACAATTTTCTGCCACTGCTGGATTTTCTTCGCCAGCCGTTCCGCATCCAGCTTTACGCCACAGCGTTCAGAAAACAAGGGGGTAATGACATTAACGCCCAGCTCAACGGCTTTCTGGATGGTGAATTCCATCTTTTCGCCACGCGACATGACCTGGCCCAGATGCAGATGGAGCGGGGATTCGCGGCTGTCCGCGCGGCTTTCGGTGACTTTAACGCGCACGCTCTTTTTATCCGCATGGATAATCTCAGCAGAAAAAGTCAGATTAGTGCCATCAAAAAGCTCCACGGCCTGGCCCGGTCCCATGCGCAGTACGCGGCCAACGTGGTTCGCCGCATCTTCACAGAGGGCAACTTCGCTTCCTGCCTGTAGCGGCTCGGGGTGATAAATGCGCGGTACTCGCATAGCAATCGATAATCCTGTAAAAGTGGGAGCCTCACTATCCGGCCCCTTAAGAACGGCTGTTGTGCAGTTTAGGTCAGTGATTTTACCGCTGGCAAGCCTGCTGTACATAGGGGTTGTGATTTCCCTGCACGCGGGCAATCCGATTGTCGCGCTCGCATTCCCATGCGTTAACCGGATAAAGCTTTTTCCAGGCGGCCATCAGCTGCGTTTGCTGTCGTGACATTTGCAGCTTATAGGTATCGCGCATATAGAACCAGGTGCGGGCAATCGCACCACGGGCGCGAGCGGGCGGCTCTGCCAGCTTGTTTTTGAAGTCGACCTTCATGGCGCACTGGCCGTACTGCTGTTCGCCGCCGTTCCACTGCCCGTACATAAAGTTGCCACGATCGCCGTTAACTTCACCAATGGCGGGCTGCAGATTATGCAGATCGGTTTCCATCCGGCGGTATTCATCATCTTTTGCGCAGTTTTTGCGTCCGCCATCCTGCCAGCACTGGCGCTGGTGGCCAAAGCTCCATGCTGGAACCACATGTTCCCACTCGATGCGCTCGGCCCGGTTAGCGTTTTTTCTAACCTGATAGCCGCAGGAGGCGAGGTCGGGAACGCCTTTCTTGCCCTGCCAGGTGATTTTGCAGCCGCAGTAGAAAGAGCCAGGCGCATCGGCGTTGATCTGTGCCGCATAGGCTTTTGCCTGACTGAAGTTATTTTGATGATAGTTGTCCAGGCTCAGCGCCTGTGAAGAAAAGACGGGAAGCAACAGTGAAAAAGCCAGTGAGGCCAAAATTTTGCGAGACATATTCCAGAAATTCTGTGATCCGTGAGAAAGCCCGGAGAGTAACAGAAGTTCCAATAATAACGAATAATTAGCTTATAAATTAGCCTGATACTGTCGGGTGTTTGCTCGGTTTTCGCACTTTTAAGCGCTTTTAAATTCACCCGGCTGCAAAATGTCACCGCAGTGCAGGCAGCGGTACTCACTTTCGCCGCGAACCACGCGATTATGTCGCCGAATGGTCAGCTGATGCTGCTGGCAGCGGCAGCGATAGGGGAAGGCCTGGCTGCGCACTGAAGCGATAGCGAACTGATGCGTGCGGCGGGCCGGAACCTCCAGTACGCTCTCCATCATCCATTTCCACTCTTTGCCGTGGGGCGCTACGCGGCCAAAGTGCTTCCAGACCAGTAAATGCGCCAGCTCATGTGGAACCACTTCATCAATAAATGCCTGCTGATTTTCCAGCAGCAGTACCGGATTAAGGCGGATTTCCCAGTCCTGTAGCCAGGCAGTGCCGGCTGCCGTGCCGCGCTGCTGATAAACCAGCCGAGGTTCGGGATAATTGCGTTCCAGCCGTTGATTCGCCAGCTGCAGTTTTTCACGCAGCGTGCGCATAACGGACTGCTGCAGGGCGATAGGGAGTCGTTGGGATTTCATAGCGCAGAGAATACGGTGGCGGGAAGAGAGAAGCAATAAGACGGCCGGATTGCTCCGGCCGTAGGATGATCAGTCGCGGGAACCGATATCACGCAGTTTTTTACCGCTCAGCAGGTTACGCTCGATATGTTCCAGAGAAACGCCTTTCGTTTCCGGGATCAGGCACAGCGTCAGCACGATAAAGAACAGGTTAAGTGCGGCATACACCCAGAAGGTGTTGGCGTTACCCAGCGTATTCAACATGGTCAGGAAGGTGGCCCCGACGATCATGTTGGCGATCCAGTTGGTGGTGGTGGAAACCGTAATACCGAAATCGCGGCCTTTCAGCGGCTGAATTTCAGAACACAGTACCCAGATCAGCGGACCAGCGCTCATCGCAAAACCAACGATAAACATCAGCAGCATACCAATCGCAAAATACTGCGCCGCTGCGGAGTTAATGCCGATATGCAGCATGGTCCCCAGAATGCCCATACCCAGCGCCATCACCATAAAGCCGAGGATCAGCGTTGGCTTACGGCCCCAGCGGTCTACCAGACCAATAGCAATAAATGTCGCCAGTACGTTGATCAGGCCGACGATAACCGTCCCCCACATCTGCTGAGTGGTGTTGGCGAAACCGGCAATTTCAAAGATTTTTGGCGCGTAATACATGATCACGTTCATGCCCGTGAACTGCTGCATTACCTGCAGCAGGATGCCGAGCCACACCGCGCGGCGGAAGTTGCTGTTGTCTTTAAACAGTTCCCAGCCGGACTGCTTGATTTTCAGGCTTTCACGGATTTCATCCAGCTCGCGCTTTGCCTGTTCGCTGGTGTCACGCAGGCGATCCAGCACACGCTGCGCATCGCGGAAGTTACCTTTCGCCGCCAGCCAGCGCGGGCTGTTTGGCAGGAAGAACACGCCAACCAGCAGCAGCAGGGCAGGAATGGTGATCACACCCAGCATCCAGCGCCATTCGCCGCTATAGCTGAATGCAGTATCGGACAGGTACGCACCCAGAATACCGATGGTAATCATCAGCTGGTAGAGCGAGATCATGCTGCCACGAATTTTCTCCGGCGCGATTTCAGACAGATACAGCGGAGCGGTATAAGACGCAACGCCAACGGCCAGGCCAAGCAGAACGCGGGCAACGATCAGCATTTCCGGGTTAGGTGCCAGTGCGGACCAAAGCGAGCCGATAACAAACAGTACGGCGCCGATCATCAGGCTTTTTTTACGGCCAAGATAAGACGACAGCCAGCCGCTGCCGATGGCACCGATGGCGGCACCAAACATCATGGAGCTGACGATCCACTCCTGCTGGTGAGCGGTGACGTTGAAATCTTTCGAGATAAACGGCAGGGCACCGGCAATCACGCCGATATCCAGGCCAAACAGCAGGCCGGCCAGGGCAGCAAGGAAACAGACGAAAAGGGTCATAGCCTTGTTCGAGGTTCTGCTGTGAGTTTTTGTTCCAGGCATGATGCCTCCATTAATGACTGCTTTGTATTGCTATCAATGTTAGACAACCTGCTTCCATCAGACTGTGCGTTATGTCACATCAGTGTAATCGGTTACACTTGCTGTGTTAGGTTAAAGCTTAGGCAAGGTGCATAAACCGGCCTTTTAATCTGTATTTAACGATGTTTTGTTGTATTTTTTCTCACTGTGATTAATGGTTGCCGGATGTTTCTGAAAATATAATATTTTGAATATTTATGGCAATGAGCTGATGTCTTAAATATAGGAAATATAGAGTGTTTGTTTGTGTAACCGATACCAATTTAGCGCATTGGGTTACTTAGAGTGTAGCTAGTTGTGCGGGTGTTAATTTTTGGTTGCGGAATGTGTTTGTGGATGTTGAAAATGGCTGATGGGCTGATGGGCTGATGGGCTGATGGGCTGATGGGCTGATGGGCTGATGGGCTGATGGACGTAGGTTACTATGGAGATTGCGCTGGCTGGCTGTTCCCTCGCCCGGATGGTCCTCACGCCACGCTTTGCGTGGTGCCTTCACTACGTTCGTCTGCCTGTCGGACCGCCAAAGACGGGCCGTCCATGGCCCGGCTTTGTCTTTCGTCCGCGTCCATGCGGCCGAATCCTGGCTTCCTTTCTCCGCTCAGCGCTGCGGATTATCCGGTCGGGTGAACAGTCAGCCTGCTGTGCTGCTTCCGTGATGCATGCCGGATGTGAAAAAAGCTAGCACGACGCTCGATGGAGGGGACCAGTTGGTGTCCAGATATGTCTGAACGCCAGCAACAAACGTTCTCAAGGGAATAAACGTGGGCGATTTAAATCCTGGCTTCCTTTCTCCGCTCAGCGCTGCGGATTATCCGGACGGGGGCCAGTCAGCCTGCTGTGATGCTTCCGTAATATATGCCAGATGCGAAAAACAGTGAGCACGACGCTCGATGGAGGGGGGCAGGTTGCAGTCCAGATATGCCTGAACACCTGCAATAAACGTTCTGAAGGGAATAGTTGTTTGTAAAACCGCGACTCTGAAGGTAATAGAGAACAGCCTCTGCCGCGGGTACCGGGCAATCCGCAGCGCTGAGGCGTAGGCAGCAGGCCAGGAGATGCCAGCAGGGAAGCTGGCGTCAGGCGAAGCCGGGCAGGACGCCCGTCTTCGCCGGTCCGGGAGGCCGGATGCCGAAGCCGAAGGCACCACGCGAAGCGTGGCGCGAGGACGCCCGGTACCCGCGGCAGAGGCTGGGCACCCTCGCACACACGATACAGCGAAGATATGAGGACGCCCGGTATCCGCGGCAGAGGCTGGGCACCTACTCACAGCGAGCAGCCAACCCAACCCACAGACCAAAAAAAAACCGCCATCTAAAAGACGGCGGCTTAATCACGCTGGAGGGCAGCCCGAAAGCACCCTCAGCACAGCGGCAGAAAACTTATTTCAGACCGGCAGCATCGCGCAGCAGAGCGGCTTTGTCGGTTTTTTCCCATGGGAAATGTTCGCGACCAAAGTGACCATAGGCCGCAGTTTCGCGGTAGATCGGATGCAGCAGATCCAGCATCTGAATCAGGCCGTAAGGGCGCAGATCGAAGAACTCGCGCACCAGCAGAGTCAGCTGCTCGGTAGAGACTTTCTCTGTGCCGAACGTTTCCACCATGATGGAAGTTGGCTCTGCAACGCCGATAGCGTAGGAGACCTGAATCTCGCAGCGGTCGGCCAGACCGGCAGCCACGATGTTTTTCGCTACGTAACGCGCAGCGTACGCCGCTGAACGGTCAACTTTTGATGGATCTTTACCGGAGAATGCACCGCCGCCGTGGCGAGCCATGCCGCCGTAGGTATCAACGATGATTTTACGACCGGTCAGACCGCAGTCACCCATTGGGCCACCGATAACGAAACGGCCGGTCGGGTTGATGTGGTATTTGGTGCTGGCATTGATCCACTCAGCGGGCAGAACCGGCTTGATGATCTCTTCCATCACGGCTTCTTGCAGATCTTTCTGCGAGATGTCTTCGGAATGCTGGGTAGACAGGACCACTGCGTCGATACCGACAATTTTGCCGTCATCGTACTGGAAGGTGATCTGGCTTTTCGCATCCGGGCGCAGCCACGGCAGGCTCCCGCTTTTACGGACTTCAGACTGGCGCTGCACCAGACGGTGTGCGTAAGTTACCGGAGCGGGCATCAGCACGTCGGTTTCATTAGTGGCGTAGCCGAACATCAGGCCCTGGTCACCGGCACCCTGCTCAAGCGGATCGGTACGATCAACGCCCTGGTTGATGTCAGGAGACTGTTTACCAATTGCGCTCAGTACGGCGCAGGAATTGGCATCAAAGCCCATATCGGAATGAACATAGCCGATATCGCGCACGGTTTGACGGGTGATCTCTTCGATATCAACCCATGCACTGGTAGTAATTTCACCACCAACCAGCACCATGCCGGTTTTTACATAGGTTTCGCAGGCCACGCGTGCTTTCGGATCCTGCTCGAGAATTGCATCAAGCACGGCATCGGAAATCTGGTCGGCGATTTTATCAGGATGTCCTTCTGATACGGACTCGGAAGTAAACAGGTGTTTAGCCATTATATTCTTTACCTTACTAATACGGGTTGAAGATCGACTGCATAGCGCAAAAACTGGAGATTAGCCTGAAATTCAGGACAGATATCTGTTCTTAGCGCCCCCCTCAGGCAAAGCCATGAGCAGTGATTATCCTTTTCAGGGATATCGCCCCCGTAGTAACGGAGGTAAATCAAAGACGCTTAGAAGTTAACCAGTATAGATGGATTAACATCTGGATGGCTATTTTAGGTTACACGTTAAGCGGATTGCCAGCATTTTTTACCGGGGAGAGTTTTATCATTTGTAAAAAGTGGAAAATTATCCTGACAGATATCCCAACCGGCACATTTAGATTTTGCAATTTTAGTCACGTAGCTGTATAAAACGGCGCTGCCTTTGAGCATGATTTGAGGCACGCAACTGACCCGCCAGCAATGAAAAAATACGCGCTGGTATTCACCCGCAGTTTTTGGTTTTTCCACGCACCGGTCGGTGTGTGTGGAGGTGACAACAGTAATGAACCACGGTGTTTCACTCGTTCAATTACGCCGTTCCGGCGTGTTCAATATCCCTTCATGCGGTACGACTTCCTGTACTACTTGCCGAAACTTTGTGCGCATTGGTAACAATCCCGACACCAGCGCCGGTTAATCTGCTTCTGACGTTGTGACCAGGTTCTCTCAGATTTACCTGAGAGTTGTCTCTATTGGTTTTCTGACCCGTTATACGGAGTCCGCGACGTGTTTTACAATGTTATACTTCAGAAACCGATTTTAGCGGTACTTCAGTCTGCCAGGCTGAACATCCCGGTAATTGATGGGTTATCGTCACAGGTTAATTCTGCGGCGGCTTGCCGTTTTGCTTTACTACAATTTGAGGTTCGCAATGTCTGACGACATAAAGAATGTAATGGGTTCGTCAGCGGGCGAACAGGGTGTTCTCCGCTCCATGCAGGAGGTGGCCATGAGCGATCAAGAAGCCAGCAAAATGCTGCGTACTTACAATATTGCCTGGTGGGGCAATAACTACTATGACGTCAACGAACTGGGCCACATCAGCGTTTGCCCGGACCCCGACGTCCCTGAAGCGCGCGTTGACCTGGCGAAGTTGGTAAAAGAACGCGAAGCCAACGGCCAGCGTTTACCGGCGCTGTTTTGCTTCCCTCAGATCCTGCAGCATCGCCTGCGTTCAATTAACGCGGCCTTCAAGCGTGCGCGCGAATCCTACGGCTATCGCGGCGACTACTTCCTGGTCTATCCGATTAAGGTTAACCAGCATAAGCGTGTCATTGAATCCCTGATCAACTCCGGCGAACCGCTGGGTCTGGAAGCCGGTTCCAAGGCAGAGCTGATGGCGGTACTGGCGCACGCCGGGATGACCCGTTCAGTGATCGTCTGTAACGGCTATAAAGACCGTGAATATATCCGCCTTGCGCTGATCGGCGAAAAGATGGGCCACAAGGTCTATCTGGTGCTGGAAAAAATGACCGAAGTCCAGCTGGTGTTGGAAGAAGCGGAACGCCTGAATGTCGTGCCGCGCCTCGGTATCCGTGCGCGCCTGGCTTCACAGGGTTCCGGCAAGTGGCAGTCTAGCGGCGGAGAGAAATCGAAGTTCGGTCTGTCGGCGACTCAGGTGCTGAAGCTGGTTGAGATCATGCGCGAAGCGGGGCGGATGGAAAGCCTGCAGCTGCTGCACTTCCATCTGGGATCGCAGATGGCCAACATTCGCGATATCGCCACCGGCGTTCGTGAATCGGCGCGTTTCTACGTTGAGCTGGCGAAGCTTGGTGTGAATATTCAGTGCTTTGACGTCGGTGGTGGTCTGGGCGTTGACTATGAAGGCACGCGTTCCCAGAGCGATTGCTCGGTGAACTACGGCCTGAACGAATACGCCAACAACGTTATCTGGGCGATTGGCGATGCCTGTGAAGAGCATAACCTGCCGCACCCGACGGTGATCACCGAGTCCGGCCGTGCGGTGACCGCGCATCACACCGTGCTGGTTTCCAATATCATCGGCGTTGAGCGCAATGAGTTCAGTACCCCACAACCGCCAGCCGGTGATGCACCGCGCCCGATTGTCAGCATGTGGGATACCTGGCAGGAGATGCACGAGCCGAACAACCGCCGTTCGCTGCGCGAATGGCTGCATGACAGCCAGATGGATCTGCACGATATCCATACCGGCTATTCGCAGGGCACCTACGATCTGACTCAGCGCGCCTGGGCCGAGCAGCTGTATCTCAACATCTGTAACTATATTCAGCAGCACCTGGACCCGAGCAACCGCGCGCACCGTCCGATTATTGATGAACTACAGGAGCGGATGGCGGATAAGATTTACGTCAACTTCTCACTGTTCCAGTCAATGCCGGATGCGTGGGGTATCGATCAGCTGTTCCCGGTACTGCCGCTGGAAGGGCTGAACAAAGTGCCGGAGCGCCGTGCGGTGCTGCTGGATATCACCTGTGACTCGGACGGCACCATCGATCACTATGTTGACGGTGACGGAATTGCCACCACGATGCCGATGCCGCAGTACGACGTGGATAACCCACCGATGCTGGGCTTCTTTATGGTCGGTGCGTATCAGGAGATCCTCGGCAACATGCATAACCTGTTCGGTGATACCGAAGCGGTAGACGTGTTTGCCTTCTCCGACGGCAGCGTGGAAGTTCAGCTGTCTGACGAAGGGGATACCGTAGCGGATATGCTGGAGTACGTGCAGCTGAATCCTGCCGAGCTGCTGACGCATTTCCGCAACCAGATTAAAGAAAGCGATCTCGATGAGGAGCTGCGCGCGCAGTTCCTGGAAGAGTTCGAAGCGGGCCTGTACGGCTATACTTACTTAGAAGATGAGTAAGTAATAATAAGGCTGAACGGTTATCGGTTCAGCCTTATCTGAGCTTTATATGACATGAGAGTCTGTAGCTTTTATTAAAAAACATCCTGTTGTAAACGATAGCGATATTATGGATGAGCTAAAGCTTCAATAAACGGTTGGTGAATTTTTCATCCTGGGGCCAGTCTACAGAGAGAGTACCTCTTTCCATTAATGCTCCAAGGCATGAACGAGAAAGTTCGTCCTCGCTGTACTCCTCGGCAGTTTTCTTAATCAGTGGAATGCTTTCCTTCGAAGTAAGAAGGTATTCTGACAGCAGTTCACCGATCTTATCGTAAAACAAATTTGCTTTGTTCTGACCATAAACATCACACATCACATCGATCATGGCTGCAATTTTATGGCTCGGTCGATAGCTGATAGTGACATATTCACTGCTGTTGCTGTTAGCCAAACGTTCATTGATAACCTGAGAAAGTTTTTTCATTTTATTTTTTCACACTTGAAGAAAGAATTGATTTGATATCATCATGTTCTTGAGAGTAAAAATTCTGTTGCTGGTAATATTTATTTTCCACCTGACCGATTTGTCCATTAGGATCGATTTCGTATAGCCAGCTTTTATCAATGGATAATGAATTATTTAATTCAGGATTACGTTTATCTGCCTCTGATGCCAGCAGGTAGCGAGTATCGAAATTTTCAACATCCTGATTGAAGAATTTATAGACAAGAGCTTCAATAGCTGCATTAACGACCTGAGAACGCGTATCGTCGGTCAGTGCAGCCAGTTCATCCAGAATCGCCAGGTCAACTTTATTGATTTTTATGTTTAATTTAGTCGGGGTGCTTTTTGTCTGGCCTAAAGATCCCTGCCCAAAATGTTCTTCATTTATCGTAATGTTTTTCATGGCTGTTTTTTCTCTTTTTAACATCGAACGAATTATTATAGTAAGCAGTGATAAGCATCTCGTTCACTTCAACAATTGTCAGTCCACCTCGGCCCTTCAGTTTTTCGAGTTGCTGGAGAAGACCAGATAATGTCCCCATCATCGCGGTAATTGTTTTTTTATCCAGAATAACTTTTTCTCCATCGCCTGAATCTGAACCAAATTTAAGTGCGATATCAATCAAAGCCTGCTGAATACATCTCTCATTCATTCGTTTGTAAGCATGTCGTGTCAGATTCATAGCGCCTCCAGGTGATGAAAAGAGCATGAGGTCACTTTTTGATTTCGTCAATAGTCTAAATTTGACTATTTTGATCGGAGGCTGATTTTTTAGGACTGAATGGGGTAAGCGCTTCACACGCATTCCCCTGAACATGCTAAAATAGAGGCATAATCTGGTGTGATATTTCGTTCACCAACCTCAAATCCCTTTCTCGTCGGGCCTAACGACGCGGCGGGGATTTTTTTTCATCTGTAGCGAGCCGTCAGCGCTGGCTGAACAGTCAATTAAGGAGCCGTTATGCACAACACTTTGGGTAATCAGTATGATAACTCTCTGGTTTCAAATGCATTTGGATTTATGCGTTTCCCGGTCAACTTCCAGCCGTACGACAGCGATGCCGAATGGGTGATTACCGGCGTACCTTTTGATGCTGCGACTTCCGGCCGCCCGGGCAGCCGTCTGGGGCCGGGCGCTATTCGTCAGATCTCGACCAATCTGGCGTGGGAAGGCTGCCGCTGGCCGTGGCAGTTCAATCTGCGCGAACGTCTTAACGTGATTGACTGCGGTGATTTGGTGTATGCCTTCGGTGATTCACAGGATCTGAGCGACAAGCTGCAGGCGCATGCAGAAAAGCTGCTGGCGAACGGCAAACGCATGCTGACCTTCGGCGGCGATCACTATATCTCACTGCCGCTGCTGCGCGCGCATGCGAAAACCTTCGGTAAGATGGCGCTGGTGCACTTCGATGCCCACACCGATACCTATGACAACGGCCCAACTTTCGACCATGGCACCATGTTCTATACCGCGCCGAAAGAGGGCCTGATCTCGCCGGAACATTCGGTGCAGATCGGTATCCGCACCGAATTTGATCGCTCTTTGGGCTTTAACGTGCTGGATGCGGCGCAGGTTAACGATCGCAGCGTCGACGACATTCTTGCTCAGGTGAAACAGATCGTCGGCGATCTGCCAATCTATCTGACCTTTGACATCGACTGCCTCGATCCGGCTCACGCGCCGGGGACCGGTACGCCGGTTATCGGTGGGCTGACCAGCGATAAAGCCACCAAACTGATCCGTGGCTTGCAGGGAATGAACATTGTGGGAATGGACCTGGTCGAAGTGGCACCAGGCTACGACCAGTCGGATATCACTGCTCTGGCAGCGGCAACGCTGGCGTTAGATATGCTGCACGTTCAGGCGGCTAACAAAGGCTAAGCCCGATAACGACTGCCGCACAGTGGCGTGCGGCAGTCGTCTTTTCTTCTGTCATTTAGCGATGAAATAACATCGTTAAAACGCGCTAAACGGGTAATCAACGTATACGCGAACCTCGTTACCCCCGACGTTATAATCACTGGCGTTGCTGGATACCCGCAGTATGGAATAACGCAGGGTCAGCTTCAGGTCTTTCGCCGGACCGTTTTGCACCTGATACTGAATCTGGTTAAACCACTCGTGTTCCTTGCCGTTGCGGGTTTCAGCGGTTTTAATGTTGTCTCCGCGAACATAAGCGGTGGTCCAGCTCATTCCCGGCACGCCAATACCGGAAAAATCCAGCCCGTAAGAAGCCTGCCATGAACGCTCGCCTTCACCATCAAAATCCGACCAGTAGGAGTTGGACAGCCAGATAGTGTTACCGCCGTCGCCTGTGCCACCAGCATTGCGATAGCCGCCGTATTGATAACCGGTACTGCCGCTGCTGTGCTGATAAGCCAGTTCGAAGGTTTGAACATCCCAGATGTAGCTCGCCGCCAGGCTCCAGATGGTATTATTGCGGCCGGTATCGAGCCTGCGCGCATAGTCGGAATCAAGACGCGAGTTATAGCCATTGAAGTCGAGTATCAGCTTTTGTTCATTGCTGAATGGCTGATTGTAGGTCATGCCAAGATACTGTTTTTTAAGCACGTCTTTAACATCGGAAGCATAGGCCGAGCCGCTGAATCGATCGCTGAACTGATAGCTGGCACCGCCGAATGACAGGCTTTTCAGGCCACTATTGTGGCGGTCATCGCTTTTACGCTGCTCGTCCGTGAAGTAACCGGCGTTGATCTCCAGCCCGGTAATTTCTTTCGAGTTCAGCATTGTTCCGGTATAGGTTTCCAGCAGCAGGCGTGAGTCATCGGCATAGAGAATGGGCAAAATGGGGTACTGATTACCGTAGCTCAGTACGGTGTTCGAAATGCGCATTTTGGCGGTAGCGCCAAATTTTGCGAGATTGTGTTTAGCCCGACCGCCGTCGTTCCCCTGTTTGAAGAAGTCGATGCCGCTGGCGCCGCTGCGACCGCGACCGCCGTCAAGGCGAACGGCGTACTGCGCGATGCCATCAACACCGAAACCAATCAGCCCTTCGGTATAGCCTGAATGGAATTTGGTAATAGCACCCTGGCCCCATTCGGCTTTATCCTGCACGCCGTTGCGGTAATCACGGTCAATATAAGCGTTACGTAACAGCAGGTCTAAATGGCTGTCTGCGATAAAACCTTTGCTGTCTGCTTGCTCGCTGGCGATGGTCGGTATTACGGCACATAAGTTTAATGTAATTAATAATAGTTCTTTTTTCACTGGAGTTAATTCTCTTGCTGAATAATATGAAATATAAATTTTACCCTGATGGTATTCACCACAGGTTAAGCGATTGCAATCGTTAAATACCTATTAGGCCCAGGCTCAGAGCGCTATGCAAGAACTTTGTAATTGAATTTCCTGCAATGTTTGCTTTGGGATTTCTTAATGAAGGTGAAATAAAGTGCATAAATGGATGGGTTATGATTTTTTATAATTTCTGGCGGAGATGAAACTGTCGGTAGTCTGAATTGTAATTTGAATAATTAACACGTCGTGCGATTCAGTCGGAAATTTATGCTTTGTTAATATCTTTTGTATTAAATTTATAATCTATGTTTATTATTAATCGAACTATCTTCAACGTTGTTTTCAATGCGTGGACTGTCAACCTGAGTTTGGTGCTCATTGTCCATCTGTAATGCGGGCTATCCGCTGGAAGTGACGGTTAGCCCGCTTTGAGTTTATTTGATTCCGTCTGCCGCCATCCGCTCACGAATATGCTGCGCTCGCGCTTCAGAGGCAGGGTGATCGTCAAACATTGAACTCTGGCGGCCGGCTTCCAGCTTCGCCAGCTTTTCAAAGCTGGTGGCCAGTCCTGCCGGGTTTATGTTGCGTTTGCGCAGCAGATCGTAGGAATAATCATCTGCTTCCGACTCCTGGCGCTGCGAGAACTGTGAATTCACCAGTTTTTCACCGATATCCCCAAGCTGCGACTGGGAAAGAGAAGCGGCAATGCCACCGGCAGATGCAGCGGCGGTGCGAGCGGCCGTTGTCGCGTAGGCCACTTGCATAGCCTTGCGCGAGTGTCCTAGCGCAACGTGGCCCATTTCATGGCCCAGAACCGCCTCAACTTCATTGTCGGTCATCATATCCATCAGGCCGCTGTAAACCCGGATACAGCCATTTGCCATCGCCCAGGCATTGACGTCTTTGGTGAGGTAAACCTTGTAGTTTGCCGGCGTGCCGTTGATGTTATCGCCCAGTGCGGCAGAAATTTTGTTTAAACGCTTGGTATAGCTGCTGTTGGCATCAGCGATTGGTGTGGTGCTGTCCATTTGCTGGCAGGATTTGTCACTTAGCTCTTTTACCTGCGCATCGCTCAGCGTGGCAGCCTGAAACGCCTGTGCGCCGGACTGCATCAGTCCATTGCTGTCGAAGTTCTGACAGCCAGAAATAAGGGTTGCCAGTGCCAGGGCAGCTAAAGAAATGCGTTTCTTCATTCCGGTTTATCCATTATTAGTAACAAGGTAAATAAATCATTAAGTTAGCGAGTGGAAGGGTGGTTAATAACCCGCCAGATAGTTGAGTTATAGCCTCTGCTGCCGTCTTTGCCTAGTCGGGAGATTCCCAAAGTGCAACTTATGTGATTATTTTTACATCCTGCGGCATGTACATGTTACCCATATTTCATGTACATTGATGGTCGACTTTCCTTCGGCTTTGCCTGATAACTCATTAATTACAATAGGTTAAGTACGGCGAAGCGTTAAATCCGACCTGGAGTAGAAAATGTCTTCTCGTAAAGAGCTTGCCAACGCCATTCGCGCATTAAGTATGGATGCGGTACAGAAAGCCAAATCCGGCCACCCGGGTGCCCCAATGGGTATGGCTGATATCGCTGAGGTGCTGTGGCGCGACTTCCTGAACCACAACCCGTCTAACCCGCTGTGGGCCGATCGTGACCGTTTCGTGCTGTCTAACGGCCACGGCTCAATGCTGATTTACAGCCTGCTGCACCTCACAGGCTACGATCTGCCAATCGGCGAACTGGCTAACTTCCGTCAGCTGCATTCCAAAACCCCAGGTCACCCAGAATACGGTTACACCGCAGGCGTAGAAACTACTACCGGTCCGCTGGGCCAGGGTATTGCTAACGCCGTTGGTTTTGCAATTGCCGAGCGCACTCTGGCTGCACAGTTCAACCGTCCGGGCCACGACGTTGTTGACCATAACACCTACGTGTTCATGGGCGACGGCTGCATGATGGAAGGCATCTCACACGAAGTCTGTTCACTGGCGGGTACGCTGAAGCTGGGCAAACTGGTGGCGTTCTATGATGACAACGGCATCTCTATCGATGGTCACATTGAAGGCTGGTTCACCGACGATACCGCGAAGCGCTTTGAGTCTTACGGCTGGCACGTGGTGCGCGGCGTTGACGGTCACGACGCTGAAGCGATTAAAAAAGCAGTAGAAGAAGCTAAAGCGGTTTCCGACAAGCCTTCACTGCTGATGTGCAAAACCATCATTGGCTTCGGTTCACCGAACAAAGCCGGTACTCACGATTCCCACGGTGCACCGCTGGGCGATGCTGAAATTGAACTGACTCGCAAGCAGCTGGGCTGGACTCATGCACCGTTCGAAATTCCACAGGACATTTATGCTCAGTGGGATGCGAAAGAAGCAGGCCAGGCGAAAGAATCTGCATGGGATGAGAAATTTGCCGCCTATGCGAAAGCCTTCCCTGAGCTGGCAGCCGAGTTCAAACGCCGCGTAAGCAACGAGCTGCCGGCTAACTGGGCAGAAGAGTCGCAGAAATTTGTTGAGCAGCTGCAGGCTAATCCGGCGAAAATCGCCAGCCGTAAAGCGTCTCAGAATGCGATCGAAGCGTTCGGTAAACTGCTGCCGGAATACCTGGGCGGCTCCGCTGACCTGGCGCCAAGCAACCTGACCATGTGGTCCGGTTCTAAGCCAATCAACGAAGATGCAGCGGGTAACTACATCCATTACGGCGTGCGCGAATTCGGTATGACCGCGATCGCTAACGGTATCACCCTGCACGGTGGTTTCCTGCCTTACACCGCAACCTTCCTGATGTTTGTGGAATACGCGCGTAACGCGGTACGTATGGCGGCACTGATGAAGGTCCGTCAGGTGCTGGTTTACACCCACGACTCTATCGGTCTGGGCGAAGACGGCCCGACTCACCAGCCTGTTGAGCAGCTGGCCAGCCTGCGCGTTACGCCAAACGTGAGCGCATGGCGTCCATGTGACCAGGTTGAATCCGCAGTGGCCTGGAAATACGGTATCGAGCGCCATGACGGTCCTACCGCACTGATCCTGTCCCGTCAGAACCTGGCACAGCAGGAGCGTACCCCTGAGCAGCTGGCGAACATCGCTCGCGGTGGTTACGTGCTGAAAGACAGCGCGGGCACCCCTGATGTGATCCTGATTGCGACCGGTTCAGAAGTTGAGCTGGCGGTTGGCGCATTCGACAAACTGACTGCGGAAGGCCACAAAGTTCGCGTGGTGTCTATGCCGTCTACCGATGCCTTCGACAAGCAGGATGCTGCCTACCGTGAATCCGTGCTGCCGAAAGCGGTTAGCGCTCGCGTAGCGATTGAAGCGGGTATCGCTGACTACTGGTTCAAATACACCGGTCTGAACGGCGCTATCGTTGGCATGACCAGCTTCGGTGAATCTGCACCAGCTGAGCAGCTGTTCGACCTGTTTGGCTTCACCGTGGACAACGTTGTCGCTAAAGCGAAAGGCCTGCTGTAATCCTTTCCAACCGGCCCTTAATCGGGCTGGTTTACCGAAAAAAGCACCGCCTGGCGGTGCTTTTTTTTTCGCTCGCCGATCGTGACTGGCGATGTTCAATTTCTACAAATTCTCGCCCCGGTTCCTTTCAGCAATGTACGGCATGAAATTTCATCATTCTCTGAAGTGTTGTCCGAAAGGATGATACCCCTTGGTTTAGTGGTGTTATTGGTGCGTGTAACTACCGATTAAGCGCTTCATTGGGAGGCGGTTTACATAAAGTGGTATTCGTCTAAAATTTCATCGGGACAAGCGGTGGGGTGGATAATTATGCGCCAAAATGTGCCGTTTTTTGCGTAATTTTGTGACGCAGATCGAAAGTTAAGCGCGGTAATTGATCGTAGTCATTCCTATTATTCCTCTCTTCTATTATTCTAGCTGAAGCGTTTCAGTTTGATTGTCGCCGCCGATGCAGCCGCTGGCCTGCCGCGGGGGGGACGCAAGAATTCCCTGTACAAATCGCGGCGTCTGGCTCAGGCTAATCGTCCGATTTCATAGAGAATTCTGATGCAGGAGTAATATGACGGTTCGCATTGCCATTAACGGATTCGGTCGCATCGGGCGCAATGTTCTGCGTGCGCTGTACGAAACCGGACGTCGTGCTGAAATTACGGTGGTTGCCATTAACGAGCTGGCTGATGCCGCCGGAATGGCTCATCTGTTGAAATACGACACCAGCCATGGCCGCTTTGCCTGGGATGTGCGTCAGGAGCGCGACCTGCTGTCGGTTGGCGATGACACTATCCGCCTGCTGCATCACGCCGATATTGCCTCGCTGCCGTGGCGCGAGCTGAATGTGGATATCGTGCTGGACTGCACCGGCGTCTACGGCAGCCGTGCCGACGGCGAAGCGCATCTGCTTTCAGGGGCAAAAAAAGTGTTGTTCTCCCATCCTGGAGGCAATGACCTGGACGCCACGGTCGTTTTCGGTGTGAATGAGAAAGAGCTGCTGCCGGAACATCTGTTGGTATCAAATGCGTCCTGCACCACTAACTGTATTATTCCGATAATCAAATTGCTGGATGATGCGTGGGGGATAGAGTCGGGTACGGTAACCACCATCCACTCAGCGATGCACGATCAGCAGGTGATTGATGCCTATCATCCCGATCTGCGGCGTACCCGTGCGGCAAGCCAGTCGATTATTCCAGTTGATACGCGTCTGGCTGCTGGCATCACCCGTATTTTTCCGAAATTTAATGACCGTTTCGAAGCGATTGCCGTACGCGTGCCGACGATAAACGTGACGGCGATTGACCTGAGCGTTAGCGTGCGGGATGCGGTCAAGGCCTGCGAGGTCAACGCCCTGCTGCAAAGTGCGTCAGAAGGGGCTTTTAGTGGTATAGTTGACTACACGGAATTACCGTTAGTCTCTATTGATTTTAATCACGACCCGCACAGTGCCATCGTTGACGGCACGCAGACGCGGGTCAGTGGTCAGCACCTGATTAAGACCTTGGTCTGGTGTGATAACGAATGGGGCTTTGCTAACAGAATGCTGGATACCACGTTAGCGATGGCCGATATCGGTTTCAGTCAGGACGCAGCAGCGTCTGTAAAACTTTGAGAATCAACGAGAGGGTTCACCATGTCTGTAATTAAGATGACCGATCTGGATCTTGCTGGTAAACGTGTTCTGATCCGTGCCGATCTGAACGTGCCGGTAAAAGAAGGGAAAGTGACGTCTGATGCACGTATCCGTGCTTCTCTGCCGACTATCGAAGCGGCTCTGAAGCAGGGCGCAAAAGTGATGGTTACCTCCCACCTGGGCCGTCCGGTTGAAGGTGAATACAACGAAGAGTTCTCCCTGCTGCCGGTGGTTAACTACCTGAAAGATAAGCTGGGTGCGGACACCGTCTCCCTGGCGAAAGATTACCTGGACGGCGTTGAGCTGGAAGCCGGTAAGCTGGTAGTGCTGGAAAACGTTCGCTTTAACAAAGGCGAGAAGAAAGACGACGAAGCCCTCTCTAAAAAATACGCCGCGCTGTGCGACATCTTCGTGATGGACGCCTTCGGTACCGCACACCGCGCGCAGGCCTCTACTCACGGCGTGGGCAAATTTGCCCCAGTTGCCTGTGCAGGCCCGCTGCTGTCAGCCGAACTGGAAGCATTAGGTAAAGCTCTGTCTAACCCGGCGCGCCCAATGGTTGCCGTGGTCGGTGGTTCTAAAGTTTCCACTAAGTTTGACGTGCTGAACTCTCTGGTGAAAATTGCCGACACCGTGATCGTCGGCGGCGGTATCGCTAACACCTTCGTGGCTATTGACAACAAAGTCGGTAAATCTCTGTACGAGCCAGATTTCGTTGAAGCCGCGAAAAAACTGCGCGACGAGTTCAAAATCCCGGTTCCTACCGATTCACGCGTGGGTACCGAGTTCTCTGAAACCGCACCTTCAACCGTGAAGAAAGTGAGCGAAGTTCAGGATAACGAAGAGATCATGGACTTCGGCGACGAAACCGCACTGGCGATGGCTAAGCTGCTGAAAGAAGCCAAAACCATCCTGTGGAACGGCCCGGTTGGCGTGTTCGAATTCCCGAACTTCCGTAAAGGTACCGAAATCGTTGCTAAAGCGATTGCAGACAGCGAAGCATTCTCCATCGCAGGCGGTGGTGATACGCTGGCCGCTATCGACCTGTTCGGTATCGAAGATAAAATTTCCTACATCTCTACCGGCGGTGGTGCTTTCCTGGAATTCGTGGAAGGCAAAACTCTGCCAGCAGTAGCTATGCTGCAAGAGCGTGCTAAGCAGTAATTAAACCTCGGGGCGGAGCCGCGTAAGGCTCCGCGTGAGAACAGAATCCTTTAATACGACCGAAGAAACAGGACAAGCTAACATGTCTAAAATTTTTGATTTCGTAAAACCAGGCGTTGTCACCGGTGATGACGTGCAGAAGATCTTCAAAGTAGCGAAAGAGAACAAATTCGCTCTGCCAGCGGTTAACTGCGTCGGTACCGACTCAATCAACGCCGTGCTGGAAGCTGCTGCAAAAGTAAAATCTCCGGTCATCGTTCAGTTCTCTAACGGCGGTGCTGCTTTTATCGCTGGTAAAGGCCTGAAATCTGACAAGCCGCAGGCAGCTGCAATCTTTGGTGCGATCGCAGGTGCACATCATGTGCATCTGATGGCAGAGCACTACGGCGTGCCGGTTATCCTGCATACCGACCACTGCGCGAAGAAACTGCTGCCGTGGATCGACGGTCTGCTGGACGCGGGTGAAGCTCACTTCGCCAAAACCGGTAAGCCACTGTTCTCTTCTCACATGATCGATCTGTCTGAAGAGTCTCTGGAAGAGAACATCGAGATCTCCAGCAAATATCTGGCTCGCATGGCGAAGCTCGACATGACTCTGGAAATCGAACTGGGCTGCACCGGCGGTGAAGAAGATGGCGTGGACAACAGCCATATGGACGCATCTGCGCTGTACACTCAGCCAGAAGACGTTGATTACGCTTACACCGAGCTGAGCAAAATCAGCCCGCGTTTCACTATCGCTGCCTCTTTCGGTAACGTACACGGCGTGTACAAGCCAGGCAACGTGAAGCTGACCCCAACTATCCTGCGCGACTCTCAGGATTACGTTAGCAAGAAACACAACCTGCCGCACAACTCCCTGGACTTCGTGTTCCACGGTGGTTCCGGTTCTTCCGCTGCTGAAATCGAAGAATCAATCAGCTACGGCGTGATCAAAATGAACATCGATACCGATACCCAGTGGGCAACATGGGACGGTATTCTGCAGTACTACAAAAAGAACGAAGACTATCTGCAGGGCCAGCTGGGTAACCCAAATGGCGTGGATAGCCCGAACAAGAAATACTATGACCCACGCGTGTGGCTGCGTTCAGCTCAGGCGTCCATGGTTGTTCGTCTGGAGCAGGCTTTCAAAGAACTGAACGCAATCGACGTTCTGTAATTTGTCCGCTGTGCAAAAAAGGCCCGAAAGGGCCTTTTTTTATGCAACTTTCCCATAAATTCCAGCTAATTACGCCAGAAACCTGGCAGATTCTTGCGCTGTTGCTTACCCTTAATGCTCAGGCTGCCGCCAGGCGGCAGAGTTTTGAACGCCTCTTTTGGGCAAACAACAGGATGGGAAAATGGAAGATTTAAACGTGGTCGATGGCATCAGCAATGCGGGGAGCTGGCTGGTGCGCAACCAGGCTCTGCTGCTGAGCTATGCGGTAAACATTGTGGCAGCGATAGCAATCATTATTATCGGGATGCTCGTTGCGCGCATTGTTTCCAATACCTTAAACCGTCTGATGCGTGCCCGTCACCTTGACGCGACGGTGGCTGATTTCCTCTCTGCGCTGGTGCGTTACGGCATTATCGCCTTTACACTGATTGCTGCACTGGGCCGTGTGGGCGTGCAGACCGCTTCAGTCATTGCCGTGCTCGGTGCCGCCGGTCTGGCCATCGGCCTTGCACTACAGGGCTCGCTGTCTAACCTGGCCGCAGGCGTGCTGCTGGTCACCTTCCGCCCGTTCCGCACCGGTGAGTTTATTGATATTGGCGTATTGGGAACGGTTCAGAACGTACAGATCTTCTCTACCACGCTGAAAACCGCCGATGGCAAAATTGTCGTGGTGCCGAATGGGAAAATCATCGCCGGTAATATCACTAACTTCTCCCGCGAGCCGGAGCGCCGCAATGAATTTATTATCGGCGTGGCCTACGATGCGGATGTGGATGAAGTGATTACGCTGCTGCGCGGTATCGTTGAGGCGGAACCTCGTGTGCTGCAGGAACGCGGCGTGCAGATTGGCCTGAACGAGATGGCGCCATCTTCGCTGAACTTCGTCGTGCGCTGCTGGAGCAAAGCCGGTGATCTCCAGCAGGTTTACTGGGATCTGATGAAAGAGTTTAAAAACGCCCTGGATGCGAAAGAAATCGGCATCCCTTATCCGCAGATGGATGTTCACCTGCATCAGACCAAAGCGCCGGAAGTCGATCTGACTAAGCAGGCGTAATTATTTCCATATCAAGCCCCTGCCAGCCGCTGGTGGGGGCTTTTTTTTTGCCACAACGCCGCACAGCCGACAGCGCCTTTAAACCTGACGACCATGACTGCGGCCTTTCACTCTCACGCCGTGTTGCCATCCGCCATTACTGGCTATTAGCGAAAGTGATGGGGCATTAAATTATAAAGTTTCCCCTAATGATGAAGCCGCTATACACTTGCCGCAAATCGAGTGTAGATGAGGTCTTTTTTTATGTTATCCGTTTATTTTCAGGGTGTTGCAATGGGTGCGGCGCTGATCCTGCCGCTGGGGCCGCAAAATGCATTTGTGATGAACCAGGGTGTTCGCCGCCAGTATCATCTGATGACCGCCGCGCTCTGCACGCTGAGCGATATTTTGCTAATCTGCGGCGGTATTTTTGGCGGCAGCGCGCTGCTCAGCCAGTCAGTTCTGTTGCTGAATCTGGTCACCTGGGCGGGCGTGGCGTTCCTGTTATGGTATGGCTGGGGCGCGCTGCGCACCGCGTTCAGCGGGGATGTCCAACTGGCTGCCGCCGGGGCGATGAAGCAGAGCCGCTGGCGGATTATTGTCACTATGATCGCCGTAACCTGGCTCAATCCGCACGTTTACATCGACACCTTCGTGCTGCTGGGTAGCCTGGGAGGGCAACTGCCGGAAGAGGCGCGGCGTTGGTTCGCCTTTGGTTCGATCAGTACCTCAATCGTCTGGTTCTTTGGCCTGGCGATATTAGCCGCCTGGCTGGCTCCGGTACTGAACACGCCGCGCGCGCAGCGCATTATCAATCTGCTGGTCGGTGGCGTAATGTGGGTGATTGCGCTGAAGTTGGCGATGCAGGCGCTGCATTTCTATTAACGGGAACTCACTTCCAGAATTCAGGTCATAGCGTGACGGGATACGGCGCTCTACACTGTATCGTGACGAATAGACGGAACATTACGCTGCCGCAGCACCCGGCTCCGGCAGCGCCCGATCCGATGCATATGACACCCCCATGGAGGACGCAGTGAAGCTCACTAAACTGGCTCTGGCCGCAATGATTGTTCTGGGTAGTTTACCGCTGGTGACGCAGGCTGATGAACTGCCTGCCGGCCCGCACGTGGTCACTTCAGGCCAGTCCAGCGTGGACGCCGCGCCGGATATTGCTACCCTGGCGATTGAAGTTAATATCACCGCGAAAGATGCTGCTGAAGCCAAAAAGCAGGCCGATACCCGCGTTCAGCAGTATTTTGATTTCCTGAATAAAAGTGGCATTGAGAAGAAAGATATCAATGCCGCCAACCTGCGTACTCAGCCGGAGTACGATTACCTGAAAGATGGCAAATCGGTTCTGAAGGGCTATCGCGCCGTGCGCCAGGTGCAGGTTACGCTGCGTCAGCTGGATAAGCTCAACGAGCTGCTGGACGGCGCGCTGAAGAACGGCCTGAACGAAATCCGCTCCGTCGAGCTGGGCGTGGCCGATCCTGAGCAGTATCGTCAGAAGGCGCGTAAAGCGGCAATTGATGATGCGATTAAGCAGGCGGGCGAGTTAGCACAGGGCTTTGGCAGCAAGCTTGGACCGGTTTACAGCGTGCGCTATCACGTTGCTAACTACCAGCCGATGCCAATGGCGCGGATGTATAAATCGGCGGATGCAGCGCCGATGACCTCTGCGGCACAAACCTATGAACAGCAGAGTATTCATTTCGACGATCAGGTTGATGTGGTCTTTGAGCTGCAGCGCAACCCGTAAGCCATAACGCACTGCGGGCGGACCAGAACAACTGGCCCGCCCGCAGCTGACTCAAAACGTTTCCCGCCTAAACCGTATCCTGACGCAGAACGCGATGGCCGTGAGCCAGCAGTGCATCGGTAACTTTGCGCATCAGGCGGCTTTCCGGGGCGAAGCGGTGCCAGTAGAGCATACGGCGCTGCAACAGGCCCGGCGTCAGATCGATTAGCTCACCTTCCGCCAGCTCGCGCTCAATTTGCAGATGCGGGATCATACAGCAGGTGGTGCCCTGACGTGCCAGCTGCACGAAGGCTTCCGACGAGTTCACGATATGGCAGGGGACGCTGCCCGGTGACAAATCGAAGTTCTGCTGGAGGAAGGCCTGGTGCATATCATCCAGATGGTCAAACGCCACCGCCGGTGCTTTCAGCAGCGCGGAGCGGGTGACGCCGTTCGGGAAGTAGCGCGCGGCAAACTCTTTCGACCCGACAAACAGGTAATCCAGCGCGCCCAGCTGATCGACCAGGCAGCTCGGCAAAGGCTGTGGCTGTATACTGATCGCGCCAACTACTTCGCCACGGCGCAGACGTTCCTGGGTTCGCGTTTCATCTTCAACCTGAATATTCAGGCGGACCGGAGAGTCGGTCAGCACGGTTTTCAGCGCCGGCAGCAGCCAGGTTGCCAGACTGTCGGCGTTTACCGCCAGTGACAGCAATAGTGGCGTTGTACCACCGCTGTCATCACCCAGCCACTCTTCTTCCAGCAGCTCAACCTGGTGCAACAGCGCCAGCAGCTTTTGCCCCTGTTCGGTTGGGCGAGGCGGAACAGTACGCACCAGCAGCGGCTGGCCAAACATATTTTCCAGCTGCTTGATGCGCTGCGAAACAGCTGACTGGGTAATACAGAGCTTTTGTGCGGCGCGTTCAAAGCCGCGTTCACGAATCACTGCATCCAGCGCCTGAAGCGTTCGATAATCGGGACGTTTCATTAATCGTTATACTCTTCTCAGGTGTGGTCTAAGCACTATGCCACAGTTTTTATCTTTTGCGCGGGCAAACGTCACTTTGTGAATCAACCACTTTGTGGGCCAGCTTCCATTCCTGCTCATCTGTCACTCTCATGGGCGATTATTTTTGCAGTCATTGCTTTATACTACGCGCACACAGTGACTCACAGGTTTAAACATATCATGACGCAGGATGAACTGAAAAAAGCCGTTGGCTGGGCAGCGCTCGACTACGTGACTCCCGGCACCATTGTTGGCGTAGGGACCGGCTCTACCGCCGCGCATTTTATTGATGCACTGGGATCGATTAAACACCAGATTGAGGGCGCGGTTTCCAGCTCTGAAGCTTCTACCGCGAAGCTGAAAGGCTTAGGCATTCACGTTTTCAATCTTAACGAAGTTGACTCGCTGGCGGTGTATGTTGATGGCGCCGACGAGATTAACGGCCAGATGCAGATGATCAAAGGCGGCGGCGCCGCGCTGACCCGCGAAAAAATCGTTGCGGCAGTGGCTGAACGCTTTATCTGTATTGCCGATGCCACCAAGCAGGTTGACGTGCTGGGTAAATTCCCGCTGCCGGTCGAAGTGATCCCGATGGCGCGGTCCTACGTTGCCCGTGAGCTGGTGAAGCTGGGCGGCCTGCCGGAATACCGTCAGGATGTGGTCACCGACAACGGTAATATCATTCTGGATGTCTACAACCTCAAGATCCTTGACCCGATTGCGCTGGAAGTCGCTATTAACGCGCTGCCGGGTGTGGTGACCGTCGGTCTGTTTGCTGCTCGCGGTGCGGACGTGGCGCTCATCGGCACTGCAAATGGCGTGAAGACTATTACCAAATGATCTGTCAGGCACCCGCGCGGTGCCTGTTATTTTGATCTAAAAAACATCTTTTCTTTTACGGTCAAAATTTAGTGACTTATGTCACAGTAGATGACTCAGCCGCGCGATCCTCCTGAAGCTATGCAACGCATCATGATTTTCTATCGGTTTGTTCTGGCAGAAGGCACCGCCGTGCTGTAGGGCAGGCAATCGTTTGTATTGCTGCCAGCGTAAATTTTGTTATTTTGACAGAAGGCAATCTTATATCCCCGTCACTTTTCATCTCGCTTCGCGATGCCGCGGTGGCAAAATGAACGGTAAAAGGGATTCAGCCACATCTGAAGTCTGCTAAATAAAGGTCGGGAAATGGCAAAAGTATCACTGGAGAAAGACAAGATTAAGTTCTTGCTGGTGGAAGGCGTACATCAGAGTGCGGTCGATAATCTGCGCGCTGCGGGTTACACCAACATTGAATTTCACAAAGGTGCACTGGATAGCGAGGCTCTGAAAGAGTCCATTCGCGATGCACACTTTATCGGGTTGCGTTCCCGTACTCATCTTACCGAAGAGATCTTCGCCGCCGCTGAAAAGCTGGTTGCCGTAGGCTGCTTCTGTATCGGGACCAACCAGGTTGACCTGAATGCCGCTGCATCTCGCGGTATCCCGGTGTTTAATGCACCTTTCTCCAATACCCGATCCGTAGCTGAACTGGTTATCGGCGAGCTGCTGCTGATGCTGCGCGGCGTGCCGGCGGCCAACGCCAAAGCGCACCGTGGCGTGTGGCATAAACTGGCGGTAGGTTCGTTTGAAGCGCGCGGTAAAAAGCTGGGCATCATCGGCTATGGCCACATTGGTATGCAGCTGGGCGTGCTGGCCGAGAGTCTGGGCATGCACGTGTTCTTCTACGACATCGAAAGCAAGCTGCCGCTGGGCAATGCAACGCAGGTTCAGCATCTTTCAGATCTGCTGAACATGAGCGATGTGGTGAGCCTGCACGTTCCTGAAACTCAGTCTACGCAGAACATGATGGGTGCGGAAGAGCTGGCGCTGATGAAGCCGGGTTCTCTGCTGATCAACGCCTCGCGCGGTACCGTGGTGGATATCCCTGCGCTGTGCAAAGTGCTGGCCGATAAGCATCTGGCGGGCGCGGCAATCGACGTCTTCCCGGAAGAGCCTGCGACCAACAGCGATCCGTTTAACTCACCGCTGTGCGAGTTCGACAACGTGATTCTGACCCCACACATTGGTGGTTCGACTCAGGAAGCGCAGGAAAACATCGGTATCGAAGTGGCCGGTAAGCTGGCGAAATACTCTGACAACGGTTCAACGCTGTCCGCGGTTAACTTCCCGGAAGTGTCGCTGCCAATGCACGGTGCCAGCGTTAGCCGTCTGCTGCATATCCACGAAAACCGTCCTGGCGTGTTGACGGCGATCAACCTGATCTTTGCCGATCAGGGAATCAACATCTCAGCCCAGTATCTGCAAACTACACCGCAGATGGGTTATGTGGTGATTGACGTTGATGCATCGCAGGAAGTGGCGGATAAAGCGCTGCAGCTGATGAAGGCGATTCCGGGTACTATCCGCGCGCGTCTGCTGTACTAATCTCGCTGGCGGGCCGAAGGTTCGCGGCACGGATTGACGCAGTAAACGACATAAAAGGCGACTTTCGGGTCGCCTTTTTTTATCTCACCACTGCCAGATTTTTGACGGCGTAATCAGTGCGGGCAGCGGGATATCCCACGCGGCCGTCGGGATTTTTTCCACCTGCTGGCAGTCGTGGGCCAGCCCCACCGGTAAAAAGCCATGCTGCTGCCAGTTTTGCAGAGTACGGTCATAAAACCCACCGCCCATACCCAGGCGCTGGCCCTGCGCATCAAACGCCACCAGCGGCACCAGGAGCACGTCCAGCTCGCTCAGCGGCTGCAGATGACGAATATCCAGCGGCGGCTCCGGAATGCGCAGGCGGTTTTTTTTCAGTTCGGTGTTTTCGTCATAGCGGATGAACAGCAGGTTTCCGGGAGAGAAGGGATGCAGCACAGGCAGATAAACCCGCTGCTTTCTCTGCCACAGCTTGGCAATCAGCGGCCGGGTATTCAGTTCACCGTCAACCGAAAGGAACAGCGCAATATTTTTAGCTCGCTCGAGCGGAGCGAAGCTCAGCGCGTGTTCCGCAGCCTGCACCGCGGCCAGCTGCTGCTGCTCATCGCTAAGCGCACGGCGAAGATGGCGGACGTGGGTACGGATATCCTGACGGTCGGAAAGATTGAGGCTCATCGCGAGGCTGACTCCGTTAAACGATGCCGTTGAGTGCCGTTAGCGTAGAAAAGAAACCGTACAGAAGGAAGAGTACTGCAGATAAAAAGTGGGAATCTCCGAGATGCCGCCGCAGGCTGTAACCCTTGAACCCTTGGTTCAAGGTGAGTATGCCGTCGTAACCATCAGGCTTCCCGGACGGGCCGGGCATGCACACAGGTTACAGAGCGCCACACTCTGTTTGGTATGAAATATCGGCTCAGGGGACTGGCCCGCTTGCAAACATCTCAGAGAAATTTTGTGCTTCACCGTCACTGTAACACAGGTAACGACAAAGTGTTATTCGAACTTCGCACCAGTACGTTCAGTAATGCGACCTTGCTCAAGTAATGCCTGTTCAATGGTCTGCTGCAGCATGCGAATACGCTGCTCCATGTTAGACGCATAGTCACGTGTTTTGACTTTTTCCTGCGCCAGTTCATGGCAAATATTCAGTGCCGCGATAAATACCAGCTGCTCTGTATTTGTGACTCTAGTGCGAACTTTTAAGTCTTGCAACCGTTGATTAAGGTCTTCGGCAGCCAGATTCAGCGCATCTTGCTGTTCGGGCGGACAATTTACTCTTAATGAACGGCCAAAAATTTGAAGATCTACCGGTTGTGCAGACATGCCACCTTCCTGACTGAATACTGCGCCCGCAAATACCCTTACCACGCAATGGGTCGGGAGGGGCGACACTATAAACTACCCCTGAGAGAAACAACAACCCCTTTAATGGAATCCTTGAGGTACCTGGTGGTAGCATAACACGAACTTATTCAGCCAACGACGACGAAAACGAATGTCACTATCTAACGTAATGCCGGGATACAACACTCTGGCTTCAGCACTTACACAGCAGGGTGTGGGTATGACCCCTGCCGAAATGCACGGTCTGATCAGCGGTCTGCTCTGCGGCGGCAACCAGGACAGCAGCTGGCAGGCGCTGGTTCATGACCTGACTAACGAAGGCATGGCTTTCTCCCAGTCGCTGTCGCTGCCGCTGCAGGAGCTGCATCAGGCCATTGGCGATTCTCTGGAAGATGACGGCTTTATGTTCCAGCTTTATCTGCCGGACGATGAGGATATCACCGTATTCGATCGCGCCGACGCGCTGGCGGGATGGGTTAACCATTTCCTGCTGGGGCTGGGCGTGACTCAGCCTAAGCTGTACAAAGTGAAGGGTGAAACCGGTGAGGCCATCGACGATCTGCGTACCATCGCTCAGTTGGGCTACGACGAAGATGAAGACCAGGACGAGCTGGAGCAGTCTCTGGAAGAGGTGATCGAGTACGTGCGCGTTGCCGCGCTGCTGTGCCACGATACCTTTACCCGTTCGTCCCCGACCAACGTGGTCGTGCAAAAGCCAACCCTGCATTAAGCAACAGTGTGCCCTGAAGGCTTGCAAGCGGTGAATCCGTAACTTAAGGAGAGCAAATGACCCAGCAGGAATTTTTACGCCGTCGCCAGGCGCTGTTAGCGAAAATGGCACCCGGCAGCGCGGCGCTGATTTTTGCCGCGCCGGAAGTGACGCGCAGTAATGACAGCGAATATCCTTACCGGCAAAACAGTGATTTCTGGTATTTCACCGGATTTAACGAGCCGGAAGCGCTGTTGATCCTGATAAAAAGTGACGAGAGCCATAACCACAGCGTGCTGTTTAACCGCGTGCGCGATCTCACCGCTGAGATCTGGTTTGGGCGTCGGCTGGGTCAGGATGCGGCACCGCAGGCGCTGTCTGTGGATCGTGCGCTGCCGTGGGGCGAAATAGGCGAACAGCTTCATCTGCTGCTTAACGGACTCGACGTGGTGTATCACGCACAGGGCCAGTATGGTCAGATGGATGACATCGTCTTTAGCGCCCTGGAGAAACTGCGTCGCGGTTCACGGCAGAACCTCTCCGCCCCGGCAACGCTGACCGACTGGCGTCCGTGGGTACACGAAATGCGCCTGATTAAATCGGCTGAAGAGCAGGCGGTACTGCGCGAGGCCGGTCGCATCAGCGCGCTGGCACATACCCGTGCAATGGAGCAGTCACGCCCCGGGATGTACGAATACCAGCTGGAAGGCGAAATTCATCATGAGTTCAATCGCCACGGCGCACGCTTCCCGTCCTACAACACCATCGTTGGAGCCGGAGAAAACGGCTGCATCCTGCACTACACCGAAAACGAAAGTCAGATGCGCGAAGGTCAGCTGGTGCTGATTGATGCGGGCTGTGAATATCAGGGCTACGCCGGTGATATCACCCGCACTTTCCCGGTTGGCGGTAAATTCACCGCGCCGCAGCGCGAGATCTACGACATCGTACTGGCTTCGCTGTATAAGGCGCTGGCGCTGTATCGCCCCGGAACCAGCATTCGTGAAGTGACGGCGGAAGTGGTGTCGATCATGGTCAGCGGGCTGGTGGATCTGGGCATTCTGCACGGTGACGTTGATACGCTGATTGCCGAACAGGCGCATCGCCCGTTCTTTATGCACGGCCTCAGCCACTGGCTGGGTCTGGACGTGCATGACGTCGGCCATTACGGCGTGGATCGCGATCGTCTTCTCGAACCGGGGATGGTGTTAACCATCGAACCGGGTCTGTATATCGCACCGGATGCCGATGTTCCCGCTCAGTATCGCGGTATCGGCATTCGCATTGAGGATGACATCATTATCACCGTGGACGGTAACGAAAATCTGACCGATACGGTGGTAAAAGATGCCGATGAAATTGAAGCACTGATGGCGGCAGCGAAGCAGCAATGAGCATAATAATTGCAGGGGGAGGAATGGCCGGCGCGACGCTGGCTCTGGCGATCTCCCATCTGACACAGGGACAGCTGGCGGTGACGCTGGTTGAAGCCAGGGAACCTGAAAGCCGGGCGCATCCCGGTTTCGACGGGCGGGCGATTGCGCTGGCGGAAGGCACAAGTCAGCAGTTAGCCGCAATCAATTTATGGTCGGCGCTGGAGTCCTGCGCCACGCCGATTACCCACGTTCACGTCAGCGATCGTGGCCATGCCACCTTTGTTTCACTGGATGCTGCCGACTATGGCGTTCCCGCGCTGGGCCACGTGGTGGAACTGCACGACGTCGGGCAGCGGCTGTTTGCCCGACTAAAGCAGGCACCCGGCATCACTCTGCGCTGCCCGAACACCGTGGCGGACGTCGCGCGCACACAGCAGCGGGTCAGCGTGACTCTGGACAGCGGTGAAGTGCTGAATGCGGATCTTCTGGTGGCGGCAGACGGGACGCGTTCAAAGGTCGCGGCGGCCTGCGGGATGCAGTGGAGCAGCGATGATTACCAGCAGGTGGCGGTGATTGCCAATGTTTCTACCCAGCTACCGCACGGCGGGCAAGCGTTCGAGCGCTTTACCGAGCACGGACCGCTGGCGCTGCTGCCGATGTCGGGCGGGCGCAGTTCTTTGGTCTGGTGTCACCCGCTGGCGAAGAAAAGCGCGGTAGACGGCTGGAGTGATGAGCGCTTTCTCCGTGAGCTTCAGCGCGCCTTCGGCTGGCGCCTTGGGCGATTCACTCAGGTTGGTCAGCGCCACAGCTATCCGCTCCAGCTGCAAACCGCTGCGCAGCATATTTCTCACCGCCTTGCGCTGGTGGGTAATGCTGCCCAGACGCTGCATCCGATTGCCGGACAGGGGTTCAATCTGGGGATTCGCGACGTAATGTCGCTGGCCGAAACGGTGGCCGCCGCCTGGCGCAGCGGGCAGGGCGTAGGCGAATTCGCTACCCTGCATCACTATCAGCAGCGCCGTCAGCCGGACGTTGAGGCCACGATTGGCGTGACCGATGGTCTGGTTCGGCTGTTTGCCAATCGCTATCTGCCTTTAACGGTGGGGCGCAACCTGGGGCTGCTGGCGATGGATCATCTGCCGCCGTTACGTAATTTGCTGGCCGAGCGCACGTTAGGCTGGGTTAAGCGTTGAGGAGAAAGCTGTAATGCAAACATTTGATGTCATCGTCGCCGGGGGCGGTATGGTCGGTCTTGCGGTGGCCTGTGGCCTGCAGGGGAGTGGTCTGCGCGTGGCGGTGCTTGAGCGCGAAGCGCCGGTTGCCGCTGCGGCAGATGCGCCTCATGCGCTGCGCGTTTCGGCGATTAACGCCGCCAGTGAGCGCCTGTTACAGCATCTTGGCGTGTGGAGTACCATCCTGGCCACGCGTGCCAGCGCCTATCACGGTATGGAAGTGTGGGATCGCGACAGCTTTGGTCATATCGCCTTTGACGATGAGCAGCAGGGGCTGTCGCATCTGGGGCATATTATTGAAAATCGGGTGATCCACCAGGCGCTGTGGCAGCGGGCTGAGAGCCTGAGTGATATCACCCTGATTTCCCCGGCTGAACTGCAACAGGTTGCCTTTGGCGACAACGAAGCGTTTGTCACGCTGAAAGACGGCAGCATGATGACCGCTCGTCTGCTGGTGGCCGCCGATGGCGCGAACTCGTGGCTGCGGAACAAAGCGGATATCCCGCTTACCTTCTGGGATTATGAGCATCATGCGCTGGTGGCCAATATCCGCACCGAGAAGCCGCATGATGCGGTGGCCCGGCAGGTATTCCACGGCGAAGGTATTCTGGCTTTCCTGCCGCTGAGCGATCCGCATCTTTGTTCTATTGTCTGGTCTTTACCGCCGCAGGAAGCCACTCGTCTGCAATCAATGCCGGTAGAGGTGTTCAATCAGCAGCTGTCGGTGCATTTTGATCTGCGTCTGGGGCTGTGTGAGCTGGAAAGCGATCGCCAGGTCTTCCCGCTGATGGGGCGCTTTGCGCGCAGTTTTGCCGCGCACCGCCTGGCGCTGGTGGGCGACGCTGCCCACACCATCCATCCGCTGGCGGGGCAGGGGGTGAATCTTGGCTTTATGGATGCGGCGGAGCTGATTGGTGAGATCCGACGCCTGCATCAGCAGGGCAGGGATATTGGTGAGCATTTGTATTTGCGTCGTTACGAGCGCAGCCGCAAGCACAGCGCTGCGCTGATGCTGGCCAGCATGCAGGGTTTCCGCGAGCTGTTTAATGGTGATAATCCGGCGAAGAAGCTGTTGCGTGATGTCGGGCTGGCGCTGGCGGATAAGCTGCCGGGCGTGAAGCCGAAGCTGCTGAAGCAGGCGATGGGGCTGCATGATTTACCCGAGTGGTTGCGTTAACCTGGATGTTTTCTTGATGCGGTGCGCACGCTAACCGGCGGCTCCCTCGCCCGAGCGTCCTCGCGTCGCGCTTTGCGCGATGCCTTCACTTCACTCGTCAGCTTTCGTAGCGGGTCAGACGGGGCGTCCTGCCCCGGCTGCCCCTTTCGCCAGCGTCCGGCTGCCCCTTTCGCCAGCGTCCTGCTGGCTCATACGAGCTTCCTCATTCCGTTCAGCGCTGTGGATTGCCCGTTCGAGGGAGCCGCCGGTTCGCTTAGTCACTTCTGCGTCGCCTGAAAAAGTCCGGTGTTTTCGCATAGAGCGTCGAGACTCTGGTTTGTTGTGATATGGGCAGTCAGCCTGATGCTGCTCGTATGCTGTAATCACGTTGTTTTCTTGATGCGGTGCGCACGCTAACCGGCGGCTCCTTCGCCCGGGCGTCCTCGCGTCGCGTTTTGCGCGATGCCTTCACTTCACTCGTCAGCCTTCGTACCGGTGCAGACGGGGCGTCCTGCCCCGGCTGCCCCTTTCGCCAGCGTCCTGCTGGCTCATACGAGCTTCCTCATTCCGTTCAGCGCTGCGGATTGCCCGTTCGAGGGAGCCGCCGGTTCGCTTAGTCACTTCTGCATCGCCTAAAAAAGTGCGGTGTTTTCGTATAACGGATTGAGACTCTGGTTAGTTCCAATGGGGTAACATCGTTTCATTCCTGATGAAAAAGCCAGCACATAGCCGGAAAGATGACCCACCGCTGGGCCAGACGGGCAATCCGCAGCGCTGAGGTGGAGGCATTCGGCCAGGAGACGCCAGCAGGGAAGCTGGCGTCAGGCGGGGTCGGTACATGGATGTATCGTCTCCGCCGGTCCGGGAGGGCGGATGCCGTAACCGAAGGTACCACGCGTAGCGTGGCGCGAGGACCGACCGGCAGGCGCAGCGGCGGGTCAGCGATCGCCGAATTCCCTCTTTTTTTATCACTCTTGCACCAATGGTGCACCCGCCGCCCCATCATTGTGCTTCGTTTGAATTATTCTAATTTAACGCTCGCAATCGCATTACTTTTAATAATGCGATAAGAAAAATCTTGGAGTGGTTTTTTATACATCGAATGCGGAATCTTTGCGATTCATCTGCGTTAAAGGCTATTTATTGTTGTTTTTGTATGCATTTATTTAAAAAAGTAGCGATTGATACTGGTAGTGAGTGCGTGGGCTTTATTGCTGAACTGTGATTTCGACCCCGTTTAACTTATGGTTAATTGCCATTTTCGGTGGTAAGTTCAAAGCAAAGATAACGTTTGCGTCAGACCGCTTACGGGCGGTAAACGGGCGCGTCAATCACCCTGCATCCACAAGGATGGCGGACAGACAGCACAGGAAGACTATGACTCAGCAAACCCCGTTGTTCGAACAGCATCAAGCCTGCGGTGCGCGCATGGTGGACTTTCACGGCTGGATGATGCCGCTGCATTATGGTTCGCAGATTGATGAGCACCACGCGGTACGCACCGATGCCGGAATGTTCGATGTGTCGCATATGACCATTGTCGATCTGCACGGTGCCCGCACGCGGGAATTCCTGCGCTATCTGCTGGCGAACGACGTGGCCAAGCTGACTCAGCCGGGCAAAGCGCTTTACACCGGCATGCTGAATGCCTCCGCTGGCGTGATTGACGATCTGATTGTCTACTTTATGAGCGAAGACTTTTTCCGCCTGGTGGTGAACTCCGCTACCCGTGAAAAGGATCTGGCGTGGATCTCTGAACACGCGGCACCTTACGGCGTCGAAATCCGCGAGCGTGATGATTTGGCGCTGGTGGCGGTGCAGGGTCCGAATGCCCAGCAGAAAGCGCAGACGCTTTTTGATGATACTCAGCGCGCGGCGGTCAGCGGCATGAAGCCGTTCTTCGGCGTGCAGGCGGGCGATCTGTTTATCGCCACCACCGGTTACACCGGTGAAGCGGGCTATGAAATTGCCCTGCCTTCCGACCTGGTCGTGACGTTCTGGCAACGGCTGCTGGCGGCAGGCGTCAAGCCTGCGGGCCTCGGCGCGCGCGATACGCTCCGACTGGAAGCGGGGATGAATCTGTACGGTCAGGAGATGGATGAAAGCGTCTCTCCGCTGGCGGCCAATATGGGCTGGACCATTGCCTGGGAACCTGCCGACCGGGAATTTATTGGCCGTGAAGCGCTGGAATCCCAGCGTAAAACCGGCACCGAGCAGCTGGTAGGATTGGTGATGACCGAGAAAGGCGTGCTGCGTAACGAACTGCCGGTGCGCTTCACCGACGCTGACGGCAACCTGCGTGAAGGGATTATCACCAGCGGATCGTTCTCCCCAACGTTGGGTTACAGCATCGCGCTGGCACGCGTTCCTGCCGGAATCGGTGAACAGGCTATTGTACAAATTCGCAACCGCGAAGTGCCGGTGCAGGTCACTAAACCTGTTTTTGTCCGTGCCGGTAAACCGGTAACAAAATAAATCTGAATCTACCCGTCCTGTCCGTGCTGATCAGGGGCTGAAAAACGCACCGGCTGCATGAACGTTTAGCGGAATTATCTTTTTTGGAGAATGTCGATGAGCAATGTACCAACCGATCTGAAATATCGTGACAGCCATGAATGGGTGCGCAAAGAAGCCGATGGCAGCTACACCGTAGGCATCACCGAACACGCTCAGGAACTGCTGGGTGACATGGTGTTTGTTGACCTGCCGGAAGTGGGAAATACCTACGCTCAGGGCGACGACTGTGCGGTAGCGGAGTCCGTTAAGGCGGCTTCCGATATCTATGCGCCACTGAGTGGCGAAATCATTGCGGTTAACAGCGAGCTGGAGTCCTCTCCGGAACTGGTTAACAGCGATCCCTACAGCGACGGCTGGCTGTTCAAAATCAAAGCCAGCAATGAGTCCGAACTGGATGATTTGCTCAGCGCCGCCGACTACCTGGCGTCTATCGAAGAGTAATGCCTTAACCGGTCACGGTGGAGGAGGAACCATTTCCGCCTTCGCCGTTGACGATGCCGGTGAGCTATCACCGGTAACCCTTTTGCCGCACTAAGCCCGAAGCAGGATTTACCGCTCATGACCCAGACTCTCAGCCAGCTTGAACATCACGGCGCGTTTATTGAACGCCATATCGGACCTTCGCCAGAGCAGCAGGCCGCCATGCTGAACGCAGTCGGCGCAGATTCACTGACCGACCTAATCTCGTCGATTGTTCCCGCCGATATTCAGCTTCCCAGCCCGCCGCCGATTGGCGATGCGCTGACCGAACATCAGGCTCTGGCCGAGCTGAAGGCGATTGCCGCGCAGAACCTGCGTTATAAATCCTATATCGGCATGGGCTACACCCCGGTTCTGACGCCGCCGGTGATCCTGCGTAACATGCTGGAAAATCCGGGCTGGTATACCGCCTACACCCCTTATCAGCCGGAAGTTTCTCAGGGCCGCCTTGAAGCGCTGCTTAACTTCCAGCAGCTGACGCTGGACCTGACCGGGCTGGATATTGCTTCCGCCTCGTTGCTGGATGAAGCGACCGCCGCTGCGGAAGCCATGGCGATGGCGAAACGCGTCAGCAAGCTGAAAAATGCCAACCGCTTCTTCGTGGCTGATGATGTACATCCACAAACGCTGGATGTGGTGCGTACCCGTGCGGAAACCTTTGGCTTCGAAGTGCTGGTCGATAAAGCGGAAAAAGTGCTTGAGCTGCAGGATATCTTCGGCGTGCTGTTACAGCAGGTGGGTACTGGTGGCGAAGTGCATGATTACGGCAGCCTGATTAGCGAACTGAAAAGCAAAAAGATCGTGGTCAGCGTGGCCGCTGACTTTATGACCCTGGTGCTGCTACAGGCCCCGGGTAAACAGGGCGCGGATATCGTCTTTGGCTCGGCTCAGCGTTTCGGCGTACCGATGGGCTACGGCGGCCCGCACGCGGCTTTCTTCGCTGCCCGTGATGAACATAAACGTTCCATGCCTGGCCGTATCATCGGCGTTTCCCGCGATGCCGCCGGAAATACTGCGCTACGCATGGCGATGCAGACCCGCGAGCAGCATATCCGCCGCGAGAAAGCGAACTCCAATATCTGTACCTCGCAGGTGCTGTTAGCCAATATCGCCAGCCTGTATGCAGTTTTCCACGGTCCGGCCGGGCTGAAGCGTATTGCCGGGCGCATCCATCGCCTGACCGATATTCTGGCCGCCGGACTGCAAAAAGGCGGTCTGACCCTGCGCCACCACAGCTGGTTTGACACGCTGACGGTGGAAGTGGCCGATAAAGCGGCGGTGCTGGAACGCGCCCTGAGCTTCGGCGTGAACCTGCGTACCGATATTCTGCACGCGGTGGGGATTACCCTGGATGAAACCACCCGTCGCGAAGATGTCGCGGCGCTGTTCTCCATCCTGCTGGGTGAAGAGCACGGTCTGGACATTGAGGCGTTGGACGCGCAGCTCAGCGCTGGCAGCCATTCCGTTCCGCCAGCGATGCTGCGTGAAGATGCCATTCTGACGCATCCGGTGTTCAACCGTCATCACAGCGAAACTGAGATGATGCGCTATATGCACAGCCTGGAACGGAAAGACCTGGCGCTGAATCAGGCAATGATCCCGCTGGGCTCCTGCACCATGAAGCTGAATGCGGCCGCAGAGATGATCCCAATTACCTGGCCGGAGTTTGCCGAGCTGCACCCGTTCTGCCCGGCAGAGCAGGCTACCGGTTATCTACAGATGATCGGCCAGCTTTCCCAGTGGCTGGTGCAGCTGACCGGTTACGATGCGCTGTGCATGCAGCCCAACTCGGGCGCACAGGGTGAATATGCCGGTCTGCTGGCGATCCGTCGTTATCATGAAAGCCGTAACGAAGGCGGCCGCAATATCTGCCTGATCCCGAGTTCCGCACACGGTACCAACCCGGCCTCCGCGCAGATGGCAGGCATGGATGTTGTGGTCGTAGCCTGCGATCGTCAGGGGAATATTGACCTGCACGACCTGCGTCTCAAGGCCGAACAGGCGGGTGAAGCGCTCTCCTGCATTATGGTCACCTATCCGTCAACCCACGGCGTGTATGAAGAAACCATTCGTGAAGTCTGTCAGATCGTTCATCAGTTTGGCGGCCAGGTTTATCTGGACGGTGCCAATATGAACGCGCAGGTGGGCATCACCACGCCGGGCTATATTGGTGCTGATGTTTCCCACCTTAACCTGCATAAAACCTTCTGCATTCCGCACGGTGGCGGCGGTCCGGGCATGGGGCCGATTGGCGTAAAAGCGCATCTGGCACCGTTTGTACCGGGTCACAGCGTGGTTCAGATTGAAGGCATGTTGACCGAACAGGGCGCGGTATCCGCAGCACCGTTTGGCAGCGCCTCTATTTTACCCATCAGCTGGATGTACATTCGTATGATGGGTGCAGAAGGGCTGAAGCAGGCCAGTTCTGTGGCTATTCTGAACGCTAACTACATCGCAACCCGCCTGAAGTCGGCCTATCCGATTCTGTATACCGGACGCGATGGTCATGTTGCGCACGAATGTATTCTGGATATTCGTCCGCTCAAAGAGCAGACCGGCATCAGCGAGCTGGATATCGCCAAGCGCCTGATCGATTATGGCTTCCACGCGCCGACCATGTCATTCCCGGTGGCGGGAACGCTGATGGTGGAGCCAACCGAATCTGAGAGCAAAGTCGAACTTGACCGCTTTATCGATGCGATGCTCTCCATCCGTACCGAGATCGATCGCGTATCGGCGGGCGAGTGGCCCGCTGAGGATAACCCGCTGGTTAATGCACCGCACACCCAGATGGAAATCGTTGGCAGCTGGGAGCATCCTTACAGCCGCGAGCTGGCCGTGTTCCCTGCGGGCAGCGCCAACAAATACTGGCCAACGGTTAAGCGTCTGGACGATGTTTACGGCGACCGTAATCTGTTCTGTTCCTGCGTGCCGATGAGTGAATACGAATAAGGCTGATGGTCTGATGTGATAGCCTTGAGGGACGACGCTGAGTCGTCCCTTTTGCTTTCTGGAGGTTCAATGAATATCGCTCTGGTTACCGGCGGCAGCCGTGGTATCGGTCGCTCAACTTCTTTACTGCTTGCCACTTTGGGCTGGACCGTCGCGGTTAATTACGCCCGGCGGGCAGATGCCGCCGAAGAGGTGGTTGAACAGATTACCGGGCAGGGCGGCAGGGCTTTCGCCATCCAGGCCGATGTGTCCGATGAAGCGCAGGTGATGGCGATGTTTGCTGAAATCGATCGCCACCCGGGTCAACTGACTGCGCTGGTCAACAATGCGGGGATACTGTTTCAGCAGGCGACGTTGGAACAGCTGACGGCGGAGCGTATCAACCGGGTATTTGCCACTAATGTGACCGGCAGCTTCATCTGCTGCCGCGAAGCCGTTAAACGCATGGCTTTTCATCACGGCGGTAAGGGGGGAGGGATTGTTAACGTCTCTTCCGCCGCGGCTCGCACGGGCTCACCGGGAGAATATGTTGATTACGCGGCCTCAAAAGGCGCGATGGATACGCTGACCAAAGGTTTATCTCTTGAGGTAGCGGCGCAGGGAATTCGGGTGAACGGCGTGCGTCCGGGGTTTATCTACACGGAGATGCACGCCGATGGCGGTGAGCCGGGGCGGGTAGATCGCGTGGCGTCGGCTATTCCGATGCAGCGCGGCGGCCAGCCGGAAGAGATCGCCCGCATTATCGCCTGGCTGCTGAGCAACGATGCGTCCTATGTGACCGGGACGATCGTTGACGCGGCAGGGGGCAGATAAATACGGGCAATGCCGGGCCGGTTACTACAGCAGCCAGCCTCTGGCGTGGGCGTTATCCAGATGATGTTGTAGATGGTTCCACAGTTCCGGCCACTGCTCTGCCAGCTTCACATTGCGCGCTTTTACCTGCTCAAGACGGATGCCGTTTTCTTTCCAGCTCTGTCCTTCATTGTGCAGGTTAAGCATAATCGGCAGCGCGCGGTCGAGCATGTTAGCAAAGCGCGATTCGGCAGTGTCCCCGTCTTCATATTCGTTCCACAGCGCGCGGAACTGCTGGCTCTGCGCGGCAGGCAACAGGCCGAAAATGCGCTCGGCTGCGGCCATTTCCTGTTCCTGCACGGCTTCGCGCGCGGCAAGGTCATACACCAGTACGTCCCCGGCATCGATTTCCACCACATCATGCACCAGCGCCAGCTGGACGGCGTGCTGCACGTTAATGGTTTCGGTGGCAAAAGGTGCCAGGCTCATGGCGGCCATCGCCAGATGCCAGCTGTGCTCGGCGGAGTTCTCCTGCCGCGCATTGTCAAGCAGCCGGGTGCGGCGCTCAACGCTTTTAAGCTTGTCCAATTCCATTAAAAACTGCACGACTTCGGTCATCGCACCGAAATCTAAGGTTGCTACCCTGTCAGACATAATGACTCGCTTATTCTCTGATAAAAGTTCACGGATAGTTTAAGGGAAACGTTTGCCTGGCACACGGGAGAATGTGTGTTACATGGTTTCACAGAATTTTTTAAGCTTACATGTGTACTCTGAAATTGTTCTCAGCTAGGCTGATGATGATTTATCGACCACGGCTTTTGCTGGCCGCATGATGATTAATAAGAGAGAACGAACTGATATGGTTCATCAGAAAATACTGACGCGTGGCTACTCGCTGGCGGAAGAAATCGCCAACAGCATCAGTCACGGCGTGGGCTGCCTTTTCGGGATTATCGGCCTGGTTTTACTCCTGACTCAGGCTATTGAAAGCCGTGCCGGTGCGCTGGCCATCACCAGCTACAGCCTTTACGGCGGCAGCATGATCCTGCTGTTTCTGGCCTCGACCCTCTACCATGCCATTCCGCATCAGCGGGCAAAATACTGGCTGAAAAAACTCGATCATTCGGCGATTTATCTGCTGATTGCAGGCACCTATACGCCCTTCTTGCTGGTAGGGCTGAAGTCACCGCTGGCTCACGGCCTGATGGTGGTGATCTGGAGCCTGGCGCTGGCAGGTATCGTATTTAAACTGGCTTTCGCCCATCGTTTTGAGGCGCTGTCGCTGGTGACCTATCTGCTGATGGGATGGCTGTCGCTGATTGTTATCTATCAGATGGTGACGAAACTGCCTGCGGGCAGCGTGTGGCTTCTAGCGGCGGGGGGCGTGATTTATTCGCTGGGGGTGATTTTCTACGTGGCGAAGCGCATACCCTACAATCACGCCATCTGGCACGGTTTTGTTCTGGGTGGCAGCCTGTGCCACTTCTTCGCTATCTACCTTTACGTCATGTAAACAGGATGGCCGGGAACCGGCCAGCCTGTACGTAATCAGCCGGCGGTAATTTCGTACGGCAGCGGCTGAATGGTCAGCCTGCCGCCTTCGTCACCCTGTACGCGCAGAATCGTATCGGCTTCCAGATCGTTATTCAGCACCGCCTGCACCCAGACTTCGCCCGTTTCAAGCTGGCAGGCTGCCAGAATCGTACCGGTGCGACGCCAGTTTTCACCCATCTGCATTTCCAGCGCGCTGTCAGCTTCGGGAACGCTGCCCGCTTTGCCTGCCAGCCAGTAAAGTGCGCGCTTATTGGCACCGCGAAACTTGGCGCGTGCCACCATTTCCTGACCGGTGTAGCAGCCTTTTTTAAAGCTGATGCCGTTCAGTGCCTGAACATTGGTCGCCTGTGGAATCAACTGCGCGCTGGTGGCCGCATCGATAATCGGGAAACCGGCCTCGATATCCAGCGCCAGCCACTGATTGCTGTTGTTCAATGCGGCTTTATCGGCCAGCTTTTGCTGGATCTCAGCGGCTTTGCCTTCACTGGTTACCAGCAGAAAACGTTCGGCGGGCAGATCGAACCACAGCAGCGTGCTCTCATCCTGCTGGACGACCGGCGCATCGGCATCCGGCAGCACGGCGTAAATCTCCGCCAGTGCTTCACGCGCCTGTGCACCCGCCAGACCGAGCAGCACCGACTCATCGTCGGCGGCCAGGGTCACTTTGGCGAATACGGCATACTTCTTCAATTCAGTCAGTTGGGTATCACGCAGGCTGCGGCGCTCAATATAGGCAAGGCCTTCTCCGCGATGGAACAGGCGCAGCGTACTCCACATTTTACCTTTCGCATCGCAGTGGGCGGCAGGCAGATGGCGATCGGCTCCCAGCGCTGCCACATCCAGCGTCACCTGCCCCTGCAGATAGCTTACCCGGTCCTGGCCCGTGGCGGTAACCAGCGCCCACTCTTGCAGTGAAATCAGCGTCAGTGGAAGCTGCGCGGATGCCTGTGGCTGGCGAGGCGGAAAAGCAATAATTGGCATGATTCAGTCCTGAATTGAAAAATATTAACAATACTTCTCATGTTAAGAGAGACGCATTGCTTTGCAACCAGTTTCCGGCAAAAGCGGCACAAAAGGCGTGATAACCCTGCAAGCTTTGCGTGATGTCTCGCAAGCTATAAATTGCTGCATCAACAGCGGGGTAAAAAGGGGTACACTGGAAGCCTGTTTGATTAACTGACGCTGAGTAACATGGATATTACCAATAAATCACGCATTCACTGGGCATGCCGTCGTGGCATGCGGGAGCTCGACATCTCAATCATGCCTTTTTTTGAGTATGAGTTTGATTCGCTGAGCGACGGTGACAAAAAAGTGTTCGTTCGTCTGCTGGAGAGCGACGATCCTGACCTGTTTAACTGGCTGATGAACCATGGAGCGCCGGCCGATCCTGAGCTTAGGCGAATGGTGGCACTGATTCAGGAGAGAAATCAGCAACGTGGTCCTGTGGCGATGTGAACTGAGAGTTTCCTGGGCGGCGCAGTGGCAGTCTTTGCTGATACACGGCGTAGTGATTTTGCTGCTGTTGCTGATCCCCTGGCCCGGTAGCTATACCCTGGTTTGGATCGTGCTATTGACGCTGGTGCTTATGGAGAGTATCCGCAGTCAGCGGCGCATCCTTTCACGTGCCGGGCCGATTGAACTGCTGTCCTCAAGACAGTTCCACTGGCGGCGGCAACAGTGGTTTCTCGTTGCAAAACCATGGATTGGGCGTTGGGCGATCATGCTGCCATTACGCTCTGCGGAAGTGAAGCGCGAGTGGCTGTGGCTGGGCATCGACAGTATGGAGAACGCCGAGTGGCGTCTGCTGCGGCAGCATCTGCTTATACCGGGGCAGTCGGCTGATACTTAGCTGTGCGAAATAGATTTGTACGCTCCCCCGTTTTTCGTGCGCGGAGGAGTAGCCTGGCCGAGGGCAAACCGTTTAGAAAATTTGCCCTCGGCAGCACTTAAAGCAGTTCGGCCATTTCCGTCAGGATCTGCTCACACCATTGGGCGATACGCTCATCGGTGTACTCAAACTGATTCACATCATCCAGCGCCAGGCCGACAAACTGCTGGCCGTCGGCGGTCAGAGGTTTTTTGCTGGTAAACTCGTAGCCCTCAATCGGCCAGCGGCCAACGAACTGAACGCCAATCGGAGCCAGTACTTCATGCAGCATGCCAAGCGCATCCAGGAACCATTCGCTGTATTCGCCCTGATCGCCCATGCCATAAAGTGCGACGATTTTACCGCGTAAATTCAGGTTTGGCAGATCGGTCCAAATCGCTTCCCAGTCCTCCTGCAATTCACCAAAATCCCAGGTCGGGATACCCAGAATTAACAAATCATACTGCTCCATCAGCAGCGGTGAATCATCTTTCAGGTTATGCAGAGTCACCAAATCTTCGCCGATAAAATCGCGAATTTTCTCGGCCGCCATCTCGGTGTAACAGGTGCTGGAGCCGTAAAACAGACCAATATTCATGGAAGTAAAACTCATTTTTCTTCAGGCATGGCAGCGATAATACCAGATATGGGTAACAATAAGGCATAATCGCCGTAAACCCTGACCTGGAGGAAATAGCGTGCAGGACAGCGATCTGATTGAACAATTTCTCGATGCCCTATGGATCGAGCGCAATCTGGCGAAAAATACCGTCATCTCCTACCGGCTCGATCTGCGATCGATGACCGACTGGCTCGCCAGTCAACAGCTGACACTGCTGGACGTGGATACCGTTAATCTGCAAAGCTTCCTCGCCGAAAGGCTGGAAGGCGGCTATAAGGCCAGCAGCTCGGCACGCTTGCTAAGTGCCATGCGGCGCCTGTTCCAGTATCTCTATCGTGAAAAGCTGCGTGCTGACGACCCGAGCGCACTGCTGTCATCCCCCAAACTGCCGCAGCGTTTGCCGAAGGATCTTTCGGAGGAACAGGTTGACCGACTGCTTCAGGCACCCGGCGAAGAACAACCGATCGAGCTACGTGATAAAGCCATGCTTGAACTGCTGTACGCCACCGGTCTGCGCGTCAGCGAGCTGGTGGGACTGACGCTGAGCGACGTGAGTCTGCGGCAGGGCGTGGTGCGGGTGATCGGTAAAGGCAACAAGGAGCGGCTGGTGCCGATGGGCGAAGAGGCGATATACTGGATAGAACGGTTTATTGAATATGGTCGCCCGTGGCTGCTAAATGGACAGGCGCTGGATGTGCTTTTCCCCAGCAACCGCGCGCAGCATATGACCCGACAAACCTTCTGGCATCGTATCAAACATTACGCCACACTGGCGGGGATCGACAGTGAAAAGCTGTCGCCGCACGTGTTGCGTCATGCTTTTGCGACCCATCTTCTGAACCACGGCGCGGATTTGCGTGTCGTACAGATGTTACTGGGGCACAGCGATCTTTCAACGACCCAGATTTATACGCACGTGGCGACAGAACGTCTGCGCCAGCTGCATCAGCAGCATCACCCGCGTGCTTAAGTGATTGACAATATGGCTCCTTTCAGGAGCCTATAAGGATATAAAATGAAGACCCGCCTGTTACTTTCTTTTCTGATCGCGTCGATCGCTGGACTGGCCCACGCTGACGATGCGGCAATCCAGCAGTCGCTGAATCGTCTTGGCCTGCAGCAAACGGAAATTCAGCCGTCGCCGCTGCCGGGCTTCAAAACCGTTCTGTCTGAAAGCGGCGTGCTGTACGTCACCGAAGACGGTAAGCATTTTATGCAGGGTCCTCTGTATGACGTCAGCGGCGCGCAGCCGGTCAACGTCACCAATCAGCTGCTGGAAAAGAAAGTCGAAGCGCTGAGCAAGGACATGATTGTCTACAAGGCGGCGAAAGAGCAGCACGTCATTACCGTCTTTACCGATATTACCTGCGGCTACTGCCGCAAACTGCACGAGCAGATGGCCGACTACAACGCGTTGGGTATTACCGTACGCTATCTGGCTTTCCCGCGCGAAGGGATGAACGGGCAGGTAGCGAAAGAGATGAAGTCGATCTGGTGCACCGCCGATCGCCGTAAGTCATTTGATGCCGCAATGAAAGGTGAAGAAGTGCAGCCTGCGGATTGCAAAGTGGATATCGGCCAGCAGTACAAGCTCGGCATTCTGTTCGGTATTCAGGGTACTCCGGCCATTCTGCTGCAAAACGGTGCCATGATCCCTGGCTATCAGGGGCCACAGGACATGAAGAAATACCTCGACAGCCAGAAAAACGGTGGCTGATTTTGTACAAAGCTAAAACCGAACTCCGTCGCCGTCAGGCGGCGGATGCTGCTGCACTTCCTGCCGATTTAAACCCGTTACTGCGTCGTCTTTATGCCCAGCGCGGCGTGACAGAAGCCGTCGCCCTGGAGCGCGGTGCCAAAAATCTGCATTCATTCCATTCGCTTAGCGGCATCGATCGCGCCGTTGATATCCTCCAGCGGGCGCTGGCCGACGATTTGTGCATTGTGATCGTCGGTGACTTTGATGCCGACGGCGCAACCAGTACGGCGCTGACGGTGCTGGCGCTGCGCGCTATGGGCGGGCGCAATATCAAATATCTGGTGCCGAACCGTTTTGATGATGGTTACGGCCTCAGCCCGGAAGTTGTCGAACAGGCCGCCGCCCGTGGCGCGCAGCTGATTGTTACCGTGGATAACGGTATTTCCTCCCACGCAGGCGTGGAGCTGGCGCACCAGAAGGGCATTTCGGTGGTGGTGACCGATCACCATCTGCCGGGGGAATCGCTGCCTGCGGCGGATGCCATCGTTAATCCTAATCTCAGCGACTGCGAATTCCCTTCGCGGGCGCTGGCTGGCGTCGGTGTTGCTTTCTACTTAATGCTGGCTCTGCGTGCGCGGCTGCGCGACAGCGGTGTGGCAACGTTACCGAATCTTGCCGAGTGGCTGGATCTGGTCGCGTTGGGTACGGTCGCCGACGTGGTGCCGCTGGATGCCAATAATCGTATTCTGGTCTGGCAGGGTCTGAGCCGTATTCGCGCGGGCAAATGCCGTCCGGGTATTCGCGCCCTGCTGGAAATCGCCAATCGCGATGCCAGCAAGCTGGCAGCCAGCGATTTGGGTTTCGCGCTGGGGCCGCGCTTAAATGCCGCCGGTCGGCTTGATGATATGTCGGTCGGCGTTGCGCTGTTGCTGAGTGAAGATCTGGGCCAGGCGCGAATGCTTGCGGCTGAGCTGGACGCATTGAACCAGACGCGGAAAGAAATTGAACAGGGCATGCAGTCCGAAGCGTTGGCGTTGTGCAATAGTCTTGAGCAGAGTAGCGATGCGCTGCCGCTGGGTATTGCCATGTATCATTCGGAGTGGCACCAGGGCGTGGTAGGCATTCTGGCTTCACGTCTGAAGGAGCGCTTCCACCGGCCGGTGATCGCGTTTGCACCGGCGGGTGACGGTACGCTAAAAGGTTCCGGTCGATCCATTTCCGGGCTGCATATGCGTGACGTACTCGAGCGGCTGGATACGCTGAATCCCGGGCTGATTATCAAATTTGGTGGCCATGCCATGGCTGCGGGTCTGTCACTGGAAGAGGCCAGATTTGACGAGTTTCGCCAGCGTTTTGCCGAGCTGGTTGCCGATTTGCTGGATGCGGAGTCGTTACAGGGCGTGGTGTGGAGTGACGGCGAGCTGATGGCGCAGGAGCTGACGCTGCCGACCGCCGAGCTGCTGCGTGACGCGGGTCCGTGGGGGCAGGCGTTCCCGGAGCCAACGTTTGACGGTAAGTTCAAGCTGTTGCAGCAGAAGCTGGTGGGCGAGCGCCATCTGAAGGTTATGCTGGAACCACTGGGCGGAGGCCCGTTGCTGGACGGTATCGCGTTTAATATTGATACCGCGCTGTGGCCCGATCCAAGCGTGAGGCATGTGGAGCTGGCCTATAAGCTGGATGTGAATGAGTTTCGCGGTAATCGTAATGTGCAGTTGATTATCGATCATCTCTGGGCGTTATAGCGGGCTGGGTTAGCTAAGTCGCGGTAGGGTTGGTTATGTCGCGATAGTTTCCGCGTCTGGCGTAACGGTGACGGGATTGTGTCGCGGAAAGATCGTTGTAAGGCGTATTGGTGTCGGTCAGGTTCGCGGACTCGGCGTGAATACGTCCCTGTAGCCTCGATTCGCGCATCCCTGCGCTCAACGGTCCGCGAACCCGCCCGTCACCGATTGCCCATCGGCAATGGATTTGCTGTGGGTAAACAGTTACCGAATCAATTCTTTAAAACTGCGACGTGAATTTCTGAAAAGGTGAACGTAACGGGGCATACCCAAAGCGATACGGTAATTCGGAAGGCGAACGTCAGGGGGCAGATAAGCCGGATGTCTGCGGCAGGGATGCCGCAGCCAAGCCCACACGGACGTGTTCACGGCGATCCGGCGTTCTGCCCCCTGACGGTCGCCCGGCCTCCGCATTTGAAGCGAGAAAAATGCTCCACATAGTGCGCCCCGTAACGTTCACCCGCGCACAGTACCTGAAGCGAAAAAATGTCCAACAAAGTGTGCCCCGCAACGTTCACCCGCATCCCGGCAACAGTTAATGCCATCTGAGCCCCGGTTACGCTCATTACTTTCTCCATTTATAGCAAGTTGGGATTATTACGCTGCCAAAGCGTGGTCAAAACTACAAACTGCACGCTATTTCAGGTAAACTGCTCCGTTACATTCACGTCCTTTTCGATCACCTAAAAAGATTCTAAAACCATGTTTGAAATTAATCCGGTAAAGAACCGAATTCAGGATCTCACTGAGCGCAGCGGCGTTCTTCGGGGGTATCTTTGACTATGATGCCAAGAAAGAACGTCTCGAAGAAGTAAACGCTGAGCTTGAACAGCCTGATGTCTGGAATGAACCCGATCGCGCTCAGGCGCTGGGTAAAGAACGTTCCTCATTAGAAGCCATTGTTCAAACCCTCGACCAGATGTCGCAGGGGCTGGAAGACGTTTCCGGCCTGCTGGAACTGGCGGTAGAAGCCGAAGACGAAGACACCTTCAACGAAGCGGTTGCCGAGCTGGATGGCTTAGATAAAAAGCTCGCCGAGCTGGAATTCCGCCGCATGTTCTCCGGCCAGTACGACAGTGCCGACTGCTACATGGATATCCAGGCCGGTTCCGGTGGTACGGAAGCACAGGACTGGGCCAGCATGCTGCTGCGTATGTATCTGCGCTGGGCAGAAGCGAAAGGCTTCAAAACCGAAATCATCGAAGAGTCCGATGGTGAAGTGGCCGGTACTAAATCCGCTACCATCAAAATTATCGGTGACTACGCCTACGGCTGGTTGCGTACTGAAACCGGCGTTCACCGCCTGGTGCGCAAAAGCCCGTTCGACTCCGGCGGCCGTCGCCACACCTCGTTCAGCTCGGTCTTTATCTACCCTGAAGTTGAAGACGATATCGATATCGAAATCAACCCGGCCGACCTGCGCATTGACGTTTACCGCGCCTCCGGTGCCGGTGGTCAGCACGTTAACAAAACCGAGTCGGCGGTGCGTATTACCCACTTACCGACCAACATTGTCGTGCAGTGCCAGAACGACCGCTCTCAGCATAAGAACAAAGATCAGGCATTCAAACAGCTGCGAGCCAAGCTGTATGAATACGAGATGCAGAAGAAAAATGCTGACAAGCAGGCGGCGGAAGACAACAAGTCTGACATCGGCTGGGGCAGTCAAATCCGCTCTTACGTTCTGGATGATTCACGCATTAAAGATCTGCGTACCAGTGTAGAAACGCGGAATACGCAGGCGGTTCTGGACGGCGATCTGGATCGTTTTATCGAAGCAAGTTTGAAAGCAGGGTTATAAGGAACTCACATGTCTGAACAACAACCGCAGGCCGCTGATGCAGCAGTTGAGCTTAATAACGAACTGAAAGCGCGTCGCGAAAAGCTCAGCGCGCTGCGTGAAACCGGCGTGGCGTTCCCGAACGACTTCCGCCGTGACCGCACCTCGGACACGCTGCATGCCGAGTTTGACGACAAGGAAAACGAAGAGCTGGAAGCACTGGGCGTTGAGGTCAGCGTCGCTGGCCGTATGATGACCCGTCGCATCATGGGTAAAGCCTCTTTCGTCACACTGCAGGATGTCGGTGGCCGCATTCAGCTTTACGTCTCCCGTGACGATCTGGCTGAAGGCATCTACAACGAACAGTTCAAAAAGTGGGACCTCGGCGATATCGTCGGCGCTCGCGGTAAGTTGTTTAAGACCAAGACCGGCGAGCTGTCGATCCACTGTAGCGAACTGCGCCTGCTGACCAAAGCACTGCGCCCGCTGCCGGATAAGTTCCACGGCCTGGCCGATCAGGAAACCCGCTATCGTCAGCGCTACCTCGATCTGATCAGTAACGATGACTCCCGTAATACCTTCGTTGTGCGTTCAAAAATCATGGCGGGCATCCGCAGCTTCATGGTTAACCGCAACTTTATGGAAGTGGAAACCCCGATGATGCAGGTGATCCCAGGCGGCGCATCTGCCCGTCCGTTCATCACCCATCACAATGCGCTGGACATCGATATGTACCTGCGTATTGCGCCAGAGCTGTATCTGAAGCGTCTGGTAGTGGGCGGCTTCGATCGCGTATTCGAGATCAACCGTAACTTCCGTAACGAAGGTATTTCGCCGCGCCATAACCCAGAGTTCACCATGATGGAACTCTATATGGCCTACGCGGACTACAAAGATCTGATCGAACTGACAGAAAGCCTGTTCCGTACTCTGGCGCAGGATATTCTGGGCAACACCGTTGTGCCTTACGGCGAGCAGGAGTTCGACTTCGGCAAGCCGTTTGAAAAACTGACGATGAGAGAAGCGATTCTGAAATATCGTCCGGAAACCAACCTGGCCGATCTCGACGATTTCGACAAGTCTGTGGCGATTGCCCAGTCTATCGGCATCAAAGTTGAGAAGAGCTGGGGTCTGGGCCGTCTGGTTACTGAGATCTTCGAAGAAACCGCCGAAGCGCATCTGATCCAGCCAACCTTCATCACCGAGTATCCGGCTGAAGTGTCGCCGCTGGCGCGCCGCAACGACGAGAACCCGGAAATCACCGACCGCTTTGAGTTCTTTATCGGCGGCCGTGAAATCGGTAACGGCTTCTCGGAGCTGAACGATGCGGAAGACCAGGCCGAGCGTTTCCTGCAGCAGGTTAACGCCAAAGACGCCGGTGATGACGAAGCGATGTTCTACGACGAAGACTACGTCACCGCGCTGGAACACGGTCTGCCGCCAACTGCCGGTCTGGGCATCGGTATCGACCGTATGGTGATGCTGTTTACCAACAGCCACACCATCCGCGATGTGATCCTGTTCCCGGCTCTGCGCCCGGGCAGCAAGTAAGTATTATTGTCCTACCCGACGGCCAGCTTTTGCTGGCCGTTTTTATTTCCCCCGCAGACTAAACTGTTAACCCCCCAGCATTTTCCCCGCTCGCATTTGCTCAACGCCCCGTTCGGCGGGCATCATGCACAAAATTTTCAGCAGGTTTATCCATCATGATTAACGTAGCCCTGATCGACGACCATATCGTGGTGCGTTCCGGTTTTGCTCAGCTTCTCTCCCTGGAAAGCGATATCCAGGTGACCGGCCAGTTTGCTTCCGCCGCCGAGGCCTGGCCGCATCTGCTGCGCGAGCCTTTCGACGTAGCGGTGCTGGATATTGCCATGCCGGATGAGAGCGGGCTGAGCCTGCTGTCCCGGCTGCGGCAGCAGCGTCCGGGCTTCCGGGCGATTATCCTCAGCATTTATGACACCAGCGCCTTTGTGCAAAGCGCGGTGGATGCCGGGGCCAGCGGCTATCTGACTAAACGCTGCGGGCCGGAGGAACTGGTGCAGGCGGTGCGTTCGGTCAGCGTCGGCGGGCTTTACCTGTGTGCCGATGCGCTGCGTGCGCTGCGCCAGACCCGGCCCGTACCCAAAGAGCTGACTTCGCTGACGCCGAGAGAGAAGCAGGTATTCGATCTGCTGATTAACGGCATCAGCGTGAAGGCGATTGCCGACCAGCTGGCGCTCAGCCATAAAACCGTGCACGTTCATCGCGCCAACGTATTGGGCAAACTGAACTGCCAGACCACCGTTGAGCTGGTGCACTTTGCCCTTCAGCATCAGCTGCTGAGCCATACCTGATGCCGCAGGTGCGCCATATTGTTTTATCGCTGATGCTGGCGCTGTTTTTCGCCCTCGGCTGGCTGGCGCTGTGGACTATCGGCCTGTGGCTTAGCCAGAACGGCCAGCAGGCGGTGCTGCTGCTGCCTGCCGGACTGCATCTGGCGCTGATGATCCTGCTGCCGAAGCGCTACTGGGCGGCGCTGCTGCTGGTGGAAGCGATCCTGATTAGCTGGCTACAGCTGGAGCAGCTGATCGTGCGGCCGGTGATGCTGCTGTCGCCGCTGCTGAGTGTGCTGCCTGCCTCGGTCTGCCAGTCTCAGTGGCATCGCTACACGCTTTACTGGCAGCGGCTGATCCTGCTGCTGGCGGCGGTGACCCTGAACACGCTGCTACAGGGTGTGACGATCGGCCCTTGGCTGGAGGAAGCAGTCACTCAGACTCTGCTGGCCAGCTTTACCGGCGGGGTACTGCTTACGCCGTTTATCTACCTGATTTATGAATATCTCAAACAGCAGCACCTCAGCGATATGCTGGCGCAGCGCATGCCCGATCCGCCGCTGCGCACCTCGCTGCTGATCTGGTGCTCGGTGATTTTCGCCATCGGCGTTTGCGTGCAGGTATCGATTGCCCCGGATATGGAGCGGCTGCTGCTGATCTTTGTTTTCCTGCCCAACGTGGTGATGGCCTACCGCTTTGGCTGGCAGGGCGGGGTGCTGTCGGCGATCGTCGGCAGCGTGCTGATTACCCTGACCCGGCAGGCCAGCGGCGCGTTTCACGATCTGCGCGAGCTGGAGCTGTTTCTCTCCACCCAGGCGCTGCTCGGCATCGGGCTGGGGATTGCCGTCAGCCGTCAGCAGCAGCTGGCCCAGCATCTACAGCGCTATCGTCAGCAGCTGGAAAAAGAGCTACAGGCCCGGCACCGGCTGATGGCACAGCTGGTGGACACTGAAGAACAGGTGCGTAAAGCCATTGCCCGCGAGCTGCACGATGAGATCGGCCAGAACATTACCGCCATTCAGATCCAGGCAATGCTGGTGGCGCGCGGCAGCGATGCACCGGCGGCCAGACAGGCCGCAGGGCAGATTAGCGACCTGTCGCGGCGCATTCATCACACCACCCGCCAGCTGCTGCGGCAGATCCGCCCGCCGGTGCTGGACGAAATGGCGCTGGATAAAGCGCTACAGCATCTGGCCGCCGAGTTCTCCTTCGCCGATCGCGGCATTGATTTCCAGCTTCATTACCGACTCAGCACCTCTCCTACGGATGAAACCCTGACCTTCACGCTGTATCGCGTGGTGCAGGAGCTGCTGAACAACATCAGCAAACATGCGGGAGCACGACAGGTGGTGGTGACGCTGGAAGAGAAGCCGGGCCTGCTGACGCTGAGCGTTAGCGATGACGGCATCGGCATCACCGAACCTGTCGTTAGCGGTTTTGGCCTGCGCGGAATCGAGGAGCGGGTGCGGGCGCTCGGCGGCGACTGGCAGCTCCTGCCGCCGCCGGGAACCTGCATAACTGTTAACTTGCCCACAAAATCACGCGAAACTGCGCCCTGACCAGGAATAATTCCTGGTTCATTCCAACTTTGTCTCATGCCCCGGCGTAATGCCTTCCCTATATTAGCCCGTGATGACCCGGAGGTTTACATGGCAGCCATCACCCTGACGCCAGAGCAGATTAGCCAGCGCTACCATTATTGGCGACCGCGACTGCTGTTCACCATGGTGATCGGCTATGCCGCGTTTTATCTGACGCGGCGCAGCATCAGCCAGGTAATGCCGGTGATGCAGCTGGAACTGGGACTGGATAAAGCCGACATCGGCCTGCTGGGCACGCTGTTTTATCTGGTCTACGGCGCATCGAAATTTCTCTCCGGCACGATCAGCGATCGCACGCCCGCACAGTGGTTTATGGGCGGCGGGCTGATCGCTACCGGGATACTGAATATCGTCTTTACCTTCTGCGGCTCGTGGAGTGCGCTGCTGCTGGTATGGACGCTGAACGGTTTTTTCCAGGGCTGGGGCTGGCCGCCGTGCGCCAAGCTGCTCACCCACTGGTATTCGCGCAACGAGCGCGGCTTCTGGTGGGGCTGCTGGAACACCTCGATCAACCTTGGCGGCGCGCTGGTGCCGCTGCTGTCGGGCTGGCTGGCGATGCGCTGGGGCTGGCAGGCCGCGCTGCTGCTGCCGGGGATTATGGGCATTCTGATCGGCATCTGGCTCTGCTGGCGGCTGCGCGATAAGCCCGCCGCACAGGGACTGCCGACGGTGGGGGAATGGCGGCGCGATCCGCTGGAGCTGTGGCAGCAGGAGCACAGCCCGGCGATGTCGATGCGCGATATTTTGCGCCAGCAGATTCTGGCCAATCGCACCATCTGGTTGTTGGGCGTTTCTTACGTGCTGGTGTACCTGATCCGCATCGCGCTCAACGACTGGGGCAATCTGTGGCTGACCGAGGCCCACGGTGTAAACCTGCTGAGCGCCAATACCACGCTGACGCTATTTGAGCTGGGCGGAGTGATCGGGGCGCTGTTCGCCGGATGGGGTTCGGATCTGCTGTTTCGTGGCCAGCGTGCCCCGATGATTTTGCTGTTTGCCTTAGGTCTGTTCCTCAGCATGGCGGCGCTGTGGCTGGCACCGGTACATCACCGGTCGCTGCTCTCGGTGTGCTTCTTCAGCCTGGGCTTTTTTGTTTTTGGCCCGCAGATGCTGATTGGCCTGGCGGCGGTGGAATACAGCCACAAGGCCGCGCCGGGAACCGTTACCGGATTCCTCGGCCTGTTTGCTTACCTGGGCGCCGCGCTGGCGGGCTGGCCGCTGGCCCAGGTGATGCAGCACTACGGCTGGTCGGGCTTTTTTGCCCTGCTGACCGCTACCGCAGGCTGTATCGGCGTGCTGCTGATGCCGCTGCTGATTGCCGGACTGAACCGGCAGAGATTTAAACAGGCTCCGTAACCGACGGGGTCTGCCGACCCTCGACGATAAGGATAACCTGATGAAACGTTTAGCCCTCTCTACCCTGATCGCTGCCGGGCTGGCAGTGAGCGCGATGTCCGGTGCGGCACATGCCAAAGGCCGCCTGGTGATCTACTGCAGCGCCACCAACTCCATGTGTGAAACTGAAGCGAAAGCCTTCGGTGAGAAGTACGATGTGAAAACCAGCTTTATCCGCAACGGCTCCGGCAGCACGCTGGCGAAGGTCGATGCCGAGAAGAATAACCCGCAGGCCGATGTCTGGTACGGCGGTACGCTCGATCCGCAGTCTCAGGCCGGTGAAATGGGGCTGCTGGAAGCCTATAAATCCCCGGTGCTGGATCAGATCATGCCGCAGTTCCGCGATCCGGCCAAAGTGAAGGGCAACTACTCTTCGGCGATCTACATCGGTATCCTCGGCTTCGGCGTCAACACCGATCGCCTGAAGCAGAAAAATCTGCCGGAGCCAAAGTGCTGGAAGGATCTGACCAACCCGATCTACAAGGGTGAGATCCAAATTGCCGATCCGCAAAGCTCCGGCACCGCCTACACCGCGCTGGCGACCTTTACCCAGCTCTGGGGGGAAGATCAGGCCTTCGACTATCTGAAAAAGCTCAACGCGAACGTCTCTCAGTACACCAAGTCCGGCATTGCCCCGGCGCGTAACGCCGCCCGTGGTGAAACCGCGATCGGCATCGGCTTCCTGCACGACTACTCGCTGGAAAAAGACAAGGGCGCACCGCTGACCCTGATCTCTCCATGTGAAGGCTCCGGCTATGAAGTCGGCGGCGTCAGCATCCTGAAGAAAGCGCGCAATATCGACAACGCCCGTCTGTTCGTGGACTGGGCGCTGTCGAAAGAAGCGCAGGAGCTGGCGTGGAAGCAGGGGCAGTCCTACCAGATCCTGACCAACACCACCGCAGAAACCTCACCGAACTCGCTCAAGCTGGATGACCTGAAGTTGATCGATTACGACATGGATAAATACGGCGCCACCGAGATGCGTAAGCATCTGATCAACAAGTGGGTTAACGACGTGAAGATGGGGCAGTAATTCTTAACTTTGGCGCGGCCTGCTGCCGCGCTATCGCTTTCGCTTCAACCTCCGGGGAACACTATGAGTGATGCCACAGCTCTGCGCCTGCTGCAGGGACGGGATACTGTTTTTATCTGGCTGGTGATACTGGTGGCGGGCTACCTGCTGCTGCCGATCTTCAGCCTCGACTACGGCCTGCTGGAATCAACGTCTGACGAGATTCTCGCGGCCTACGGCTGGTCGGGTGCCAATATCAGCCAGGCGTGGCTGCTGCTGCCGCTGGTTCTGCTTCTGCGGCCGGTTCGCGGCACGGCTTCGCGCGGGCGACACCGCTTCGACGCGGCATGGGCGCTGTGCTGCGCCGTCTTTATGGTGGTCAGCGCCGCCTGGCTGGAGCGCGGCCTGGGCTACGGCAGCATCGTTATTTTCTGCGCGCTGGGCGGGGTCATGACCGTGGCGCTGTCGCGGCTGGAATGGCTGGGCGGTGACCGCTTTGTATTGGGATCGCTGATCGCCATCGTTGCGCTGATTGGCCTGTTTATCATCTGGCCGAGCCTGGCGATCTTCAAACCGATGATCACCGCTGATGACGGTACTTTTGCGCCGCTGCAGTTTATGGCGGTGCTGGGGCAGAAACATATTCTGCAGGTGATCTGGAACTCCTTCCTGTTGAGCGCGGCGGTCGGCATCGGCTGTACCTTCTTCGGTATGGTGCTGGCGATCTACACCACGCGCATCGCCAAACGCTCGGCGCTGCTGGGGCGGGTGTTCTCGATCCTGCCGATTGTCACCCCGCCGTTCGTTGTCGGTCTGGGTGTGACCCTGATGATGGGCCGCTCCGGCTACGTCACGGAGTTTATGGTTAACTACCTTGGCCTGACCAACACCAACTGGCTGTACGGTTTTACCGGCATCTGGCTGGCGCAGGTGCTGGCCTTTACCCCGATGTCCTTTATGATCCTCGACGGCGCGATCAAAACGCTGCACCCGTCGCTGGAAGAGGCGTCCTACACGCTGCGAGCCAGCCGGCTGCAAACCTTCCGCCGGGTGTTCCTGCCGCTGCTGAAACCGGCACTCGCCAACTCGTTCCTGATCGTTATCGTCCAGTCGCTGGCGGACTTCAGTAACCCGCTGGTGCTGGGCGGCAACTTTGACGTGCTGGCCACGCAAATCTACTTCTACATTACCGGCGCACAGCTGGACTACACCTCGGCCAGTACGCTGGGCGTGATCCTGCTGCTGTTCTCACTGCTGGTGTTCTGCGTGCAGTATCTGTGGATCGGTAAACGCTCCTACGTCACCATCTCGGGCAAATCCTCCCGTGGCGACGTGCAGCCGCTGCCGGTGTCGCTGGTGTGGTCGGTGACGGCGATGCTGTGGGTGTGGATCGCCTTTAACGTGTTGCTGTACGGCAGCATCTTCTTCGGCAGCTTTACCGTGAACTGGGGCGTGGACTACACCCTGACGCTGGATAACTTCAGCAAGCTGTTCGGTCAGGGCTTCAGTGACGGCGCGTGGCCATCGCTGCTCGACACCCTGCTGTACGCCGGGATCGCCGCGCCGATCACCGCGATTTTCGGCCTGCTGATTGCCTACGTGGTGGTGCGCCAGCAGTTCCGCGGCAAGAAGGTGATCGAGTTCTCCACCATGCTGTGCTTTGCCGTTCCGGGCACCGTGGCGGGCGTTTCCTATATCCTCGCCTTTAACGGTGCGCCGGTGTATCTGACCGGGACCGCGGCGATTGTGATTATCTCGATGGTGATGCGCAACGTGCCGGTCGGCATCCGCGCCGGGATCGCCGGGTTGGGCCAGTTGGACAAATCGCTGGATGAAGCCTCGCTCAGCCTGCGTGCCGGATCGCTGCGCACCGTGCTGTATATCATCCTGCCGCTGCTGCGCCCGGCGATCCTCTCAGCGCTGATCTACAGCTTCGTCCGTGCGATCACCACCGTCAGCGCGATTATCTTCCTCGTTACGCCGGATACCCGCGTGGCCACCTCCTACATCCTTAACCGCGTTGAGGACGGAGAGTACGGCATGGCGATCGCCTACGGTTCGATTCTGATCGTGGTGATGTTGGCAATTATCTTTATTTTCGATGCGCTGGTGGGTGAAGCGCGCGTGGCCCGCTCGCGGGCGAAAACCCGTTAATTAAGGTGCATATGAATACTAACTTCGCGCAAACCCAGGAAAAGAAAAGCTTCGTTGAACTGCGCAACGTGGCAAAACGCTTTGGCAGCAACTCGGTGATTGAAAACCTCAGCCTCGCCATCCCGAAAGGGGAGATGGTGACGCTGCTGGGGCCGTCGGGCTGCGGCAAAACCACCGTGCTGAGAATGGTCGCCGGGCTGGAAAAACCCAGCGACGGGCAGATTTTTATCGACGGGGAGGACGTGACCCATCGTTCGATCCAGCACCGCGACATCTGCATGGTGTTCCAGTCCTACGCCCTGTTCCCGCATATGTCGCTAGGGGAGAATATCGGCTACGGCCTGAAGATGCTGGGCAAACCGAAAGGCGAGATCCGCGACCGCGTGGAAGAGGCGCTGGAGCTGGTGGATCTGGCCGGTTTCGCCGATCGCTACGTCGATCAGATCTCCGGCGGGCAGCAGCAGCGCGTGGCGCTGGCCCGTGCGCTGATCCTCAAGCCGAAGGTGCTGCTGTTCGACGAACCGCTGAGTAACCTGGATGCCAACCTGCGCCGCAGCATGCGTGAGAAGATCCGCGAATTGCAGCAGCAGTTCAATATCACCTCGCTGTACGTCACCCACGACCAGAGCGAAGCCTTTGCGGTTTCCGATACCGTGCTGGTGATGAACAAGGGGCAGATTATGCAGATCGGCGAACCGCAGCGGCTTTATCGCTTCCCGGCTTCGCGCTTTATGGCCAGCTTTATGGGCGATGCCAATATCTTTGAGGCGCAAATCAGCGGCAATCGCGTGGAGATCCTCGGCTACGCCATCCCGCGCCCGGAAGGGTTTGCGCCGGGCCTGCAACACTGTACTGTCGGCGTGCGCCCGGAAGCCATCACCCTCGGATTACAGGGTGATGCCAGCCAGCGCTGCACGATTAAAAAAGTCGCCTATATGGGGCCGCAGTACGAGGTGCTGGTGGAGTGGCAGGGGCAGCAGCTGCTGTTGCAGGTCAACGCCACCGAACTCCAGCCTTCGCCGGGCGATGAGTTCTATCTCCAGATCCATCCGTTTGGTATGTTTGTGTTACAGGATCAATAACACGGACTGAGGAACAGGAATGAAAACACTGGGACTGATCGGCGGCATGAGTTGGGAATCGACGCTGCCGTACTATCGGGCGATCAACGAAGGGATCAAGCAGCGCCTGGGCGGGCTGCATTCGGCGAAGCTGGTGCTGTGGAGCGTGGACTTCTATGAGATAGAAGCCTGCCAGGCCAGCGGCGACTGGAATAAAGCCGGGCAGATGCTGGCGGATGCTGCGGTGGCGCTGAAGCGGGCAGGGGCCGAAGGGATCGTGCTCTGTACCAATACCATGCATAAAGTGGCGCAGCCGATTATTGACCAGAGCGGCCTGCCGTTCCTGCATATCGCCGATGGTACTGCGGAGGCGATTAAGCGGGCGGGCATGTCGCAGGTTGCGCTGCTGGGGACGCGCTACACCATGGAACAGGATTTTTATCGCGGACCGATGCTGGCGCAGCACGGCATTACCACGCTGATACCCGATGAAGCCGATCGTCAGCAGATTAACCGCATCATCTTCGATGAACTTTGCCAGGGGCAGTTTACCGCCGAGTCTAAATCGCGCTATCTGGCGATTATCGACGGCCTGGTGGCGCGAGGCGCAGAGGGCGTGATTTTCGGCTGTACGGAAATCGGGCTGTTGCTGAAAGCCTGCGACTGCCCGGTCCCGGTGTTTGACACCACCGCCATCCATGCACAGGCGGCGGTGGAGTTTATGCTGCGGTGAGCTCCTGACTGACGGATCAGGACTTCACTGCATCATTCAGCCAGTCTTTAAAGCGTGAGTAGGGAACATACAGCGAGACATCGCGATAGCGCGGCTTGCCGGTTTTCAGATCGTTAACGGTGTCCGTGTAGCCAACAATCACCCCACCAATCGAATCGTCGGAGGCGTTATACACCGCGCCGCCCGACATTCCCTGCACCACCCCGGCGTTGGTGGCGACCACCACGCAGGGTTTTTTATTCCATTCGTTGACCAGCCCGGTATTAATCAGATTGACCCCGCTGGAGGCCATCGGCAGCGCGGAGATAAAGCTGTAGCCGTACATATTCACTTTGTCGCCAATCTTGCCGTTGCGGAAACGCGGTTCCTGTTTCAGCCCCTCATTCTTGTGGTAAATCACCGCCAGATCGCACTCCGGGTGGTAAGACTTCACCTCGTACATCGACAGCTTCGCCACGTGAGCCGCGGTCAGGCTGTAGTTCGCCGTCAGCGGAATGGTGGTTCCCAATGCCCCGGCACCCAGGATGGTGGGGATGCCGGTTACCGTCATATCGACCCGTTTTTCAGCTTCACTGCTGTACTGATACTTCCCTACTGAACACCCGCCCAGACAGGCGGCTAGCAGGCAAATAACCACTCTCATCGATAATCCCCAATGATTAGTTGAAAAGATAGCCGGTGAAGTAAGCGTTTCTGCATAACGCCTTTGGCTATCCACAGCAGTAATTTCATATTGTTAACGATCTCAATAAGCCTAACGGCAACGGGGGAGATCGCAATGAAATGGTATGGAATTTCCAAAAACCAGGAGTTTTCCGCAGGAAAAAACATTAGCTGGTGTTATGTGTTTGTTCACGCCAGGTGAATATTTCGCCATGTCATTAATATCCGGTGTTTTTTTCGCTTACGTTTGGCGCGGATGTTGGGGGATTAATTATTGCTAATTTGGCAACACACCCTTGCCTGCGCCGTGCTGTAAGCGATTCCTCGCCTGTGTTTTAATGTAGTTCTGTGACCTTCGTCGCGTATCGCGTAAAAAATATTCACCTGACGATAATGGCCCTCCACGTAGGGGGCTGAATTCTGACAATCCTGGGAGTGTGTGAAATGCCTGTTTCATTACTGGCACTGGCGCTGAGCGCCTTTGCTATCGGCACCACCGAGTTCGTGATTATGGGGCTGTTGCCGGAGGTCGCGAGCGATCTGCAGGTATCGATCCCGTCTGCGGGCTGGCTGATCAGCGGCTATGCGCTGGGCGTGGCGATTGGCGCGCCGATTATGGCGCTGCTGACGGCGAAACTGCCGCGTAAACGTACGCTGATCCTGCTGATGGTGATTTTTATCATCGGCAATATTCTCTGCGCGCTGGCCTACAGCTACAACCTGCTGATGCTGGCCCGCGTGGTTACCGCGTTATGCCACGGTGCCTTCTTCGGTATCGGTGCCGTCGTGGCGGCAAGCCTGGTGCCGCCGGGCAAGCAGGCGTCCGCCGTGGCGCTGATGTTTACCGGCCTGACCCTGGCCAACGTGCTGGGCGTGCCGCTGGGCACCTGGTTTGGTCAGCTGTTCGGCTGGCGTGCCACCTTCTGGGGCGTATCGGTGATTGGCGTACTGGCGTTTATCGGCCTGATTGTCAGCCTGCCGACTAATCGCAATGAAAAGCCGGTGGATCTGGCCAGCGAATTCAGCGCGCTGAGCAGCGGCAAGCTGTGGTTGTCGCTGCTGATGACGGTGTTTTTCGCCGCCGCGATGTTTGCACTGTTCAGCTATATCGCCCCGTTGCTGCTGGAAGTGACCGGAATTACCGATCGCGGCGTCAGCTGGACCCTGTTCCTGATCGGTGCCGGTCTGACCGTGGGTAATACCCTGGGCGGCAAGCTGGCGGACTGGCGCGTGTCGTTCAGCCTGATCCTCAGCTTCTCGCTGATTGCGGTGTTCTCGCTGCTGTTCAGCTGGACCTCTCACGCGCTGTGGCTGGCGGAAATCACCCTGTTCCTGTGGGCGATGGCCACCTTTGCCACCGTGCCTGCGCTGCAAATTAACGTGGTACGCCACGGTAAAGATGCGCCGAACCTGGTGTCCACGTTGAATATTTCCGCGTTTAACGTCGGCAATGCCCTCGGTGCCTGGGTTGGCGGTGCGGTGATCGGTGGCGGCTACGGCCTGACGGCGGTGCCGGTTTCTGCGGCGGTGCTGGCGGCAATCGGCCTGATTATCTGCCTGGTCACCTTCCGCGGTTCCCGCGCGCAGGGGCAGCCGGTTAGCGCTTAATTCAGCTGCTGCTCCAGGCGCTGGCTGAACAGGCCGATATGCTGCTGAAGATGTTCACTGAAGGCATCAACCAGCGCCGACGCGGGCCGGTGACGCGGCCTGATTAAACTGACGGTGAACGGCACTTCCACGCTGAAGCGCCGCATCACCACTCCGCTGTCGGCGTAATCCAGCGCCGTCAGCGGATTCACAATCGACACGCCCACTCCCGCTCTGACCATCGCGCACACCGACGCCGCGCTGTGCGTTTCCATTACCATCCTTCGCTGCACGCCCTGTTCGTTAAACAGATTATCCAGCAGCTGGCGATAGCTGTCGGTGCGCGACAGGCTGATATAATTTTCGCCGGCAAAATCCTGCGGCGTCAGGCAGTCGCGACGCGCCAGCGGGTGGTCCTTCGGTAGTACACAGACTTCATTTTGCGTGAACAGCGCTTGGCGCTCGGTCCCGGCGGGCGTGTGGCTGGTTTCAGTCAGCCCTAAATCGTAACGCTGTGCCGACAGCCACTCTTCCAGCAGCGGCGACTCCTGCGGGATGATATTCAGGCTGACTTCCGGGTACTGCTGCATAAACGGCTGGCACAGCAGCGGCAACAGCGACTGGGAGAAAACCGGCAGGCAGGCGATGGAAAGCTCGCCCTGACGAAACTGCCGCAGGCCCTCGGCGGCGCTGATAATTCTGTCCAGCCCGTACCAGGAACGCTGCACCTCTTCGAACAGCCGCAGGCCCTGTACGGTGGGCTGCAGGCGTCCGCGTACCCGTTCAAACAGCTGTAATCCAATCAGTTTTTCAAAGCGCGCCAGCTCGCGGCTGACGGTCGGCTGCGAGGTGTGCAGCAGTGCGGCCGCCTCGGTGAGATTGCCGGTGGTGATCACGGCATGAAAAATCTCAATGTGGCGCAGGGAGACTCCGGCCATCGCTTTCTCCACGGGAAGACAATTCAGTTAAGCCATATCATGGATGAATAGACTGCGATAAAACAGATATTTTTATGCCGTCAGGAGATGTGGCGTAATAGCGTTATTCACTTATGGAGAACCCTTATGCCACGCCTGCTGACCGACACCACTACCGCTCTGAATCAGGACAATCTTTTAGCCCTTGCCCGCCAGACGGGCGGCCCGGTCTGGGCTTACGACGCCAGTATCATTGAGCAGCGCATTGCTCAGCTGCAGCAGTTTGACGTGGTGCGCTTCGCCCAGAAGGCCTGTTCGAATATTCATATTCTGCGCCTGATGCGTGCCGCGGGCGTGAAGGTCGATTCCGTGTCGCTGGGTGAGATTGAGCGCGCCCTGGCGGCGGGCTATCAGGCGGGCGGCGACGAGATCGTCTTTACGGCCGACCTGCTGGATGCGCCAACTCTGGCCCGCGTGGCGGAGCTGAAGGTGCCGGTCAATGCCGGTTCTGTCGACATGCTGCACCAGCTGGGTGCCGTATCTGCCGGGCATCCGGTCTGGCTGCGCGTTAACCCGGGCTTCGGCCACGGCCACAGCCAGAAAACCAACACCGGCGGCGAGAACAGCAAGCACGGTATCTGGTTCGGCGATATGGCACTGGCGCTGGAAGCGGTTCAGCGCTATCAGCTGAAGCTGGTCGGGATTCATATGCATATCGGCTCCGGCGTGGACTACAGCCATCTGGAGCAGGTCTGCGATGCGATGGTGGATCAGGTGGTCAGCTTCGGTCAGGATCTGGAAGCGATTTCTGCCGGTGGCGGTCTGTCGATTCCGTATCGTTTTGGTGAAGAAGCGATCGATACCGATCACTATTTCGGTCTGTGGGATGCCGCCCGCCAGCGCGTGGCAAAACATCTGGGTCACCCGGTAAAACTTGAGATCGAGCCGGGTCGTTTCCTGGTGGCCGAGTCGGGCGTGCTGGTCAGCCAGGTGCGCGTGGTGAAAGAGATGGGTAGCCGTCACTTCGTGCTGGTGGACGCGGGCTTTAACGATCTGATGCGTCCGTCCATGTACGGCAGTTATCACCACATTTCCGCGATTGCAGGCGATGGCCGTCAGCTGGACGAGCAGAATACCGTCGAGACGGTAGTGGCGGGTCCGCTGTGCGAGTCGGGCGATGTGTTCACCCAGCAGGAAGGCGGCAAGGTGGAAACCCGCGCGCTGCCGGCGGTGAAGGTGGGGGATTATCTGGTGTTCCATGATACCGGTGCCTACGGTGCGTCGATGTCGTCAAACTACAACAGCCGTCCGCTGCTGCCGGAGGTGCTGTTCGAGAACGGTCAGCCACGGCAGATCCGTCGTGCGCAGACCGTGGCGGAGCTGCTGGCGCTGGAGCTGTAACCCGGCCTGCGGGCTGACCGGAAAGCCGGTCAGCCCCTGCGCCAGAGTGGTTCTACAGGGGGCGATCGTTTTTACTTTCGCCCCACGTCAGTTTTCATCCTGCAAACATCTCTTTCCTCAGCAGCACAATCTCTTCGGCCAGATCGCGGCACAGCATGGCATTCATCAGATGATCCTGCGCGTGCACGAGGATCAGCGTCACCGGCACTTTGCCGCAGCCCTCATCCGCTCCAATTAACTGCGTCTGGATTTTATGCGCACCGCGTGAAGCCTCAGTGGAGGCCGCCAGTGCTTCATCTGCTCCCTGCCAGTCGCGCTTGCGTGCAAGCTGAATAGCACTCATGGCGTGGGATCGCGCTTCACCTGCATTGATCAGCAGCTCCATCATCGTCTGTTCAAAATCCATCACAACCTCTATTGGTATGCCAAAATTGGTTTATACATCCTATTGGAATACCAGTGATTGCTTCTGAGAGTTTTATCACAGTAAATAATCACCGATTGTTTATTTTTGGTATGCCACTACAGCGGAAGTTGCACAAACATCAATGCCGGGATGCCTGACCCCTTACCTTGAGGATTCACCCATGTCTCTACAGGATCGGCTAATCGACTCTCTGGGGAGTTTTGCCACCAAGTTCAACAGCTATCGCTATATCATGGCGATCAAGGCATCGTTTATTACTCTGATGCCGGTGATTATCGTCGGTGCCTTCTCGGTGCTGATATCCAATATGGTGCTCGACGGTAAGAATGGACTCGCCAGTTTTCAGGCACTGTCGTTCCTGGCCGAACTGAAGCCGATTACCTCCAGCATCAACTACGCCACGCTGAGTTTCCTCAATATTGGCGCAGTCTTCCTGATTGGCATTGAGCTGGGGAAAATCAACGGCATTAAAACCCTGTTCCCCGGCCTGCTGGCGATCATCTGCTTTATTGCCGTCACTCCCACCACGCTAAACATGATGGTCAACGGCCAGATGCAGCTGGTGACCGATGTGCTGGCAAAGCAGTTCTCCGATACCAAAAGCCTGTTCCTGGGCATGTTTATCGCCATTCTGTCGGTGGAGATCTACTGCCGCCTTGAGCATGTTGACCGCCTGAAAATTAAAATGCCGGATACCGTGCCGCCCAATGTTGCCGCTTCTTTCTCGGCGCTGATCCCGGCGATTATCACCGTTTCCGCTATCGCCACCCTGGGTTTTATCTTCCACCGCTTTACCGGCATGTATCTGTATGACGCGGTGTACAAAATAGTGCAGGAGCCGCTGGAGTCGGTGGTGCAGAGCCTGTGGGGCATCCTGCTGCTGATGTTTGTTGCCCAACTGTTCTGGGTGATTGGCATTCACGGCAACCAGATGGTGAAACCTATCCGCGAACCGCTGCTGCTGGGAGCGATTCTGGTGAATATGAACGCCTTCGAACAGGGAATAGAGGCGCCGAACATCATCACCATGCCGTTCTGGGATGTGTATATGAGCATCGGCGGGTCCGGGCTGACCATCGGCCTGCTGAGTGCGGTGATGCTGGTAACCAAACGCAAAGAGATGCGCGAAATAGCTAAGCTCTCATTCGGCCCCGGCCTGTTTAACATTAACGAACCGGTGATTTTTGGTATGCCGATCATGCTCAATCCGATCCTCGCGATACCGTTCATCATTACTCCACTGATCACGGGGTCTATCGGCTACTTTGCCACGGTCACCGGTTTCGCTGGCAAAGCGGTGGTGATGGTGCCGTGGACCACGCCGCCAATCATCAACGCCTGGCTTTCCACCGCCGGGTCGATGGGGGCGGTCGTCACGCAGATCGTTTGTATCCTGGTGTCGATCCTCATCTATATCCCGTTTGTCAAAATTGCTGCTCGCCGCGCAGAAGCCGCTGAAGCGCAGACGCTACAGCCTGAGCTGGCGAAAAATTAAGGAGTGAAAATGAGTAAGGTTAATATCCCCATCCCGGCTGATTTTATTCTCGGCGCTGCGGCCTCAGCCTGGCAGACCGAAGGGTGGAGCGGCAAGAAAGCGGGGCAGGATTCCTATCTTGATGCCTGGTATCAGCAGGACCGCCACGTCTGGCATGACGGCTACGGCCCGGCGGTCGCGACCGATTTTATCAACCGCTATAAAGAAGACGTGGCATTGATGAAAGCGGCGGGGTTGAGCCATTACCGCACCTCAATCAACTGGTCACGCTTTCTCACCGACTATGAAAACGCCGTGGTGGATGAAGAGTACGCGGCGTACTACGACAGCCTGATTGACGAGCTGCTGGCCAACGGCATCCAGCCGATGCTGTGCCTGGAACATTACGAACTGCCCGCCACGCTGCTGGAGCAGTACGGCGGCTGGGCGTCGAAACATGTGGTCGAGCTGTTCGTGCGTTATGCAGAACAGGTATTTGCGCGCTATGCGCACAAGGTCACGCGCTGGTTCGCGTTTAACGAGCCGGTGGTGGTGCAGACGCGGGTCTATCTCGATGCGCTGCGCTGGCCGTACCAGCAAAGCACCGACACCTGGATGCAGTGGAATCACCATAAAAATCTCGCCACGGCGAAAGTGGTGCAGCTGTTCCGTGCGAACGGTTATCAGGGCAGCGTCGGCACAATCCTCAACCCGGAAGTGACTTATCCCCGCTCCGGCGCTGCGCATGATGTACAGGCGGCGGAGATTTACGATCTGTTTTATAACCGCGTATTTCTCGATCCGGCGATTAAAGGCGAGTATCCGCAAGCACTGCTGGCGCTGCTGGAAAAACATGGTGTGAACTGGCAGGTCGATGAGCAGGAACTGGCTATTATTCGCGCCAACCGCGTCGATGAAGTCGGTATCAACCTCTACTATCCGCATCGCGTGAAAGCGCCCTCACGAGCCTGGCATCCGGAAACCCCGTTCCATCCGGCTTATTACTTCGAGCATTTTGAACTGCCGGGACGGCGGATGAATAAATCACGGGGATGGGAGATCCAGCCGCGTATCATCTGGGATATGGCGCAGCGTATGAAGAATGAGTACGACAATTTCCCGTGGTTTATTGCCGAAAATGGCATGGGGATCGAGAACGAAGCGCAGTTCAAAAATACCGGCGGCGAGATCCAGGATAATTATCGCATCGAATTTATTGGCGAGCATTTGTATCAGGCACTGCTGGCCCGTGAAGCGGGCATCAACTGCCAGGGCTATATGCTGTGGGCCTTTACTGACAATGTGTCGCCGATGAATGCGTTTAAAAACCGCTACGGACTGATCGAGATCGACCTGGAAAACCAGCGCCAGCGGCGAATGAAGAAATCTGCCCACTGGTATCGCCAGCTCAGTGACAGCCGCCAGCTCAGCATTGAGCTGGATGATGAAGCCAAATAAGGAGTTAATTATGCAAAGAATCGTCCTTGCCTGTGCAGCAGGCATGTCTACCTCCATGGTGGTGACGCGGATGGAAAAAGAAGCAGCAGCACGCGGACTGGAGTATCAGATCTACGCTATTCCCGAACAGAACCTGCGTGACGAGTTGGAAAACAACGTGGGTGAAGTGGCGGTGGTGCTGCTCGGGCCACAGGTGCGATTTAAGCTGGAAGAGAACCGCAAACTGACCGACAGCTACCAGATCCCCATCGCGGTCATTGATTCGGTGGCTTATGGCACCCTTAACGGCGTAAAAGTACTCGATCAGGCGCTGGCTTTGGTAAACTAGCGCCAATCAATACGGATAATGGCTCAAAAGGTGGTTTTGTGGACAAAGGTGCGCCTGCGCAGGAAAAAAAGCAGTATCAGGAAATCGGACACGATCTGCGCCAGCAAATCATCGATGGTCACTATCCGGTTGGCTCGCGTTTGCCGCCGGAGCGTAACATCGCCGAAACCTGGGGCGTTAGTCGTACCATTGTGCGTGAAGCGCTGCTGATGCTGGAGCTGGAGGGCACGGTGGACATTCGCCAAAGCTCCGGCGTCTATGTGATGCGCATCCCATCGGAGAGCAGCGACGAAGAAGAGGCCTTCTTCCGCAGCGACGTCGGGCCGTTCGAGATGCTGCAGGCCCGCCAGCTGCTGGAGAGCAATATCGCCGCTTTTGCCGCGAAGATGGCGACGAAGGCGGATATTGAAAACCTCAAGCGCACGCTGGAGCAGGAGCAGCGCGCTATTGCCCTGGATGACAAAAGCCAGGACAACGACAAGATGTTCCACCTGCTGCTGGCCGGGGCCACGCAGAATCAGATGCTGTTGGATACCGTCAACAGCATCTGGCGTCATCATGAAAGCAGCCCGCTGTGGCAGCAGCTGCGCGGCCATATTGAAACCCGCAGCTACCGGCTAAAGTGGCTTGGTGACCATCAGACCATTCTCGCCGCGCTGCGCCGTCGTGATGTGATGGGGTCATGGCAGGCGATGTGGCAGCATCTGGAAAATGTCAAACACAGCCTGCTGGAACTGTCCGATGCCGATGCGCCCGATTTTGACGGCTATCTGTTTGAGTCGGTGCCGATTTTTCAGGGCAAGCTGGTATGACGCTGCGCATCGTGCCGCTGAGTGCCGTGCCGGAAACGCGCGAAGTGATTACCGACTGGCTTTGGCAGGCGTTTGGCACCGATAACAGCCGCGACTTTTTTGCCAGCGTCATCGACAGCAGCCTTGCGGGTAGCGACCTGCCAATCACCTTTGTGGCTCTCGACGGTGAGCGTCCGGTGGGAACGGCGGGGCTGTGGCGCTGCGATCTGGTCAGCCGCCAGGATCTGTTTCCCTGGCTGGCAGCGCTGTATATTGATGAAAGCTGGCGCGGGCGGGGGCTAAGCGAGAAGCTGCAGCAAACCATTATCGATTGCTGCAGACAGCGCGGGGATACAAATCTCTATCTCTACTCTGCCTGCATGGGTTACTACGAAAAGTTCGGCTGGCGCTATATCGGTGATGCGCTGGACTATCCCGCGACCACCGTGCACCTTTACCATAAATCGTTGCAATCAGACCCTGAACCGCTGAACCGCTGAACCGCTGAACCGCTGAACCGCTGTCGCTTTCGGTTCAGGCTGGCGTTCCCACTGAATGACGGCGCACCAGCGTCGGGCTGAACAGATGGGTCACTTCCGGCAACGGCTGACCGTGGGCCAGCGCCAGCGCCAGCATGGCAGCCTGCTGCGCCATGGTGATAATCGGATAGCGAACGGTCGTCAGGCGTGGGCGAACGTAGCGTGATACCAGCACGTCGTCGAAGCCGATCAGCGAAATCTCTTCCGGCACCCGCACGCCGTTATCGCTCAGCACCGCCAGCGCACCTGCCGCCATCGAATCGTTATAGCAGGCCACCGCACTGAAGGTTTTTCCCTGGCCCAGCAGCTCGGTCATCGCCGTTTCACCGCCCACTTCATCCGGCTCACCGAAAGCGACCAGCCGGTCGTTGCAGGGCAGGCCATGCTCTTTCAGCGCATCGTAGTAGCCCTGCAGGCGGTCGCTGGAGTCGGAAATAGAATGATTAGAGCAGATAAAGGCAATATTTTTATGCCCTTGCTGGATCAGATGGCGGGTGGCCAGCCAGGAACCGTAACGGTCATCCAGCGCAATGCAGCGCTGTTCATAGCCCGGCAGCACGCGGTTCAGCAGCACCATCCCGGGAATTTGCTTCATCAGGCCGATCAGCTCGCTGTCCGGGACTTTTTTTGCATGCACCACCAGCGCCGCACAGCGGTGGCGAATCAACTGTTCAATGGCCTGACGCTCTTTTTGCTCATTATGGTAGCCGTTGCCGATCAGCAGAAAATTACCGGTATTCCATGCCACTTCATCGACAGATTTTACCATTGCGCCAAAGAAGGGATCGGAAACGTCCCCGACCACTAACCCAATGGTTTCCGTGGACTGCTGCGCCAGCGCGCGGGCGTTGGCATTCGGATGATATTTCAGCGACTCCATCGCCTGCGTCACCGCCTGGCGCGAATTTTCACTGGCCTTAGGGGAGTTATTGATGACGCGAGAAACGGTTGCTACCGACACCCCCGCGAGTCTGGCGACATCCTTTATGGTAGCCATAGGGTCCAACCTTTCTGGGTAAGCGTTTACATTGCAGTAGTGTTGCGGAAAGCCGCAGTGACTGCAAGCCTGGAGAATGCGCCGGGCGTCGCAAAGCTGAGGATTTTCCTCTTTGGGTTCACCTGATTGCAGGCCGTTCGTTCTGATAAAGTGAACACGGTTTCACTCCGTTACTGAGCGATGCTATTCTGAGTTTCCAGAAAAACTGACACCATGACCGGGTCCTCGCATGACGTTAAAAAAACTCCCTCACCTTGCCCACTGGGGTGCCTTCAGTGCCGTTGTTGAAAATGGCAAACTGCTGCGCTGTGCCCCCTTTTTCGCTGACCAGGACCCGTCACCGATGCTGAATACCATTCCGGAACTGGTCTATTCGGATAAGCGTATCCGCCAGCCGATGGTGCGCCGTTCGTGGCTGAAGTCGCGGGAGAAGAGCGATCGTACTCTGCGCGGGCGCGAGGATTTTGTCGCAGTGGATTGGGAAACCGCGCTCGATCTGGTTGCCGAGGAAAACCGCCGGGTGCGCGACCGCTACGGTGCCAGTGGGATCTTCGACGGTTCCTACGGCTGGTCATCGGCGGGCCGCGTAAACCATGCCCGCACGCTGGTGCGCCGTTTTTACAACCTTGGCGGCGGCGGCATTGATCAGCAGGGCAACTATAGCTGGGGTGCCGCGCAGTTCTTTTTACCTTATGTGATTGGCACCTATATGCCGCTGACCGGTCGCGTTACCGACTGGCCGGATGTGGTCAAACACTGTGAAGTTTTTATCGCTTTTGGCGGGCTGGCGCTGAAAAACGCACAGGTTGCCTCCGGCGGAGCGGGCGAGCACAGCCTGAAGCCCGCGCTAGAGCAGCTGGCGGCAAAGGGCACACCGGTCATCAACATCAGCCCGATGCGTGACGACTGCCCGGAGTTCGTCAATGCTGAATGGATTCCGATCCGCCCGAACACCGACGTGGCGCTGATGCTGGCGTTAGGATTTGAAATCGAGCGCCTGGGTGCGGTGGATAATGCCTTCCTGCAGTCGCACTGCGTGGGTTATCCGCAGCTCAAAAGTTATCTGCTGGGGCAAAGCGACGGCCAGCCGAAAACGCCGCAGTGGGCCAGCGAGATTACCGGTATCCCGGCCGCGCGCATCGCGCTGCTGGCAAAGCAGCTAAGCGGCAAGCGCAGCTTTATTACCTGCTCCTACTCGGTTCAGCGCGCCCATCGCGGCGAACAGCCGTACTGGATGATGATTGCCCTGTCGTCAATGCTGGGTCAACCGGGCCTGCCGGGGGCCGGTTTCTCGTTTGGTCACGGCTCCATGAACAGCGTCGGCAATCCGCGTATTGAAGGCCCGTCTCCCCTGATGTCTACCGGGGTTAACCCGATTGCGCACCGGGCGATACCGGTTGCCCGTATCAGCGATATGCTGCTTCAACCCGGCGAGGAATATACCTTCCAGGGCGAAACGCACACCTACCCGGATATTCATCTGATCCACTGGGCGGGCGGCAATCCGTTCCACCATCATCAGCAGCTGAACCGCCTGGTCGAGGGCTGGCAGCGCCCGGATACGGTTATCGTGCAGGATATCGTCTGGACTCCCGCAGCGCAGATGGCGGATATCGTTTTGCCTGTGACCACCACCCTTGAGCGCAATGATATCGGCGGATCGTCCAAAGATCGCTTCGTGCTGGCGATGCATCAGGCGATTGCACCACAGCATCAGGCGCGCAACGACTTTGATATCTTTGCCGATCTGGCCGAGCGGCTGGGGTATCGCGACACCTTTACCGAAAACCGCAATGAAATGGAGTGGATCAAACATCTCTACCAGCGCTGCGCGGTGGCCCACAATCACAAGGGGGTCGACTTCCCGGAGTTCGAAACATTCTGGGAGGAAGGGCACGTGGAGATCCCGCTGCCGAAGGAAGACTGGGTATTTATGGCTGATTTTCGCGCTAATCCGGTGGCCAATCCGATTAAAACCGCCAGTGGTAAAATCGAACTCTTTTCGGAAACGATTGAGGGCTATCAGCTTGCTGACTTTGGCCCGCATCCCGAATGGCGCGAGCCTGCCGAGTGGCTGGGATCGGAAGTTAAACAACGCTTCCCACTGCATATGATTTCTATTCAACCCGGCGACCGTCTACACAGTCAGCTGGATGCGACGCCAACGGTGCAGGCCAACAAAACGGCCGGGCGCGAAACGCTGTGGATGCATCCGCTGGATGCGGCGGAACGCGGTATCAGCGACGGTAACGTGATTGAAGTCAGTAACGATCGCGGCCGCATTCAGGCCGGTGTGCGCCTGACGGAAGGCGTCAGTCAGAATGTGGTGCTGATTTCCACTGGTGCCTGGTTCGATCCCGGGTTTGGCAAAGCCTGGCGGGACTACGATCGTGCCGGAAACCCTAACGTACTGACGCTGGATATTGGTACTTCGTCTTTAACCCAGGGGCCGAACGCCATGAGTTGCCTGGTGGAGATTCGCAAACTGCCTGAGGTGGCCTGACGGGATGAAGGGGGGTTAGCCTGAATGTTGGCGATTCATTGCTAAAACCCCTACAAATCACATAGCTGGTTACATTTTGCGGGTAACTGTTGCGATTCCTGAGTAGCGAGCCGATGCGGCGGATTGATACAGTTCAGATCCCAGAGGTATTGATGGGTGAACATCAAAAAGTATTTATCGCTTTGTTTCACCGACCTGCGCAGATGCGCAGTTTTTTTTTGCCTGTAATCTAAGGGTTTTCTTACAGATTACTGATTTTATTCATCTTTTTTTCTGAACTTTCTGCATGACTTCTCCTCTCGCTTAATCACGATCTGAAACACTGTTTGCCTGTTAACTCCGAATCATTTTTTGTATAAACGCCAGAGAGTTATCACGCACCCTGTTCTGGAAAAAACATGCCTCCCTTGAAAAGATCGCTGACCAAATCTCAGCCAGCCCCGACGTTAAATCCCGTTCGATTCCGCCTTGTCTGTGTGGGCGTGCTGGCATGCCTGGGTGTTTTGCTCGCGCGGGTGGCCGATTTACAGTTGATTAACCATCCGATGCTGGAAAAAGAGGCGGATGAACGCTCGCTGAGAACCGTTACCTTACCGACCAACCGTGGCACCCTGCTCGACAGGAACGGCGAAGCGCTGGCGCTCAGCGTTCCCTCGCGCGATGTGATTGCCGATCCGCAACGAGTTTTAGAAGCGCATCCGGACTTTACCAGCGCCAAGTGGGCCTATCTGGCTAATGCGCTGGAGCTCAGGCCGGAGGAGATCGCGGCACAAATTAATGCTAATCCCAATCGTCGCTTCCTTTATCTGGGCAGAAAAATCGAGCTGGGTATCGCGAAAGATATCTCCAAACTTCATCTTACCGGTATTACCACGGTTTATGACGACAGCCGTTTTTATCCTATGAGTGAGGCCACCGCGCCGCTTATTGGTATCGTTGGTGCAGACAGCAACGGGCTGACCGGGCTGGAGAAAGGCTTCGATAAAGTCCTGCAGGGAACGCCCGGCGTGGAGAAATATCGCCAGGACGCCAACGGCAATATTGTGGCAATGATTAACTACGAGCCGCCTCAGCAGCCGCCGACGGTGCAGCTGAGTATTGATAAGTTCGACCAGTACACTCTGTACAGCAAGCTGCGCGATGGCGTACTGCTGAATAAGGCGGACTCCGGTGCGGCGGTGTTGATCAAAATCGATACCGGCGAGATCCTTGGTATGGCCTCTTATCCCTCATTTAACCCGAACAATTTTGCCAAAGTATCGCCCGCGCAGATGCGTAACACGGCGATTAATGACAGCTACGAACCGGGCTCAACGGTTAAACCGCTGGTGGTGATGGAAGGGCTGATCCGTAAACTGGTTCGCCCAGACTCAGTGCTGGATACCACCCCTTACCGGGTTAACGGCCATCTGATCCGCGATGTTGGCCACTGGTCACGGCTAACGATGACCGGTATCCTGCAGAAATCGAGTGATATCGGCGTGTCGCATATCGCACTGGCGATGCCTGCAGAGGTGCTGGTGAATACCTATCAGTCGTTTGGCCTGGGTAAACCAACCGGCCTTGGGCTGACCGGCGAAAGCGTCGGCTACTTCCCCTTGCACCGTCAGCGCTGGGCGGACATTGAACGTGCAACGTTCTCATTCGGCTATGGTTTACGCGTTACGCCGCTGCAAATTGCGCGTGAGTACGCCACGCTGGGTTCATTCGGCGTTTATCGCCCGCTGTCGATCACCAAGGTGACACCGCCGGTGTTAGGTACGCGGGTTGCCGATCAGGATACGGTCAAAACCGTGGTGCATATGATGGAGAGTGATGCGCTCCCTGGCGGCAGTGGGGTGCGTGCGGCGGTGCCGGGTTATCGGCTGGCAATTAAAACCGGTACGGCGGAAAAAATGGGTGACAGCGGCAAATATGACGGCGGCTATATCAACTATACCGCCGGCGTGGCCCCTGCCAGCAATCCTCAGGTGGCACTGGTGATTATGATTAACCACCCGACCGCCGGAGATCACTTTGGTGGCTCGGTAGCGGCACCGGTATTTGGCAATATTATTGGTCCGGTGCTGAAGCATATGAATATCGCGCCGGATGCACTTTATAACCCGGGTTAGGAAAAACCTCAGGATGTTCAATATGTAAAGAAATGAGCGGCCGGTCATCACTGGTTGCATTTAGCGCCATTCATTTGCTTTTGTTTGCTGGTTTCAGGATCGGCTTCTGGTGACAATAGCAGTCCCAGAGGTATTGATTGGTGTGAATACAGTCTGCTCCCGGCGGACTGCACCCTGTTCAGTTGCACCAACCCACGCGGATGCGTGGGTTTTTTTTTGTCTGTATCTTCAGAATCTTACTCTTTGTTTCAATCCAGAAGAACGCTCACAACTTTCAATATTCTGTTTACATCTTTCACCTGAATCCACCAAAGAAATAATTGCATTGAGGCTAAGCTGCCCCCAGCACCGTCAGCATCGCATTCTGTTAACGGTGTCAGCCCCTTGATGGTGTTGGTAGCGCGACAAGGGGCGTTCTTATTCCCAGGAGCTGATTACTATGCCGAAACTTAAAGACAGGACGCCTAAAGTCGGTGGACGTTCAGCAGCCTTTCAGCTGCGAATACATCCTGAGCTTCATGCTCAGATTAAGTCGTTGACGGATGATGACAACATTACCCTTGCATATTGGCTCAAGGAACTGGCCCGGCGAGAGCTGCGTCGCCGGGGAATTGAGCCCAGAGGCTGATCAGATACAGCCTGCTAATTGTCAGCCAGCAGGCTGTAACCAACGTACTGGTGACCCAGCGTTATAGGGGCCATTCAACGCTTTAAGCAAACATATTTGACGTAAGCCCAGCCGTGTTAAGGCCTGGCTCAGCTCCCCGGTATGTTATTAACTCATCTTGAGAATAGTCACTCTCGTTATTAAATTTAAAGGTTATGGTAAGAGATTAAATTATGAGATCAACGATCCTTCCCCTATGTCTGGTTTTTATGCTTGCAGGCTGCGATCAGGGAACCAAAGACACCACGGTAAAACCGATCAGTGTTGGTGTGACAACACTCAAAAGTCAGCCGGTAACGCTATTTACACAACTTCCTGGCAGGACGACAGCGGTCAGGACGGCCGAAGTGCGGCCGCAGGTTAGCGGTATTATTCTCAAACGTCTGTTTGTTGAGGGAAGTGACGTTAAGGCCGGGCAGCCCTTATATCTGATCGATCCCGCCAGTTACCAGGCGACCTACGACAAGGCGCTGGCAACACTGGAAAATGCCCGCCAGCTGGCGACACGCTACAAACCGCTGATGGAAGCCAGAGCCGTCAGCAAACAAAGCTACGACGATGCCGTTGCCGCGGAAAAACAGGCGAAGGCAGAATTAGAAATTGCTCAGGTTAATCTCAACTATACCAACGTTCGATCGCCGATCACCGGCAGAATCGGGCGCTCTCTTTATACCGAGGGTGCGTTGGTGACCAATGGTCAAAGCAATTACCTCACGACAATCCAGCAGCTAGACCCGATCTACGTAGACGTTAGTGAATCGTCGTTGCAGCTACTGCGTCAGCGGCGCGCGCTGGCTGAAGGCAAGTTACAGGCCGTAGGGGACAACGCCGCTGCCGTTAAGCTAACGCTGGAAGATGGTTCGGACTACGTCCATATGGGCAAGCTGGAGTTCTCGGAAGTAACTGTCGATGAAACCACCGGCAGCATTACGATGCGTGCATTTTTCCCGAATCCCAACCGTGATCTGCTGCCGGGTATGTTTGTACACGCGGTTCTGCCTCAGGGTGTTGCTCATCAGGGAATACTGGCACCGCAGCCGGCCATTATGCACGACCCTAAAGGCCGTCCTTATGTCTACAAAATTGGGGCAGATAATAAAGTGGTTGAGCAGGCTATTAAAACCGGCGAGATGATTAACGGCCAGTGGTTGGTCACTGAAGGACTTAAGTCGGGCGACCGGGTTGTTGTTGATGGATTACAGCTGGTCCGTAATGGCAGCCTGGTTTCGCCCAGTGAGCATCAGCCTAAAGTCTTTAAGCGGGCTAACTTAACCACTGCCGATCCCTCAGCGCAGTAAGGAAAACGGATGTCTAAATTCTTTATTGAGCGCCCTGTCTTTGCCTGGGTTGTGGCGATTCTGGTGATGCTGATTGGGGGATTGTCGATTTTTACCCTGCCGATTAACCAGTATCCGAATATTTCTCCGCCTGCTATCTCTGTACAGGTGACCTACCCTGGCGCCAGCGCCGAGACGGTTCAGAATACCTCTGTGCAGGTTATCGAGCAGCAGTTGAACGGCATAGATAACCTGCGCTATATCGAATCGCAAAGTAACAGCGACGGCAGCGCGACAATTATTGTGACCTTCAATCAGGGTACCAATCCCGATATTGCTCAGGTTCAGGTGCAAAACAAAGTGTCACTCGCCGAGTCACAGCTACCCGATGAGGTCGTTAAGCAGGGGATCAACGTCCGTAAATATCAGGCCAACTTTATGCTGGTGGTCAGCCTGATTGCGGACAGCGGTCAAATGAGTAACGGTGACCTCGCCGATTTGCTGGTATCAAAACTCCAGGACTCGATTGCGCGTTCGAATGGCGTGGGTGACTTTATCGTCATGGGGTCAGAATACGGCATGCGTATCTGGCTGGACCCGGCCAAGCTGTACCAGTTTCAGCTGGTTCCAAGCGATGTGACTAACGCTATCAACAAACAGAACGTCCAGGTATCAAGCGGTAAGCTGGCGGGGCTGCCTTCGGTAGAGGGGGCAAAATTCAGCGCCACTATCGTGGGTAAAACACGTTTCCAAAAGGTCGCACAGTTTGAAAATATCCTGCTGAAAGTGAATCCCGATGGTTCACAGGTGCGCATACGTGATGTGGGCGGTGTGGATTTAGGGCCGCAGGATTACAGCATTTCAGCAACGTATAACGGTAAACCCTCCGCCGGTATTGCTTTACGTCTGGCCAGCGGAGCTAACGTGTTAGATGCCATCGATGGTGTGCGTCAAACCGTCGAAAATGCAATGCCGTCGCTGCCGCCTGGTGTGATCGTTAAGTATCCTTATGACACCTCGCCGGTGGTAAGTGCATCGATTGAAGAGGTGGTAAAAACGCTGTTCGAAGCTATCGTGCTGGTGTTTTTCGTTATGCTGATTTTCCTGCAAAACCTCCGCGCTACGCTGATTACCACTATGGTGGTGCCCGTGGTACTGCTGGGGACTTTCGGCGTGCTGGCGGCCTGTGGTTATACGATAAATACACTGACGATGTTCGGGATGGTACTGGCCATAGGGCTGCTGGTGGATGATGCGATCGTGGTCGTGGAAAACGTTGAGCGTGTGATGCATGAGGAGGGGCTCGATCCCAAGGCTGCGACAATCAAATCTATGGAGCAGATTCAGGGCGCTCTGTTCGGTATTGCCATGGTGCTTTCGGCGGTGTTGCTGCCGATGGCTTTCTTTGCCGGCTCTACCGGGGTTATCTATCGCCAGTTTTCAATCACCATTGTCTCCGCCATGGCACTTTCGGTGCTGATGGCGATGATTTTCACTCCGGCACTGTGTGCAACCATCTTAAAACCCGCTTCTGAAGATCATAAAGATAAAGGTATTGCCGGCTGGTTTAACCGTAAATTTGATGCCGGTACGCTGAAGTATACGAGGAGTGTCGGAACGGTAATTTCCCGGCGCAGCCTGTTCCTGGTTATCTATCTGGCGATGGTTGTTGCAACCGGCGTACTGTTTATGCGGGTGCCAACCTCATTCCTGCCGGATGAAGATCAGGGCGTTTTAATGATGCAGGTGACACTGCCGGCTAACGCCGCCTCAGAACGTACTCAGGAAGTGATTAATGATATGGAAGAGTGGTTGCTGAAAAACCCCGAAGTCATGTCCGTATTCTCCCCTAACGGCTTTAGTTTCTCGGGGCGAGGTGAGAACACCGCGATGTCATTTGTCCTGTTGAAACCCTGGAGTGAGCGTAACAGCGAACAGTCGGTCCAGAAGCTGGCAGCGCGTGCGATGGCGCATTTTTCTAAGTCAAAAGACGCCAGGATTTATGCGCTTGTGCCGCCAGCGGTAATGGAGTTGGGGAACGCGACCGGTTTTGACTTCTTCCTGCAGGATACTCAAAACAAAGGCCACGCCGCATTGATGGCCGCCCGAAATCAGTTTCTGGCCATGGCGGCGAAAGATAAGCGCCTGTTTGCCACCCGTCCTAACGGCATGGAAGATGAACCGCAGTATCACTTGATTATTGATGATGAGCGCGCAAGAGCGCTGGGCCTGAATCTTGGCGATATCAACGACACACTCTCCATTGCCTGGGGGTCGAGTTACGTGAATCAGTTCACCTATGGCGGCCGCGTTAAAAAAGTTTACGTGCAGGGAAATGCCGGTTCCCGTGTAACGCCGGAGGACCTGAAAAAATGGTACTTCCGCAATAGCAGCGGAACGATGGTGCCTTATACGGCTTTCGGTAAAGGAGAGTGGCAGTATGGTTCTCCACGCTATGAGCGCTTTAACGGTATTTCCGCAGTAGAAATAATGGGATCGCCGGCCCCGGGATACAGTTCTGGGGAAGCAGTAAAAGCGGTCAAAGAGATTGCTGCCAAACTGCCCCCGGGATTTAAAGTGGAGTGGCACGGGTTGTCATATGAAGAACAGATGTCGGGTTCACAAACCCCTGCGTTGTATACGATTTCTCTGATCGTTGTGTTTCTTTGCCTTGCCGCTCTGTATGAAAGTTGGTCAATACCGTTTTCCGTTATCCTTGTCGTCCCGCTGGGGGTACTGGGTACCGTGCTGGCCGTGACGATGCGGGGACTAGAAAACGATGTGTTCTTCCAGGTTGGTCTGTTGACGACGGTCGGGCTGGCGGCGAAAAACGCTATTTTGATCGTCGAATTTGCCAAAGACCTTCATGAGAAAGAGGGAATGGGGTTAGTGGAAGCGGCAATTGAGGCGGCAAAACTTCGTATCAGGCCAATTATTATGACCTCGATGGCGTTTATCCTTGGTGTGATGCCACTAATGATTTCACACGGTGCAGGTGCAGGGAGCCAGCACTCGATTGGTACAGCCGTTGTGGGTGGCATGTTTACGGCGACTTTCCTGGCGATTTATTTTGTGCCGATGTTTTACGTTGTCGTTTCGCAGCTATTTGCCGGCAGGAATAAAAAAGAACAAGAGGTGCAGAACCATGATGCATAAGACTTTATCAATGGGGCTGTTGCCGATACTGATGCTGGTTGGTTGTACGATGGAACCGGACTATCAACGACCGTCGTTGCCTGTTGCCGGTCATTATGCAGGGCAGGGACAGCATCTGAACGGCAACGGGGCAGATATCCGGTGGCAAAACTTTTTCACCGATCCGATGATGCACAAGCTGATCGTCCAGGCGCTGGAAAACAACCGCGATTTGCGGGTTGCGGCGCTGAATGTTGAAGTTGCGCGATCGCAGGTAACGGTTGCTCGTTCTGCGCTGATGCCTTCTGTCGATCTTAATGCCGGTGAAACGGCCGCTCATCTGCCGGGTAATCTGTATAACACCGGGCCGGGTGGGGGGGTAACCTACCATCAGTTTGATGCTAACTTCGGTGTAACCGCATGGGAACTGGACTTCTTTGGTCGCCTGCGTAGTCTCAGCCACAGTGCACTGGAACGTTACCTGGCAACGGACGCCACTCAGCGTGCAACACGGATCAGTTTGATTTCGCAGGTGGCGGCAAGTTATCTGTCGCTCTGTTCGGATAATGAACTGCTCAAGCTGGCGCAGAGCACGGCACAAAGCCAGCAGGACTCCTACGATCTGATCAAACGCAGCTATGAAGGGGGCGTCAGCACCGAGCAGGATCTGGTCCAGGCCGAAACCCTCGTGCGTATTGCCCAGGCGGATGTGGCGACCTACAGTCGACAGGTGCGACAGGATGTGAATGCGTTGACCTTGCTGGTCGGCACCGATTTGCCTGCGGATATACTGGCCGGCGCCAGCCTGAAAAAAGAGTGGAATTTCCCGGCAACGCCGGCCGGGCTGCCCTCAGACTTGCTGACCAACCGCCCTGATATTATTGCTGCGGAGCACACGCTGTTATCCGCGAACGCGAATATTGGCGCAGCGCGAGCGGCATTTTTCCCCAGTATCAGCCTGACGGCAATGGGAGGATCGACATCCGGCAGGCTGAGCGATTTGCTTAGCGGTGGTACTGCGGCATGGGCCGTTAGTCCAGCTATCGATCTGCCTATTTTCCGGGGTGGAAAAAACGTCGCGAATCTGAATATTGCCAAACTGCAAAAACGTATTGAAATTGCGGATTATGAAAAAACGATTCAGACAGCATTCAAAGAGGTTGGAGATGCGCTTGCTGGGCAGGAAACTTATAAAGATGAGCTGTACGCACGTCAGTTGGATGAACAAGCCAGTCAGAGAAACTACGATCTGGCTACCGTTCGCTATCGTGAAGGGGTGGACAATTATCTGAATGTATTGGTAGCACAGCGATCGTTATACAGTTCGCAGCAGCTATTAATTACCACCCGGCTGGGGCAGCTGACTCAGCAGATAATGCTTTATAAAGCGCTGGGTGGAGGATGGAAATCATAGCGTTAAGCCTGTTTTAAACTTCCGCAATATTGATCGATTTTTCGATCAATATTGCGTTTAGGATCAAGCCCGGATTATCCGGGCTTTTTTAATTGTTATCAGCAACCACGGTAGGACCAACTATTGAGAATGGCTGAGCGAAGTGGGCTGACTTTCATTTCTTTATACCAGCTTTTGTAAGCTGCCTGCAGACCTGAGACATGAGGTGTCAGTGGGTCAAAACCGCTTGATAGCATGAAACTCATGTATGTTGTGAAGTTGTCATAGTTTTTGTAATTGAATTCAGGTTCTTTTGCGCAAAGCCTGCTCCAGAGACGTTGTTCATTTATTCCTGGTTTAATGTTTTCATTTTGATATGTCCTTATTTTATGAAAATCAGGCGACTGTGCCAGGGAGGGGATTATACATATGTGCTACTGGTGAGTAATACATGGTTTTGTGGGTTTTTTATGTTTGGAATCATGCTGGTATATTTTTTAAATGCGTGGGTGTTTTGGTTATATTTTTGAATAGCTGTTTTAAGATTGATTTTGGAGTGAGCGAACAGTACAGGGTTTTATCTTTTCTTAATCTCTGGTTCTGAGGTTTGGTTGTAATGACATCACAAGGCATTGCAGAGCCGTGGGGGGATTATTTTTGTGTTTAATACGTGCCTCAATCGCAAGGGGGAGAATAATGAAGCTCTGTCAGCTAACACCTTAATTTTACGTTTAAAAAGTTGAGTTACGCTAGTATATCTTGCATTGTTACACTCAACTTGCAACCTGCTACGGAGCTGGCAACGTGATCTCTTTCCTTAAGTTACTCTTCCGGTTGATTTTTCGGGCCCAACTAACGGGCGATCTTTCGGGTTTGTACAAGCAGAAGGTGTTAATCACCCCAAATCATATGTCATTCCTTGATGGCATGCTGTTAGCCGTTTTCCTGCCGGTGAAACCGGTGTTTGCCGTTTACACCTCGATCAGTCAGCAGTGGTACATGCGCTGGCTGAGCCGTTTTATTGACTTTGTGCCGCTTGATCCGACGAAGCCGATGTCGATTAAGCACCTGGTGAAACTGATTGCCCAGGGCCGGCCGGTGGTGATTTTCCCCGAAGGGCGTATTACCGTTACCGGCTCACTGATGAAAATCTACGACGGAGCGGGTTTTGTTGCGGCGAAATCACAGGCAACGGTGGTTCCGATACGTATTGAAGGTGCTGAATACACGCTTTTTGGCCGCCTTGCTGGCGTTTTCAAACGCCGCCTGTTTCCAAAAATCTCTCTTACCGTATTACCCGCTACGACCATTCCGATGCCGGAAGCCCCTCGTGCCCGCGATCGTCGCAGGCTGGCAGGAGAGCATCTGCACCATATTATGATGGAAGCACGCATGGCGGTGCGTCCTCGTCAGACGATTTATCAGGCCTTTCTTGCAGCACGTGTGCGCTATGGCTACTTCAAGCCCTGTATTGAGGACGTTAACTTTACGCCCGATAGCTACACCGGCCTGCTGAAAAAATCACTGGGCGTTGGCCGTATTCTGCAGCGTTATACGCAGCAGGGTGAATATGTCGGCCTGCTGTTGCCAAACGCAACGGTTACGGCAGCAGCGATCCTGGGGGCCACCCTGCGTGGGCGTATTCCTGCAATGCTTAACTACACCGCCGGAGTCAAAGGGCTGACCAGTGCGTTGACGGCGGCTCAGGTAAAGACCGTGTTTACCTCGCGCCAGTTTCTCGATAAAGGCAAGTTGTGGCATCTGCCGGAAGGAATCCCCGACGTTAAGTGGATTTTTCTGGAAGATTTGAAAGATACCGTTACTACCCGGGACAAACTGTGGATACTCAGCCGCTTGCTGATGCCGTCACTGGCAGAAGTGAAACAGCAGCCTGAAGATGCCGCGATGGTGCTGTTTACTTCAGGGTCAGAGGGGCATCCTAAAGGCGTTGTTCACTCCCATAAAAGCCTGCTGGCTAACGTGGAACAGATCCGCACGGTCGCTGATTTCACTCCGCGCGATCGCTTTATGTCAGCGCTGCCGCTGTTCCACGCTTTTGGTCTGACCGTGGGGCTGTTTACGCCACTGATGACCGGTGCTGAGGTCTTCCTTTATCCCAGCCCGCTGCACTATCGCATTGTGCCCGAGCTGGTCTACGATCGTAACTGTACCGTGCTGTTCGGTACCTCGACGTTCCTTGGTAACTATGCCCGTTTCGCTCAGCCGTATGATTTTGCCCGCCTGCGTTACGTGGTGGCCGGAGCGGAAAAACTACAGCAGAGCACTCGCGATGCCTGGTTTGAGAAGTTCGGCATCCGCATTCTGGAAGGCTATGGTGTGACCGAATGCGCACCAGTGGTGGCAATAAACGTGCCGATGGCCGCCCGATCGCATACCGTTGGCCGCATCCTGCCGGGTATGGATTCACGGCTGATTTCTGTACCCGGTATTGAAGAAGGCGGACTACTGCAGCTTTGTGGACCGAATATCATGAAAGGCTATCTGCGCGTTGAGCGTCCCGGCGTTCTTGAAGCGCCTGAGGCCGATAACGGTGAAGGACGGATGGAGAGCGGCTGGTACGATACGGGTGATATCGTCAGCTTTGACGATGCCGGCTTCTGCCAGATTCAGGGACGCGTGAAGCGTTTTGCGAAGATCGCCGGCGAGATGGTTTCGCTGGAGAGCGTAGAGCTGATTGCGCTGAAGGCGTCTGATGAAAAACAGCACGCGGCGACGATTAAGCCGGACGGCAATCGTGGCGAAGCTCTGGTGTTATTTACCACCGACAGTGAGCTGACCCGCGAACGTTTACAGCGCGCAGCACGTGAACTGGGTAGCCCTGAACTGGCGATCCCACGCGATATTCGGGTGTTGAAACAGCTCCCGATGCTCGGCAGCGGCAAGCCGGATTTTGTTACCCTGCGCGAAATGGCCGAGCGGCCAGAGGAGACTCATGAATAGTCCGACTGCCGGATCAAAACCATTATTGTCGAAAGGTATGATGGCGGTGATTGCCGCCCAGTTCCTCTCCGCTTTTGGGGATAATGCCCTGCTGTTCGCCACTCTGGCGGTACTGAAGCAGCTGGTTTATCCCGACTGGAGCCAGCCGATTCTGCAGATGGTGTTCGTTGCCACCTATATTGTTCTGGCTCCGTTTGTGGGCCAGGTGGCCGACAGTTTTGCGAAGGGCCGGGTGATGATGTTTGCCAACGGCCTCAAGCTGCTTGGCGCACTGACAATCTGCGTTGGGCTGGACCCTTTCTTAGGTTATGGTCTGGTTGGCATTGGTGCGGCCGCCTATTCCCCGGCCAAGTACGGGATTCTCGGCGAGCTGACTGATGGTGAAACGTTGGTCAAAGCCAACGGTCTGATGGAGTCCTCAACGATAGCCGCGATTCTGCTCGGCTCCGTGGCGGGGGGATACCTTGCCGACCTCAATCTTACCAGTGCGCTGCTGGCGTGTGTTGTCGCCTATGCGCTGGCGGTCGTTGCTAATTTGATGATCCCCAAACTTGCAGCGGCCCGCAGTGGCCAATCCTGGCGACCTGCCGCGATGTCCGCCAGTTTCTTCCGCGCCTGTCGCGTTTTGTGGCGCGACGGCGAAACCCGCTTCTCGCTGGTGGGTACCAGCCTTTTCTGGGGGGCCGGCGTTACGCTGCGCTTTCTGCTGGTGCTGTGGGTTCCGGTGGCGCTGGGCATTACCGACAATAAAACGCCAACGATGCTTAATGCGATGGTTGCCGTCGGCATTGTGTTTGGTGCCGCAGCGGCGGCAAAACTGGTGACGCTGAAAACCGTCGGGCGCTGTATGCCTGCCGGCGTGTTAATCGGTGTTGCGGTGGTGGCTTTCTCGTTGCAGCATACGGCGCTGAACGCCTACGTGCTGCTGGCGATTATCGGGATGCTGGGCGGTTTCTTTGTGGTACCGCTGAATGCGCTGCTGCAAATGCGCGGAAAGCAGACGGTGGGTGCAGGTAACGCGATTGCGGTACAGAACCTGGGTGAAAATACGGCGATGCTGGTGATGCTGGGGCTGTATTCTCTGGCGATTAAGCTGGGCGCACCGCCGGTTGCAACCGGCGTCGGGTTTGGTGCACTGTTTGCCCTGGCTATTGCCGTTCTCTGGGGTTGGCAGCTGGCGCAGAAGCTTAAAGCTGTTGCTTCATAATCCGTGTCTTATGATGCTGATGTGCTGATGTGCTGATGTGCTGATGTGCTGATGTGCTGATGTGCTGATGTGCTGATGTGCTGATGTGCTGATGCGGGGCCCGATGGCCCCGCAAACATTTGTGCAGATCCGTCAGGGGGCAGGGTAAGTATAACGGCGGTGGATTGCTTCCAGCTCGTCAATAATTTCGGCATCCAGAGTCAGATCGTAGCTGTCGATATTCACAGTAAGCTGTTCCAGCGTTGTGGCTCCCAGCAGCGTGCTGGCAACAAACGGTTGCTGACGCACAAATGCCAGCGCCATTTGAGATGGATCGAGTCCGTGGCGCTGCGCCAGTGCAACATACTCGCTAATTGCTAACTGAGCCTGCTCGCCGCTGTAGCGTGTAAAACGGCTGAACAGCGTATTACGTGCGCCTGCAGGCTTCGCACCATTCAGATATTTTCCACTTAGCGTACCAAACGCCAGGCTGGAGTAGGCAAGCAGTTCGACGCCCTCATGCTGGCTGATTTCTGCCAGCCCCAGCTCGAAGCTGCGGTTTAACAGGCTGTAAGGGTTCTGGATGCTGACGATTCGCGGCAGCTCATGTTTTTCGGCCAGTTGCAGATAGCGCATCACGCCCCATGGCGTTTCGTTTGAAACCCCGATGTAACGAATCTTCCCTGCGCGCACCTGTTCGGTCAGTGCTTCCAGTGTTTCCAGCAGTGTCACCGGCGCGGTGTTATCGGTGTACTGATAGTTCAGTTTGCCGAAGTAGTTGGTCTGACGCTGAGGCCAGTGCAGCTGATACAAATCGATATAGTCCGTATTCAGCCTTTTCAGGCTGGCGTCCAGCGCTTCACGAATATTTTTGCGATCCAATGCCTGATTGGGTCGGATAGAGGCATCGGCACCGCGTACCGGACCCGCCACTTTAGAAGCCAGTACTATTTTGTCACGGCAGCCGCGCGCTTTCAGCCAGCTGCCGATATATTTCTCAGTTAAACCCTGTGTTTCCGGGCGCGGCGGCACCGGATACATCTCCGCTGTGTCAATCAGATTAATGCCGCGGCTAAGCGCCAAATCAAGCTGGGCATGCGCGTCGGCTTCGCTGTTTTGTTCCCCAAACGTCATGGTACCCAGACCAAGAGAGCTGACTTCAAGTGTGCTGTGGGGGATACGGTGATAATGCATAGCAGACTTCCTTTTTTCATTATTAAAAGGTCAGGGACATCAGCTGCGTCCGCAACAGGGGATCCTGGCAAAAGATTGCGGTGTCTGTGCTTACAGAAGCAGAACCCGGTTTTCGACTATAACCGCCAGACGCGGGAGGTGAAAGAGGGATTACCCATCAGAGAGAGGAAAGCATATCGTTTGCCATCTGAAATATCAGCGCCAGATGGCAAAGCAGGGTTTAGCGTTCAACGATTGAAGAGATTTCATCACCGTTAATCTGTATTTCATGGCCGGATTCATCAACGTATTTCACCAGTCCAGTTTCTTTATCAATACTTGGCTTACCGTCGGTCATAATCATTTTACCGTCTTTGGTCGCCATCACGTAGTCACTACTGCAGCCGCTTATCAGCATTGATACACTCAGCGCCGCAATACCTAACATCCACTTCATACTTGTCTCCCTTAATATTTATTACTTTGATGAGTGTAGTAATAAACTATTTTCCCTGTAGTGATAATTTCATCAGTCTGAAAATGGACTCAATCAGGCGCATATTATTGACATTCGTATAATCTTCCGCAAATCAGCAGGAAAACTACAGAAAAAAATGGCGTGCAAGCAGCGCTGCCGTAAAGGTTTTTTTCAGATAAAAGCCGCGCGGCAGAGTCATAATGGGTTGCCCATGGCGGCCAATACCTTCGGTCAGAGCCTTACTGTTAGCTGCCTTGGGACGAATTTGCAAAACCTCGCCGTGGCGAGCGGTAATCTGTTCAACCTGACCCAACACAATCATATCCATCAGCTCCTCCCAGTCGCGCTGCAGCTGATGTTCTTCTTCGTCATTTGGGCTCCAGAGCAGCGGAGCGCCAACATGCCGCTCTGCCAGTGGAATCGCTCGTTCACCCTCTACCGGTATCCACAGCACGCGCCCGAGCTTATGCCGCACGTGACTGTTTTGCCAGGTGACGCCGCTATTACCGGTCAACGGTGCGACGCAAACGAAGGTCGTTTCGAGCGGGCGTCCGGCGGCATCTACGGGAATCGTCTTCAGCTCCACGCCAATTTCGGCAAAATCCTGTTCCGGCTTACTGCCTGCACTGGCACCGAGATAACGTTCCAGCAGCATCCCCACCCAGCCCTTATCCCGTTTAAGGTCTCGGGGAATCGGTAAACTTATACGTTGGGCAAGTTCACCGAGAGTATAACCGGCAAGTGCGTTAGCTCTGTCCAGCAGTTCGGTTTCATCACGGGGGGGAGGAACGAGGAAAGGAGCGCCTGTCATTGTGATATCCAGATCTGTTTAAAAAACGACCTCTCAGTTCCAGCGTTATACGGCTTAACGCTAATTCTGGGGGTAAGCATAATAATAGCATGATAAATCATGTTTTTTATTCCTCCCATTGAAGGGGATTTACACTGCTCAGACAAGTTTTACCCGTCTTGTCACCGACAGTGAACAGGATCTTCTACATAGTTATCCACAGAAAAATGGGATAACTCACATTTAAAAATAATACTGTTTCGATTTACAGCCTTGACGAAGGGGATTTTGGCAACTTTAGCCCCTTTCATGTCCAACTAATCACCATATTCTGTGGATAAATCATCAAGTGCTCGATCTTTCGCCAGTTGCCGGAAGCCTGTCTGTGACAGCAGCATGACAGCACCTGATTCAACGTAAAAATGACGTTAAACCTTATGATTAACCTGGGGTTATTTCTTTTTTTTGCGAGGTGTCTCCAAACGTTGAATAAAGTTTTCCCCACCTGTTAACTGAGTTCTGCACAAAGCTATCCACAGAAAACGTGAATAAGATCGCCTTTTTGCCCCTGTTTCTGTTTATAACTCTGTCTGCTGGTAATAGTTATCCAAGTTCAATGCGGACTCGCAGGCATAAACCAGTGGTTTACCGCCTGTAAGGAGTGTGAAACAATCAGAACATCCAGTTTTAGTTTGAGGTAGTCCGGTGATCGATGATGATGGCTACCGCCCGAATGTTGGTATCGTAATTTGTAACAGGCAGGGACAGGTTGTGTGGGCAAGGCGCTATGGCCAACACTCCTGGCAGTTTCCTCAGGGAGGGATCAATCCTGGCGAGACGGCGGAACAGGCGATGTACCGCGAACTTTTCGAGGAAGTCGGTTTGAGCCGTAAGGATGTTCGCATCCTGGCATCCACCCGTAACTGGTTACGATATAAATTGCCAAAACGTTTGGTGCGTTGGGACACAAAGCCGGTTTGTATCGGCCAAAAACAGAAGTGGTTTCTTCTGCAGCTGTTGTGCAATGACGCGGATATCAATATGCAAACCAGCAGCACGCCAGAGTTTGACGGCTGGCGATGGGTCAGCTTCTGGTATCCGGTACGCCAGGTGGTCTCTTTTAAACGCGATGTTTACCGCCGCGTAATGAAAGAGTTTGCTGGTGTGGTTATGCCCCTGCAGGAGAATACCGCGCAGAGAAATACGCAAGGCTTTCGAAGGAAGAGAGGTTAAGCCACGTAGATTATGCTCACACAACTACGCGAAATAGTTGAGAAAGTGGCGGCAGCGCCCCGGCTTACCGAGGCGCTGGATATTCTGGTTAATGAGATTTGTCTGGCCATGGATATCGAGGTTTGCTCGGTTTATCTGGCCGATCATGAACGCCGCTGTTACTACCTGATGGCAACGCGTGGGCTGAAAAAGCCGCGTGGGCGTACTGTCGCCCTTGCATTTGATGAAGGCATCGTTGGGCTGGTTGGTCGCCTTGCTGAACCCATTAACCTTGCTGATGCGCAAAAGCACCCCAGTTTTAAATTTATCCCCTCCGTGAAAGAAGAGCGTTTTCGCTCGTTTCTTGGCGTACCGATTATCAGCCGACGCCAGCTGCAGGGCGTTCTGGTGGTTCAGCAACGCGAACATCGGCAATTCGATGAAAGCGAAGAGTCGTTTCTGGTTACCCTTGCCACTCAGATGGCGGCGATCCTTTCTCAGTCGCAGCTTAATGTTCTCTTTGGGCAGTACAGGCAAACGCGAATCAAAGCGCTGGCGGCCTCACCTGGCGTAGCGATAGCCGAAGGCTGGGTTGATTCTTCACAGCCCTCACTGGAACATGTTTCCGCCGCATCAACGCTGGATTCTGTGCGTGAGCGTGAGCGTCTGGCGCTGGCGATGGCCGAAGCATCGAACGAATTTCGCCGCTACAGCAAGCGTTTCACCGCCAGCATGCATAAAGAAAGCGCGGCTATTTTCGACCTCTATTCGCACCTGCTCAGCGATGCGCGACTGAAAAAAGATCTGCTGGCGGAAATTGATGCCGGTTCGGTGGCTGAGTGGGCAGTAAAAAAGGTTATTGAGAAATTTGCCGCGCAGTTTGCCAGCCTGCAGGACAGCTACCTGCGGGAGCGGGCGGGTGATTTGCGTGTGCTCGGCCAGCGCCTGCTGTTTCACCTCGATGATACGATTCAGGGCACCAATACCTGGCCTGAGCGTTTTATTCTGGTGGCCGACGAACTGACTGCTACCACCCTGGCAGAGCTGCCGCGTGAAAGACTGGCGGGGGTTGTCGTGCGCGATGGTGCCGCTAACTCTCATGCGGCAATCATGGTTCGTGCAATGGGTATCCCAACGGTGATGGGAGCCGATATTCAGCCCGACCTGATGAAGGGACGCTTGCTCATCGTCGATGGTTATCGCGGTGAGCTGCTGGTCGATCCCGAACCGGTGCTGGTGCAGGAATATCAGCGGCTGATCAGTGAAGAAAATGAATTAAGCCAGCTGGCAGAAGGTCTGGTTGAGCAGCCGGGTGCGCTTAAAAGCGGCGAACCGGTGAAAGTCATGCTTAACGCGGGTTTGAGTGCTGAACATGAGCATCCGCTCGGTAGCCGGGTAGATGGCGTGGGCCTTTATCGTACCGAGATTCCGTTTATGTTACAGAACGGTTTTCCCTCGGAAGAAGAGCAGGTTGCACAGTACCAGGGAATGCTGCAGCTGTTTCTCGATAAGCCGGTCACATTGCGCACGCTGGATATCGGTGCCGACAAGCAGCTGCCCTATATGCCGATTAGTGAAGAAAACCCCTCGTTGGGATGGCGGGGCATTCGCCTGACGCTCGATCAGCCCGAGATTTTTCTTGTTCAACTGCGCGCAATGCTGCGGGCCAACGTTGCCAGCGGAAACCTGAGCATCCTGCTGCCAATGATCACCAGTCTTGAGGAGATCGACGAGGCACGGCGCCTGCTCGACAGGGCGGGGCGCGAGGTGGAAGAAATGCTGGGTTATGCAATTCCGCGCCCGCGCCTCGGGGTAATGATCGAAGTGCCGTCGATGATCTTTATGCTGAGCCATTTGCGGGGTCGTGTAGATTTTGTTTCCGTTGGCACCAACGATTTGACCCAGTACCTGCTGGCCGTGGATCGTAACAACACACGGGTCGCCAGCCTTTACGACAGTCTGCATCCAGCCGTACTCCGTGCATTACACAGTATTGGACAGGAGGCCAGCCGTGCAGGGGTAGAGCTATGCCTTTGTGGCGAAATGGCGGGCGATCCGATGTGTGTGGTTATGCTGATCGGCATGGGTTACTACCATCTCAGCATGAACGGCCGTAATGTGGCGCGCGTAAAGTATTTACTTCGCCATATCGACCGGTCAGAGGCCCAGGAACTTGCGCAGCGTGGTCTGGAAGCGCCGCACACCAGTGAAGTCCGTCAACTGATTGCGGCTTTTATGGAGCGCAGAGGGTTGGGCGGTCTGATCCGGGGCGGGAAATAGTCATCCGATCCGGTGCTTAACAAAGTTTACAGTTACGCCGGGCCGGAATAATTCGCATTATGCTATCATGCGCAGCCTTAAGCAGCAGCGCCACGTGCGCACGCGTCTACATATTCCGTCGCCTGCCCGTCAGGACAGAATTTAAAAATGGTGAAAGATGAATAACGGCTATCTGGCTTTCCCTCAATTTGATCCGGTGATCTTCTCTATCGGCCCTGTGTCTCTTCACTGGTACGGGCTGATGTATCTGGTTGGTTTTGTTTTCGCTATGTGGCTGGCTGTTCGCCGGGCTAATAAACCAGGCAGCGGCTGGAAAAAAGAGGAAGTTGAAAATCTGCTTTATGCGGGTTTCCTCGGTGTGTTCCTCGGTGGCCGTATCGGCTATGTACTGTTCTACAATCTGCCGCTGTTCCTCGATAATCCGCTGTATCTGTTTAAGGTATGGGATGGTGGTATGTCATTCCACGGCGGACTGATTGGTGTGATCGTAGTGATGCTGATCTTCGCCCGCCGCACCAAGCGTACTTTCTTCCAGGTTTCGGACTTTATCGCTCCGCTGATCCCGTTTGGGCTGGGTGCTGGTCGCCTCGGTAATTTTATCAACGGAGAACTGTGGGGGCGCGTTGACCCAAATCTGCCGTGGGCTATGCTGTTCCCGGGTTCACGCAGCGAAGATATCGCACTGGTTTCCACTCATCCGGAATGGCAGTCTCTGCTGGCGACCTACGGTGTACTGCCGCGCCACCCTTCACAGCTTTATGAGCTGATTCTGGAAGGGATCGTGCTGTTTATCATTCTGAATGTGTTTATCCGCAAATCGCGCCCGATGGGAGCCGTCTCAGGCCTGTTCCTGATTGGTTATGGCGCCTTCCGTATTATTATTGAGTTCTTCCGCCAGCCCGATCAGCAGCTTGGTCTGTTCAGCGGCATCAGCATGGGGCAAATCCTCTCCGTGCCGATGATTCTGGCTGGCGTGATTATGATGATCTGGGCGTATCGTCGTCGCCCACAGCAGCAACTTCGTGAGGAAAAATGAAACAGTATCTGGAATTAATGCAGCATGTCCTTGAGCAGGGCACACCGAAAAACGATCGTACCGGAACGGGTACGCTGTCGGTCTTCGGTCATCAGATGCGTTTCAATCTGCAGGACGGTTTTCCGCTGGTCACCACCAAGAAGTGCCATCTGCGATCCATCATTCATGAACTGCTGTGGTTCCTCAATGGCGACACCAATATCGCTTATCTGAAGGAAAATAACGTCTCGATCTGGGACGAGTGGGCGGATGAAAACGGCGACCTCGGCCCGGTCTACGGCAAACAGTGGCGCAGCTGGGGGGCACCGGATGGTCGCCAGATCGACCAGCTGAGCAAGGTTGTTGAGCAGCTTAAAAACGATCCCGATTCTCGCCGTATCATCGTTTCGGCGTGGAACGTGGGTGAACTGGACGAGATGGCGCTGGCACCGTGTCACGCTTTCTTCCAGTTTTACGTCGCGGACGGCAAGCTTTCCTGCCAGCTCTATCAGCGCTCGTGCGATATCTTCCTCGGGCTGCCGTTTAATATCGCCAGTTATGCTCTGCTGGTGCATATGATGGCACAGCAGTGCGATCTGGAAGTGGGTGATTTCGTCTGGACCGGGGGGGATACCCACCTGTACAGCAATCACCTGGAACAGACTCGCCTGCAGCTGAGCCGTGAACCGCGCGCGCTGCCGCAGCTGGTGATTAAACGTAAACCGGCCTCTATTTTCGACTATCGTTTCGATGATTTCGAAATCGTCGGTTACGACCCGCATCCGGCGATTAAAGCGCCGGTAGCCGTGTAAAAATGCTATCCCCGGCATGCATAATGCCGGGGATAGCATTACGCCGCGGATTGCGGTGGGTAACAGTCAAAAATATCCGTCAGCAGCGGATAATCTGCCGCTCCAGGCAGCTCAAAGTGCCACCATTCTGTCGTAATCCCCTTGAAGCCCCCTTCAAGCATAATCGCACTCAGCATCAGCCGGTTACGTAATTTCAGCGTCGGGATCGAAGGATGCCAGGGATGTGAACATTCGTGCATTTCGTCAAAACCACTGCCCATATCCACAATCGCTCCCTGTTCATCCATCAGCGTGACGTCAACAGCCGTTCCGCGGGAGTGATTCGAGCCCTGAGTGACGGGGATAACGTAGTCAGGATTAGGGCAGGCCAGCCACAGATTCATTTGCGCTTTCTGCGGGCGGTATGCGTCGTAGACCAGTAGGGTAAAGCCTGCAAGAGCGGCGATATGCGCACTGCGAGCCAGCGCCGCTGCAGCATCCGGGTGCAACAGGCAACGGTGTTCGCAGTAAATCGGCTGGCCGGTAATGTTATCCGCTGTGGCGTATTTTAAATCGATCTTCACCTGCGGCAGCGAGGTGGCAATATCGATCATTTGAATCTCATCCATTTTCTCTCTCTTGGTTCTGCTCGAATCTGGCACGCTGGCTTTTTTCAGGGTTTTTTCGGCTCTTGCACCGTTGACCCGCTCAGGCATCTTAGCCTTTCTCACCATTGGTGCCAGGCAAATCCGGCGATGGTATCAGACTTGTTGGTAAAAATGCGTAGCGCCACGCAGCGGCAATGAAAGCCGGTGAGAAGACGTATTTAGCCTGGAAGATAACGCGTAAACCCACAAGGTACTGCTGGCGGCGTGGCGGAGAAAAGCCAACACTCGGCTGATGAAAATAACGCGATCAGCGGGATTCACATTGCTGGAACTGATGATGGTAATCGCGCTCATCGCTGTACTGAGCCTGGGGTCATGGCAGGGCTGGCAGCGATGGCAGCAGCTACGTCAGCTTAATGACAGTGCGCAGCAGATCCAGCGGCTGCTTCTGCGCCTGCGCAGCGATGCCTGGTGGCATAACGCCGACAGGGTCATCTGGCTTAAGCCGGGCAGATACTGGTGTCTGGGAGGCGGAAGTGTTCCTGATGTCTGTTCCCCGCAGGCCCGCTTTACACTATTGGCTCCGTGGCCGGAAGTCAGCATACGCTCGATGACCGCGGAAATCGGGTTCTATGGTGTGAAGAATACCGCCCGCCCTGGCAATATCACTATTGCCAGCGATGCCGGTGAACGGCGAATCATTGTCTCTTCGCGTGGCAGGGTGCGCATTTGCTCAGTATCAGAGGAAGGATGCCGATGAATACGGGGGGATTTACCTTACTTGAAACGCTGCTGGCGATGGCGATCGGAAGCGTCATAATGCTCGGCGCTGCGCGAACGTTACCGCTATTGCAGCAGCATAATTTGCGCCTGCAGATACAGGTTCAGCTCAATGAAGAGCTGCAGCAGATTATGCAGACGCTGGAAAAAGCCGCCCGGCGCGCGGGCTACTGCCACGGTCGCTGTAGCGGGGCCGCGATGCAGATTCAGAACGCAGGTCGCTGCCTGCTGGTGCGCTGGGATGAAAACAGCAACGGGCAATGGGAGAGTACCGGGCGAGAAGACAGCGATTACTACGGCTTTCGCTTAAGATCGAAAAATCTGGAAATGCAGCGCGGCGTTGATCGCTGTGAAGGCGGCGGCTGGGAGAAGCTGAACGATCCCCGCGTCATCGCCATTGAGGAGTTCAGGGTGGTTCGCAATCGGCAGCAGGTCCGATTCATGTTGAAGGGGAGTTCCAGCGTCTGGCCTGCTCTGGTCCAGCATATTGAGCACTGGCTGGTGGCGGAGAATTTATAATGCACCGACAACAGGGAAACGGCGCACTGCTGATGGTGATTATCATTCTGCTTATGGGCACCGCATTGCTGCACGCTACACGCCAGCAGCTGAGTGATAATCTCAGCCTGGTCACTGATGAACGGCACTATATCCTTGAGTACACCGATGCGGTATCTGCGCTGACTTGGGGAGAACGCTTGACCTGGCATACTGCTGAAGGCTGGTACTGCCAGATCCAGCCGCAGTATACCTGGCGCGCCTGCCTGCTAAGCCACGCCTCCGGAATGCTGCTGCGCGGTGACAGCGGCAGTGGAACGTTGTCTCTGTATCGCTGGGTTAGCAGCCTTACCGGTGGGAAAGTTAGCGCGGTCCCTCAGGGCTGGCTGGATTATTGCCCATTGCCCGACAGGAGCCTGTGTGATGATCCCTCGTAGTAATCAACGGGGATTTAGCCTGGTTGAAACACTGTTTGCCCTGCTGCTGTTTAGCCTTAGCATCATGGCTCTGATGCGCTATCAGCTGGTGCTGGCAGAGGGGTTCCAGCAACAGTGGCAGCAGCGCAGCGCATGGCGTAACGCCCGGCAACTGTTGCAGGGTAATCCGCTGGAGGGATGGCAGGCACAGGTGCAGCAGAAGGATGGCCCGGAAGGATGCCCGTTGTTAATCGCCAAAACGGTAAGCCCTTCGGGGCGCCGGGCCGAACTGGTTCAGCTACGCTGCCCGGCGGTGGGTAATTGACCGCTATGGTGCTACATTTCCAATGTTCGTCCTGTGCGGGTAGAGTACCCTTCAGGAAATTAAACCCTCTTACGTTGAGAATCTGTCGGTTATGTTCACGGTATACCATTCCAATCAGCTGGATCTGCTTAAGACGCTGGCATCATGGCAGATAAAAAATCAGCCCTTGCCCAATCCGCTGAGCCCGGAGGTGGTGCTGGTACAAAGCCCGGGAATGGCACAGTGGCTGCAAATGTCGCTGGCCGAAGATTTTGGTATTGCGGCTAATATTGAATTCCCGCTCCCCGCCAGCTTTATCTGGGACATGTTTGTTCGCGTGTTACCGGATATTCCACGTGAGAGCGCTTTTAGCAAGTCCGGTATGAGCTGGAAACTGATGGCGATCCTCCCTGAGATGCTGCCGGGAGAGGCTTTCGCAACGCTGCGTAATTACCTTAGCGATGACGACGATAAGCGCAAGCTGTTCCAGCTGGCATCCAGAGTTGCCGACCTGTTTGACCAGTATCTGGTGTATCGTCCGCAGTGGCTTAACGGATGGGAAAAAGGCGAACTGACCGAGGGGCTTGGCGAGGCACAGGTCTGGCAGGCTCCGCTGTGGGCGGCACTGGTTGAATATACCCATCAGCTTGGGCAACCTGAATGGCACCGTGCCAACCTTTATCAGCGTTTTATTCACCGGCTGGAAAACAGCTCAACTCGCCCGGAAAATCTGCCGGATCGGGTGTTTATTTGTGGGATTTCGGCACTGCCGCCGGTTTATTTACAGGCACTTAGCGCGCTGGGTAAACATATCGATATTCATCTGCTGTTTACCAATCCCTGCCGTCATTACTGGGGAGATATTCAGGATTACGCGTTTCTGGCCAGGCTGCAAAACCGCAACCGCAGGCATTATCAGGATAATCATGAGATCTCCCAGTTCCGTGATGCTGACAGCGCATCGTCTTTGTTCAACGATGCAGGTGAGCAGCAGCTGAGTAATCCTCTGTTGGCTTCATGGGGCAAGCTGGGGCGCGATAATCTCTACCTGCTGGCGCAGATTGAACCTAATGAGGTCTTCGCCTTTGTCGATATTGAGCCGGTAAACCTGCTGCAAACGCTGAAGCGGGATTTGCTGGAACTGGAAGACAACGCGGTTATCGGGTTGAAAAAAAGCGAATGGGAAAACAGTGAAGCCAAACGCCTGCTTGCACCGGAAGATCGTTCAATTGTGATCCATCAGTGCCACAGCCCGCAGCGCGAGGTCGAAGTTCTGCAGGATCGGCTGCTGGCAATGATGGCTGACGATCCGGCGCTGACCCCGCGCGATATCATCGTCATGGTGGCTGATATCGATGCCTATACGCCCTTTATTCAGGCGGTATTTGGTAATGCACCACCGGTGCGTGCGCTGCCGTTTGCCATTTCCGACCGTCGCGCCAGTCAGGCGCACCCCGCGCTTCAGGCGTTTATTTCGCTACTGAGCCTACCTGACAGCCGTTTCACCGCTGAAGATGTTCTGGCCCTGCTTGAAGTTCCTGCGGTGGCGGGGCGTTTTGCAATTGATGAAGAGGGGCTACGCCTGCTGCGCCACTGGGTTGCTGAATCCGGTATTCGCTGGGGTCTGGATGATGACAACGTCCGCGAGCTGGACCTGCCGGCTACCGGTCAGCATACCTGGCACTTCGGCCTGACGCGAATGCTGTTGGGCTACGCGATGAACAGTGATGCCGGGGAGTGGCAGGGGGTCCTGCCTTATGATGAGTCCAGTGGCTTGATCGCGGAACTGGCTGGGAATCTGGCCGAGTTACTGATGCAGCTGCATCGCTGGCGGCGCTGGCTGGATGAAACCAGCGATTTGGCACACTGGCTGCCGCTCTGTCGCCAGCTATTAGATGATTTCTTTATCTGCGATGCGGAAACGGAAGCGGCGCTAACGCTGATTGAAGATCAGTGGAAGCAGGTGATTGGCTACGGCGTTGAAGCCGGTTATCAGCAGGCCGTACCGCTAACCGTACTGCGCGATGAACTGGTCTCCCGGCTCGATCAGCAGCGTATCAGCCAGCGTTTCCTCGCGGGGCCGGTGAACTTCTGTACCCTGATGCCGATGCGTTCTATTCCCTTCAAGGTGGTGTGCCTGCTGGGTATGAACGACGGTATTTATCCACGAACGCTGCCACCGCTCGGCTTTGATTTAATGAGCAAGCAGTTGCAAAAAGGCGATCGCAGCCGCCGCGATGATGACCGCTATCTGTTCCTGGAAGCGCTAAATTCAGCGCAGCAGCAGCTGTATATCAGCTATATCGCCCGTTCAATTCAGGATAATACGGAACGATATCCCTCTGTACTGGTCAGTGAATTAGTGGAGTACATCTGCCAGAGCTTCTGCTTGCCCGAAGACCGTTCGCTGGATGTTGACCGCAGTGCGAAAAACGTGGCGCACCATCTGCATCATCTGCACAGCAGAATGCCTTTTGCGGCCGAAAACTTCAGTGCAGCTTCTGAGTTCAGAAGTTTTGCTGACGAGTGGTTACCTGCTGCTAAAGCATCGGGTATTGCTCATCCGCCGTTTATGCAGCCTTTAGCAGCGGAAAAGCTTGATTCACTAAGCTTTGAGCAACTGGTGCGCTTCTGGCGGCATCCGGTCAGGGCATTTTTCAGCATGCGGCTTGGCGTCAGCTTCAGACTGGAAGAGATGGAATTGCCAGACGCCGAGCCTTTTGCACTGGATGGCCTGACGCGTTATCAGATGAATGCGCAGTTGCTTAACAGCCTGATAGAGGGGGAAGAAAGTTCCCGCCTTTACGCCCGGCAACGTGCTTCAGGGGCTTTACCCTACGGCGCATTCGGTGAACTGGTTTGGCAAGAGCAGGAGCAGGAAATGAACGTGCTGGCCAGCCGCGTGCGCGAGCAGCGTGCGGCGGCGGAAAGCCGGGAAATCTCGCTGCTGGTTGACGGTGTTTTGCTTACCGGATGGCTTGCTCAGGTGCAGGACAGTGGACTGTTACGTTGGCGGCCGGGCAATCTTAACTTTAAGGATGGCCTGACCCTGTGGCTGGAACACCTGGTTTACTGTGCGACGGGCGGCAATGGTACCAGCCTGATGCTGGGGCGCAACGATAGCGAATGGCGATTCCCGGCGATTACGGCGGATGACGCCCTGCATCAGCTGGCACGTTACGTTGCGGGCTACCGCGAGGGCATGTGCTCACCGTTGCTGCTGACTGAATCCGGTGCTGCCTGGCTGGAGGAAAGTTACGATGAATCATCCGGTGAGCTGCTGCGAGATGATGCTGCGCAGAAAAAAGCGCGTAACAAGCTGCTGGCGCGCTGGCAGGGAAATTATCAGATTGAGGGCGAAGGCAGCGATCCCTATCTGCAACGGGTGATCCGTACGCTGGATGAAACGTACCTGCTGGCAATGACCGAGAATGCTGAACGCTGGCTTTTACCGCTGCTTCAGGCGCACCGTTCTGTATAGTATTTGGTGATGTACCCACATTCCCCAAGGAAGATAGGGGAAGTTTTACGGACAATCAGGATGATCTCCTGTAGTGTTATTTTATAACAATTAAACACCAGCAAAATTGAGGGAGTTTGAATGCGTCGTTATGCAGTCTGGTTAGTTTACTTTGTCTTTTTCGCCCTGTTCAGCCCGCTGACACAGGCAGAAACCGGATGGCAACCGGTCACAGACATTATTCGTAAAAGTGAAAAAGACCCTCGTCAGTACAAAGCAATCCGCCTGGATAACGGCATGACCGTTTTGCTGGTTTCCGATGACAAGGCCACAAAGTCGCTGGCCGCACTGGCGCTGCCGGTCGGATCGCTGGAAAACCCCACCGATCAGCTTGGTCTGGCACACTATCTTGAGCACATGGTGCTGATGGGGTCAAAGCGTTACCCGCAGCCGGATAACCTTGCCGAATTTTTGAAAAAGCACGGTGGTAGCCACAACGCCAGTACCGCATCCTATCGTACGGCGTTTTATCTGGAAGTGGAGAACGATGCGCTGCAACCGGCTGCCGACAGGCTGGCCGACGCCATTGCCGAACCGCTGCTCGACCCGGTCAATGCCGATCGCGAACGTAATGCGGTCAACGCCGAGCTGACCATGGCGCGATCCCGTGATGGCCTGCGTATGGCACAGGTTGGTGCTGAAACGCTAAACCCTGAACATCCCAGCTCACGCTTTTCCGGCGGGAATCTGGAAACCCTGCGCGATAAGCCGGGCAGTAAACTGCACGATGCCCTGAAGGCGTTTTATCATCGTTATTACTCAGCCAATTTGATGAAAGCGGTGATCTACAGTAATAAACCGCTGCCCGAGCTGGAAAAAATAGCCGCCGAAACCTTTGGCCGCGTCGAAAACCGTCAGGCGACGGTGCCGGATATCACCGTGCCGGTGGTCACCGATAAGCAGAAAGGCATCATCATTCACTATGTGCCTGCACAGCCGCGCAAGCAGCTGCGCATTGAGTTCCGCATTGATAACAACAGCGCCGAGTTCCGCAGTAAAACCGATACGCTTATTGGTTATCTGATTGGTAACCGCAGCAAAAACACCTTATCAGACTGGCTGCAAAGCCGTGGGCTGGCTGACTCTATCAGTGCCGGTGCCGATCCGGTTATCGACCGCAACGGTGGGGTATTCTCGATTTCCGTCTCGCTGACGGATAAAGGCCAGGCCAATCGTGATGAAGTTATCGCCGCAGTCTTCAGCTATCTGAACACCTTACGTACGCAGGGCATCGATAAAAGTTACTTTGATGAAGTGGCGCACGTGCTGGACCTGGATTTCCGTTATCCCTCCATCACCCGTGATATGGACTACATCGAATGGCTGGTGGATACCATGCTTCGCGTGCCGGTTGCCGATGTGCTGGATGCACCTTACATCGCAGACCGCTACGATCCACAGGCTATTAAAGCGCGCCTTGAGGGAATGACCCCGCAGAATGCCCGCATCTGGTTTATCAGCCCGAATGAACCACATAACAAAACGGCCTACTTTGTTGATGCGCCTTATCAGGTGGATAAGATCGGCAGCGAAAGATTCAGTAAATGGCAGGCAGAGAGCGACAAAATAACCCTGTCTCTGCCGGTGCTCAACCCGTACATTCCTGACGACTTCAGTCTGATCAAACCGGATAAGAAGTATGAACGTCCGGAGGAACTGCTCAATCAGCCTGGGCTGCGGGTCTTCTACATGCCCAGCCAGTACTATGCTGATGAGCCTAAGGCCAATATCACCCTGGCGCTGCGTAACAAAGCAGCGGTGGACAGCGCACAGAATCAGGTGCTGTTCGCTCTCAATGATTATCTGGCTGGCGTAGCGCTGGATGAACTGAGTTCGCAGGCATCGGTCGGCGGCATTAGTTTTTCCACCGGGGAAGATGATGGCGTGACGTTCAGCGCCAGCGGCTTTACGCAGCGCCTGCCGAAGTTGATGAAGCAGCTGCTGGAAGGGTATGCCAGCTTCACGCCGACGGAACAACAGCTGGAACAGGCCAAATCCTGGTATCTGGAACGCCTGGACTCGGCGGAAAAAGGCAAAGCATTTGAACTGGCTATCCAGCCTGCGCAGCTGCTGTCGCGTCTGCCTTATACCCAGCGTAGCGAGCGCCGTAAGTTACTGCCTGCTATCACCCTGAAGCAGTTACTGGACTACCGTAAAATGCTGCTGGAGCAGTCTACGCCCGAGCTGCTGGTTGTCGGCAATATGACTCCTGAGGCGGTAAACAATCTGGCTGAACAGGTCAGACAGCAGCTGAACTGCGAAGGCCACAGCTGGTGGCACAATGAATTCATTAAAGTGGATAACAAGGCGCTGGCCAATCTGCAAAAAGCGGGAAGCAGCACGGACTCGGCGCTGGCGGCGGTCTACGTGCCGGTTGGCTTTGATGAACATCAAAGTATGGCCAGCAGTAGCATGCTGAGCCAGATTATCCAGCCGTGGTTCTATAACCAGCTGCGTACCGAAGAGCAGCTTGGCTATGCGGTGTTTGCCTTCCAGATGCCGGTGGGGCGTCAGTGGGGCATCGGCTTCCTGCTGCAAAGTAACGTCAAGCAGCCCGCTTACCTGCTGCAGCGTTTCCAGGCATTTTATCCTTCCGCCGAGAAGCGCCTGCGTGCGCTGAGCAAAGAGGATTTTGCCCAGTATCAGGCGGCGATGATCAACGAGCTGAAACAGCGTCCGCAGACTCTGGATGAAGAAGCCGGTCGTTACAGCAAAGATTTTAATCGCGAAAATTATCAGTTCGATACGCGCGAAAAAGTGATTGCGCAGATTCAGGCGCTGACGCCGGATGGCATTGCTGATTTCTTCCATCAGGCGGTTATCGCACCAACCGGTCTGGCACTGCTATCGCAGATTTCCGGCAGCCATCACGGTAAGGCGGACTATGCGGCTCCGGCAGGATGGAAGACCTGGAAAAATCTGTCTACCCTGCAACAGTCGTTCCCGGTGAGCCAGGATAAACCATGAGTCAGCAGGTTGCGGAAAGGCTGAATGCGTTAACCCTGCCGCTGCACGGCGAGCGGTTGATTGAAGCGTCGGCGGGTACGGGGAAAACCTTTACCATCGGCCTGCTTTATCTGCGACTGCTGCTGGGATTAGGCGGAGAATCTGCATTCAGCCGTCCGCTGTCGGTGGAGGAGATTCTGGTGGTGACCTTTACCGAGGCCGCCACCGCCGAGCTTCGCGGGCGTATTCGTGAAAACATCCACGCACTGCGTATCGACTGTGTGCGTGGTGAAAGCCGTAATCCGATGCTGCAAGCGTTGATTGAGCAAATTCCCGATCTGCGGCAGGCTGCATCAGTACTGCTGGCGGCCGAGCGGCAGATGGATGAAGCCGGTATCTTTACCATTCACGGCTTCTGTCAGCGGATGCTCAATCTGAACGCCTTTGAATCCGGCATGTTGTTCGAACAGCAGCTGATTGAAGATGAAACGCCGCTGCGCCGCCGTGCAGCGGCGGATTTCTGGCGACGCCACTGCTATCCGCTACCGCTGCCGGTTGCCCGTGTTGTTCGCCAGCTGTGGGATGGGCCTGAACAGCTGCTCAGGGACCTGTCGCCCTGGCTGGGGGGCGAGGCTCCTTCACTGAAATCAGCGCCGGACCCGGAAGAAACGCTGGTACAGCGGCACGAGGCGATTATCGGCCAGATAACTGCGCTGAAGCAGGCGTGGCTGGCGGCGGGAAATCTGTTTGAGCTGATTGACGCGTCAGGTATCGACCGGCGTAGCTACAACAGTAAGCACTTACCTAACTGGCTGAATAAAATTACCCAGTGGGCGCAAAGCGAAACTCTTGATTATGACGTGGCAAAAGATCTCGAACGCTTTGGCCAGCGGGTGCTGGTGGAAAAAACGAAAAAAGGTGTCGCTCCCGTTCATCCGCTCTTTGAACAGATTGATACTTTTTTGGCACAGCCCCACACGCTGCGCGATCTGATTGTTGCCCGTGCGCTGGACGAAATCCGTACCGTGACCCGTCAGGAAAAACGCCTGCACGCGCAGTTAGGATTTGACGATCTGCTTGGCCGTTTCGATGCTGCCTTACAACAGCCCGGCGGCGACCTGTTAGCTGCTGCCGTACGTCAGCGCTTCCCTGTCGCTTTGATCGATGAATTTCAGGATACCGATCCGCAGCAGTATCGAATTTTTCAGACGCTCTATGTGGGGCAGGCCGATAGTGCTCTGCTGCTGATTGGCGACCCGAAACAGGCGATCTATGCCTTTCGTGGCGCAGATATCTTTACCTATATGAGGGCGCGGGCTGAAGTCAGTGCCCACTATACTCTTGAAACCAACTGGCGTTCGTCACCGGCGATGGTGGCCAGCGTCAATCAGCTGTTCCAGCGTCATCCTGCCCCGTTTGTATTCCAGGAAATCCCGTTTATTGAGGTCAGCCCGGCGGAACCCAACCATTCTCTGAGCTTCAGTGTGGACGGTGTGGAGCAGCCCGCGCTGAAGTTCTGGCTGCAGCCTGGCGACGGTGTGGGAGTGGCTGATTATCAGCACTATATGGCGCAGCAGTGTGCGACGGAAATCTGCCGCTGGCTGACCGCGGGGCAGCAGGGGCTGGCGCTGATCGGAAAAATGCAGCACCTTAAACCGCTACAGGCTTCAGATATTACCATTCTGGTGCGCAGCCGCAGCGAAGCGGCCGTGATGCGTGAAGCGCTGAATCGCCTGGCTATTCCCTCCGTCTATCTTTCCAACCGCGATAGCGTATTTACCACACCGGAAGCACGCGAAGTCCTGCTGCTGCTCCAGGCCGTGCTGGCACCGGAGCAGGAGCGTATTTTGCGCAGCGCACTGGCCAGTAGCCTGTTTGGGCTTGATGCGCTAACGCTGGATGCCCTGAGTCGCGATGAGCGTGCATGGGATGAGCTGGTCGATGAGTTCGATCGTTACCGTCAGCGCTGGCTGAAACGGGGCGTGCTGCCGATGCTGCGCGATCTGATGATGCGGCGGCAAATCGCCGAGAATTTGCTGGCATCCGACAGTGGTGAACGCCGTCTGACCGATCTACTGCATTTGGGTGAATTATTGCAGGAGGCGGCAACCGCACTGGATAGCGAGCATGCGCTGGTTCGCTGGCTGGCACAGCAGGTTGTGCAGCCCGACGCTCAGGTAGCTAATCAGCAGCTGCGGCTGGAGAGCGATCGCCATCTGGTGCAGATTGTGACTATTCACAAATCGAAAGGCCTGCAGTATCCGCTGGTCTGGCTGCCGTTCGTCTCTAACTACCGTGCGGCGGAAAACGGCATCTATCACGACAGGGAGACCTTCGAGGCGCTGCTGGATTTACAGCAGGATGAGGAGAGCGCCCGCCTGGCTGAAGAAGAGCGGCTGGCCGAGGACTTACGGTTGCTGTACGTAGCGCTGACGCGATCGATTTACCACTGTAGCGTCGGGATTGCTCCGTTGATTAAAGGTACGCGCAAGAAAGAAGGCAACAGCGATCTACACCACAGCGCGCCGGGATATCTTATCCAGCGCGGCGAGGCGGCCGATGCTGCAATGCTGCATGCTCTGCTGGAAGAGATGGAAAGCGATCATACCGCACTGGCTGCCGTACCGCTGACGGAAGCTGAGCTGTGGCAGCCGGAGGTGGAAGGGCAGTTAATCCTGAGCAGCCAGCAGCTGACGCGTCTACTGCGTGACGACTGGCGCGTGACCAGCTATTCAGGTTTACAGCAGCACGGCCACGCAGCGGCACTGGATCTTTTGCCTCGGCTGGATGTTGATGCCGTCGGTGAGGCGCAGGATTCTCTACTGCCGCAGCTGACGCCACATACCTTCCCGCGCGGTGCAGCACCGGGTACATTCCTGCACAGTCTGTTTGAATCTCTGGACTTTTCAGCACAGCTTGATGAACAGTGGCTGGCAGAACGGCTCAGTGCCGAGGGGCTGGATATGGCCTGGCTGCCAACGATGACGGAATGGATGCAGCGCATTTTGCAAACCCCGCTTAATGACAGTGGCGTTAGCCTGAATCAGCTTTCACCGGATACGTGCCGGGTGGAGCTGCAATTTTATCTGCCGATTTCCCGCCTGCTCACCGCTGAGGATCTGGATCGACTGGTGCGGCAGGACCCGCTCTCCGCCGGATGTCCGCCCCTCGATTTTTATCAGGTTCGCGGCATGCTGAAAGGGTTTATCGATCTGGTGTTTTGCTGGCAGGGGAAATATTACCTGCTCGACTATAAGTCGAACTGGCTGGGGGAGGAGAGCAGCGCCTATACCCAGGAAGCGATGGCGCAGGCGATGCAGTCTCATCGCTACGATTTACAGTATCAACTCTATAGCCTGGCGCTGCATCGCTACCTCAGGCAGCGTCTTGCCGGTTATGACTATGAACAACACTTTGGTGGCGTAATCTATCTTTTCCTGCGTGGCCTGGACGGTACGGAAGGAAGTAACGGCATCTTCAGTACCCGGCCACAGGCAGACTTTGTCAACGCGCTTGACCTGCTGTTTGCTGCCGAAGTGGAGAGTGAAGCATGACGCTAATCGAGCACCTGCAGCTGGCGTGTCGCCAGCGGCTGCTGCGCACGCTGGACATACAGTTTGCGCTGATGGTAGCCGGTGAACATCAGCCCGCACTGATGCTGGCAGCGGCCTTAGTCAGCCGTGATGCAGGAGAAGGGCACGTTTGTCTGCCTCTTGAGCTGCTGCATCCTGACGAGATGTTTGACGGGCGCCATCCTGAACTTTCTCAGGCAATCTGGCAGGCTGCCGGTTCACCGACGAACTGGCATCAGCTGCTGTCTGAGAGTTCGGCCGTGAGCGATGGCTCGCACGGCACGCCCCTGGTGCTGCAACAGCAGCGGCTTTATCTGCACCGCATGTGGCAAAGTGAAGGGCAAGTCGTCGAATTTATTCATCGTCAGCAGCAGCCCTTACCCGTTGATGACGCGGCGCTGCGTATCACGCTGGATCGTTATTTCGGCCAGCAGCCGGAAGACTGGCAGAAAATTGCGGCAGCGGTTGCCATCACCCGACGGGTTGCCGTGATCTCCGGTGGCCCGGGTACGGGTAAAACCACCACCGTGGCTAAATTGCTGGCCTGTCTGATTGAGCTTTACCCTGGTTCCCCGCGGATAGAACTGGCGGCTCCGACCGGCAAGGCCGCGGCACGTCTGACCGAGTCACTGGGCAAAACGCTGCAGCAGCTGGCGCTGGACGATGCGGTACTGAAACGCTTTCCCGCGGAGGCGACAACGCTGCACCGCCTGCTGGGCGCGCTGCCCGGCAGCCAGCGCATGCGCTACCATGCCGGTAACCCGCTACATCTGGATGTGCTGGTCGTCGATGAGGCATCGATGGTCGATCTGCCGATGCTGGCGAATCTGATTGCCGCGCTGCCGCCGCAGGCGCGGATTATCTTCCTTGGCGATCGCGATCAGCTGGCCTCCGTAGAGGCGGGAGCCGTACTGGGTGATATCTGTCGGTGCGCCGAATTTGGCTACAGCCCGGCGCGTGCCGCTGAACTGGCCCGGCTCACCGGCTGTGAGGTGACGGGGAATGAGGATCAAGCCGCTCCGCCGGTACGTGATGCGATTTGTCTGCTGCGTAAAAGTTATCGATTTACCGAATCTTCGGGAATCGGCCAGCTGGCGATGGCGGTGAATGCCGGGGATGTAAAACGGGCAGACGCCGTGTTTGGCGGTGAGTTTAGCGATATCCGCCGGCACGGTTTAAGCAGCAGCGAAGAGTACCAGCAGCTGCTTAACGACTGTGCGACAGGCTACCGTGATTATCTCTCGCGGCTTTCCGCAGGGGATTCTCCTGCTGACGTGCTGTCGGCATTTGGGCGCTTCCAGCTTTTGTGCGCACTGCGTGAGGGGCCATTCGGCGTTAGCGGCCTGAATGAACGTATTGAAACTACGCTACGCCAGGCCGGACTGATTCGTCGCGGTACGCTGGCAAACGGTAAATGGTATGTTGGCAGGCCGGTGATGATTGCCCGCAACGATCGCTTGCTGGGGTTGTTTAACGGAGATATCGGCATTGCGATGCTGGATGGTGAGCAGGCGCTGAAGGTATTTTTCCCGCTGCCGGATGGCTCAATCAAAGCGGTGCAGCCCAGCCGACTGCCCCCGCACGACACCGCGTATGCGATGACGGTGCATAAATCTCAGGGGTCAGAGTTTGAGCACACGCTGATGGTGCTGCCGAATCAGGTGATGCCGGTATTAACCCGTGAGCTGGTGTATACCGGCATTACCCGCGCTAAGCGCCAGCTGACGCTGTACGCTGATACCCGCGTTTTTAACAGCGCGGTGAAAAAGCGTACCCAGCGCCGAAGCGGTTTGGTGGAACGATTGTAAAATAGCGCGGCGCCAGTTAGCTCTGGCGCACGTGCACGCTGTTTTCCCGGAGATCTACCATCAGCACCTTGGAACGGCGCTGATAGTTGTACATCTCTTTCTTACTGCTCGGCAGCAGTTCCACATCCACCGGCTGGAAGCCGCGCTCCTGGAACCAGTGGATGCTGCGCGTGGTCAACACGAACAGCTTCTTCAGCCCCATCTGGCGAGCCTGTAGCGCGATACGCTCAAGCAGCGCCTCGCCGCGTGATGAACTGCGGTAATCCGGGTGAACGGCAACGCAGGCCATTTCACCAATCTGCTCTTCCGGGAATGGATAAAGTGCGGCGCAGCCGATAGTCAGGTTATCGCGCTCGATAATGGTGAATTTGTCGATTTCCATTTCCAGCTGTTCACGTGAGCGGCGCACCAGAATACCCTGCTGCTCCAGCGGACGGATGAGCTCAAGGATGCCGCCAATATCGTTAATGGTGGCGCGACGGATCTGCTCAGCGCTCTCCATCACAATCTGCGTACCAATACCGTCACGAGAGAACAGCTCCTGCAGCAGGGCACCGTCTTCCTGATAGCTGATCAGGTGGCTGCGACGCACGCCGCTGCGGCAGGCCTTTACCGCGCCGCGCAGAAAACGTACGGTGCCGGAATGGTAGTCCTGGTCGTTTTCCAGCTCTTCAATGCGCTGCTGCGCTTCGTTCGGGAACAGTTCGGAGACAATATCGCCGTTGCTGTTGGTGACACCCTGCTCGGAACAGAAACCGATCATTTTCTCCGCTTTCAGCTTAATCGCCAGCTGGGTTGCCACCTCTTCAGAGGTCAGGTTGAAGCTTTCGCCGGTAACGGAAACCGCCACCGGGCCCATTAACACGATGGCACCACTGTCCAGCTGACGGTGGATCGCTTCTTCATCAATGCGGCGAATACGGCCGCTGTGGCAGTAGTCCACCCCGTCATCCACGCCCAGAGGCTGGGCGATAATAAAGTTGCCGCTGACTACATTAATATGCGCGCCCTGCAGCGGAGTATTGTTCAGGCTCATCGACAGGCGAGCGGTAATATCCAGCTGCAGCCGGCCGGCGGCCTGTTTGACCAGCTCCAGCGATTGTGCGTCCGTTACGCGGGTATGCTTGTGATAAACAGGCTCGAGATTTCGCTCTGAGAGGTTGGCATCGATCTGCGGTCTGGCCCCGTAAACCACCACCAGGCGGATGCCCAGGCTATGCAGCAGACCAATATCGTTAACGATGCTTGAGAAGTTCTCATGCTCGATGGCTTCACCACCCAGCATAATGACAAACGTCTTACCACGGTGGGCATTGATATAGGGAACGGTATGGCGAAAACCCTGAACCAGCTCGGTACTACGTTCCTTCACGGCAAACCCTCTTTGCATTATTATTCGGTAAATGTGTATTTTTATTCTTTTATTGCTTCGGGCGCAAGTGGCATTTTTCCTTAGTTATCACCCAGTACTGATTTTTGCTCAAGCTAATGTGCTGCATTTAATCGCTTTTTTGGGGTGACACTGGTTAAGGGATTCGCTAAAGTTTTTGCAAAAAACGAACGTTTGTCTTTTTATTAATCAATTCACAGCAACTGGAGTGGCATGACCGATTCAACATCCCTCAACCGACGACGGCTTTTACAGGGAGCGGGTGCCGTATTGCTGCTCAGCGTCAGCCGGGCAGGTATGGCTGCCGGCGGCCATGTTGTGGCGATCCGCATCTGGCCATCATCAACCTATTCTCGCCTGACCATTGAGTCTAATATCCCACTGAAGTATAAGCAGTTCGCGCTCAGTAATCCCGATCGCGTGGTGATCGATATTGAAAATATTCAGCTCAATCATACGCTGAACGGTGTCGGCAATCTGGTGCGTCAGGACGACCCCTACATCAAAAATGCCCGCGTGGGGCAGTTTGATGCCAGCACCGTACGCCTGGTGCTGGAACTGAAGCAAAACGTCTCGCCCAAGACCTTTACGCTGGCACCGGTTGCCGGGATCAAAAACCGCCTGGTGCTGGATCTTTACCCGGTTAAACAGCCGCACGATGATGATCCGCTGCTGGCATTACTGGAAGATTACAATCAGGGCGAGCTGGAACGCAGCCAGCCCGCCGCGGCACCGCTGCCGGGTAAGGCCGGGAAAGACCGGCCCATCGTGATTATGATTGACCCCGGGCACGGTGGGGAAGATTCCGGTGCGGTCGGCAAGCATAAAACCCGCGAGAAGGATGTGGTGCTGAAAATTGGCCGCCGCCTGAAAGCGCTAATCGATAAACACCCGAACATGCGTGCTTATATGACGCGTAATGAAGATGTGTTTATCCCGCTGAAGGTTCGGGTGGCGAAAGCGCGTAAGCAGCGTGCGGATCTGTTTGTCTCGATCCACGCCGATGCGTTTACCAGCCGCGCTGCTCGCGGGTCGTCGGTTTTTGCCCTGTCGACCAAAGGGGCCACCAGCACCGCCGCGCGTTATCTGGCGCAAACCCAAAACGAATCGGATTTAATTGGCGGCGTCAGCATGAGTGGCGATCGCTATCTGGACCATACGATGTTCGATATGGTGCAGAGCCTGACAATTAACGACAGCCTGAAGTTTGGTAAAGAGGTGCTGTCACGAATGGGGAAGGTGAACCATCTGCATAAACGCAGCGTCGATCAGGCCGGATTTGCGGTGCTCAAAGCCCCGGATATTCCGTCAATACTGGTTGAGACGGCCTTTATCAGCAATATAGAAGAAGAGCGCAAGCTGCGTACCGCGCATTTTCAGCAGCAAGTGGCGGAGTCGATTTTTGCCGGGATTAAGGCTTACTTTGCTAACGGCGCATCGTTGAGCCCGCATAAGTAGAGAAGAGTGGGCGGGGAAACCGTCCGCTTTATATCAGCGAACAAACTGCAGATACAAAAAAACACCCTTAAGGGTGTTTGATTGGTTGCGGGAGCCGGATTCGAACCGACGACCTTCGGGTTATGAGCCCGACGAGCTACCAGGCTGCTCCATCCCGCGTCCGTATTGTCGCTTCCATCACGACATTTCTTTTACTTCTTTCGCATTACCGCTGCGAATTGGTTGCGGGAGCCGGATTTGAACCGACGACCTTCGGGTTATGAGCCCGACGAGCTACCAGGCTGCTCCATCCCGCGTCCGCGTTGCCGCTTCCATCACGACACTTTCTTTTTCTTTCTTTCGCCTGACTGCTGCGAATTGGTTGCGGGAGCCGGATTTGAACCGACGACCTTCGGGTTATGAGCCCGACGAGCTACCAGGCTGCTC
>NZ_JAPDNC010000002.1:728989-806362 GCF_025947915.1 Erwinia sp. INIA01
CATCCCGCGTCCGTGGATGCGCACTATACGCCGCATGGTTTTTCTTGCAACCCATTTTTTACGATAAATAGGAAAAAACGTGCCTTCCACTCATTATTTGAACCGGATGGTGAAATGTTGCACAAATCAGAGCGCTACAGCCGATGGCGCATTTAATTATGTCAGTGGCTTTGCTATCTTCGCGCTGGGTTTCTGCATAAAGGTAGATAAAGGATGAAAGGACATTGGGCTAAATATCTGGTGACCGGTACGCTGATGGCGTTGCTGGTTGGATGTTCGTCAAAACCGACCGATCGCGGTCAGCAGTATAAGGACGGTAAGCTGGATCAGCCGCTGGCTCTGGTTAACCAGCCCAATGCCAAAGGACGCCCGGTTAACGGCAAAGACTTTGCCGACCAGGTTTCACAGATTCGCTCAACCTCTTCCGGCATGTATTCACGCCAGTCCGGCACCTACAGCGCGATTCAGAGCTGGCTGATGGCCGGTGGTGATACTCGCCAGCTGCGCCAGTTCGGCCTTGATGCCTACCAGATGGAAGGGGCAGATAACTACGGCAATGTGCAGTTTACCGGCTATTACACGCCGGTCGTCCAGGCTCGTTATACGCGTCAGGGGGAATTCCAGTATCCTCTTTACCGTATGCCGCCGCGCGGCAAGGGTAAGCTGCCCAGCCGGGCACAGATCTACAGTGGCGCGCTCGGGGATCGCTATATTGCGGCCTGGAGTAACTCGCTGATGGATAACTTTATTATGGACGTGCAGGGCAGCGGCTATGTTGATTTCGGTGACGGCCGTCCGCTGATGTTCTTTGGTTACGGCGGCAAGAACGGTCACGCTTATCGCAGTATCGGCAAGGTGCTGATCGATCGCGGTGAGGTGAAGCGTGAAGATATGTCGATGCAGGCTATCCGCCAGTGGGGTGAAAACCACAGTCCGGAGCAGGTGCGTGAGCTGCTGGAGCAGAACCCTTCGTTTGTCTTCTTTAAGCCGGAAAATTTTGCACCAGTCCGCGGAGCCAGCGCCGTTCCGCTGATTGCGAAGGCCTCTGTGGCGGCCGACCGTTCGCTGATCCCGCCGGGTACTGCACTGCTGGCTGAGATCCCGCTGCTGGACAACAACGGTAAGTTCACCGGAAAATATGAGATGCGTATGATGGTGTCGCTGGATGTCGGCGGCGCAATTAAAGGGCAGCATTTTGATATGTACCAGGGCATTGGCCCGGAAGCCGGACATATGGCGGGATGGTATAATCACTATGGTCGCGTCTGGGTGCTGAAAGCCGCGCCGGGAACCGGTATGCCGTTGTTCTCTTCTGCCTCCACGCAAAATCGCACTCAGGGTTCGTTACTGGTTAGCCAGTAAACCCATCACGGGCCGGATTGCCGGCCCGACGTTTTTATCGAGGATGAATAAATGACTGCTTTATCTGACGCCTGGCTGCAACGTTTTGGCGGTACGGCGCGCCTGTACGGCCAGTCCGCGCTGCAGCTGTTTGCCGACGCCCATGTGTGCGTGGTCGGCATTGGTGGCGTTGGCTCCTGGGCGGCAGAAGCCCTGGCGCGTACCGGTATCGGCGCGATTACCCTGATTGATATGGATGATGTGTGCGTGACCAATACCAATCGTCAGATCCACGCGCTAAAGGATAATGTCGGTAAGGCAAAAACCGAGGTGATGGCGGAACGAATTCTGGAAATCAATCCGGAATGTCGAGTGACCTGTGTTGATGACTTTATTACCCCGGACAATACCGCAGCGTTGATGGGGCAGGGGTTCAGCTATGTGATTGATGCCATTGACAGCGTCAGGCCCAAAGCGGCGCTGCTGGCCTGGTGCCGCCGTAATAAAGTGCCGCTGGTGACCACCGGCGGCGCGGGTGGGCAGATCGATCCAACGCAGATCCAGGTTGCCGATCTGGCGAAAACCATTCAGGACCCGCTGGCGGCCAAGCTGCGTGAGCGGCTGAAAAGCGACTTTAACATCGTCAAAGGCAGTAAAGGCAAGCTTGGCATCGACTGTGTTTTTTCCACCGAAGCGCTGAAGTATCCACAGCCGGATGGTTCGGTCTGTGCATCGCGCACCACCGCCGAGGGGCCAAAGCGTATGGACTGCTCTGCCGGGTTTGGTGCGGCGACGATGGTGACGGCCACTTTCGGCTTCGTTGCGGTCTCGCACGCGCTGAAAAAAATGATGGCGAAGGCCGAACGCGCTGAATAGCATGCCCGGCTCTATCGATCAGAGGGCGGGATGTTCCAAAGTCGATACTGTCCGACCCGATGACGCCGGAAAGCCCATTTTATCTTTATTCTTTCGCCGCGCCGATCACTGCATCGGCCAGTGCCTGAAGCCCGGCACTGCGTGAGGAACTGAGTTGATCCTTCAGTCCCAACTGGCTGAACAGCTCAAGCGGATCGTTCTGCAACAGTTCTTCCTGAGTTTTTCCTTCCACGGCGGTAAGCAGCACCGCCAGCAAACCGCGCACGATCCTGCCTTCACTGTCGCCGTAAAAATGCAGCCTGCCGTCGGCCGCGCGCTGATGCCCCAGCCAGACGCGATTTTCACAGCCGCTGAGTTCAATGCTGCTGGTTTTCAGGGCTTCCGGCAGAGCAGGGAGCTGCTTGCCTAACAGAATCAGCTGACGGTAGCGATCTTCCCACTGTTTGAAGGTGGAGAACTGCTCAAGCAGGGAGGCGGCGGTAATCTGGGTGCCAAAAGGATGTGGCGCAAGCGTTTCTGTACTCATTAATCAGTCTGCCAGTAGTGTCAGGGCGGTGGTCATGGCCGCAGTCAGCGCGTCCACATCGGAAAGCGTATTATAGGGGGCAAATGAAGCGCGCAGTGTACCACTGACGCCCAGCGCCGCCAGTAAAGGCTGAGCACAGTGCTGGCCGGACCGCAGGGCAATACCGCTTTCCGCCAGCAGAGTCACCACATCGCTGTGATGCACGCCGGCAATATCAAAAGCCAGCAGGCTGGAACCGCTGCTGCGGAAGCTGCGAAAACCCGGCAGTGAAGCGAGCCGTGCTTCCGCTAAATCAGCCAGATCGCAGGACCAGCGCTCAGCCGCAGCAACATCAATGCCGTCCAGCCACTCCAGCGCCGCACTCAGCCCGACGACTCCGGCGACGTTTGGCGTGCCCGGTTCAAAACGCCAGGGCACGGCCTGCGGCGTAAAACCGTCAAAGCTGACGGTGGTGAGCATTTTGCCGCCGCCCTGCCACGGGGACATCTCCGCCAGCAGATCGGGTTTTCCGTACAGCGCACCGATGCCCATCGGGCCATACAGCTTATGGCCGGAAAACGCATAGAAATCAATATCAAGAGCCTGAACATCCGGCGGACAGTGAACGACACCCTGTGCACCGTCGACCATCACTTTGGCTCCAGCCGCATGGGCGAGGTGAATGATTGTCGCCAGGTCCGGGCAGCCGCCGGTCACGTTCGACATCTGCCCGATGGCCAGCAGGCGAGTGCGCGGGCTAAGCAGTGCGGGAAGCTGCGCCATATCCGGCAGGCGGTCCGGGCCAATTGGCCACTTCACCACCTTTGCGCCGGTCTGCTCTGCCACTATCAGCCAGGGGACCAGGTTGGCATGATGCTCTGACTCGCTGACGAGGATCTCGTCTCCCGGTTGTAGTCGGGAGCGCAGATAGCTCTGAGCAACGAGGTTGATGGCTTCAGTGGTGCCTTTTGTCCAGATGATGCTGTTAGCGTCGGCTGCATTAAGCAGGCCAGCCACCTGGCCCCGCGCATTTTCGTAACGTTCGGTCAAACGCCGTGCTGCGGCAAACTGGCTGCGGTGGACGGTACCAGCGCTCAGGCGATAAAACTCTTCCGTTGCCGCAATAACCGCCTGGGGTTTCAGGGCAGTGGCGGCGCTGTCAAGGTAGCAGCCGGTTTCATTGAGCGCAGGAAACTGCTGGCGGAACTGCTGCGGGGTAAATGACTTCATACACTCCTCATTAACCCTGCGGGTTAGTGGATTCAATTAGGATAAGGCTTAAAAAAATCGCGGTTTCCTGGCAAAGCTGAGAAAGCGGGTTATGCTGAATATTGCATGCTTTAAGCTATTACCCGCATAAGAGAACCGTCTTGTCAGTTTTTTTTATCGTCATTTGTCGGTTTACAAGTCGTTCTGCGGGTAGTTTCTCGGATTACAATCTGCAAGGAGATAAAGATGAAAAAATTAGCCGCAGTTCTGGCCGCAGGTGCAATGGTATTCACTCTGGCTGCTTGTTCAAGTAACTATGTGATGCACACCAATGACGGACGCACGATTGTCGCCGAGGGTAAACCCTCTGTTGATGACGATACCGGTATGATCAGCTACAAAGATGCTAATGGCAACAAGCAGCAGATCAACCGCTCCGATGTGAAAGAGATGGCCGAGATGGGGCAGTAATTTTTGCCCTGCAATAAAAAAAGCACCGCAATTTGCGGTGCTGTAAAAATCACTATGGACAGACAGGGTAAATCTACAGGAATAAACGGTAGCGGAGCTACCAGACCTTAAAATAGTCAGGTCAATTGCAAACACAACATCACGACCACAAGCCAAAAGCCCTCAAAATTCAGCGTGTTAACGCGAAATTCCAAAACACTTTTCGTTCCGGCTCAGGAAGTGCGGCAACTATAGGTATTTGCTGGTAGTTCCTCAACGGACAAATTATAATGTCTCGGATAAAAAAAACTAATACGTTACTCTGTGTTGCAAAGTAACTTCAGGCTGTGAATCAAAAGTGCCCATCTACCATGTCTAAACGTTTACCACCGCTTAATGCGTTGCGTGTTTTTGACGCTGCTGCGCGTCATCTCAGCTTCACCAAAGCCGCAGAAGAACTGTTTGTTACCCAGGCCGCCGTTAGCCATCAAATTAAGTCTTTAGAGGATTTTCTTGGGCTGAAGCTGTTCCGCCGCCGTAACCGTTCGCTGCTGCTGACCGAAGAAGGGCAGAGCTATTACCTCGATATTAAAGAGATTTTTACCGCACTGAATGATGCCACCCGCAAGCTTCAGGCGCGCAGTGCCAAAGGTGCATTAACCGTCAGCCTGTTACCGAGTTTCGCCATTCAATGGCTGGTTCCCCGGCTGACCAGCTTTAACTCAGCTTATCCGGGGATTGATGTGCGTATCCAGGCGGTGGATCGCGATGAAGAGAAACTGGCCGACGATGTTGATGTGGCGATTTTCTACGGTCGCGGCAATTGGCCAGGGCTGCGGGTGGAAAAACTGTATGCGGAGTATCTGCTGCCGGTGTGTTCACCGCAGCTGTTAACCGGTGAACATCCACTGACGTCACCCGCCGTACTGAGCAATCACACACTGCTGCACGATGCCTCGCGTCGGGACTGGCAGGCCTACACGCGGCAGCTGGGGTTGAATGCCATTAACGTGCAGCAGGGTCCCATTTTTAGTCACAGCGCCATGGTGCTTCAGGCCGCTATTCATGGACAGGGCGTAGCGCTGGCGAATAACGTGATGGCGCAGAGTGAAATTGAAGCGGGCCGCCTGGTTTGCCCGTTTAACGATGTGTTAGTCAGTAAAAATGCTTTTTATCTGGTTTGTCATGACAGTCAGGCAGAACTGGGTAAAATAGCCGCCTTCCGGCAATGGATACTGGCGAAAGCGGCGAGCGAACAGGAAAAATTTCGTTTTCGCTATGAGCAATAAGCAGCCAGAACGCGGCAATCACCGCAGGTTTGAGTGAGGAACTACCGAATGTCCAGTCGTGCAATGCTGATCTTTTCAGCGATTAGTGGCCTCTTTTTCGTCGCGCTTGGGGCGTTTGGTTCCCACGTATTAAGTAAGTCCCTGGGGGCGATAGAGATGTCATGGATGAAAACGGGCCTGGAATACCAGGCGTTTCATACCCTGGCAATACTCGGCATGGGTGCTGCGATGCTGCGCCGTGCCAATATCTGGTTCTACTGGAGCAGTGCATTTTTGGCGCTGGGAACGGTGCTGTTCAGTGGCAGCCTGTATTGCCTGGCGCTGTCACACCTGAAGGTCTGGGTATACGTTACACCGATTGGCGGCACCTGCTTCCTGGTCGGTTGGATTTTGATGTTGATTGGCGCACTGCGTCTGAACAAAAAGGCAGAACGCCATGAATAAAGTTTTACTCTATTGCCGTCAGGGTTTTGAGAAAGAGTGTGCCGCGGAAATCACGGCAAAGGCCGCCGAGCGTGAAGTGTATGGCTTCGCCCGGGTGAAAGAAGATTCCGCTTATGTGCTGTTTGAGTGCTATCAGCAGGGCGAAGCGGAAAAGCTGATTAATGAGCTGCAGTTCAGCCAGCTGATTTTTGCTCGCCAAATGATTGTGGTGGGTGAGCTGCTGCGTGATTTACCGCAGGAAGATCGCATCACTCCGGTGGTCGGTATGCTGACCGGCGCGGTGCAAAAAGGCGGGGATCTGCGGGTCGAGGTGCCGGATACCAACGCCAGTAAAGAACTGCTGAAGTTCTGCCGTAAGTTCACCGTACCGCTGCGCGCCAGCCTGCGTAAGGCCGGCGTGCTGCTGAACTACGAGAGCGCTAAGCGCCCGGTAGTCCACGTGTTCTTTATCGCGCCGGGCTATTGCTACGTTGGTTACTCGCTGTCGCACAACAACTCACCGTTCTTTATGGGCATTCCGCGCCTTAAGTTCCCGTCGGATGCGCCAAGCCGTTCTACCCTGAAGCTGGAAGAAGCCTTCCACGTCTTTATTCCTGCTGACGAATGGGATGAGCGCCTGGCCAGCGGAATGTGGGCGGTCGATTTGGGCGCTTGCCCGGGCGGCTGGACCTATCAGCTGGTGAAGCGCAGCATGATGGTGAATGCGGTGGATAACGGCCCGATGGCGCCGAGCCTGATGGAGACCGGGCAGGTTTTCCACCAGCGTGAGGACGGTTTCAAGTACCGTCCAACTCGTAACAATAACTACTGGCTGGTCTGCGACATGGTAGAAAAACCGGTGCGCGTAGCCAATCTGATGGTTGACTGGCTGTTGAACGGCTGGTGCCGGGAAGCCATTTTCAATCTCAAGCTGCCGATGAAAAAGCGCTATGAAGAAGTCTCGCAGAATCTGGCAATGATTGAAGAAAAGCTGAAGGCTGAAGGGATCAATGCCCAGATTCAGGCACGCCAGCTGTATCACGATCGTGAAGAGGTAACGGTACATATTCGTCGTATCTGGAGCGCCATTCCGGGCCGCCGCGACGAGCGTTGATTGATTTTATAGCCTGAGCCATCGTATCGAATTTGCCTGCCGTAACGCTCCGGCAGGCATTGAGTTTACCCGTCTCAAACGTGCATAACTCAGGAGCGCAGCTGTTTCAGGACAAATGCTTTCCGGTGCGCTTGCAGCCAACCAGCTGTAAGCCAGCGCTTAATTTCTGACGGGTAGCCTTAGCTCTTTCAGGTTACCTTCCAGCTGCAAATCGGTTCTCAGCGTGGCTACCTGCTTGCAAATCCCGGCCATTTCCTGATGTTCAATCAATTTATTACGCCACTTATCGGGCACGGCATCAATCTGCCGATAGATCTCTGCCAGGCTGCCGAACTGCTGTAGCAGCTGTGTCGCACTTTTCCCGCCGATCCCGGCAACGCCCGGAATTTTACTGCTGCCGATCCCTGCCAGCCCCCAGTAGTCGGTAAGCTGCGCGGGAGCCACGCCAAACTCGGCGGCAATAAACGGCACGTCCAGCCAGCGTTTCTGGAAGTAGTCACGGATCATGATCTGCGGTGCCAGCAGCTGGCAGTAGCCTTTATCGGTAGAAACAATCGTTGCCTGGTGACCGGCGGAGGCGATTTTGCTGGCCAGCGTGGCGGCAAGATCGTCGGCTTCATCTCCGGCAGAGTGCCAGCTGGCAATGCCCACGCTGGCAAACGCGGCCCGCAGTAGCGGCATCTCGTCACGCAGTGAATCAGGCATCGGTGAACGCCCGGCTTTGTAATCCGGCAGCAGTTGATGCCGCCAGCTTTCCTGACGATCTTCATCGTCAAACACCGCTACGGCGTGGGTGGGCTGACTGTGCAGCAGCAGTTGGCGAACCGCATTCAGGCAGGCTTCCTGGCAGGGCGAACCCTGAACCGCGTGAATACGCCGAATCAGATTCAGCGCATCAATAATTAACAGGTGAACAGACATAAACAAGAGTCCTGAGCGGCCCGCGGGCCGCTCGCAGGGTTACTTAATGATTTCGTAGCAGGGGACATAGGCGCTGCCCGGTAGCTTCATGCGCTGCTGGGCAACGAAGCCCTGCAGTAGTTCATCCATACGGTGCATAAGCTGCGGGTCGCCGTGTAGTTTATACGGGCCGTTCTCTTTAATTGCGCGAATCCCCACATCCTTGACGTTGCCCGCAACGATACCGGAAAAAGCCCGGCGCAGTGCGGCCGCAAGCTGCTCTGCGGGCTGATCGGGATAGAGGTTCAGGTTAGCCATGTTTTCGTGGCTGGGTACGAACGGGATCTGAAGGTCCGGTGCAATGCGCAGTGCCCAGTTAAAGCTGTAGGCATCACCGGTTTCACGACGATACTCTTTCACCTTTGGCATTGCTTTTTTCATCTGCCGTGCGACTTCAGCCGCATCATCAATGATGATGCTGTAGTGCTTGCGCGCCTGCTCGCCCAGCGTGGTGACGATAAATTCATCCAGCACGCGGAAGTAATCTGCGCTCTCTTTAGGCCCGGTCAGGATCAGCGGCAGCACCTGATCGTGGTTGTGCGGATTCATCAGAATACCCAGCAGGTAAAGCAGCTCTTCCGCTGTTCCTACCCCGCCCGGGAAGATCAGGATACCGTGCGCGATACGGACAAACGCTTCCAGGCGTTTTTCGATATCCGGCATAATAATCAACTCGTTAACCAGCGGGTTTGGCGGCTCGGCGGCAATAATCGACGGCTCGGTCATACCGATAAAGCGGCCTTCTTTATAGCGCTGCTGCGCATGGCCGACCGCGGCGCCCTTCATGGGGGCTTCCATCACGCCAGGCCCGCAGCCGGTACAGATATTTAACTCGCGCAGACCAAGCTGGGCACCGACGCTGCGGCAGTACTGATATTCCACGGCGTTGATCGAATGGCCGCCCCAGCACACCACGGTATTAGGCTCTTCCCCGACGTGCAACGCACGCGCGTTGCGCAGAATTGAGAACACCAGATTGGTGATATGCACGGAGTTTTCCGTGTTCAGCTGCTGCGAACGCCCGGCATTATCAATTTGTCCGTTAACAAAAAGAATATCGCGCAGCACGGCAAACAGGTTGGCCTGCAGTGAGCGGATTAGTCGCCCGTCAACGAAGGCATCTTCAGGGGGATTAATCAGTTCCAGCTTTACACCGCGCTCGCGGCGCAGCACGTTGATATCGAAACTTTCAAAACGGGCGAGTAACTCCTGGCTGCTATCGGTCTGGCTTCCGGAGTTAAGTACGGCAAGAGAGCAGTTACGGAACAGCTGGTAGAGATCGCTGCTGGCCGTGCGCTTCAGCATATCGACTTCCAGTTGGGAAAGCAGATCCATTGAGCCGAGTGGGCTGATTTGTGTAATCAATTGAACTCCTTTACACCCGCCAGGGTGAGCGGTAACTCCACGGCAGCCGCGACAGGATACATCACGGCCACCATGGTCATAATCCTGGGCAGCTAAGCTGCTGCCTCCCTTCAGATTAGCCCTGTCTGATGATGTTTAACAACAGGATACGTGCTCAACTTCACAATTACTGCCGCACCAGCCGTGACCGACCAGGCTTAAAATCGGCATTGGTTCGCCATGGGTTGATATCCAATCCACCGCGCCGGGTATAGCGAGCATAAACGCTCAGCGCTTCCGGCTGGCAGAAGCGCAGAATATCGCTGAAAATGCGCTCAACGCACTGTTCGTGAAACTCATTGTGGTGGCGGAAGGAGACCAGGTAGCGCAGCAGTGCTTCCCGCTGAATGCGTGGACCACGATAGCTGATTTGTACCGATCCCCAGTCCGGCTGGTTGGTGATCAGGCAGTTTGATTTCAGCAGATGGCTGACCAGCTGTTCTTCAACAATCTCACCATCGGTGGCATCACGCAGGTAGTCGGCGTTAAATTCATAGCTGTCGATGACGATGTCCTGCTCATCAATACAGTGGCCGTCAAAGTGGCCGATTGGCTGGCCTTCAATTTCCTGCAGTCGGAATAGCGCCACGCTGACTTCGCCCTCGGCGCAGGCGCTGAGATCGCGCTCCAGCGTACGGCGGACTTCTCCCCAGTCGCTGAACTGAGTCTGGTTAAAGCTGTTAAGGTACAGTTTGAAGCTCTTGGATTCGATCAGATTTACACTGTCTGCAGACAGTGAAACTTCCCCGACGGCAACCTGCGGCAGGCCCTTGCTGTTTAGCCAGGACAATTCATACAGCGTCCAGATATCTGCGCCGCTAAAAGGCAGGTTATCAGGATATAACCCCAGAGGTTCACGATTCAGGCTGCGCGGAACCGCCTGCAGCAGCGCAGGCTGGTAGCTGTCGTGGTATTCTGTTGGTTTACCCAGCGTCAGGCCCTCAAGTGCCTGATGATTGTTGTAGCTAGACATCGTGTTACCTTATCGCCCGTACTGGCAGGCGCTGTTGCGAATTCGTCGGTCATCCGTCCGGAGGTACTCCGGGCAATAGTGGGCGCTAGTGTACCTTAGCCAGGAAAGAGTGAAAAAAGAATGATTGAACAAACCACCAAGGCATTAAACGATTTTACCCGACGCTACTGTGAGCAGTGGCAGCAGCAGACTGGCCATGCGCCAGCCAGCGGCGAACTCTACGGTATCCCTTCGCCGTGCATTGTGGCGACCCATGAAGATGACGTGTGGTGGTTGCCCCAGCCCTTCACGCTGGCAAAAAATCTGGATGCGGTTGAGCGCGCGCTGGATATTCAACTTCAGCCCGATGTGGCGGCGTTCTATACCGCACAATTTGCCGGTGATATGGCCGGAACTTATGACGGAAAGGCACTGTCTTTAATTCAGGTATGGAGCGAAGATGACTTTACCCGCGTTCAGGAAAACCTGATTGGTCATCTGGTGATGAAGCGTCGTCTGAAGCATTCGCCGACTTTATTTATCGCTACCACCGAATCTGAGCTGGAAGTGGTCTCGGTATGTAACCTTAGCGGTGAGGTCATCATTGAGCAGTTAGGCACACAGAAAAAGCAGGTAATAGCGTCTTCCATTGAGAGTTTTCTTACTTATTTACAACCCCTTACTTCAGCCGATTAAGACTGTAGCGATCTGTTTTGTGAGAGATGTCTTACATAAGATGTAAGAGATCGCTATGGATCGCCCAGATATTTCATGCAACATAAAATCAAAATTCATACGTATCATTAGGTTATGAATTTCCCTTGAGGTTTCTCCATTCAAGCGATGAAAAAGGGCTCACAGGTATCTTGTTTGCTTATCTCAGTCTGGCAAACTTATCGCCATCACGAAGGACACTCAGAACATCGAGATTAACGTCAGGATGATGTGCTCATGGAACGAGTGGGACCCATCGGGATGATGATGCAGGGAAAGGCTTCACAGATGAAGCGAGGACACCTCAGGATGAGGTAAGGGACACCTCCAGGACGGAGAATGTGAGCCGCACAGGATGGCGGTGGTTAAGGATATGAAAGGATTATTGCCAGGAAGGCATTCGCTCAGGATAGCGCAGGGAAAAGTTTTCAAGGATGAGCAGGGAGCATTAAGGTAGCAGGATAGCTGCAAACGAACCGGGAGCACTGTTTTTACAGTGCTCCCTTTTTTTATGCCTGTTTTTCAGGGGGAAGCGTCTAATCTTAACGTGATGGCGGGAGTTGCGGCTCTGACCGCGATAGGTATATGCTTTGCGCCCTTTTCCTGGCACATTTTTAAGAGGTGAATCATGAGCCGTGAACTCGAAGTTCAGGAACGTTTGCAGGCTATTGAGCAGCAGCTTAAGTCCTGTGGCCTTTGGCAGTCATTTGCCCCTAATAGCGAGGCTTTTGCCAGCGTAGAACCCTTCTGTGTGGATACCATGACCCCACCGCAGTGGCTGCAATGGATTTTCCTGCCGCGCATGCAGGCACTGCTGGATGCAGGAGCGCCTCTGCCGGTAACGCTGGCGATCGCACCTTATTATGAAGTGGCACTGGAAGGCGACATTCCACAGCGCGCTAAGCTGCTGCACTGTCTGAATGCCATTGACCAGCTGTTTGAGTCACCGAACTAATGCTGGAAATTATCTATCAGGACAGCTGGCTGGTGGCCGTCAATAAGCCTTCAGGCTGGCTGGTGCACCGTAGCTGGCTGGATCGCCACGAAACGGTATTTGTGATGCAGACGGTGCGCGATCAAATTGGTCAGCACGTTTACACCGTTCATCGGCTCGATCGCCCGACCTCCGGTGTTCTGTTGATGGCACTGTCGAGCGAAACGGCCCGCCTGCTGTCGCAGCAGTTTGAACAGCATCAAATCCAGAAAACCTATCATGCCGTGGTGCGCGGCTGGCTGGAAGGGGATGAACTGCTGGATTATCCCCTGACCGAAGAGCTGGATAAAATTGCCGATAAATTTAGCCAGCCGGATAAAGCGCCGCAGCCTGCCACAACGCACTGGCGCGGCGTAGCAACCACCGAACAGCCGGTACCGGTCAGCCGCTATCCCAGCTCGCGCTATTCACTGGTGGAAATGCTGCCGCAGACCGGCCGTAAACACCAGCTTCGTCGCCATATGACTCATCTGCGACACCCGATTATTGGCGACAGTGCGCACGGTGACTTAAAGCAAAACCGCAGCGCGGCGCAGCATTTTGGTATGAACCGGTTGATGCTGCATGCCAGCAAACTAGAGTTAGCTCATCCAGTCACCGGTGAGCCGCTTGAACTGCGTGCCGGGTTGGACGGAGTCTGGCAGCGGGCAATGCAGCAGTTTGGCTGGCAGAATTGTCTCCCTGAGGTTCCAGGGTTGAGTTAAACGAGGAAACCCCGCAGGATAGTGGGCAAATTTAGCATCCGGAGAGAATGATGGCTGAGGTAGGCATTTTTGTTGGTACGGTATACGGAAACGCGCTGTTGGTGGCTGAAGAAGCAGAGCCGCTGCTGGCGGAAGCCGGTCACCAGGTGAAGATTTTTGAAGATCCTAAGCTGGATGACTGGAAGCGCTATGAAGGACAGGTCGCGCTGGTGATTACCTCCACAACCGGGCAGGGTGATTTGCCGGACAGTATCGCATCCTTATTCCATGGTATTAAAGACAGCCTCGGCTACCAGCCAACCCTGCGCTACGGCGTTATTGCGCTGGGTGACAGCAGCTATGACGATTTCTGCGGCGCGGGCAAGAAATTTGACGCACTGCTGCAGGAACAAAGTGCCGTCCGCGTGGGTGATGTTCTGCTGGTGGATGCCGGTGAAAACCCGGAGCCGGAAGAAGTAACCTCGCCGTGGGTGGAGCAGTGGGCTAAGCTGATTAGCTAGTCAATGCTCATCGGGCGGCCCTGCCGGGTCGCCCTGCTTTCATCCGCTGATGGGATAGCCTGTGAAAATTGTTATCGCCCCAGATTCTTACAAAGAAAGCCTCTCTGCATTGGATGTTGCCTCGCAGATTGAAAAAGGTTTTCGCGAAATATTTCCCCATGCTCACTATGTCAAACTGCCGGTTGCCGATGGCGGTGAAGGGACGGTGGAAGCGATGGTTGCCGCAACGGGAGGGAAAATCATCCCGCTCCGCGTTACCGGTCCGCTGGGCAATCCCGTTGATGCTTTCTACGGCCTTTCCGGTGACGGGTGCTGCGCAATTATTGAAATGGCGGCGGCAAGTGGGCTGGAACAGGTTCCACCCGCCAGTCGTGATGTCCTGCATGCTACCAGCTGGGGAACCGGTGAGCTGATCCGCCATGCTCTGGACAGCGGTATTGAGCATGTGATTATCGGTATTGGCGGCAGCGCGACCAACGACGGTGGTGCCGGCATGGTACAGGCACTTGGCGTAAAATTGCTGAATCATCAGGGCGAGGAAATTGGCCCCGGCGGTGCGGCACTGGCCCAGCTGGCTAATATTGATGTCAGCGGGTTAGACCCGCGTATTGCCCGCTGCCGTATAGAAGTTGCCTGTGATGTGACTAACCCGTTGACGGGTGAGCAGGGGGCTTCGGCGGTATTTGGTCCGCAAAAGGGCGCAACTCCGCAGCAGGTCCGCCAGTTGGATGCAGCGCTGGCGCATTTCGCCGCGATAATCCAGCGCGATCTGGCGGTGGATGTACTTAACGTTCCCGGCGGCGGTGCTGCGGGCGGCATGGGGGCGGGGCTGTATGCTTTTTGCCAGGCCACGCTGCGCCCGGGCATTGAAATTGTTACCGATGCCCTCGGGCTGGATGAGCTGGTGCGGGATGCCACGCTGGTGATCACCGGTGAAGGGCGCATTGATAGTCAAACTATTCATGGCAAGGTGCCGGTCGGCGTGGCGCGCATTGCCAAACGTTACAATAAGCCGGTGATTGCTATTGCCGGCAGTCTGACGAGTGATGTTGGCGTCGTACACCAGCACGGCCTTGATGCCGTATTCAGTGTGATCTATAGAATTTGCAGCCTTGAAGAAGCGTTACAGGAAGCGGCAGAAAACGTGCGTTTGACCGCACGCAATGTCGCGGCAACGCTGCTGGCCGGACGGATAATTACCGACAACTGATCGGTGTGTCTTCTGAGCCCGCTGCGCTTAGCGGGCTCAGGTTCAGGATGTTTTTAACTGTTCTCTGGCCAGCTGCGCCACGTTATCCATCTCATCCAGCAGCTCGAGCAATTCAGGCTCAATGGCGGCGATATCCTCATGTTTCATTAAACTCTGCTCCAGTTCCTGGCAAAGCTTTTTCATATGCGGCACGCCGCTGTAGCTGGCGCTGCCGTGCAGTTTATGAATGATGTCACGCAGACCCGCCGGGTTATTGGTTTCCATAAACTGTTCCACCAGCGTACGGACCTCCGGCAGGAAATCGACCAGCATTTGCAGCAGATCGCGTGCCAGATCGGGCTTATTCGCAGCCTGGCGTAACGCCAGAGCCCAGTCCAGTGATATAGGGCCACTCTGCGGCAGAAGCAGGGTTTCTTTCCTGGCAGGCAGATAACGCGCCAGCAGATGACTCAGTTTTTGCTCATCAATCGGTTTGGCCAGGTAGTCATTCATGCCGGCTTTAGCCAGCTTTTCGCGTTCGCCTTCCAGTGCGTGTGCCGTAACGGCGACAATCGGCGTGTTGTGATGCTGGGGGAGTTCGCGTATGACTTCACTCGCACGGATACCGTCGATATCCGGCATCTGAATATCCATCAGAATAATGTCCAGATTCTGCTGCCTTGCCTGTTGAATAGCCGATTCTCCACTGTCGCACAGGACAATATGTTCAACCAGCTCCTCCAGCAGCGCGCCGATTAGCTTCAGATTAGCCGGATTATCATCTACGGCCATGACGCGGATCGACAGGCGTGAGCTGCCGGACTGAGGGGGAATATCGCGCGTGTGGTGATCCACCAGGATCGGCAACAGGCGGGCCATGGAAAGGGGCTTAATCAGACAGGCGGTTACGCCACGTGCTTTTAGCTGTTCAGCATAGATTTGCATCTGGAAAGGCAGCGCAAGGATCAGGCTATTGGCACGCTGTAGCATCGGCGACAGCTGTTCTCCGGTAATTTCCTGGGTGTTATGTACATCAATCGGCAACCCGAGCAGCAGTACATCGTAGTGCGTTTCCTGCAAACCGGCGAGCGACGGGCTGTAACTGACTTTCATCGGCGTGGCGCTCAGCATATCCAGCATCGCCTGAGCCGCGGCGGTATTGGATTCAACATAGGCCAGGTGCTGGCCTGTAAGGCAGTCGAGCATGTGGGGATCGCTGGCGGCATTCGGGTTCAGCGCCAGATTAACGTGGAACCAGAAGGTGGAGCCGTGATTCAGGCGGCTGTGGAAGGAAATCTCTCCGCCCATTTCATTCACCAGCTTTTGCGTAATGACCAGCCCCAGACCTGTGCCCCCGTGGCGGCGGGAAATGCTGGCATCCGCCTGGCGGAAGGCCTGGAACAGCTGCGACTGCTGCTTTTCAGAAATACCGATGCCGGTATCATGGATTTGCACTTCCAGTTCCATGCGATTGTTGCTTAGTGCGCGCTTCTCCACGCGGATATCGATATTACCGCGCTCGGTAAATTTAATCGCATTACCGAGCAGGTTCACAATAATCTGCTGCATACGCAGCGGATCGCCGATGGCGTTATCCGGCACGTCGCTCTGAATATTCAGCGTCAGCTCCAGCCCTTTCTCATGCGCCGACTGCGCCAGCAGTACCACGACTTCATCCAGCGTGGCGCGCAGCGGGAACGGAATGGTTTCCAGAACCAGTTTGCCGGCCTCCAGCTTAGAGAAGTCCAGCACGTCGTTAATGATGCTCAGCAAGTTATTGGCCGACCGCTCGATGGTATTCAGATAGTCGCGTTGGGTTGAGTTAAGCGTTGTTTTCAGCGTCTGGCGGGTAAAACCGATCACCCCGTTAAGCGGCGTACGCAGTTCGTGGGACATATTGGCAAGGAATTCAGATTTAATTCGCGCCGCTTCCTGCGCCCGTTTTTTTGCCAGATCCAGTTCAACGTTTTGAATTTCCATCTGCTCAAGCGTTTCACGCAGGTCGGAGGTGGCCTGATCGATATTCTGCTGCATCTCTTCGTGATAGGCCGTCAGCGACATGGCCATCGAGTTAATGCCGTTTTTCAGTACGTCCAGCTCGCCGAGCATGTAGCCTTCCATTCGGCTGTCGAGCTGGCCGCGGCGAATACGGTCTACGGTACTGACCATATTGCGAATGGGCCCCGTCACATCCCGCATCAGGCGATAGGCAAACAGCATGGCAATGCACAGGCAGAGCAGCACCAGCAGAGTGGAGATAAACACCTCTTTATACTGCTGTAGCCGGACGGATTGCAGATCGAGTTCAATCGCAACGTAGCCCAGCGGGTTACCGGTTGGTTTGGCATCCCAGCCTGGTGACTCGTCCGGGTAGTAACTTTCCGACAGGATCGGCGTTCGCAGGATCACCGAGTTACCGTGACGTTCCTTCAAATAGCGGGCAGTGAGAGGCGTATTGTCTGGCATACGCAGCAGATCGGGATTTTGCAGATAGTTCGACGTCACAAACAGCCTGTTGTGATCGTCAAAGACGGAAATTGCCCGAACGATATCCGAGTGACGCCGATGGAGCAGGCTGACCAGCTGGCGAACCGACTCGCGGCTTCGGAAGGTCATGCCATACTCACTGGAAACCGCCAGTGGCTCAATGATGTTGATCCCGGCGTCGGTAAGCTGGCTCTGTAATTCGTTATAGCGGTTGACCACAAAAAAAGTTGAGAGCAGCAGTCCGATCATCAGCGTTGGTGCCAGGATCAGAATCATCATTCGCGCCCGCAGGCTGTATTTGGTCATAGTATTCCCTGTGAGAAACGGCTTGCTCCACTTTCCTGCGACATTTTATCCTGTACAGGTCGAATTCCATCACTCGCCAGGGTAGGCTACGCCGATTTTTTTCGGCACTACGTTTGAGAAGCAATGAAATAATGGCGCAATTCTACTCTGCAAAACGGCGCGTGACGACCCGCCAAAAAATAACAGTTGTCGTTAACGATCTTGATGCATTTGGTCAGGGCGTGGCACGCCATAATGGCAAAGCGCTTTTTGTGCAGGGAGCACTGCCTGGTGAACAGGTTGAAGTTGAAATCAGTGAAGATAAGCGCCAGTACTCACGGGGTTCGGTCAAGCGAATTCTGGCGGCTAGTCCACAGCGTGTTCAGCCCCGCTGTCCGCATTATAGTCGCTGCGGCGGCTGCCAGCAGCAGCATGTGCCGGTTGAGCTACAGCAGCAAAGTAAAGCCAGCGCGCTGGCACATATGCTTTCAAAGGAGAGCGGTTCACCGGTCGCGGTGGATGATATTATTTCCGGCCAGGCATGGGGCTATCGGCGGCGCGCGCGTCTGAGCCTGAATTATCAGGTAAAAACGCAAACTCTACAGATGGGGTTTCGCGAGCAGGCCTCCAGTGATTTGGTCAGTATCACCCAGTGCCCCATTTTGAAGCCCGAACTTAATGCGTTAATTCAGCCGCTTCATCTATTGTTAAGCGGGCTACAGGCCGTCAGGCGACTTGGCCACGTTGAACTGGTGCTGGCAGATAACGGTCCGCTGCTGGTTTTGCGTCATCTTGATGCACTAAGCGCTGCGGATCGTCAAAAACTGGAACAGTTTTCGCATAAACATCAACTGTCGCTGTTTCTTGCGCCGGATAGTGACACTCTGGAGCAGCTTAACGGGGAAATGCCGGTTATCCATTCCGGTTCGTTAGGTTTGACCTTCAGCCCGCGAGATTTTATCCAGGTTAACGATGAGGTTAATCAGCAGATGGTGGCCCGTGCGCTGGCGTGGCTGGACCTGCAACCGCACGATCGGGTGCTGGATCTGTTCTGCGGAATGGGCAATTTTACCCTGCCTATGGGAAATTTGGCTGAAAATGTCGTGGGTGTGGAGGGTGTTGCAGCATTAGTGGCAAAGGCTGCGTATAATGCAGCATTAAATAATCTGAACAATGTCGCGTTTTACCAGCATAACCTTGAAGAAGACGTGACAAGTCAGCCCTGGGCTGGCGAAGGATTCAATAAGGTGTTACTGGACCCGGCACGTGCCGGAGCGGCCGGAGTGATGGAGCATATTGTTAAACTTGCGCCGGAACTCGTGGTCTATGTTTCCTGTAACCCGACAACACTTGCCAGGGACAGTCAGGTACTCCTGAAGTCCGGCTACCAATTGGAGCGGGTGACAATGCTCGATATGTTTCCACATACCGGGCATCTGGAATCCATGGTGCTGTTTAGCCGAAAATAAGCCCTGAACGGGGCTATGCCAGGAGAGGATATGGTTGCGGTAAGAAGTGCACATTTGAATACGGCTGGCGAGTTTGCCCTCGACCAATGGATCACCAGTCTGGGGATCTCCAACCAGCAGTCATGTGAACGACTGGCCGATACCTGGCGCTATTGTGAAACCGCGACCAAAGGACACCCCGATGCCGCGCTGCTGCTGTGGCGTGGTGTTGAAATGGTGGAAATTCTCTCCATGCTCAGCATGGACAATGAGACACTGCGCGCGGCGCTGCTGTTCCCGCTGGCCGATGCGAATGTCGTCACTGAAGAGGTGCTGGAAGAGCACTTCGGCAAGCCTATCGTCTCGCTGGTCCACGGCGTGCGCGATATGGATGCGATTCGCCAGCTGAAAGCCACCCATAACGATTCCATGGCCTCTGAACAGGTCGATAACGTTCGCCGTATGCTGCTGGCGATGGTGGAAGACTTCCGCTGCGTAGTGATTAAGCTGGCCGAACGTATTGCACACCTGCGTGAGGTCAAGGATGCGCCGGAAGATGAGCGCGTACTGGCGGCGAAAGAGTGTACCAATATCTATGCTCCGCTGGCTAACCGGCTGGGGATTGGCCAGCTGAAGTGGGAACTGGAAGATTTCTGTTTTCGCTATCTGCACCCTGATGAATACAAACGTATTGCTAAACTGCTGCATGAACGCCGTATCGATCGCGAAGATTATATTGATACGTTCGTACAGTCGCTGCGTGATGAAATCGTCAAAGAGGGCGTTAAGGCCGAGGTGTATGGTCGCCCGAAACACATCTACAGCATCTGGCGTAAGATGCAGAAAAAATCGCTGGCCTTCGATGAGCTGTTCGACGTACGTGCGGTGCGCATCGTAGCCGAACGCCTGCAGGACTGCTACGGCGCGCTGGGGATTGTACATACCTTGTATCGCCATCTTCCCAGCGAATTTGATGACTATGTCGCTAACCCAAAACCGAACGGCTATCAGTCGATCCATACCGTGGTGCTGGGGCCGAAAGGCAAAACCGTTGAAATTCAAATTCGTACCCGTCAGATGCATGAAGATGCCGAGCTGGGCGTGGCGGCGCACTGGAAGTATAAAGAGGGCGGAACGGGCGGCAGCGTGCGGGGTGCGTCCGGCCATGAAGAGCGTATTGCCTGGCTGCGTAAGCTGATTACCTGGCAGGAAGAGATGGCCGATTCTGGCGAAATGCTCGACGAAGTGCGCAGCCAGGTGTTCGACGATCGGGTATATGTATTTACCCCGAAAGGCGATGTGGTGGATCTGCCCGCCGGTTCCACGCCGCTGGACTTCGCTTACCATATTCACAGCGATATCGGCCACCGCTGCATCGGTGCCAAAATCGGTGGCCGCATTGTGCCGTTCACCTATCAGCTGCAGATGGGCGATCAGATCGATATCATCACCCAGAAGCAGCCGAATCCGAGCCGCGACTGGTTGAACCCAAATCTGGGCTACGTGACGACCAGCCGCGGGCGTTCGAAGATCCATGCCTGGTTCCGCAAGCAGGATCGTGACAAGAATATTATTGCCGGTCGGCAGATCCTGGATAACGAACTGGATCACCTGGATATCAATCTGAAGGATGCAGAGAAACTGCTGCTGCCGCGCTACAACTTCAACACGCTCGATGAACTGCTGGCGGCTATTGGCGGTGGCGATGTGCGCCTCAATCAGATGAGCAACTATCTGCAGTCGAAGCTGAATAAGCCGAGTGCGGAAGAAGAAGATCGCGAAGCGCTGCGCCAGCTGACGCAGAAAACCTCGAACAGCGTGCCGCGCAGTAAAGAGAGCGGCAGGGTGGTTGTCGAGGGGGTTGGCAATCTGATGCACCATATTGCCCGCTGCTGCCAGCCGATCCCGGGCGATGACATTACCGGATTTATTACTCAGGGCCGCGGTATTTCCATTCACCGCGCCGACTGCGATCAGTTGGCCGATCTGATGTCGCATGCGCCGGAGCGTATTGTGGATGCGGTGTGGGGGGAAACCTATTCCAGCGGTTATTCGCTGGTGGTGCGGGTGACGGCCAACGATCGCAGCGGTTTGCTGCGTGATATCACCACGATTCTGGCCAACGAGAAGGTTAACGTGCTGGGCGTGTCCAGCCACAGCGATACTCGTAAGCAGCTGGCAACGATTGATATGGATATTGAGATTTACAATCAGCAGGTGCTGAGCCGGGTGCTGGCGCGGTTGAATCAGGTGCCGGATATTATTGATGCGAAGCGTTTGCACTGATAGTTGGTGATGGCTGCTGGTTGCGTGGCGGCGGGGTGTTGATCGTCGCGGCGCGATCGGTGGTTGGCCTATCGGTGCAGGTGTGGTTGGCTGATAACCTGTGATGTATTCCTGGATGGGGCGGGGGCGTGGCTGCGTGTTTGATCGTCGCTGCATGATCTGCGGTTGGCCTATCGGTGCAGGCGGGCTTCGCGGACTCGCCGTGAATATGTCCCTATAGGCTCGACGGGCGCGTCCATGCGCCCGACGGTCCGCGAAGCCCGCCTGCACCGATTGCTTAACGACTTTTGTGTTGCTGTGAGTTAAACCGAATTCTCTCTGTTGGTCTTGTGTCTCCTGGAAAGTATGTTGTTGCAGTGAACCTATTGCTGGTTGGCTGGTTGGCTGGTTGGCTGGTTGGCTGGTTGGCTGGTTGAGTGTTGTCGCTATATCGATGCCCCGTATGATGCTGGAGCTGGAGCTGGAATTGCTCTGCGATTGCGACCAGAACCAAAGCTGGAAGAAGAAACCTGTGTTCCTGAAAGCAGTATGAGTTCTTTACAGCGAGCGCGATCGGAAGATTATCGCCACACGCTCATCCGTATGGTGAACGTACAGGCCGAATAAGTTAGATCTTCGCAAAAGTAATGAAATCAATATTATCCCACTCTTTTTGCCAGAATCCCGTAATTGCCAATTAGCACCACTTTGTTGATTTTTCCTGCGTTGTTACTTGCAAGCTGAATTTTGCGGGGCTGATAAGATTGGCCCCGGGTTATGACATCAATATCGCTCAGCTTTTTGCTACAATCCCAAAATTGTTCACCAATTTCGTTTTTATATCGCCGCAACACGATGATATGAAGGTGAACGTTATGGGGCAGAAAAGCCGAGTGTCTGCGGCAGGGAGGCCGCAGCCAAGCCCACACGGACGTGTTAACGGCGGCTCGGCGTTCTGCCCCATAACGGTCGCCCGAGCACGAGACCGGAAGCATCTCGAAAGCTCAATAACGGTTATCCTCATTCCATTGATTATTCCTACAACAAGGACTCACCACTATGAACGCTCTCGATCGCCTGCTGGGCATCATGAAAACCCTGCGCGATCCGGAACACGGCTGCCCGTGGGATCGCCAGCAAACCTATGCCACCATCGCCCCCTATACCCTGGAAGAAACCTATGAAGTTATCGACGCCATCGATCGCGCCGACTTCGACGACCTGCGCGGTGAACTTGGCGACCTGCTGTTCCAGGTGGTGTTTTACGCCCAGATGGCGCAGGAAGAAGGGCGTTTCAACTTCGACGATATCTGCAACGCCATCAGCGACAAGCTGGAACGCCGCCATCCGCATATCTTTGCCGGTGCGACAGTGGCCGACAGCGCCGAAGTGCTGGTGAACTGGGAAAAAATCAAAAGCGATGAGCGCGCGGAAAAAGCACAGCACTCGGTGCTGGACGATATCCCACATGCGCTGCCCGCGCTGATGCGTGCGCATAAAATTCAGAAACGCTGCAACAGCGTTGGCTTTGACTGGGACACGTTGGGACCGGTGCTGGGTAAAGTGTACGAAGAGATTGATGAAGTGATGCACGAGGCTCAACAGGCGGTTGTCGACCAGGACAAGCTGGAAGAGGAGATCGGCGACCTGCTGTTTGCAACGGTGAATTTGTCGCGTCATCTGGGCAAAAAGGCGGAAACCGCGCTGCAAAAGGCCAATGTCAAGTTTGAGCGTCGATTCCGTCAGGTTGAGCAAATTATCGCCGAACAGGGCCTGGAAATGCAGCAGGCGACGCTGGAACAGATGGAAGCCGCGTGGCAACAGGTCAAATTCAAGGAATAATTGGCTGACACGATTCAACAAAAATGTGACGCACATCAACATCCTGAATTAAGAAATCAGGTAGTCTCAGAGTGATAAAAGCGGTGGAATAGTCACAACATGGAAACGATTAATTGTCGGCAAGAGGGGTTTCGGGTATACTATTTTCCCGTCCTGGTTATTCATTCCATCGTCTTTAAACCTACATTCTCAGGTTCAGCATGACAACGAACTATATTTTTGTGACCGGCGGGGTCGTTTCCTCTCTGGGTAAAGGCATTGCCGCAGCCTCCCTGGCCGCCATCCTCGAAGCGCGTGGTCTTAACGTGACCATCATGAAGCTGGACCCGTACATCAACGTGGACCCAGGTACCATGAGCCCAACTCAGCACGGCGAAGTGTTCGTCACTGATGACGGCGCGGAAACCGATCTGGATCTCGGTCACTACGAGCGCTTCATCCGTACCAAGATGAGCCGTCGTAACAATTTCACGACTGGCCGTATTTACTCTGAAGTCCTGCGCAAAGAGCGTCGCGGCGACTATCTGGGTGCGACCATTCAGGTTATCCCGCATATCACCAATGCCATTAAAGAACGCATCATTGAAGGTGGCGAAGGCCACGATGTCGTGCTGGTGGAAATTGGCGGTACTGTGGGCGACATCGAATCCCTGCCGTTCCTCGAAGCGATCCGCCAGATGGCGGTAGACGTCGGCCGTGAACACACCATGTATATGCACCTGACTCTGGTGCCGTATATGGCGGCAGCGGGTGAGGTGAAAACCAAACCTACTCAGCATTCAGTGAAAGAACTGCTGTCTATCGGTATTCAGCCTGATGTGCTGATCTGCCGTTCAGATCGCGCCGTACCGGCTAACGAACGTGCGAAAATCGCCCTGTTCTGTAATGTTCCGGAAAAAGCGGTTATCTCACTGAAAGATGTTGATTCAATCTACAAAATCCCAGGCATGCTGAAGTCTCAGGGCCTGGATGATTACATCTGTAAACGCTTCAACCTGAACGCACCGGAAGCCAACCTGGCCGAGTGGGAGCAGGTGATTTACGAAGAAGCCAATCCGGGTGGCGAAGTGAACATCGGTATGGTCGGCAAATATGTCGAACTGCCTGACGCTTACAAATCCGTAATCGAAGCGCTGAAGCACGGCGGCCTGAAAAACCGAGTCACCGTCAACATCAAACTGATCGATTCGCAAGATGTTGAAACACGCGGTGTGGAAGTGCTGAAAGGTCTGGATGCTATTCTTATCCCTGGTGGCTTCGGCTATCGCGGTGTGGAAGGCAAACTGATGACCGCGCAGTACGCTCGCGAAAACAACATCCCTTACCTGGGTATCTGCCTGGGTATGCAGGTTGCGCTGATGGAGTTCGCTCGTAACGTAGCCCATATGGAAGGCGCTAACTCTACCGAGTTCGTACCTGACTGTAAGTATCCGGTTGTTGCGCTGATCACCGAATGGCGTGATGAAGAAGGCAACGTTGAGCAGCGTACCGAGCAGAGCGATCTGGGCGGCACCATGCGCCTGGGCAGCCAGCAGTGTCAGCTGACCGACGACAGCCTGGTGCGCAAGCTGTACGGCAGCGACACCATCGTTGAGCGTCACCGTCATCGTTATGAAGTCAACAATATGCTATTGAAGCAGATTGAAGCAGCGGGATTACGTGTTGCAGGCCGCTCCGGGGATGACCAGCTGGTTGAGATTATTGAAATCCCTAACCACCCATGGTTTGTTGCGTGTCAGTTCCATCCGGAATTCACCTCAACACCTCGTGACGGACACCCGCTGTTCAGTGGCTTTGTAAAAGCCGCCAGCGAGTACCAAAAGCGTTTGGCAAAATAAGTATTTTCATAACCACCTGATGCCGCAGGGTTTCAGGTGGTGTGTCTAAGTTTAAGCTAACTTGTACTGAGGAAAAACTAATGTCCAAAATCGTTAAAGTCATCGGTCGCGAAATCATCGACTCCCGTGGAAACCCGACCGTTGAAGCCGAAGTGCATCTGGAAGGCGGTTTCGTTGGTCTGGCAGCAGCTCCATCAGGCGCTTCTACCGGTTCCCGTGAAGCCCTGGAACTGCGTGACGGTGACAAATCTCGTTTCCTGGGTAAAGGCGTAACTAAAGCTGTTGCAGCCGTTAACGGTCCTATCGCTGAAGCGGTAACCGGTAAAGATGCAAAAGACCAGGCAAACATCGACAAGATTATGATCGATCTGGACGGTACCGAGAACAAATCCAAGTTTGGTGCTAACGCCATCCTGGCTGTTTCTCTGGCTGCTGCTAAAGCCGCAGCTGCCTCTAAAGGTCAGCCACTGTACGAGCACATTGCTGAACTGAACGGCACCCCGGGCAAATTCTCTATGCCACTGCCAATGATGAACATCATCAATGGTGGTGAGCACGCCGACAACAACGTCGACATCCAGGAATTCATGATTCAGCCTGTTGGCGCGAAAACTATCAAAGAAGCGATCCGTATCGGTTCTGAAGTTTTCCACAACCTGGCTAAAGTACTGAAAGCGAAAGGCCTGAACACCGCTGTGGGTGATGAAGGTGGCTACGCGCCTAACCTGGGTTCTAACGCAGAAGCACTGGCTGTTATCGCTGAAGCGGTTAAAGCAGCAGGTTACGAGCTGGGTAAAGATGTTACCCTGGCGATGGACTGTGCAGCGTCTGAGTTCTACAAAGACGGTAAATACGTACTGGCTGGCGAAGGCAACAAAGCCTTCACTTCTGAAGAGTTCACTCACTTCCTGGAAGATCTGACCAAACAGTACCCAATCGTTTCTATCGAAGACGGTCTGGACGAATCTGACTGGGCTGGTTTCGCATACCAGACCAAAGTGCTGGGCGACAAAATCCAGCTGGTTGGTGACGATCTGTTCGTAACCAACACCAAGATCCTGAAAGAAGGCATCGAGAAAGGCATCGCTAACTCCATCCTGATCAAATTCAACCAGATCGGTTCTCTGACCGAAACTCTGGCTGCGATCAAAATGGCGAAAGATGCTGGCTACACTGCGGTTATCTCTCACCGTTCAGGCGAAACCGAAGATGCAACCATCGCTGACCTGGCGGTAGGTACTGCAGCGGGCCAGATCAAAACCGGTTCTATGAGCCGTTCTGACCGTGTTGCTAAGTACAACCAGCTGCTGCGTATTGAAGAAGCGCTGGGCAACCGTGCACCATTCAACGGTCTGAAAGAAGTTAAAGGTCAGTAATGACTGACGGTTCGCAGCGGCCTGCGCGGCTGCGGACAGATTGAAAAAAGCCCCGTCATGACGGGGCTTTTTTACGTCCGGCTGGCGCGATGGCCAGGCGATAATTTGTGCACTTAGCCGACTACTGCGGCCACTTCATTTCGCCTTTCAGCACCTTCGCACTCAGTTCCAGTGAAGACTCATCTTTCAGCTGCGGATAGTGCTGCTTCATCGCTTTGATAAATGCCTGCGAGTCTTTGGTTTTTGCCAGCTCCGCTTCAGCCGTTTGCAGATAGCGCAGGGTGAAATTCACTGAGGTTAGATTCTGTTCAGCCCCAGGCAGGAAGTGCCCCGGTATCACGTGGGTCGGCTTCAGCGCCTTGATATCTTCCAGCTTCTGCTGCCAAGCCGAGCGTTCTGCTTTGCTCTGCGCATCCGCCAGCCAGACGTGAATATTATTGCCGGACACCACTACGCCACCCAGCACGGTTTTTAGCGCCGGAACCCACAGATAGCTGTCGTGCGGCTGCGGCCCCTTGAGGCCTTTAATCTCTACCGTCTCGCCATCAACCTTAAAGCTGTCGCCCTGAATCACCTCGGGCACAATCAGCGACTGCGGCGCGTTGTCGGCCATCTTCGGACCCCAGAAGGCCAGCTTGCCGTCTTTAGTCTGCTTGATCAGCTCAACGGTCGGTGCGGTGGCGACGATTTTCGCGTCGGGGAAGGCGCGGTGCAGGGTGTCCAGACCGAAATAATAGTCCGGGTCCGACTGGCTGATAAAGATGGTGGTCAGGCGCTTACCGCTGGCTTTGATGCGCTTCACCAGCTCTTCGGCATCGTTGCGCTGGAACTGAGCATCGATCAATACGGCTTCGGTCGGGCCGGTGATGATCTCCGATGAAACGGCAAAAATGCTGTTTTCTCCCGGATTGTAGATGTCAAGATTGAGCGATTGGGCAGCATACAGTGACGGGCTGGCGGCAAAAGCCAGCAGCAGGGCGAAACGAGTTTTCATTTGGAATGACCTTAACCGGAAAATAACCAGTGTAGATTGCATATCCCGCGGAATAAACCGACTATCAGGCAACAGATTGTTGCATAAAACGGGCATATGATGGACAGACTCACGGCGGCAAATGTATTTATCACCATTGTTCAGCGCGGCAGCCTGACGGCAGCGGCGGATGTACTCGGCATGTCGCGGGCGATGATCACCCGTTATCTGAGCGAAATGGAAACGTGGTCCGGCGCGCGACTGTTGCACCGCAGCACCCGTCGGCTGAGCCTGACTCCGGCCGGCGAGCACGCGCTGGTGCGATGTCGGCAGCTGCTACAGCTGGCAGGTGAAATAGAACAGAGCAACCAGCCTGAAGGGGAAGCGCTCGCCGGGCTGCTGCGGATTTCCTGTTCGCTATCGCTGGGCAACAGCGTGCTGGCCGCGGCGATAACCGCCTTTCAGCAGCGTTATCCGCGCATTCGCATCGATCTTCACTCCAGCAACCAGCTGGTGAATCTGGTGGAGGAGCGTATCGATCTGGCGCTGCGTATTACCGGCCAGCTGGAGCCTAACCTGATTGCCCGCCCGCTTAGCGCCTGCGAGTCGGTGATTTGCGCCACCCCAGCTTATCTGGCCCGGGAGGGCACACCGCAGCACCCTGAGCAGCTGGTGCACCACAACTGCCTGACCTATTCTCACTTTGGCAAAAGCCTGTGGAACTTCAGTCGGGGGGAGGAGCACGACACGGTCGCGGTCAGCGGCAGTATCAGCGCCAATGACTCGCTGATACTGCTGAGCGCCACGCTGGCCGGGGCGGGCATTTCTATGCAGCCGCTGCACAGCGTGGGGGCACTGCTGGAGAGCGGCAGGCTGGTTGCGCTGCTGCCGGAGTTTCAGCTCGACAGCCTGGGGATTTTTGCCATCTATACTTCGCGCCAGCATCAGTCCCGCCAGCTGCGCGCACTGCTCGATTTCCTGGTGGAATGGTTTGCCGGAGAAGAGGCCGCCAGGCGTTTGCAGGGGCTGCTATAAGTACCCGCAGAATTTTCTTACCAATTGCAGCGCAGGCTTTGGTTGGTCCCGGGGCGACAATCTGCCATAATCTCCGCCCGTAATTTAACCATCAGCCGAGAAGTCGATGCAGTACCCGATAAATGAAATGTTCCAGACGTTGCAGGGCGAAGGTATTTATACCGGCGTACCGGCAATTTTTATCCGCTTACAGGGCTGCCCGGTGGGCTGCAGCTGGTGTGATACCAAACACACCTGGGATAAGCTGGCCGATCGGGAAACCTCGCTGGGGGATATTCTGCTGAAGACGGTGGAAACCGATGCCTGGGGCGCGGCGGATGCCGAGGCGCTGATTGGCGTGATCCGCGGCAACGGCTGGACGGCAAACCATATTGTGATCACCGGCGGCGAGCCGTGCATTCACGATTTGACTCCGCTGACCGCAAGCCTGCAACAGCAGGGCTTCAGCTGCCAGATTGAAACCAGCGGCACGCATACGGTGCGCTGTACGCCGCAGACCTGGGTGACGGTATCGCCGAAGGTCAATATGCGCGGAGGCTACGACGTGCTGAATCAGGCGCTGGTGCGTGCGGATGAGGTGAAGCATCCGGTGGCGCGTCAGCGTGATGTTGATGCCCTCGATGCGCTGCTGGCCACACTGGATGACGATAAAGCGCGGATTATTGCTCTACAGCCGATTAGCCAGAAAGCGGATGCCACCCAGCTGTGCATTGATACCTGTATTGCCCGCAACTGGCGGCTGTCGATGCAGACGCATAAATACCTGAACATCGCCTGACGAAAGGGGGGACGGCCGAAACGGTCAGTGTCCCCCTTATCGCTTACTTACCTGATTTCGCTTTCCAGGCGTCGTACGCCGACTTAATTTCCGTCTTCGCCGCCGCGGTATCACCGAAACCGTTCAGCTCAACTTTTTTACGTCCGTCCGGCAGCTGCTTGTAGACGCGGAAAAACGCTTCCAGGCGTTCCTGCTCGATCTTAGGCAGGTCACTCATCGATTTAATGTCATCGTAGGTTGGATCGATCTTGCTGGCCGGAACCGCCACGATCTTATCGTCGGATTCGCCGCCGTCGATCATCTTCAGTACGCCGATCGGGCGCAGTTTGATCAGCGTACCCGGTGCCATCGGTGCGCGGGTGTAGAAGATCACATCCAGCGGATCGCCGTCACCGCCCAGCGACTGGGTCAGTGAGCCGTAGTTGGCCGGATAGGCTACCGGCATAGACTGGAAGCGGTCGGCAACGATAAAGCCGGTTTTGGCGTCGGTTTCATACTTGATGATGCCGCCCGCCGGGATCTCGGTCAGTGCGTAGAACTCTTCCGGGTTGTTATCCGGCTGAGGGAAGTCGAGGATGTTAATGGTGCTGGCCTGGGCGCAGGCGGAAAAAACCAGAGCGATAACGGAAAGTTTGCTGAAAAGCTTCATTGAGATTCTCTCGATCTTTGTTGGAGAGCGACAGACTAGAGAGCGGGCGTGACAGGAGTATGACAAAATGTTTCAAAACACGCCCGCGAACGGGCGTGGGGGAGGGATAGCAATCGCGGACGCAAAACGGGCTTACGAGAAGCCCGCTGCGGATTTATTTGGACACGTCGGTGCCGAAGTATTTCACTGAAATACGCTGCCAGGTGCCGTCGCTCTTGATATCGGCCAGCGCTTTATCAATCGCTTCTTTCAGCTGCGGATTGCCTTTTTCAATCAGAATACCGACCTGTTCGGCATCGGAACGGCTGGCGACGATTTTCACCGGCGCATCCGGTTTATGCTTTTTGAAGTCGAGGAACGACAGGTTGTCGTTAATGGTGGCATCAGCACGGCCCTGGGCCACCAGATCAACCGACTGGTTAAAACCGTCGGTAGCGACGATTTCCGCACCGTAGCCGCGCGCCAGCTGGGCATAGTTACTGGTCAGGGTGTGCGCAGATTTTTTACCTTTCAGGTCCTCGAACGTTTTGATTGTCTTATTATCATCGCGCACAATCAGCGCCGCTTTCGAAGAAAGGTACGGGGTAGAGAAATCATATTTCGCCTGGCGCTCCGGGGTGATCGATACCTGATTGATCACCGCCTCATAGCGTTTGGCGTCCAGACCCGCGATCAGGCCATCCCATTTCCCCTCAACGAATTCAGCTTTCACCTTCAGGCGTTTCGCCACTTCGCGGCCAATATCAACGTCAAAACCGGTTAATGCGCCGGAAGCATCGTGGAAGGTAAACGGAGGATAGGTCCCTTCGGTACCGATTTTAAAGACGCCAGCCGACTGGATTTTTGCCAGATCGGTTTCCGCCAGCGCTGCGCCAGAAAAACCGATTTGTACCATGCCTGCCAGCAGCAGCGTTGCGATAGTTTTCATAGTCATAACTCCTGAATGGGTTGGGTGATGCCGTCTTAACTTCAAATTTCCCATGAATCGGGCAGGGTTTCGGTAAGGGTCGAGATAAAGGCTTTGGTCCGGGCTTTTTGCGCCCGGGTAAAAATGTCCTGTGAGGTGCCGGTTTCAACAATTTCACCGGCTTCCAGGAATACCACCTGCTGGGCAATATTGGCCGCCAGCCGCAGGTCATGAGTGGCCATCAGCATGGTCATCCCTTCTTTGGCCAGCTGTCGTAATACCGCCACCACTTCAAGCGAGAGTTCCGGGTCCAGCGCGGAAGTCGGCTCGTCGCACAGCAGCACCTTTGGTGAGGGGGCCAGCGCGCGGGCAATGGCCACGCGCTGCTGCTGACCACCGGAAAGATTGGCTGGCCAGGCATCGCGCTTGTGCAGCAGCCCCACTTTGGCCAGCAGTTCTTCGGCCCGCTCGCGCGCCTGTTTGAGCGGCTGTTTATGCACGGTAACCAACCCTTCGGTAATGTTTTCAATCACCCGCAGATGGGGGAACAGCTGGAAGCTTTGAAATACCATGCCGGTCTGCTGGCAGATGCGATAAACATCTTTTCTGCTGGCCCGCCCGCTGCCGTTAAACACAAGTTTTTCTTTTCCGAGGGTTAATTCCCCGGCCTGTGGAACCTCCAGCAGATTAACGCAGCGCAGCAGGGTGCTTTTCCCGCTGCCCGACGGACCAATTAACGTCGTCACGCTGCCTTCTTTAATCGTCAGGTTAATATTTTTTAATACGGGGTTGTCGTCGAATCTTTTTTCAATTCCGGACAGCGTTATCATTCTCTTTCTCCTTCACTGCGCCTGTATTTTCCAGCTTTTTCTCCAGACGGGTCTGTAGAGAAGAGAGCACTGAACTGATAATTAAATAAACGATCGCTGCTTCGGTATATAATATTAATGGCTGATAGGTTACTGCCGCAATTCGCTGCGCGGCAAGGAACAACTCAGGCACAGTAATGACCGAGGCCAGCGACGTATCCTTGACCAGTGAAATAAAGGTATTCGACAGCGGCGGCACGGCAATGCGTGCAGCTTGAGGAATAATCACCCGGCGCAGTGCCTGTGCCCAGTTCATACCGATAGAGTGCGCCGCCTCCCACTGGCCTTTCGGCACGGAAAGCAGGGTGGCGCGAATGACCTCTGACGTATAGGCACCGATATTCAGCGTAAAGCCGATTATCGCTGCGGGAAACGCGTCCAGCGTAATACCGGCGCTGGGCAGAGCATAGAAAATCAGGAACAGCTGCACCAGCAGAGGCGTACCGCGAATAAGCCAGACGTAAAAGCGAACAATTTTTTTTAACGGCTCTGGTCCATATAAACGGACCAGTGCAGCAATAAAGCCAAGGGATAAGCCAAGAATAAATGAAATTAAGGTTAATGGGATGGTAAATGTCAGTCCGGCATAAAGCATGGGCCAGAATGAATCGATTGCTAAATTAAGCCATGCGGGCACGTGACACCTTCTCTTAATAAGTTATTATTATTGATCTGAACTTATGGCGAGAGACTATCACGAACTAAAAAAACGACCATATATCGTGATTTGCTATTATATATTCGATAAGAATATATAAATATGAACAAAGCTATGCCGAATTTCGCATAAGAAATTGAGGTTGATTTTTCAGGTTTATTTTCATTTTACCGAGATATATCAGTGTGAGGGCAGAGAGAATGATACTGATGGGGATGAGGTTAGTCTGAGGTAAACCGGACGTCACACGGCAGGGATGCCGTGTGCCGAGGCTCGCAGGGAGCGTCTTTTGCCGTTCCGGTGTGCTCGGACTGACCTCATCCCGGACACCGACTATCAGGCAACGGAATGAGGATCGCTCTACGTTGCCAGCGGTGACCGGCAACGGGGCCGATTAGCCGCGATAAACGCAGCCAGCGGTGCAGGTCTCTTTCACCATCACCGCGCTCAGCAGCGGCAGTACCGGCTTCATCTGCTGCCAGATCCAGGCCGCCAGTACTTCACTGGTCGGATTTTCGAGGCCAGGAATATCGTTCAGATAATAGTGGTCGAGACGATCGTAAACCGGCTTAAATGCCGCTTTAATCTCGGAAAAGTCGATTACCCAACCGGTATGCGCATCCACCTCGCCGGTAATCTCCAGACGCACCATAAAAGAGTGCCCGTGCAGTCGGCCGCATTTATGCCCGGCAGGCACATTCGGCAGATGGTGTGCGGCTTCGAATTGAAAATCTTTAAACAGCGTGGTCGCCATGGTTACAGTCTCAGTCTTGATGGTGAAAACCGCCGCAGGATACCGGAAAACAGCTTTTTTCGCACCCGTTTCCCGGTAACGGCGCCCTGTCAAAGTGTAAACCAAATGCCTTCTGTTTTAACTGGCTGATAAATAAAAACATTATCAACCTGTTTTGCCAATAAGCCTTACCTGAAAAACCATTTAGTCATTTTGGTTATTAATTATTGTCAACCCTTATTTAAGGGTTATTCTGCTTGCCCTTACCCTGTCAGTAATCAGATCTCCGACACTGGAATTATCGACGCAATGACGACTCAGGCACCTCTAAATATGCTTCCGCTGAATCCCGATCAGCTTGCCCGCTTACAGGCAGCGACCGGGGATTACACCCCAACCCAGCTGGCGTGGCTGTCCGGTTACTTCTGGGGCATGGTCAATCAGGCTCCGGGGGCGGTGGTTGCAGCAGCACCTGCTCCGGTCGAGGTGCCAACCATCACCATCCTTTCTGCCTCGCAGACCGGCAATGCCCGCCGCCTGTCAGAGCAGCTGCGTGATGACCTGCTTGCGGCGAAACTAAACGTCAACCTGGTGAATGCCGGTGACTATAAGTTCAAGCAGATTGCCCAGGAAAAACTGCTGGTGGTGGTCACCTCCACCCAGGGCGAGGGTGAACCGCCAGAAGAGGGCGTGGCGCTGCATAAGTTCCTGATGTCGAAGAAAGCGCCAAAAATGGACGCCAGCGCCTTTGCGGTGTTCGGCCTGGGCGATACCTCTTATGAATTCTTCAGTCAGGCGGGTAAAGATTTCGACAACCGGCTGGCCGAGCTGGGCGCAACACGCCTGCTGGACCGCGTGGATGCCGACGTTGAGTACGCTGCGGCGGCCGAAGCCTGGCGTAAACAGCTGGTAGAAATTTTACAGGCGCGCGTGCCGAAAGAAGCTCCTGCGGCGGCGGCAGCCACGGCTGCAGGTAGCGTCAATGAGATCCACAGCAGCCCTTACACCAAAGAAGCGCCGCTGACCGCCAGCTTTGCGGTAAATCAGAAAATCACCGGCCGCGATTCCGATAAAGACGTGCGCCATATCGAAATCGATCTGGGTGAATCAGGACTGCGCTACAAGCCGGGCGATGCGCTGGGCGTGTGGTTTGAGAACGATCCCGCACTGGTGAAAGAGCTGCTGGAGCTGCTGTGGCTGAAGGGTGACGAGCCGGTCAGCGTGCACGGTGAAACGCTGCCGCTGGCGGAAGCGCTGCAAAAACACTACGAGCTGACGGTTAATACCCCGCAGATCGTTGAGCAGTATGCCAAACTTTCCCATAATGAAGCGCTGCTGGCGCAGATCACCGATAAGGCCAGCCTGCAGCAGTATGCGCAGAACACGCCGATCGTTGATATGGCACGCTTTGCACCGACCGAACTGAACGCCGAACAGCTGACCGGGCTGTTGCGCCCTCTGACGCCGCGCCTCTATTCGATCGCCTCTTCCCAGGCTGAGAACGAAACGGAAGTGCATATCACTGTTGGCGTGGTGCGCTATGAAATTGAAGGCCGCGCCCGTGCGGGCGGTGCCTCCAGCTATCTGGGCGACCGTCTGGTGGAGGACGATGAAATCCGCGTGTTCATTGAGCACAACGATAACTTCCGCCTGCCTGCCAACCCGGAAACCCCGGTGATTATGATTGGCCCGGGCACCGGTATTGCGCCGTTCCGCGCCTTTATGCAGCAGCGCGATAGCGAAGGTGCCGGCGGCAAAAACTGGCTGTTCTTCGGCAATCCGCATTTTACCGAAGACTTCCTCTATCAGGTTGAATGGCAGCGCTACGTCAAAGACGGCCTGCTGACCAATATTGATTTAGCCTGGTCACGCGACCAGAAACATAAAATATACGTACAAGATAAAATCCGCGCGAAAGGGGCGGAAGTGTGGAGCTGGATTCAGGAAGGCGCACACATTTATGTCTGCGGCGATGCCAATCGCATGGCTAAAGACGTTGAGCAAGCATTACTGGAAGTGGTAGCCGAATACGGTGGCATGGACATCGAAACGGCAGATGAATTCTTAAGCGATCTGCGCATTGAGCGCCGTTATCAGCGAGATGTGTACTAATGAGCAATGAAAGATACCCTGGTCCTCTGGTTGTCGAAGGTAAGCTGGTCGACGCCGAGCGGATGAAAAAACAGAGCAACTTCCTGCGTGGAAGTATTGCTGCAGACCTGCACGACGGCCTGACCGGCGGTTTTAACGGCGACAACTTCCTGATGATCCGTTTCCACGGTATGTATCAGCAGGATGACCGCGATATTCGTGCCGAGCGTGCCGAGCAGAAGCTGGACGCGCGCCATGCGATGATGCTGCGCTGCCGCCTGCCGGGCGGCATCATGACGCCGCAGCAGTGGCTGGCGATTGATAAATTCGCCACGAATAATACCATTTATGGCAGCATCCGTCTGACTAACCGCCAGACCTTCCAGTTCCACGGTATTCTGAAGGGCAACGTTAAACCTGCCCACCAGATGCTGCATGAAGTCGGGCTGGACGCGCTGGCCACCGCCAATGACGTAAACCGTAACGTGCTGTGCAGCTCGAACCCGATCGAGTCTGAACTGCATCAGGAAGCGTACGAATGGGCGAAGAAGCTGTCCGAACACCTGCTGCCGCAGACCCGCGCCTATGCGGAAATCTGGCTGGATCAGGAGAAGGTTGCTACCACCGACGTTGAGCCGATTCTGGGTGAAACCTATCTGCCACGTAAGTTTAAAACTACCGTGGTGGTGCCGCCGCATAACGACGTGGATCTGCACGCCAACGACCTGAACTTTATTGCGATTGCCGAAAACGGCAAGCTGATCGGCTTTAACCTGCTGGTGGGCGGCGGTCTGTCCATCGACCACGGTAACAAAGCCACCTATGCGCGTACCGCCAGCGAGTTTGGCTATTTCCCGGTGGAAAAAATCCTGGATGTAGCGGCTGCTGTGGTGACTACCCAGCGCGACTGGGGTAACCGCACCGATCGTAAGAACGCTAAAACCAAATATACGCTGGAGCGCGTGGGGCCGGACGTCTTCAAAGCTGAAGTTGAGCGCCGCGCTGGCGTCACCTTCGAGCCGATCCGTCCGTATGAATTTACCACCCGTGGCGATCGTTTTGGCTGGGTAAAAGGCATCGATAACAAATGGCACCTGACGCTGTTTGTGGAAAACGGCCGCCTGCTCGACTACCCGGGCCGCCCGCTGAAGACCGGTCTGGTGGAGATCGCTAAGATTCACCAGGGCGACTTCCGCTTAACCGCTAATCAGAATCTGATTGTGGCCGGTGTGCCGGAATCGGAAAAAGAGAAAATTGAGCAGATTGCCAAGCAGCACGGCCTGATGGAAAACGTCAGCCACCAGCGCGAAAACTCAATGGCCTGCGTGGCGTTCCCGACCTGTCCACTGGCAATGGCGGAAGCCGAACGCTTCCTGCCGGAATTTGTTACCCGCGTGGAGGGGATCATGACCGCGCACGGGGTGGGCGATGAGCATATCGTGCTGCGTGTCACCGGCTGCCCGAACGGCTGCGGTCGTGCGCTGCTGGCCGAGATCGGCCTGGTGGGCAAGGCACCGGGGCGCTATAACCTGCACCTGGGCGGTAACCGCATGGGAACCCGTATTCCGCGCATGTATCGCGAAAACATTAATGAAACGGAAATCCTGGCTACGCTTGATGAGTTGATCGGCCGTTGGTCGAAAGAGCGCGAAGCGGATGAAGGCTTCGGTGACTTTACGATCCGCACCGGCATTGTCAGACCGGTGCTCGATCCGGCCCGTGATTTCTGGGAATGATGGAGGTGTAAGATGGCGGTACTCGATCTCTCTGAACTGAATGCACTACCCAAGGTGGAGCGCGTGATGGCGCTCGCCGAGATCAATAACCGGCTGGATAAGCTTTCAGCCGAAGATCGGGTGATCTGGGGATTGGAGAATCTGCCGGGCGAAGCGGTGTTGACCTCCAGCTTCGGCATTCAGGCGGCGGTGAGCCTGCATCTGGTCACCCGCCAGAAGCCGGATATCCCGGTGATCCTCACCGATACCGGCTATCTGTTCCCGGAAACCTATCAGTTTATTGATAAGCTGACCGAGCAGCTGGATCTGAACCTGAAGGTGTTCCGCGCCGAACACAGCGCGGCCTGGCAGGAAGCACGCTACGGCAAGCTGTGGGAGCAGGGCGTTGAAGGCATTGAACGCTATAACCAAATCAATAAGGTTGAGCCGATGAACCGCGCGCTGGAAAGCCTGAATGCGCAAACGTGGTTCGCCGGTCTGCGCCGCGATCAGTCCGGCAGTCGGGCGCATCTGCCGGTGCTGGCGATCAAGAAAGGCGTATTCAAGCTGCTGCCAATTATCGACTGGGATAACCGTCAGGTGTATCAGTACCTGCAGCAGAACGGTCTGGATTATCACCCGCTGTGGGAGCAGGGCTACCTCTCCGTTGGCGACACCCACACGACCCGCAAATGGGAACCGGGTATGGCTGAGGAAGAGACGCGCTTCTTTGGCCTGAAGCGCGAGTGCGGCCTGCACGAGTGATAAGCTGAGTGGGTAGCAGCCCTGTGCAAGGTGCCGGGCTGCCGCTGGCTTAGCAGGGCAAATACGCGGGCTCAAGAGCAGAAGCTTATCGTTGGCGTTAAGCTTCTGTTGTCGCGCATTTGTTTATGACGAGCAGTCGCGTAAACGTGCCCATGCTGAACCGTAAGCCCGGTTCAGATCCCGGTCAGGCCGGCAAATTCCTCCGCCGAACGGGTAATATTCACTTTCGTCACGTCATAGCTGGCGACGGCCTGGAACGGGTCTTCCGCCAAAATCGCATCCAGCCGCGCCCGATCGATATCCTTCACCATGATCATCCCCCCCGTACGCGGATCTTTGCGCCCGGCGCTGATAAACACGCCTTCGGCAAAGTAACGGTTAATCCACGCTACGTGCGGCTCCAGTACGGCTTCAACTTCTTGCATCGGGCGGGTATAGCTGAGAAAGACAATATACATGATGGCTCCAACAGGATCAGGGATTGGCCAGCTCGCGGATCAGCGGCAGCAGCACGGCCACGGTACTGTGGGTTCGGCTGGTGATGCGGCCCGGAAGCCAGTGGTCGATATAGGCCAGATTATCACGTTGTGCCTGATTGCGTAGCCCGACGGGGAAATGCTGTTTCAGCACTGCGGGCATTTTGCCGGACGGGCCGTCGCTGGTGCTGACCGTCATTAACGGAAAACCGGCGCGGTCGAAGGGGCTGCCGCTGGCATTTTTTTCTTTTTTACCGACGGCATAAATTCCGCTGCGCCTGGCCAGCGTCAGCGCCCGGTCACGCGTCTGGCGCATCACGGCCAGCGGCGTGTTATTCCCGCTGCTGAAGGTGAGATGATTGCCGACGATCAGGCTGTTGAGGTTGATCACCAGCAGCGTATTTTGTTTCTCTTCCGGCTTCATCCGCGCCAGGTAATCTTCACTACCGCGCTGGCCGATCTCTTCTCCGCTGAGCGCGACAAATCGCAGGCTGTAGTGCAGGTGCTCCTTGCTCAAACGCTCCGCCAGTTCCAGCATTACCCCCAGGCCGGAGGCGTTATTGTCCGCCGCCTGAGCGCTCAGCCCGCCGAGGTTTTTCTGTACGTCGGCATCGCTCTGCGGCGAGGTGCTGTCGGTGTGGGCAATAATCAGGATCTGCTGTGGGACTTCGCCTTCGCGGGCAGCAATCACCGAGGTGGCATTAATATTACGCCACGTGTCCTCGCCGTCCTGATGGTGCCAGGGATAGCGGGTATTAAAACGGCGCGTATCGCTTTTGTAGCCCAGCTGGCTGAACTGCTGCTGCAGATAGTCGGCTGTAAGCATCTCTGCCGGGCTGCCCGCCATGCGTCCGGGAAAATAGGTGGCAATATGGCGCAGCTGTTGTTCGGCAATACTGCCCACTTTTTCCGTTGTTGCGCCTGCCGGCAGACTTATTCCGCAGCCGATTAACGCTGCCAGCGCCCCCAGACGCAGTAAGGTGAACATTCGAAATTCCTTAATCGTTATCCCGTGTTAAATCGGGCGAAAAATTTTGCCCCGCTAGTATGAAATTGTGACGCGGGTTGCACAATTTCATTCGCTCTGAAATACCCGAAATATCATCCGTTAAGCACATTTTGTTCGCTGCTTTACCAGCACGTTATTCCATTAGGTAACTACTCATTCCAATTAGTAATTTCATAAGCCTTAATGCGGGGACGTATAGTCCTGTTAACTTTATGTGATAAGCGACAGGGTTTACGTGGATTACCTTCCTCTATTTGCTGATATCAGACACAAACCGGTGCTGGTAGTGGGCGGCGGCGATGTGGCCGCGCGCAAAATCGAACTGCTTCGACGCGCCGGTGCGCGGGTACTGGTGGTATCACTCGAACTCTGTGACGAACTGGCCGAACTGGAAACCCAGGGCGAAATCGAATGGCTGGCGAAGGCCTATGATGCCAGCCAGCTTGACCGCGTATTTTTTGTAATCGCCGCCACCGATGATGGCGACCTCAACGGCCAGGTGTTTCAGGACGCCACCGATCGTTTCCTGCTGGCGAACGTGGTGGATGACCAGCCGAAATGCTCCTTTATTTTCCCTTCCATCGTCGATCGCTCGCCGCTGGTGGTGGCTATCTCTTCCGGCGGTACTGCGCCGGTGCTGGCACGCCTGCTGCGTGAAAAAATTGAAACCCTGCTGCCCGCCACGCTGGGCCAGATGGCAGAGATTGCCGGTCAGTGGCGCGGCAAGGTCAAAGCCCGCTTTAGTAAAATGTCCGATCGCCGCCGCTTCTGGGAGAAAGCCTTTAACGGGCTGTTTGCCAGCCAGGTGGGGTCGGGCAACGTTGATGGCGCTCGCCTCACGCTGGATAAGCAGCTGGATGAACCGGAAGCCGCACAGGGAGAGATTATCCTTGTGGGAGCGGGGCCGGGCGACAGCGGTCTGCTGACGCTGCGCGGGTTGCAGGTCATGCAGCTGGCCGATGTGGTGCTGTATGACTATCTGGTCAGCGATGAAATTCTGGATTTAGTCCGCCGCGACGCCGACCGTATCTGTGTTGGCAAGCGTGCCAACGCCCACAGCGTGCCACAGGAAGAAACCAATCGCCTGCTGGTTGAGCTGGCCAAACAGGGTAAGCGCGTGGTGCGTCTGAAGGGTGGCGATCCGTTTATCTTCGGTCGCGGAGGTGAAGAACTTCAGGCGGCAGTGGAGGCGGGTATTCCCTTCCAGGTGGTGCCGGGTGTGACCGCAGCAGCAGGCGCAACTGCCTATGCCGGGATACCGCTGACCCACCGCGATCACGCCCAGAGCGTGCTGTTTGTCACCGGCCAGTGCCGGGCCGACAGCAGCGGTACAGACTGGCCGTCGCTGGCGCGTGCGCGGCAGACGCTGGCAATTTATATGGGATCGGCAAACGCAGGCGACATCGCCAGCCAGCTTATCGCCCACGGGCGCGACCCTAAAACTCCGGCGGCGGTGATTGGCCGTGGCACCCGGCAGGATCAAAAGGTGCTGACCGGCACGCTGGATCAGCTGGACGAGCTGGCACGCAACGCCCCAACCCCGGCGCTGTTGGTGATTGGCGAAGTGGTCAATCTGCATCAGCAGCTGGCGTGGTATCAACATTCTGCGCAGCAGGACGGACGCGAGTCCGCCGTTGTGAATTTGGCTTGAGGAAAAGTTATGGATCAAAAACGTCTGACTCATCTGCGTCAACTGGAGGCGGAGAGTATCCATATTATCCGCGAAGTGGCGGCAGAGTTCGCCAATCCGGTGATGATGTACTCCATCGGTAAAGACTCATCGGTGATGCTGCACCTGGCGCGTAAGGCCTTCTATCCGGGAACGCTGCCGTTCCCGCTGCTGCATGTTGATACCGGCTGGAAATTCCGTGAAATGTACGAATTCCGCGACCGTACGGTAAAAAACATCGGTGCCGAGCTGCTGGTTCACCGCAACCCGGAAGGCGTGGCAATGGGCATCAGCCCGTTTGTCCACGGCAGCGCCAAGCATACCGATATCATGAAAACCGAAGGGTTGAAGCAGGCGCTGAACAAATACGGTTTTGATGCGGCCTTTGGCGGCGCACGTCGTGACGAGGAGAAATCCCGCGCGAAAGAGCGTATCTACTCTTTCCGCGACCGCTTCCACCGCTGGGACCCGAAAAATCAGCGCCCGGAGCTGTGGCATAACTACAACGGCCAGATTAACAAAGGCGAAAGTATTCGCGTGTTCCCGCTCTCTAACTGGACCGAGCTGGATATCTGGCAGTATATCTTCCTGGAAAATATCGAAATCGTTCCGCTTTATCTGGCCGCTGAGCGCCCGGTTCTGGAGCGTGACGGCATGCTGATGATGATCGACGACGAGCGCATTAACCTGCAGCCCGGCGAGAAAATCGAACAGCGCATGGTACGTTTCCGTACCCTCGGCTGCTGGCCGCTGACCGGCGCGGTAGAGTCTGAAGCGCAAACGCTGCCGGAGATTATCGAAGAGATGCTGGTTTCCACCACCAGCGAGCGTCAGGGGCGGGTGATTGACCGCGATCAGTCTGGCTCGATGGAGCTGAAGAAACGCCAGGGTTATTTCTAAGGAGCCGCCATGAATACCATTATTGCACAACAGATCGCCGATCAGGGCGGGGTGGAAGCCTGGCTGCACGCTCAGCAGCATAAAAGCCTGCTGCGTTTTCTGACCTGCGGCAGCGTTGACGATGGCAAAAGTACGCTGATTGGCCGCCTGCTGCACGACACCCGACAGATTTATGAAGACCAGCTCTCCACGCTTCACAATGACAGCAAGCGTCATGGTACACAGGGTGAGAAGCTGGACCTGGCGCTGCTGGTGGATGGCCTGCAGGCCGAGCGCGAACAGGGCATCACCATCGATGTTGCCTACCGCTATTTCTCTACCGAGAAGCGTAAATTCATTATCGCCGATACCCCGGGACACGAGCAGTACACCCGCAACATGGCGACCGGTGCTTCAACTTGCGATCTGGCGATTTTGCTGATCGATGCCCGCAAAGGCGTGCTCGATCAAACCCGTCGCCACAGCTTTATCTCTACGCTGCTGGGCATTAAACACCTGGTGGTGGCGGTCAATAAAATGGATCTGGTGGACTACAGCCAGCAGACCTTTGAAGAGATCAAACAGAGCTACCTCGACTTTGCCGAACAGCTGCCGGGCGATCTGGATATCCGCTTTGTGCCGCTCTCCGCGCTGGAAGGCGAGAACGTGGCGGCACCGAGCGCCGCAATGAACTGGTACAGCGGCCCGACGCTGCTCGACGTGCTGGAAACCGTTGAGGTGCAGCGCGTGGTAGAGCAGCAGCCGATGCGTTTCCCGGTGCAGTACGTTAACCGCCCGAACCTCGACTTTCGTGGCTACGCCGGTACGCTGGCGTCCGGCGTGGTACAGGTCGGTCAGCGGGTAAAAGTGCTGCCGTCCGGCGTTGAGTCGGCCATTGCCCGCATCGTCACCTTTGATGGTGATTTGCAGCAGGCCAGCGCGGGCGAAGCGATTACCCTGGTGCTGAAAGATGAAATCGACATCAGCCGTGGCGATCTGCTGGTGGCCGCTGATGCCGATCTCAAACCGGTACAGGGCGCGTCGGTCAATGTGGTGTGGATGGCCGAGCAGCCGCTGGTGCCGGGCCAGAGCTTTGACGTGAAAATTGCCGGTAAGAAGACCCGCGCGCGCGTAGAGAAAATTCAGTATCAGGTTGAGATCAATAACCTGACCCGTCATGAAGCGCAGGAGCTGCCGCTGAACGGGATTGGCCTGGTTGATCTGACTTTTGATGAGCCAATGGTGCTTGATCCGTATCAGCAAAACCCGGTAACCGGCGGGATGATCTTTATCGATCGTCTGAGCAACGTCACCGTTGGGGCCGGTATGATCCTTGAAGCGCTGGCGGAAACGCAGCAAGCGGCAGGTAACTACAGCGCCTTTGAGCTGGAGCTGAACGCGCTGGTGCGTCGTCACTTCCCGCACTGGAATGCGCGCGACCTGCTGGGCGGTAATTAACATGGCCCTGCATGACGAGAATGTCGTCTGGCACGATCACCCGGTCAGCCGGGAAGATCGTGAAGGGCAGCACGGTCATCAGGGCGCGGTACTGTGGTTTACCGGGCTTTCCGGCTCCGGTAAATCCACCGTAGCCGGTGCGCTGGAGCAGGTACTGCATCGTCTGGGTGCCAGTACCTATCTGCTGGATGGCGATAATGTGCGCCACGGCCTGTGCCGCGATCTCGGCTTCAGCGATGACGACCGCCGGGAGAATATCCGCCGGGTGGGAGAAGTGGCGAAGCTGATGGTGGATGCGGGTCTGCTGGTACTCACTGCATTTATTTCGCCGCACCGTGCCGAGCGCGATATGGTGCGCGAGATGCTGGGAGAAGGGCGTTTTATTGAGGTGTTTGTCGATACGCCGCTGGCCATTTGTGAAGCGCGCGATCCGAAAGGATTGTACAAAAAAGCCAGGGCAGGAGAGCTGCGTAATTTCACCGGTATTGACTCGGTTTACGAGGCCCCGGAACGGGCTGACCTCCACCTGGACGGTGAACAATTGGTAACACATTTAACCGCCCAGATATTAGACCTGCTGCGCCAGCGCGATATTATCAAACCCTGATACAGCGACTGTTAACGCCCTTGCGGGCGTTATTCAGGCGGGCATCGTTTCGGTGCGCCGCTCAAGCGTTAATGGGATATCTATGCAAAACGTCACCCCACTGCTGGCAAGAAAAGACAAAAGCGATCAAGATGAGGCTTCCTGGCCATTTCCTGGCGGCGTGGTGGGCTTCGCTTCATGGTGGGTAGCCCTCGCTACAACGTTTGTACTATACGGTTCTAACACCCTGTTTTTCTTCCTTTACACCTGGCCGTTCTTCCTTGCACTGCTGCCGGTTTCCGTGCTGGTCGGTATTGCAATCAGCGTGCTGCTGCGCGGGCATCTGATCTGGACTACGATTGCAACGGTGATGGTGGTTATTTGCCTGTTCTGGCTGCTGTTTAGCCAGTTAACCGGTTGGTGACCTTCACGCCTGATGTGTAAACGCATCGCTGCGTTACAAAATTTTTCGTTAACCTGCGCCAGAAATTATCTCTCATTTGGTGTTTTTTGCCGCGTTTGCGCGGCTTAGTCCGAGAAAACAGCTCTATTTCACTGGCAGAGTGGAGTCGTAGTAAAAGTTATGGGATGATTGAGCCGTTTTTCAGGGGGCGGGGATGGGAAAACTTACGCTGCTGTTACTTGTTCTGCTGGGCTGGCTGCAATATTCGCTCTGGCTGGGCAAGAATGGCATACATGACTATACGCGCGTTAATGAGGATGTTGCGGTGCAGCAGACCAATAACGCCAAGCTTAAAGCGCGCAACGATCAGCTTTTTGCCGAAATCGACGATCTTAACGGCGGTTCGGAAGCGATCGAGGAACGCGCACGTAACGAGCTGGGAATGATCAAACCCGGTGAGATCTTCTATCGCCTTGTGCCGGATCAAAGCAAACGAAACGCGCAGCAAAGCCAACCAGCCAATCAGTAACGATAACCATGAACATCGCAGACTCCTGTCCGCACGTGATCGCCGTTGTGCCCGCAGCGGGGATTGGCAGCCGTATGCTGTCCGAGTGCCCCAAACAGTATCTTTCCATCGGCAACAAAACGATTCTTGAACACAGCCTGGATGCGCTGCTGGCGCACCCGGCGGTGACTAAGGCGATTGTGGCTCTCAGCCCGGATGATGTCTATTTTTCACGACTGCCGGTGGCGAACGACCCGCGTATTATTCAGGTGGTGGGCGGTAACCAGCGTGCCGACTCGGTGCTGGCCGGATTAAAAGCGGCTGAAAATGCGCAGTGGGTGCTGGTACATGACGCCGCTCGCCCCTGTCTGCATCTCAACGATCTTACCCGCCTGCTGGAGCTGACCCAGCGCAGTGAGGTCGGCGGTATTCTTGCCGCACCGGTACGCGATACCATGAAGCGGGCAACCGGCGGTGCCGAAACGATTGCCCATACGGTGGAGCGTGAAGCCCTGTGGCACGCGCTGACGCCGCAGTTGTTCCCGCTGGCGCTGCTGCGAAACTGTCTGGAGCGCGCCCTGCGTGAAGGTGCCAGCATTACCGATGAGGCTTCTGCCCTCGAGTACTGCGGCTATCACCCGGAATTAGTCAGCGGACGCAGTGATAATCTTAAAGTAACCCGGCCGGAAGATCTGGCGCTGGCCGAGTTCTATCTGACCCAAATTTATAATAAGGAGAACGCATAATGCGTATTGGTCATGGTTTTGATGTACACGCTTTTGGCGGCGAAGGCCCGCTGATTATTGGCGGCGTGCGTATCCCTTATGAGAAAGGATTACTGGCCCATTCCGACGGTGACGTGGCGCTGCATGCGCTGACCGATGCACTGCTGGGTGCGGCTGCGCTGGGCGATATCGGTAAACTCTTCCCGGACACCGACGCCGCCTATAAAGGTGCGGACAGCCGCGAGCTGCTGCGCGAAGCGTGGCGCCAGATTGAGAAAAAAGGCTACCGCGTGGGCAACGTTGACGTCACGATCATCGCACAGGCGCCGAAAATGCTGCCGCACACGCCGCAAATGCGCATCAATATTGCCGAAGATCTGGGTATCCACATGGATGAAGTCAACGTGAAAGCCACCACCACCGAAAAGCTGGGCTTTACCGGCCGCGGTGAAGGCATTGCCTGTGAAGCCGTTGCGCTGCTGATTAAGGCCTGAAGATGGATTTAGCAAAGCAGAACTGGCTGTACGGTAAGCCGACCGCCGAAGGCGTGCTGAAGGCCACGGCGGAAGATTTCGTTGTGATTGAAGATCTGGGCTACGCACCGGACGGCGACGGTGAACAGCTGCTGGTGCGTATTCGTAAAACCGGCTGTAACACCCGTTTCGTGGCTGAAGCGCTGGCAAAATTCGTTGGTATTCATCCGCGCGACGCCAGCTTTGCCGGTATGAAGGATCGTCACGCCGTTACCGAACAGTGGTTCTGCCTGCGACTGCCGGGTAAAGAGACGCCGGATATGCGCAAATTTGCGCTGGAAGGGGTTGAGGTGCTGGAAAGTGCCCGGCACCGCCGCAAGCTGCGTACCGGGGCGCTGCAGGGCAATGATTTCCGGCTGGTGCTGCGGCAGGTGACCGATCGTGATGCCGTAGAGCAGCGCCTGCAGCAGATTGCTCTGGGTGGCGTCCCCAACTACTTTGGCAGCCAGCGTTTTGGCCATAACGGTAACAACCTGCTGATGGCGCAGCGCTGGGCGGCAGATGAAATCCGCGTGCGTGAGCGTAATAAACGCAGTTTCCTGCTCTCGGCGGCGCGAAGCGCGATGTTTAATCAGGTCGTCAGCGATCGTCTGGCACAGCAGGGCACGCTGACGAAGGTATTGAACGGCGATGCGCTGCAGCTGACCGGTCGCGGCAGTTGGTTTGTTGCCACAGCAGAAGAGCTGGACACCCTGCAACAGCGCGTTGACGAAAACGAACTGCGTGTTACCGCACCGCTTCCGGGCAGCGGTGAGTGGGGCACCCGCGATGAGGCTCTGGCGCTGGAGCAGGCTTCTTTGGCATCGGAAACGGCCTTAATCGAGCTGATGACGCGTGAAAAGGTGGAAGCCGCACGCCGCGCGATGCTGGTGATCCCCCGCGATCTGCGCTGGGTCTGGCTGGATGATGCCACGCTGGCGATGAACTTCTGGCTGCCGGCGGGAAGCTTCGCCACCAGCGTGGTGCGTGAATTGCTTCTGCCGCAGGGCAGTGCCGACGAGGTTGATGAATAGCGCGCGGACCTGTTTTTCACTGCCGCTTCGGCGGCAGCTTCTAGTCGATTGAAACCAGAAACTTACACCTACCACAACCCGAATCATCCAGCTAAAATGGCTTCCAGCCACGCCCTTTATTCCGCGTATTTTTCATACGCACAGCGGTCAGTTATCCCTGCTGTCGGAATCGGGCGAACAAAAATTATCAACAGGTTAGGTGTTAAATGCGAATTTTGCTGAGTAACGACGATGGTATCCATGCGCCAGGTATTCAGGCGCTGGCAAAGGCGCTGCGCCAGTTTGCTGAGGTCCAGGTTGTTGCTCCCGATCGTAACCGCAGCGGGGCGTCAAACTCGCTGACGCTGGAAACACCACTGCGCACATTTGATTATCCCAACGGTGATATTGCCGTGCAGATGGGAACGCCGACTGACTGTGTTTACCTCGGGGTCAATACCCTGATGCGCCCCAAGCCGGATATTGTGGTCTCCGGAATCAACGCCGGGCCGAACCTCGGTGATGATGTTATTTACTCAGGAACCGTTGCGGCGGCGATGGAAGGGCGTCATCTGGGACTTCCTGCTTTGGCGGTGTCGCTGGACGGGCACCAGCATTATGAAACCGCAGCGGCGGTGACCTGCTCAATTCTACGTGCGCTGGAGCGTGAACCGCTGCGCACGGGCCGCATTCTTAATATTAATGTTCCCGATTTGCCGCTGGAGCAGATTAAAGGTATCCGGGTGACGCGCTGCGGCAGCCGCCATCCCAGCGACAGGGCGATTCAGCAACAGGACCCAAGAGGCAATACCATGTACTGGATTGGGCCTCCGGGCGACAAGCTGGATGCAGGCCCGGGTACCGATTTTGCTGCGGTTGATGAGGGCTATGTTTCGGTGACCGCTCTTCATGTCGACTTGACCGCCCATGCGGCGCAGGAGGTTGTATCTTCCTGGCTGTCACGCGTTGAGGTTGACCAAAAATGGTAAGCGGCGGCCGGATCGATACGCTGCTTACACTGCTGAGAAAGCAGGGTATTAACGATGAACGATTGCTGCAGGCGATAGAAGATGTGCCGCGCGAACGTTTCATTGATGAGGCCTTTGAGCATAAAGCCTGGGACAATATGGCGCTGCCTATTGGTTCCGGACAGACTATTTCTCAGCCCTACATGGTGGCCAGAATGACCGAGCTGCTGGAGCTCACCCCGCAGTCGCGCGTGCTGGAAATCGGTACCGGTTCCGGCTATCAGACGGCGATTCTGGCGCATCTGGTGGAGCATGTGTGTTCTGTCGAGCGCATAAAAGGTTTGCAGTGGCAGGCCAAGCGCCGACTGAAGCAGCTTGATTTGCATAATGTTTCGACCCGCCATGGCGACGGCTGGCTTGGCTGGCGTTCTCGCGGGCCCTTCGACGCGATTATTGTGACGGCTGCTCCGCCGGAAATACCGGATGCTTTACTGGCGCAGCTGGACGAGGGGGGCATTATGGTTCTACCCGTGGGGGAAGAGCAGCAGGTTTTACAGCGCATTCGCCGCCGGGGAGGTGAGTTTGTGGTTGAAACCATCGAACCGGTTCGCTTTGTTCCCCTGGTGCAGGGCGATCTGGCCTGAAGTGAGTCGCTAATAAAGATTAATACAACTGGCATGGCACGTTGTGGTTGATATTGCTAGTATCTGAATAATTCGCGCGGGCTGACACAAGATGCTGTAAACCAACAGCCCGGCCGCAGTTCTGTCTTTAATAAGCATTGCCGTAATGGGGGAAGAATGAGCACTGGAAGCCCGGTTTTTAAGTTGCGCCGTATTGCGGCCGTTTCATTGATAGGTTTTTGGCTGGCAGGTTGTTCCAGCGATAATACGCAGGCTCCCATCAGTTCAGTTGGCGGTAATGATTCAGGCATGCTGAGTAATTCAGGTGGCGGGGGCGGCGGTGGTTTTATTCCCGCGCGCCCGCCGTCGTCTTCAAATGGTGGAATGCTTTCCTCCTCCTCCTCTTCTTCTTCACCGAACGTGGTGACGGAAAACGGGCGCATTGTTTACAACCGCAGTTATGGGAACATTCCGAAAGGGAGCTATAGCGGTGATACTTATACCGTTAAGCGTGGCGATACTCTGTTCTATATTGCGTGGATTACCGGCAATGATTTCCGCGATTTGGCGCAGCGCAATAATATCCCTGCCCCTTACGGGCTCAACGTTGGCCAGCAAATTCAGGTTGGCAACGGCGGCGGTACGCCGATTACCGGTGGTAATGCAATCACGGTTGCCGATGCGACTGCGGGTGGCGTAACGACTCCTCCTTCCAGTACACAAATGAAGCCAACACCTGTTGCACGGCAACCGGTTATTACGTATTCTGAGGATTCAGGTACTCCAAGTGGAGGAAGTGGAGGCAAAATGCTGCCTTCATCCGGCACAACTGTTGCAACGACAACAGCGCCGGTTACCGCCCCGACCGTCAGCAGTACAACGGACAGCGCAACCCCAGTGGGAAGCTGGCGTTGGCCGACAGATGGTAAGATCATTGATAACTTCTCTGCTTCCGAAGGAGGCAATAAAGGTATCGATATCGCGGGTTCACGTGGTCAGTCCGTTGTATCCACCGCTTCAGGCAGGGTGGTATATGCCGGGAATGCGCTGCGCGGTTACGGTAATCTGATAATCATCAAACATAATGATGACTACCTGAGTGCTTATGCCCATAACGACACTATGCTGGTCCGTGAACAACAAGAGGTTAAAGCGGGTCAGAAAATAGCCACCATGGGCAGTACCGGCACGAGTTCGGTTAGATTGCACTTTGAAATTCGTTACAAGGGGAAATCCGTAAACCCGTTGCGTTATTTACCGCAGCGATAACCGGCAGAACCTTGGTGTTCTGCCCTGGAATCACGGGTAGGAGCCGCTTATGAGCCAGAATACGCTGAAAGTTAATGAGTTAAATGAAGATGCGGAATTCGACGAAAACGGAGCTGAGGTTTTTGATGAGAAGGCTCTTGTCGGAAATGAACCTGGTGATAACGATTTAGCAGAAGAAGAACTGCTGTCGCAGGGGGCCACACAGCGTGTGCTCGATGCAACACAGCTCTATCTTGGGGAGATTGGTTATTCCCCACTGTTAACGGCGGAAGAAGAAGTTTTCTTTGCCCGCCGGGCGCTTCGTGGCGACATTCCTTCACGTCGCCGAATGATTGAAAGCAATCTGCGTCTGGTGGTGAAAATCGCCCGTCGTTACAGCAATCGTGGTCTGGCGCTGCTGGATCTGATTGAAGAAGGTAACCTCGGTTTGATCCGCGCCGTTGAGAAGTTTGACCCGGAAAGAGGGTTCCGTTTCTCCACGTACGCCACCTGGTGGATTCGTCAGACGATTGAACGGGCGATCATGAATCAAACCCGTACCATCCGCCTGCCGATTCACATCGTGAAAGAGCTGAACGTTTATCTGCGCACCGCGCGTGAACTTTCCCATAAGCTCGATCATGAGCCCAGTGCGGAAGAGATTGCCGAGCAGTTAGACAAACCTGTTGATGACGTAAGCCGGATGCTGCGCCTCAACGAACGCATTACCTCAGTTGATACGCCGCTGGGCGGAGATTCTGAGAAAGCGCTGCTGGATATTCTGGCCGACGAGAAAGATAACGGTCCGGAAGATACCACCCAGGACGATGATATGAAGCAAAGCATCGTCAAATGGCTGTTCGAACTGAACGCCAAGCAGCGTGAAGTGCTGGCACGTCGTTTCGGCCTGTTAGGCTATGAAGCGGCCACGCTGGAAGATGTGGGTCGCGAAATTGGTCTGACCCGCGAGCGTGTTCGCCAGATTCAGGTTGAAGGTCTTCGTCGTCTGCGCGAAATTCTGCAGGCACAGGGACTGAATATTGAAGCGCTGTTCCGCGAATAATCGCGAAACTGCTGACTGAGTTAATGCGAAAAGCGACGATCTCCGATCGTCGCTTTTTTATTGCCTTCTTTTTAGCTATAGCCGTTTTGCAACGACCAGACTGCCGCCTCAACCCGCGATTTCATCTGTAGTTTCTTCAGCAAATGCTTAACGTGTACCTTCACTGTGCTTTCACTGATGCACAGGCGGCGCGCTATCAGTTTATTACTCATTCCCATTGCAATCAGTTTAAGGATATCGCGTTCGCGGGCGGTAAGCTGTTCAATATCCGGCACTTCTTTTGGTCGCTGCTGGCGGAGGCTGGCAGCCAACAGCGGTGGTAATGTCTCGCTCAGCACCATTTCCCCGGCGGCAGCGCGATGCAGCGAGTTCAGCAACGCTTCGGGCTCCATATCCTTGAGCAGATAACCATCGGCACCCCGCTTGAGTGCGCGTACGACATCATCTTCATAATCTGAAACGCTAAATACCACGATGCGGCCGCGGGCGTCTATCGCGCGCAGTTGTTCCAGCGTTTCCAGACCATTCATTCCTGGCATATGCAGATCCAGCAGGATCAGATCGTAGTCATTTTTTTCCGCCAGCAGTACACCTTCCGCACCATTGCCTGCCTCGCCAATCACCTTCAGACGATCGTCCATGCCGATCAGTTGTTTCAGTCCGGTACGAATCATCGGGTGATCGTCAATCAGCAGAACGGTCGCGGGAGCAGGGTTTTTAGTCATCCATTATTCCGGGGGGTTAATTGTGTAAAACGGCTGAATATACAGTGGTTGATACTATTGTCTTTCATTGAAGAGAGAATACCCATACCTCTTTTGGGGTAATACTTAATATCTTGATTATATGATAACGCCAGGTAATCACTTTGATGATTAAGTAACTAATTGATTTTATTGTTTTTATTTTTTGTTTTCTCTACCCCTCTTTAGAGGTAATCCTGTGCCTCGGCGTGTCGCCACCTGCAGGCTCGTTGATATACGTCAATTCGATCTGGGGCATTACTACTCAGGATGGTGCCATCATAAACAACACCACAGAGAAGAATATGTCCCAATCATCCCCTTCACCAGGAAAGAAAGGTAGTGCAGTCATTGAGAACTGGCAGCCCGAAAATGCTCAGTTCTGGGCGGCTACGGGAAAGCGAATTGCCAGCCGTAACCTGTGGATCTCAGTTTTCTGCCTGATGCTCTCTTTCTGCGTCTGGATGCTGTTCAGCGCCGTCGCCGTGAACCTGAATAAGGTTGGCTTTAACTTTACCACCGACCAGCTTTTTCTGCTGACTGCACTGCCTTCCGTTTCCGGTGCCATCCTGCGCGTGCCTTACTCCTTTGTGATCCCTCTTTTTGGCGGCCGTCGCTGGACTACTTTCAGCACCTGCTTTTTACTGCTTCCCTGCATCTGGCTGGGCTTTGCGGTGCAGAACCCTGAAACGCCGTTTACTATTTTTGTGATTATTTCTCTGCTGTGCGGCTTTGCCGGCGCTAACTTTGCGTCAAGTATGGGGAATATCAGCTTCTTCTTCCCGAAATCAATGCAGGGCGGCGCGCTCGGCGTCAACGGCGGATTGGGCAACCTGGGTGTTAGCGTCATGCAGCTGCTGGCTCCGCTGGCAATTTCGATGGCTATCTTTGGTTTTTTCAACGACGGTGGTTCAACTGGTAACAGCGGGATCTGGCTGGAAAATGCGGCCTGGATTTGGGTGCCGCTGCTGTTTATCGCCACGATTGCTGCCTGGTTCGGCATGAACGATCTGGCAGCCGCAAAATCATCACTGAGCGAGCAGCTGCCGGTGCTTAAACGCGGCCATTTGTGGATGCTCTCACTGCTCTATCTGGCCGCGTTCGGTTCTTTCATCGGTTTTTCCGCTGGTTTTGCCATGTTGTCAAAAACCCAGTTCCCCGATGTCGCCATTATGAAGTATGCCTTCTTCGGCCCGTTTATCGGCGCGCTGGCGCGTTCTGCCGGCGGTATTATTTCTGACCGTCTGGGCGGCGTTCGCGTTTCGCTGTTTACCTTCATCCTGATGGCGATATTCACCGCTCTGGTCTTCCTGACTCTGCCGACTGAAACAAGCTCTGGCTCGTTTATCGCCTTCTACGGTGTGTTTATGGTGCTGTTCTTCGCTGCCGGTCTGGGCAGCGGCTCCACCTTCCAGATGATCGCCGTCATCTTCCGCAAGCTGACCATCGATCGCGTCAAAGCCGCCGGTGGCAGCGATGAAACCGCGCAGCGTGAAGCGGTGACTGAAACCAGCGCCGCGTTAGGTTTTATCTCTGCAATTGGTGCGCTGGGCGGCTTCTTTATTCCGCAGACCTTCGGCATTTCGCTGAGCATGAGCGGCTCACCTGCCGGAGCAATGAAAGTGTTTCTCGTGTTTTACCTGATTTGTATTGCGATTACCTGGCTGGTTTACGGCCGTAAAAAAAATAACTAAGCGCGATAAAAAATAATTCCTTTTTGGAGCATGTCGTATGAGCAAATTTCTGGATCGTTTACGCTATTTCAAACAGCTGGCGGAACCCTTCTCCGGCGATCACGGGCAAACCCTGAACACCAACCGTGACTGGGAGGATGGTTATCGCAGCCGCTGGCAGCATGACAAAATCGTTCGCTCCACGCACGGGGTTAACTGTACCGGTTCATGCAGCTGGAAAATCTATGTAAAAAATGGCCTGGTCACCTGGGAAACCCAGCAGACCGACTATCCGCGCACCCGCCCGGATTTGCCTAACCACGAGCCTCGCGGCTGTCCCCGCGGAGCCAGCTATTCCTGGTATTTATACAGCGCTAACCGCTTGAAGTACCCCCTGATGCGTAAGAGCCTGATTACGCTCTGGCGCAAAGCGAAAGCCCGCCATAGCGATCCGGTACTGGCATGGCAGTCGATCGTGGAAGATGCCGAGCAGGCTACCAGCTATAAAGCGGCACGCGGGCGCGGTGGTTTCGTGCGTTCAAGCTGGCAGGAGGTCAATGAACTGATTGCTGCGGCTAACGTCTATACCGCGAAAACCTTCGGGCCTGACCGTATTATTGGTTTTTCGCCTATTCCGGCGATGTCGATGGTTTCCTACGCCTCGGGTTCGCGTTACCTGTCACTGATTGGCGGCACCTGTCTGAGCTTCTATGACTGGTACTGCGACCTGCCTCCGGCATCGCCAATGACCTGGGGTGAACAGACAGACGTTCCCGAGTCCGCCGACTGGTATAACTCTTCCTACATCATGGCGTGGGGCAGCAACGTTCCGCAGACCCGTACGCCGGATGCGCACTTCTTCACTGAAGTCCGCTACAAAGGTACCAAAACCGTCGCCATTACGCCGGACTATGCCGAAATCGCCAAGCTTTGCGATCAGTGGCTTGCGCCTAAGCAGGGCACCGACAGCGCGCTGGCGATGGCGATGGGCCACGTTATGCTGACCGAGTTCCACCAGCAGCGCCAGGTGGAATACTTCCGTAACTATGTTCGCACCTACACCGATATGCCGATGCTGGTGATGCTGGAGCCGCGCGACGGTGGCTATTACGCTGCCGGACGTATGCTGCGTGCCAGCGATCTGGTTGATGGCCTGGGCCAGGAAAATAACCCGCAGTGGAAAACCATTGCCATCAATGAAGCCAACGGTGAGCTGGTTGCACCGCAGGGATCGATTGGCTACCGCTGGGGCGAGAAGGGCAAGTGGAACCTCGAACAGCGCGAAGGTAAAGATCAGCAGGAAGTCGAGCTGCAGCTGAGCCTGCTGGACAAGCACGATGACATCGTTGACGTCGGTTTCCCTTACTTTGGCGGTACCGAAGTTCAGGACTTTAACACCGTCGCACTGGATGAAATCCTGCTGCACAAACTGCCGGTTAAGCGCCTGCAGCTGGCTGACGGTAGTACCGCACTGGTGACCAGCGTCTACGATTTGACGCTGGCGAACTACGGCGTTGAGCGTGGCATGAATGATGCTAACTGTGCGGCAACCTATGATGAGGTGAAGGCCTACAGTCCGGCATGGGCTGAGCAGATCACCGGCGTACCGCGTCAGAATACCATTCGTATTGCGCGTGAGTTTGCCGAGACCGCTGAAAAAACGCGTGGACGCTCCATGATTATCGTCGGTGCCGGTCTGAACCACTGGTATCACATGGACATGAACTACCGTGGCCTGATCAATATGCTGATCTTCTGCGGCTGCGTCGGGCAGAGCGGCGGCGGCTGGGCACACTATGTTGGTCAGGAAAAACTGCGTCCGCAGACCGGCTGGCTGCCGCTGGCCTTTGGCCTTGACTGGCAGCGCCCGCCGCGCCATATGAACGGCACCTCGTTCTTCTACAATCACTCCAGCCAGTGGCGCTATGAGAGCTTGCAAACCGAGGAACTGCTGTCACCGCTGGCGGATAAATCACGCTACACCGGCAGCCTGATCGACTTCAACGTGCGATCTGAGCGCATGGGCTGGCTGCCGTCGGCTCCGCAGCTGAACGTTAACCCACTGCATCTTGCGGCAAAAGCAAAAGCAGCAGGTGTTTCCCCGGTTGATTACACCGTTGCCGGTTTGAAGGATGGTTCCGTGCGTTTTGCCGCCGAGCAGCCTGACAACCCGCAGAACTTCCCACGCAACCTCTTTGTCTGGCGTTCTAACCTGCTGGGTTCTTCCGGTAAGGGGCATGAGTATCTGCTGAAGTACCTGCTGGGGACCGATAGCGGCGTGCTGGGTGACGATCTGGGTGAAATGGGTGCGGCGAAGCCGGAAGAAGTGGAATGGCGTGATAATCCTGGCAAGGGCAAGCTTGACCTGGTGGTTACGCTCGATTTCCGTATGTCGAGCACCTGCCTCTACTCCGATATCGTACTGCCAACCGCAACCTGGTATGAAAAAGACGACATGAATACCTCGGATATGCATCCGTTTATTCATCCGCTGTCTGCCGCCGTCGATCCGGCCTGGGAATCCCGCAGCGACTGGGAAATTTACAAGGGCATCGCGAAGCGTTTCTCTGAGCTGTGCGTCGGCCACCTTGGCGTGGAAACCGACGTGGTGACCCTGCCGATGCAGCACGACTCTGCCGCCGAGCTGGCACAGCCGCTGGGCGTGCAGGACTGGCACAAAGGCGAATGTGACCTGATCCCGGGTAAAACCGCACCGCATCTGATGGTTGTGGAGCGTGATTACCCATCAACCTATGAGCGTTTTACCTCCCTCGGACCGCTGCTCGATAAGCTGGGCAACGGCGGTAAGGGCATCAGCTGGAATACTCAGACCGAGGTCGATTTCCTCAAAAAACTTAACTACGTCAAGGCCGATGGTCCGGCAGCGGGCCGACCCAATATCGACAGTGCCATTGATGCGGCTGAAGTCATTCTGTCGCTGGCACCGGAAACCAACGGTCAGGTTGCGGTTAAGGCCTGGCAGGCGCTGGGTGAATTTACCGGGCGCGATCATACCCATCTGGCGCTGAATAAAGAGGATGAAAAAATCCGCTTCCGCGATATCCAGGCACAGCCGCGCAAAATTATCTCCAGCCCGACCTGGTCAGGTCTGGAAGATGAGCATGTGTCTTACAACGCCGGTTATACCAACGTTCACGAGCTGATCCCATGGCGTACGCTGACCGGCCGTCAGCAGCTGTATCAGGATCATCAGTGGATGCGTGACTTTGGCGAAAGCCTGCTGGTCTACCGTCCGCCGATTGATACGCGCACCGTGCAGCCGCTGATAAACCGCAAGCCTAACGGTAATCCTGAAATGGCGCTGAACTTTATCACGCCGCACCAGAAGTGGGGTATTCACTCAACCTACAGTGAAAACCTGTTGATGCTGACGCTGTCGCGCGGTGGTCCGATTGTCTGGCTGAGCGAGGACGATGCTAAGCAGTTAGGTATTGAGGATAACGACTGGATCGAGGCCTTCAACGCCAACGGTGCACTGACCGCCAGAGCGGTGGTCAGCCAGCGCGTGCCTGCGGGCATGACCATGATGTACCACGCCCAGGAACGTATCGTGAATATTCCCGGTGCGGAAACGACGAAGCAGCGTGGCGGTATTCATAACTCGGTGACGCGCGTCTGCCCGAAACCGACGCATATGATTGGCGGCTATGCGCAGCAGTCCTACGGCTTTAACTATTACGGCACCGTCGGTTCTAACCGCGATGAGTTCGTTATAGTCAGAAAGATGAATAATATTAACTGGTTAGATGGCGAAGGCAACGACGATTGCCAGGGCAGCCAGCAGGAGGTCGCTAAATGAAAATTCGTTCACAGGTCGGGATGGTATTGAATCTCGACAAATGTATCGGCTGCCACACCTGCTCAGTAACCTGTAAAAACGTCTGGACCAGCCGGGAAGGGATGGAGTACGCCTGGTTCAACAACGTAGAAAGTAAACCGGGCGTGGGATTCCCTCATGCGTGGGAAGATCAGGAGAAGTGGAAGGGCGGCTGGATTCGAAAAATTAACGGCAAGCTGGAACCCCGCATGGGGAGCCGTGTTGGCGTGCTGTCGAAAATCTTTGCCAACCCGCACGTGCCGGAACTGGACGATTACTACGAGCCGTTTGATTTCGACTATCAGCATCTGCATAACGCACCGGCCGGTAAGCACCAGCCGATTGCCCGTCCGCGCTCGCTGATCACCGGCGAGCGGATGAAGAAGATTGAGAACGGCCCAAACTGGGAGGAAATTCTCGGCGGCGAGTTCAGCAAGCGTTCGAAAGATGCCAACTTTGCGCATATCCAGAAGGAGATGTACGGCCAGTTCGAAAACACCTTCATGATGTATCTGCCGCGCCTGTGCGAACACTGCCTGAACCCGGCGTGCGTGGCGACCTGTCCTAGCGGTGCGATCTACAAGCGCGGCGAAGATGGCATTGTGCTGATCGATCAGGACAAATGCCGCGGCTGGCGCATGTGCCTGACCGGCTGCCCTTATAAGAAGATCTACTTCAACTGGAAAAGCGGTAAGTCGGAAAAATGTATTTTCTGCTATCCGCGCATCGAATCGGGCGCGCCGACCGTATGTTCAGAAACCTGTGTGGGCCGTATCCGCTACCTCGGTGTACTGCTGTATGACGCCGATCGTATTGAGCAGGCCGCTTCGGTGGAGAATGAAAAAGATCTCTACCAGAGTCAGCTGGATGTTTTCCTCGACCCGAACGATCCGGCGGTTATTGAGCAGGCACTGAAAGACGGCGTGCCGCAGAGTGTGATCGACGCGGCACAGCGTTCACCGGTGTACAAAATGGCGATGGACTGGAAGCTGGCGCTGCCGCTGCACCCGGAATATCGCACGCTGCCGATGGTATGGTACGTGCCGCCGCTGTCGCCAATTCAGTCAGTGGCAGATGCGGGGCAGCTGGGCCATAACGGCGTGCTGCCGGATGTGGAAAGCCTGCGTATTCCGGTGCAGTACCTCGCTAACCTGCTGACGGCTGGCGATACCGCGCCGGTACTGCTGGCGCTGAAACGCATGCTGGCAATGCGTCACTACAAGCGTGCCGAAACCGTTGACGGCGTTCATGACGTCAGCGCGCTGGAGCAGGTAGGGCTGACCGAGGCGCAGGCGCAGGAGATGTATCGCTATCTGGCGATCGCCAACTACGAAGATCGATTTGTGATCCCGTCCAGCCACCGCGAGCAGGCGCGTGAAGCCTTCCCTGAAAGTAAGGGCTGTGGCTTCAGCTTCGGCGACGGCTGCCACGGCAGCGACGTGAAGTTCAATCTGTTTAACAGCCGCCGCATCGATGCGATTGACGTGTCGATCAAAACTAAGCGGGAGGAAGATGCATCATGATTGCGATACGTCTTATCGCCCGTCTGCTGGATTACCCGGAGCAGGAACTCTTCGATCATCAGGAAGAGCTGCAGGCAGCTCTGCAGGAAGCGGATGAACTCAGCGGTGAACAAAAAGCGATGCTGGCGGAGTTTATCCGCCACTGTGCAGCGCGGCCGCTGCTGGATCTGCAATCCGACTACTGTGAGCTGTTCGATCGCGGTCGTGCGACGTCGCTGCTGCTGTTTGAACATGTACACGGTGAATCCCGCGATCGCGGACAGGCTATGGTCGATCTGTTGGATCAGTACCGTGCTGACGGCCTGGAGCTGGATGCCCGAGAACTGCCGGATCATCTGCCGCTTTATCTGGAATATCTGGCGCAGGGTGGGCTGGCCCGCGTTCGTCAGGGCCTGCAGGACGTTGCGCCTATTCTTGCTCTACTGGGTGCTCGTCTTGAACAGCGTGGCAGTCCTTATGCTCAGCTTTTCCCCCTGCTGTTGGATCTGTCCGGCAGCAGCGCCAGCCCTGAGTCGTTGCAGTCGCAGGTTGCGGGTGAAACGCGGGACGACACGCCGCAGGCGCTTGACGCGGTGTGGGAAGAGGAGCAGGTGTCCTTTATTGCCCGTATGAATCCACAGGGTGAAGGCTGCACGGCCACACATCAGCGCCGCTTCGCGGGGGCCGTCACTCCGCAGTACCTCGACGTTTCGACACTCAGCCAGCCAAGGGGAGAGTAGGTTATGCAATTTTTAAATATGTTCTTTTTTGATATTTACCCCTATCTGGCCGGTACGGTATTTCTGGTAGGAAGCTGGCTGCGCTACGATTACGGTCAGTACAGCTGGCGGGCGGGTTCAAGTCAGATGCTGAGCAAGAAGGGGATGAGGTTTGCCTCTAACCTGTTCCATATCGGGATACTCGGTATCTTCTTTGGTCATATTGTTGGCCTGCTGACGCCACACTGGGTTTATCAGTCCTTCCTGCCCATCGCTGCCAAGCAACAGCTGGCGATGATTGCCGGGGGGATCTGTGGGGCGATGACGCTGATCGGTGGCGGTCTGCTGCTCAAGCGCCGACTGACTAACGTGCGCGTGCGGGCGACCAGCAGCTTTGCTGACATTATGATCCTGACGCTGTTGGTGGTTCAGGCGGCACTGGGACTGTTAACTATTCCATTCTCGGCGCAGCATGCGGATGGGTTAGAAATGATGAAGCTGGTGGGCTGGGCGCAGGCGGTGGTGACCTTCCACGGTGGCGCATCGCAGCATCTGGAGGGCGTGGCCTTTATCTACCGCGTGCATATGGTGCTGGGTATGACGCTGTTCCTGCTGTTCCCGTTCTGCCGCCTGGTGCATATCTGGAGCGCGCCGGTCGAGTACCTCACCCGTCGCTATCAGCTGGTGCGTAACCGCCGCTGAAAATAAACGGTGAAATATAAAACGGGCTGGAATCTACCAGCCTGTTTTTTTATACGTTGCAACCTAGCCAGAAGGCAGTTCCCTCAGGCTTATCGCTGTGAGCGGGCGCTTAAAGCCCCTTTTGATTTCTGCCAGGACCCGCTAAGAAGCGGGCCTTTCAGCAGCTATCAACCAGAGCCTGTTAATGCCGGATTAAACCAGTGATTTCAGGCGGTAAATCCATTCCAGCGCCTGGCGAGGGGAAAGCGAGTCGGGATCGAGCGCTTCCAGTGCCTCAACGGCGGGGGATGTTTCTTCCACCAGCAGCGGCAGCTGTGAACCATCGGCTTTAGTGGCGGCGGCACTGCCGGAAAGGGCTTCAAGCTCTTTCAGCTTCTGCCGCGCACGCTTAATCACGTCCTTCGGCACGCCCGCCAGCGCGGCGACCGCCAGCCCGTAGCTTTTGCTGGCTGCCCCATCCTGCACGCTGTGCATAAAGGCGATGGTATCGCCGTGCTCAACGGCATCCAGATGGACGTTAGCCACGCCTTCAATCTGATCCGGTAAGGTGGTCAGCTCGAAATAGTGGGTGGCAAATAGCGTCATCGCTTTAATGCGGGTAGCCAGGCTTTCCGCGCAGGCCCAGGCCAGCGACAGGCCGTCGTAGGTGGAGGTCCCACGGCCGATTTCGTCCATCAGCACCAGGCTGTACTCGGTGGCGTTGTGCAGGATATTGGCGGTTTCGGTCATTTCCACCATAAAAGTGGAGCGGCCAGATGCCAGATCGTCCGCTGCGCCAACGCGGGTAAAGATTCGATCTACCGGGCCGATCACCGCCTGCTCTGCCGGAACGAAGCTGCCGATACAGGCCATCAGCGTGATCAGCGCGGCCTGGCGCATATAGGTACTTTTACCGCCCATATTCGGGCCGGTAACGATCAGCATGCGGCGCTGCGGTGAAAGCGCTAGCGGGTTGGCGATAAACGGTTCTTTCAGTACCTGTTCAACCACCGGATGGCGCCCGCCGGTCAGCTTAATCCCTGCTTTATCGCTCAGCGTTGGGCAGCTGTAGTTCAGCGTCCATGCGCGTTCGGCCAGGTTGCTCAGCACGTCCAGCTCGGCCAGCGCCGCGGCGCTCACCTGTAACGCTTCCAGGTGCGGCAGCAGCATATCGAACAGCTGCTCATACAGCGCTTTTTCCAGCGTCAGCGCTTTGCCTTTGGACGTCAGAACTTTATCTTCATATTCCTTCAGCTCGGGAATGATATAGCGTTCGGCGTTTTTCAGCGTCTGGCGGCGAACATAGTGGATCGGCACTTGATGGCTCTGACCACGGCTGACCTGAATGTAGTAACCGTGAATGGCATTGAACCCGACCTTCAGCGTGTCCAGGCCGAGCTTTTCACGCTCGCGGATTTCCAGCCGGTCAAGGTAGTCGGTCGCGCCGTCGGCCAGCGCCCGCCATTCATCCAGCTCTTCGTTATAGCCTGGCGCAATGACGCCACCGTCGCGCACCAGCACCGGCGGGGTTTCGATAATTGCGCGCTCCAGCAGCTCGCGCAGTTCGGCAAACTCACCCATCTGGCTACGCAGTGTTTGCAGATGGCCGGTTTGATTATTTTCCAGTACCTCATTCAGCTGCGGAAGCTGCTGGAAAGCGTGGCGCATGCGGGCCAGATCGCGCGGACGTGCGGTGCGCAGCGCCAGACGTGCCAGGATTCGCTCAAGATCGCCGATCTGCCGCAGCAGCGGCGAAAGCTCATCGTTGAGATCCTGCAGTGCGGCGATACTTTGCTGACGCTGGGTAATGACCTGGGTATTACGCACCGGACTGTGCAGCCAGCGCTTCAGCATGCGGCTGCCCATTGGCGTCACGGTTTTGTCCAGTACCGAAGCCAGCGTGTTTTCAATGCCGCCGGAAAGATTCTGGGTGATTTCAAGGTTTCTACGGGTAGCCGCATCCATAATGATGCTGTCCTGCTGGCGCTCCATGGTCAGCGAACGGATATGCGGCAGCGAGGTGCGCTGGGTATCTTTCACGTACTGCAACAGACAGCCTGCGGCACGCAGCGCCTGATGTGCCTGCTCCACGCCGAAACCGCTGAGATCGCGGGTTGCGAACTGCAGGTTGAGCTGCTGACGGGCGGTATCCAGCTCAAACTCCCACAGCGGTCGGCGGCGCAGGCCGCGGCGGTTTTCAATCAGCGCCATCGACGGGAAGTCTTCCGGGTACAGCAGCTCGGCCGGGTTAGAGCGCTGCAGTTCTGCTGCCATCGTTTCCTGATCGTCCGGCTCTGCCACACGGAAACGGCCGGAACTGATATCCAGCGTGGCGTAACCAAACCCACGCGCGCTTTGCCAGATGGCCGCCAACAGATTATCCTGGCGCTCCTGCAGCAGCGCCTCATCGCTGATCGTTCCGGGGGTGACAATACGCACCACCTTGCGCTCGACCGGGCCTTTGCTCAGCGCCGGATCGCCGACCTGCTCGCAGATCGCGACGGATTCGCCCAGCTGTACCAGCTTCGCCAGATAGTTTTCCACGGCGTGATAGGGCACGCCCGCCATCGGGATCGGTTCTCCGGCGGAGGCACCGCGTTTAGTCAGCGAGATTTCCAGTAGCTGAGAAGCACGTTTGGCATCGTCGTAAAACAGCTCATAGAAGTCACCCATACGGTAGAACATCAAAATTTCCGGATGTTCTGCTTTCAGCCGCAGGTACTGCTGCATCATGGGCGTATGAGAATCGAGATTCTTATTGTCAGTCACGGACATGGTTTGATTAATCCATTGAATTTAAAGTGTAATGTGATTTTGTTGTTTTCGTTGGTATCACGGTGTTGCTCAAAATAACGCGCAATCGTGCAGCGACTAGCGATGTAAAATCAATCGGTTAACTCTGCCCGATGATCGGCCCCGTTATCTACCGCTATAGTAGCCCAGTGACCAGCGGGCTGTCACAGGTAATAACGGAAGGCTTGCCGCAAACTTTGTATCAGGTTGAGAGATCGCTGCGATCGAGGTGAATCAGGCCAGGTTGCTAGGCTATGAGGCTGTCAGCTTATTGGCTTATTGGCTATCTTGTCAGATTGTCAGATTGGTGAATCGGTGAATCGGTGAATCGGTGAATCGGTGAATCGGTAAATTGGTGAATTGGTAAATTGGTGAATTGGTGAATTGGTGAATTGGTGAATTGGTGAATTGGTGGATTACCGGGTGCGGGAGAAGTGAATACGGGAAGGAACGATGTCGGGAAAGTGGCGGACCTGCCGCTTTCGGGCAGGTTCCGCCAGGTCTTTGATGTGATAAGGTCAGGCCGATCGGGCAAGCGTGCCGACAACGCGGTTGCTGAGTCGGCCAATCTTTTCGATTTCCACCGCAATAACATCATTTTCATGCAGGAACAGCGGCGGTACGCGCGACTTACCAACGCCGCCTGGCGACCCGGTAATAATCACATCGCCGGGTGACAGCGTGGTAAAAGTACTGATGTAGGCAATCATTTGCGGAATGGAATGAAGCATGTTCGCCGTCGTATCATCCTGGACCAGCCGATCGTTAAGCCAGGTTTTAATCGTTAAATTTTGTGGATCGCCAATTTCATCCGGCGTGACCAGCCAGGGGCCGAACGCACCGGTTGCCGGCCAGTTCTTACCGGCGGTGTACCATTTGTACTGCCAGTCGCGCACGGAACCATCCATATAGCAGCTATAGCCCGCCACGCAGGAGAGGGCCTGTTCTTCAGGAATATGCCGTGCCGTTTGGCCGATGATAATCGCCAGCTCTCCCTCGTAATCAAACTGATCGGAGCAGGCTGGCTTAATAATCATATCGTTATGGCCAACCTGTGAGTCTGCAAAACGAACAAACAGGGTGGGGGCCTCTTCGGTTTCATTAAACTCTTTGCGTTTCTGCGCATAGTTCATGCCCACACCGAAGATTTTGCCAGGCCGGTCTATCACCGGAAGAAACTGAATATCATTGATCTTCAGATCCGGAGAACAGGACTGGTACTGGCTGAGATCGCTTAACTGATGCTGGCTTAAAAACGTATTAATATCATGGCAGCCTGTATGGCGACCGATATCAATAATGTCATCATGACGGTAAATACCGAAACTCCGGGCACCGGTTTTGTTGATGATAAAGTTAATGATTTTCATAAATAACCTGGCTGTTATCTTAAAGTGGAACCGTATTGGTCAGAACCAGTGAGAACACCATGACAAACGAGAACACCACGACAGGTAAGAAGGAAAAACGGATATGATCTTTCAATTCAACGCCGGCCAGGCCAATTGCTAAATAGGTGGTCGCAAAGACCGGGCTGAGCATCATGGTGATATTTTTCCCCACCACCATGGTTAACCCCATCTCTTCCCAGCTTAAACCATAATTGGTTCCGACTTTGGCAACCAGAGGGTAAATACCGTAGAAGAAAGCATCCGGGCCAATCACAAAACCAATTAATCCGCCGAGCAGCCCCATGATGATATGCAGATGTGAGCCTAAGGAGTCGGGCATCACGTGAAGCACCACGTCGGCCATTTCCGTGAGAATTGAGGCGTCGCCACCACCGCTTAAAATACCGACGAAAACGCCGGCCGCCATCACCGTGCCGGAAATCATATAGGCAGAGTAGGCATATTTTTTCATGACGCCTTCCTGTGCCTTGAGATTGGGATAGTTGAAAATCATCGCGGCGGAAAACGCGCACATAAAGATAATGTAGGCCTGAATATGCGTGATCAGCAGCAGGAGTGTGGCGCCGACCACCAGCGTGACGTTGATAGCAAACAGCAGGCGGTTTTGCTTACCTTCAACTGCATGGTGTCCTTTACCCGTCGCCTTCTCTGGCTCCAGCTCTGCTTCCGGAATCGGCAGACCACGCGCAATTCGCCGTTTTTCCTGCAGGCCTAAATACAGCCCCAGCACAATCATACAGACCAGCCCAATCACCTGGGTTGGGATCAGTCGATGATAGAGGGCATTCACGTCAAGGCCAGACACGGCAGCAACGCGCGCCAGCGGACCGGCCCATGGCGTAAAGTTGGTTACTCCCATGCCAGCCGCCAGCATACACAGCAGCACCACAGGCCTGATGCCGAACTGCTTATAAATCGGCAACATGGCGCCAATGGTGATTAACACCGTAGGCACAGACGAGCCGTCCAGGTGAGCAATGGTCGCAATGCATCCGGTCACCACCACAATTGCCACTACGCTGTTGCCGGCAATTTTGGTCATCCAGTTAACCAGCGGCTGGAATACCCCGGCATCGGTGACAATGCTGAAAAAGATAATTGAGAAGGTGAATAACACCGCGTTAGGCGCGGTTTGCATCACGCCTTTCATGATGTAATCATTCATCTGCATTGGCGTATAGCCTGCGCAGAACCCGGCGATAATGGAAAGAAAAATAAATAATGAGATGGGAGTGGCTTTTCCTTTAATCAGGAAAAACATCAGGCATGCAATGAGTGCATAACCAATCAGGGCAAGGTACATATTATTATCCTTATTATGAGTTGACGATATTTTTACACCGGGCAACCTGCTTTACGCAAAATGGAGTTGAATCTTTCCGGGTCGCTGCTGCCGCTGGCATTATTTTCCCTGATGGCTTCTTCTTTCTTTAAATGCGCTTTAGCGCGTACCAGCACGTTCTCTGCATCAGAAGGTGAAATCGCCAGTGCGCCATCGCTGTCTGCCAGGACCAGATCGCCGGGGTTAACTACCATGCCGCAGCAGGCAATGGGCACATTCACTTCTCCCGGCCCGCTTTTATCCGGTCCACGATGGGTATGGCCTTTGGCAAATACCGGTACCTGGCCGTCCGCCCACTCGGCTAAGTCCCTGATAGCTCCATCAACGATAAATCCGGCAATTTTCTTTGTGAGCGCAGTCGTACGGATCAATCCGCCAATCAGCGCCTGGGTAAGGTCACCGCCGCCGTCAATAACGATCACATCGCCGGGCTGTGCCTGTTCCAGTGCCTTATGGATCATCAGATTATCCCCAGGGCGCACTTTAACGGTGATGGCCGGACCGCAGATGCTGATGTTGACGTCCTGGTGGTAGCGCTGTAATCCGGTCGCTCCGCTTATTCGACCAGTGCAGTCGCCTGCTACCGCCACAGGAATAGAGTGAAACTCTGCAACAATGTCCGGTGAGAGAAGATTCTTACGCTCGGCAATATAGAATCCGGCTGGCCAGCTGCTACGTTCGTTATTCATAGTACCTCTGCATTAATATTATCTGTTTACGCCTGTTATCCGTGCGGACATTATTGTTACCAGTATTCATTTCCACTAATATACTTTTTTATTTAATTGATGAATTTCAGGAATGAATGATGAATAACAGAGAGTTAGGCTATTTTATGGAAGCGGCTCGCATCATGAATTTGGGACTGGCTTCACAAAACCTCAATATCACTCAGCCAGCACTCTCTAAGTCGATCGCTCGCCTGGAAAAAGATCTCAATATCAAGCTGTTCAAGCGATCCGGGCGAGGGCTGGTACTGACCGAAGCGGGCAGCATCCTCTACCAGCGCGGACTGATGCTGCAAAGTTCATGGCATGATGTAGCGAAAACCATGGCGGAGTTGAGCAACGGTCGTCGGGGAGTAGTGCGGGTTGGCAGCGCAGGTTCGGCAACCCAGTTTCTGCTGCCGGAGGTTTGTAAGCGCCTGCAGCAGGAAGCGCCGAATGTGAAGCTGGAGATCCAGATCGGGATGAATGATGTGCTTTTCAGCCTGCTTGATAAACATGAACTGGATATCATCATCGGCCCGCTGGTGGGGTATAACAAACCGGTGGTGCAGCTTCCGGTGACCACCGATCGGGTCGTGGTCGCGGCTTCACGATCTCATCCTTTGGCTGACGGCCCCGCGAGCCTGCGCGATCTCAGCCGCTATGGCTGGATACTGCCGGCAAAAACCGTCTCCATGCGTCAGTGGCTGGAACGCATATTCTATGAAAATCACTGCGCCGCCCCCGAGGTAAAAATTGAGATCAGTTCTCTGGCTGCCGTACCGGGGCTGATTGCCAGCAGTGGCCTGCTGAGTTTTATTTCTGAAAATAGCCTGGCTGAAAAAGAATTTGCCTCGCTGCTGACGCGCATCGATAACAACCAGTTGGTGATGGCGCGCCGCGTGGGCATTACCTATTTGCAGGATGCCTTTCTGTCACCGGCTACGCAGCAGGTTATTGATATTACCTGTGCGTATGGGCAGCACTAAGAAATAATGCACCTTAAAAAACCTCTTCACGATGTGGCGAATTATTAAGTTCTCCACGTCAGTGCCATTTTTTATTTAGATAAATGAAAATATCTTGTTGTTCTTAATCATCATTAACCTTTAAGTCGGTGAACTTGTGCAGCCTGATTAGCCGGGCTATTATTTCTGAATCATCCGCGCCCAAATGCCAGACTATGAAACTATACCGGATAGACAATCAGTTACTCTATAATCCTGCTGACCACTCTTTGGTAAGAATTGATGACGATCTCTCCAGGATGGTTCTTAGCCATATAAGTAGCCGGCTATTTTGTCTTTTCCTGGAAAGCGACGGTAGCGCGATCCCACGTAATATCATTCTACAAAAAGTCTGGGATGAACACAGCCTGACCGCTTCTGGTAGCAATCTTAATAATTATATCAGTGGGTTAAGGAAGCAGTTCGTAGCACTTGGCCTGGAAATACCGTTGATCATCACAGAACCCAAAATTGGCTTCAGAATAGATGCCGCTCGGGTGAGCGTTGAGGTTTATCCTGATGAGATACGGGCGGAAAGTATCCCGGATGCCGTGACCAACATCGATGAAAAGCCAGTTCATTTTACAGAGAAGCTATCCGGCTCCGAAAGCCGTTTGTACTCGCTAAAAAGGGTCTGGTTTTGGCTCGCTAGCATCTTTACGGCAGGAACACTGATTTTGTTTTTGTGGGAAGGGATCACCGCTTTTTATACTCCAGAGCCCCGTATAATAAGTGGCGTTCACTACTCTTTCACTGAGGGTGGTTGTTCATTCTTCACCCCCGAAAATAGCTATAGCAGTTTCGATGTTGAAAATTCTCGTAGAGTGATTTTATCACTGGTAAAAAAATATTCTGCGCCCTGCCATGGGAACGGGGTTGTCATTTATGATTTATTTGGCGTGTTTAATAATAATATTTATAACGGCAGGGCGCTCGTTTCTAATTGTGAGGCTGAAGCTAATTCAATAGTAAGCTGCAAGAGTTATTTTATATACTCAGTAAGTGATCATAATGAATAAAATTATTGTTTTTTTACACTGGCTGTTTTGTTACTGATTTCTTTCAGTGTGTTTTATTACAAGAAGTCCTCTGAAACGACTATGCTCGATTTCGAATGTGTAAGTCAGTTTACTTTTCTGCTGGGTGAAAAAGAATCGCCGCCGAAAGAAAGTGCCATGCTGCGTTATCATGCAAAACCTGATGGGACCGGGCTGTACAGCGTTGATGGCATCTTCGATAGCGGAACGGAAAAATATCGCGTTGCCCGTACCGTTCATTTCACCTATAAACCTTATGGTAATGAGACCTATCATTTTACCGTCACCGCCGTTGAGATTAACCAGCGAGAAACTGTGCCGCAGGCACTTTACTGGCAATACTTATCGGATAAAGTGGGCACTACTCGCGTATCCAAAATCAGTAAGCTTGGTCGCGATGCTTACATTCTCGGCACAGCAACAACGCCTATGGTGATTTGTACCCGAGCCAGATGATCAACGGTTTGTCTGTAGAGCACTTTCAGTGCTGCGTTCATTTTTCTTAACAAATATTCGCGGTCGCATGGAAGGGCATAGCATTATCATCGCAGGCCGGGCAGGCTGGAACTCCTGTGAGGTTGTGATATCTAATGCTGAAACTCAGTAAATATCAGCCTGATTGAGTTAGCCAACCTGATACCTGTGGCGACAGCATGTTGGCGTGTCGCTGGTCGTCGTTAAAAGTGGAGACGTTATGCGTAAGTTGCAAGTGATATTATGTTCAGCGGTATTCTCAACGTTGGCTCTCACCAGCGTTTCTGCTGCCTGGGCCGAAGGCGAGCAGAGTGCGGCACAACCGGCCCCTGAGTCGGTTGCTCAGGAGACGGATGCAGCCGCGCCGGAAAGTCCGGCTACTGAAGCGCCAGCCGAAACCGCCACCGCTGAGCAGCCATCCGATCAGGCCGTACAGGCACTGGCTAATTCTGCCGATCCCTATAGCGTAAAAAGTTTCTTCGCTGACTTTACGCATTTTGCCATTGGCGACACGGTGCCTGAACTTTATCGTACGAAAAAGTATGAAGTGACCCAGTGGACGGTGCGCCATCTTCCTGCGCCTGTTGCAGAAAGCCACTGGACCTATATGGGCGGCAATTATGTGATGATCGCCAATGCTGACGGGAAAATCCTCCAGGCAGAATCGGGTGATATCTATTATAAACACTGATTGAAACATGGCGGCGGGGCGTTTTTTCTACCCGCTGCGCAGTTTTATCGCCCGGCAGGTAAATCCACTTTAATTCCATCCTGACTCTGTTTTACCATCTGCTTTCTGATATTTCATGCACGGCAAAATGGACACCCCATGCGTTTTCTGGCAACTCTTCTTCCCGCAGTCGCATTACTTTCCGCCTGTAGCAGCCAGCCGCAGCAGGCTCCGGCTGAACCGCACGGTAATCCGTTTAAGGGAAACGGCGGTTTTCTGTTAAGCCCCGATCACTCGGCCACTCCGTTTGGCGGTGATTTTTCCGATAATCAGGCGGCGAATGCTTTTATCGATAAGATGGTGCGCGAGCACGGTTTCGACCGCCAGCAGCTTCATGATGTACTGGGGCAGGCAAAGAATCTGGACTGGGTTATTCGTCTGATGGATCGCCAGGCACCGACGACCGCGCAGGGGCCGACCGGGCCTAACGGTGCCTGGATACGCTATCGCAGCAAGTTTATTACGCCGGACAACGTGCAGAACGGCGTTGCCTTCTGGAATCAGTATCAGGATGCATTGCAGCGCGCGCAGCAGGTTTACGGCGTGCCGCCGGAAATCATTGTCGGGATTATCGGCGTTGAGACGCGCTGGGGCAGGGTGATGGGCAAAACGCGTATCCTTGATGCGCTGGCGACGCTGTCCTTTAACTATCCCCGCCGCGCCGCCTACTTCAGCGGCGAGCTGGAAACCTTCCTGCTGATGGCGCGTGAAGAAGGTGATGACCCGCTGAATCTGCGCGGTTCTTTTGCCGGTGCGATGGGTTACGGCCAGTTTATGCCATCGGCATTTAAACAGTATGCGGTTGACTTCAACGGCGACGGCCATATCAATCTGTGGGATCCGGTGGATGCGATCGGCAGCGTTGCGCACTATTTTCAGGCTCACGGCTGGCTGACTAACGGTACGGTTGCCGTGCAGGCTAACGGTCAGGCTCCGGGGATGGAAAGCGGATTCAAAACGCGCTATTCGGTAGCGACCCTTGCCGCCGCCGGACTGTCGCCACAGATCCCGCTGGATAATAACCAGCAGGTCAGCCTGCTCAAGTTCGATATGGGGACCAGCTATCAATACTGGTACGGCCTGCCGAACTTCTATGCGATCACCCGCTATAACCACAGCAACCATTACGCAATGGCCGTATGGCAGTTGGGGGAAGCGGTAGGGCGCGCCCGCCAGGGGATGTAGCGCCTGCAGGATAAATTGTTGCGATTTCGTTATTTATCGCCAGCGCGGCCGGGCCTACACTGTGTCCGGTCGCACTACTTACTGAGCGAGGAATAATGAAAGACTGGAACCCCGATCTTTACCGGCAGTTTGAAGCAGAACGCACCCGTCCGGCACAGGAGTTGCTGAGCCGAATCCCACTGACCCACGTTACCTTTGCTACCGATCTCGGCTGTGGGCCGGGCAACAGTACCGAACTTCTTTGTCGCGCCTGGCCTGATGCGCACATTACCGGGCTGGATAGCTCGCAGGCGATGCTCGACAAAGCGCAACAGCGGCTGCCCGGCTGCGCTTTTGCCCGTGAAGATATTCGCCAGTGGCGGGCTGCTCAGCCGCAGGATGTCATCTATGCCAATGCTTCTTTGCAGTGGCTGACGGACCATCAGACTCTATTACCCCATCTGCTTGCTCAGCTCTCCTCATCGGGTGTGCTGGCGGTACAAATGCCGGATAACCTTGAACAGCCGACTCATCGTCTGATGCGTGAAGTGGCGCAGCGTGCGCCGTGGGTGGATATCATCGATCCGCAGGCAGCCGACAGAAAGAGGTTGCTGTCCACCGAGCAGTATTACGATCTGCTGTGCGCGGCTGGCTGCCGTGTGGATATCTGGCGTACCACCTACTATCACGTGATGCCTTCGCCACAGGCGATTGTTGACTGGCTGCGAGCGACCGGGTTACGGCCGTTTCTTGCCGCACTGGATGAGCAGCAGCAGGGGGCGTTTCTGGCAGCTTATCAATCGGAAATTGCACAGGCCTACCCTGCCCGTGCCGATGGTAACCTGCTGATGGCTTTCCCCCGTCTGTTTATGGTGGCACAGAAAATTTAACACGCGGCTGGAAGAGGGGCCGCAAAAATGGCGTCCTCTGCTTCCCGTCCCCTGGAAAAATGTTAGGCTTTGCGGCAATAAACATTGAAAAAGGTACGTACCATGACGGATGAGCAATTAACGCAGTTAAGTATCCGTGTCGGTCAGCAGCTGTTAGCCCGTGGCGAAACAGTGACTACCGCCGAATCCTGCACCGGGGGATGGATAGCTAAAGTACTGACCGATATTGCGGGCAGCTCTGCCTGGTTTCATCGTGGCTTTGTGACCTACAGCAATGATGCCAAGCAGCAAATGATCGGCGTCAGTGAGCGTTCGCTGGCGGCGCATGGTGCGGTCAGTGAGCCCGTCGTGCGTGAGATGGCGCAGGGTGCGCTGCGCGAAGCCGCTGCTGATTTTGCGATCTCGGTGAGTGGTATTGCCGGGCCGGATGGCGGCAGCGAGGAAAAACCCGTGGGTACGGTATGGTTCGGTTTTGCCAGCGCTGGTGGTGAAGTGCTGGCAGAGCGTTACTGTTTCAGCGGAGACCGTGAGGCCGTTCGCCGTCAGGCAACAGCCCGGGCACTACAGACCTTACTCGATCGCTTTCTGAAAAATTAAACTTGATACTGTATGACCATACAGTATAATCACTGCATATTTTAGAGACAAAGCAGCGTCCGCGTGTGCTTTACCCGCATGACTAGGAGTAAAAATGGCTATTGACGAAAACAAGCAAAAAGCACTGGCAGCAGCGCTGGGCCAGATTGAAAAACAATTTGGTAAAGGCTCCATCATGCGCCTGGGTGAAGACCGTACTATGGATGTTGAAACCATCTCTACCGGTTCTTTATCGCTTGATATCGCGCTTGGCGCGGGCGGCCTGCCGATGGGCCGTATCGTCGAGATCTACGGACCAGAATCCTCAGGTAAAACCACGCTGACTCTGCAGGTGATTGCCGCCGCGCAGCGCAAAGGTAAAACCTGTGCCTTTATTGACGCCGAGCACGCGCTGGACCCTGTTTATGCCAAGAAGCTGGGCGTGGATATCGATAACCTGCTGTGTTCTCAGCCGGATACCGGTGAGCAGGCGCTGGAAATCTGTGATGCACTGGCGCGTTCAGGCGCAGTTGACGTCATCATCGTTGACTCCGTTGCAGCCCTGACGCCAAAAGCGGAAATCGAGGGTGAAATTGGTGACTCTCATATGGGCCTTGCGGCACGTATGATGAGCCAGGCGATGCGTAAGCTGGCTGGTAACCTGAAAAACTCCAATACACTGCTGATCTTTATCAACCAGATCCGTATGAAGATTGGTGTGATGTTTGGTAACCCGGAAACCACTACCGGTGGTAACGCGCTGAAGTTCTATGCTTCCGTGCGTCTGGATATCCGCCGCATCGGCGCCATCAAAGAAGGCGACGAAGTTGTGGGTAGCGAAACCCGCGTTAAAGTGGTGAAGAATAAAATCGCTGCGCCTTTCCGCCAGGCGGAATTCCAGATCATGTACGGCGAAGGCATCAACATCTTTGGTGAGCTGGTTGATCTGGGCGTGAAGCACAAGCTGATTGAAAAAGCGGGTGCATGGTACAGCTATAACGGCGACAAAATCGGTCAGGGTAAAGCGAATGCGTCTAACTTCCTGAAAGAGAACCCGGAAAAAGCTAACGAAATCGATGCAAAGCTGCGTGAGCTGCTGCTGAATAACCAGGATCAGAAAGCTGATTTTGTGCCAACGGCAGAAGAAGCGGATGAGGAAACTCACGAAGACTTCTGATTCATCTGATGTTTTTTCCTGAAGAAAAGGAACGGTAACTCCGTTCCTTTTTTTATGGGTGCTTTATGCTCGTACAGGGCATCATAATCCGGCCAAACCTCCCTTCCTCCGAGTGTATTTTCCTCGCCAGTCTTGCCGTCAGACGTTACCCTTATGGATGTATTTTTTGCATAAACATGGTGCTGCCTCTATGACAGAGCATTCAGAACGGACCCGACATACTCGCCTGCTGGAGCGCGCAACACGCATTCTCGCCATGCGCGATCACAGTGAGGCGGAGTTCCGCCGGAAGCTGGTGGTAGCAACAGAACGTGCGGCGCAGTTCTCCCGCAGTGAAACCCCGCCGGAGCCGTTAACTCCAGAAGAGATCGATCGGGTGGTGGCGTGGTGTTACCAGCACAACTGGCTGGATGATGCCCGTTTTGCTGAACGCTACCTGGCAGGGCGCAGTAGAAAAGGGTATGGCCCACAGCGCATCAGACTGGAGCTGGGGCAGAAGGGAGTGGACAAGGCCTTAATCGATGAGGCAATGTTTAACACGGAAACTGACTGGCAAAGTCTGGCTTTGAGTCTGGCCGAGCGGAAGTTTGGCTTACCGTTACCGACTGAATGGAAGGAAAAAGCCAAAGTGCAGCGTTATCTGATGACAAAAGGCTTCTTTATGGAAGATATCCGGTCGGTTTTCACAAATTTTGATGATTGAGCGCCAATGGGATTTTACTTCCCTCCGAAGAAAATTTATCTTATTCACCACTTTTTGTTCGTGTGTCGCCGCAGGAAAATGTAATACCGGCGCAGCAAGACCCACGAAACGTTCGTTAGCGTGATTCCAGGACAAATATGAGCAAGAGCACTGCGGAGATTCGTCAAGCGTTTCTCGACTTTTTCCAGAGCAAGGGACATCAGGTTGTAGCCAGTAGCTCCCTCGTCCCCAACAACGATCCGACTTTGCTGTTTACCAATGCCGGGATGAACCAGTTCAAGGATGTCTTCCTTGGCCAGGATAAGCGTAGCTATTCCCGTGCGACGACCTCACAGCGCTGCGTGCGCGCCGGTGGTAAACACAACGATCTTGAAAACGTTGGCTACACTGCCCGCCACCATACTTTCTTCGAGATGCTGGGCAACTTCAGTTTTGGTGACTATTTCAAGAAAGAGGCGATTGCCTTTGCCTGGGAACTGTTGACCGGACCTGAGTGGTTTGCACTGCCGAAAGAGAAGCTGTGGGTGACCGTGTACGAAACCGATGATGAAGCCTTTGATATCTGGGCGAATGAGATCGGTGTGCCGCGCGAGCGTATTATTCGCATCGGCGACAACAAAGGTGGCGCTTACGCTTCAGATAACTTCTGGCAGATGGGCGATACCGGTCCTTGCGGTCCGTGTTCTGAAATTTTCTTCGATCACGGCGATCACATCTGGGGCGGACCTCCGGGTAGCCCGGAAGAGGACGGCGACCGCTACATTGAGATCTGGAACATCGTATTTATGCAGTTCAACCGTCAGCCTGACGGTACGATGCTGCCGCTGCCTAAGCCGTCCGTGGATACCGGAATGGGCCTGGAGCGTATTTCTGCGGTTCTGCAACATGTGAACTCGAACTATGAGATCGATCTGTTCGCTAAGCTGATTGCCTCTGTTGCAGAAGTGACCGGTGCCAGCGATCTCGGCAATAAATCACTGCGCGTGATTGCTGACCATATCCGTTCCTGTGCTTTCCTGATCGCCGATGGCGTTATTCCTTCGAATGAAAACCGTGGCTACGTTCTGCGTCGTATCATTCGTCGCGCGGTTCGTCACGGCAATATGCTGGGCGCGAAGGGCACCTTCTTCTATAAACTGGTAGCGCCACTGATTGAAGTGATGGGCGCGGCGGGAGAAGAACTGCAGCGTCAGCAGGCTCAGGTTGAGCAGGTTCTGAAGTCAGAAGAAGAGCAGTTTGCAAAAACGCTGGAACGTGGTCTGGCGCTGCTGGATGACGAGCTGGAAAAACTTCAGGGCGATACCCTGGACGGTGAAACCGTCTTCCGTCTGTATGACACCTTTGGCTTCCCGGTCGATTTGACCGCCGATGTGTGTCGTGAACGTAACCTGAAAATCGACGAAGAAGGCTTCGAGCGGGCAATGGAGCAACAGCGCCAGCGTGCGCGTGATGCCAGCGGTTTCGGTGCTGACTACAGCAGCGTGATCAGCATTGATAAAGCATCAGCGTTTAAAGGCTATGATCAGCTGGCGCTGAATGCGACTGTTACCGCCATCTTCGTTAATGGCCAGGCGGCCAGTGAAATCACCGCCGGGCAGGAAGGGGTGATCGTTCTGGATGAAACGCCATTCTACGGCGAATCAGGTGGTCAGGTTGGTGATACGGGCGAACTGAAGGGCGAGAACACCAGCTTCACCGTAACCGATACTCAAAAATATGGTCAGGCGATTGGACACAGCGGCAAGCTGGCAGTGGGAACATTGCGCATTGGCGATCGTCTGGCGGCGCAGGTTGATGAAGCGCGCCGTGCGCGTATCCGTCTTAACCACTCTGCAACGCACCTGCTGCATGCTGCACTGCGCCAGGTTCTGGGCGACCACGTTGCTCAGAAAGGCTCTCTGGTAAACGATAAGTACCTGCGTTTTGACTTCTCGCATTTTGAAGCGATGAAGCCGCAGGAGATCCGTCAGGTTGAAGAAATCGTCAACGCACAGATCCGTCGTAACCTGGCGATTGATACCAATATCATGGAGCTGGAAGCGGCCAGAGCCAAAGGTGCCATGGCGCTGTTTGGCGAGAAGTATGACGATCATGTTCGCGTCGTTGGTATGGGTGATTTCTCTACCGAGCTGTGCGGTGGTGTTCACGCCAGCCGTACTGGCGATATCGGCCTGTTCCGCATTCTGTCTGAGTCAGGCACGGCTGCGGGCGTGCGCCGTATTGAAGCCGTAACGGGCGAGGGCGCGCTGTCTCAGGTTTATAGCCAGAGCGAGCAGCTGCAGGATATTGCTCAGCTGGTGAAAGCGAATAGCAGTAACCTGAATGATAAAGTCCGTGCGCTGATCGACCACGCACGCGGTTTGGAAAAAGAACTGCAGCAGCTGAAAGATCAGCAGGCCGCGCAGGAGAGCAACCTCCTGAGCAGCAAAGCGATTTCCGTGAAGGGGACAAAGCTGCTGGTTAGCGAATTGAAAAACGTTGAGCCGAAAATGCTGCGTACGATGGTAGACGATCTGAAAAATCAGCTCGGCTCCGCGGTTATCGTACTGGCAACTGTCGCAGAGGGAAAAGTCTCCCTGATTAGCGGGGTGACTAAAGACCTGACCGATCGTGTGAAAGCGGGTGAGCTGGTTGGCGAGCTTGCACAGCAGGTTGGCGGGAAAGGTGGCGGTCGGCCGGACATGGCTCAGGCGGGCGGCACAGATGCACAGGCACTCCCTGCTGCACTGGCTGGCGTTGAGTCCTGGGTGGCTGCAAAACTGTAACACCGATAAAAATGTACCGCTGATGAGCGCCAGGAAGCGAAAACCTGGCGCTCTTCATATGCGGTATGCACTGTAATCATAAAGTCAGGTTGATGAGCAGGTTTTCGGCTAAACTAAGTATCAGCAGAATGTATTAGTATGAGGATGCACTCTTGGTGTATTTGTCATAACCTACATTGCACGTTGTATGATGGATAATGCCGGGAACAGTTAACCCGACTCTTTTAATCTTTCAAGGAGCAAAGAATGCTTATTCTAACTCGTCGAGTTGGTGAAACCCTCATGATCGGTGATGAGGTTACTGTAACTGTGCTGGGTGTTAAAGGTAACCAGGTCCGTATTGGCGTAAACGCCCCTAAAGAAGTATCGGTGCATCGCGAAGAGATTTATCAGCGTATTCAGGCTGAAAAAACTCAGCAAACGAGCTACTAACGTATTCAGCGCCTCGCTCTCCGTAGCGAGGCCACTATTGTTTCTCCTGATTTCCCCTCATTCAGTTCCTCTGTCCTTACAATTCTTCTTTTCGTCTCTCTTTTTTTAACAAAACGGCCAGCCTGTTGGTTTTTATCTATTGTGCTTTTCATCGCAGAACCCCGTTTTCTCTGTTGATAATTCACTCTTTTTGCCTTTAAAACCGCCTGATTGCATGGCTTTTGTGCAATTGAACGCAGAGGGTGAAAAAAGGGGGAGAAATTGTTTGACTTACTACGCCCAGAAAGTAATATGTGCGCCACGCAGTGCCGATGAGCAGTTAGAAAGTTCTGAAGCACAACTCGAAAGAGTGCTAGTGGTGAGGTGGCCGAGAGGCTGAAGGCGCTCCCCTGCTAAGGGAGTATGCGGTCAAAAGCTGCATCCGGGGTTCGAATCCCCGCCTCACCGCCATTTTGCATCCATAGCTCAGCTGGATAGAGTACTCGGCTACGAACCGAGCGGTCGGAGGTTCGAATCCTCCTGGATGCACC
>NZ_JAPDNC010000002.1:806462-830855 GCF_025947915.1 Erwinia sp. INIA01
CATCCATAGCTCAGCTGGATAGAGTACTCGGCTACGAACCGAGCGGTCGGAGGTTCGAATCCTCCTGGATGCACCATACTTTAGTTAATGGCTGTGAATTCCTTCAATACCGTTCAGGGTTGTTGTGTTTTGCGCCGAAAGCATTTCCGATGCATCCATAGCTCAGCTGGATAGAGTACTCGGCTACGAACCGAGCGGTCGGAGGTTCGAATCCTCCTGGATGCACCATACTTTAGTTAATGGCTGTGAATTCCTTCAATACCGTTCAGGGTTGTTGTGTTTTGCGCCGAAAGCATTTCCGATGCATCCATAGCTCAGCTGGATAGAGTACTCGGCTACGAACCGAGCGGTCGGAGGTTCGAATCCTCCTGGATGCACCATCTCTCCTGATTTCTATTTTTCCCAGTCTTGCTCGTCATGTCGTCTCTGATTGTGACACCATGTTCCCGATGCGCTATTTTCATCTTTTGTTCGACTATTCGGTGTCTTTTGGTCTTTAGCCAGTTACCCGCTGTTATCTTGCATTTTAATTCGTTTTCTCATCATAAATTTACTGCTAGAAATCCCTATGACTTTCAAGGCATTTGCTGATCCACGCTGACAGCGACATTCATACAGCTTTACGCTAAAGTAATCGTTCCTTTATCAGGGTGGTTAAGAGAATGTACGACGCTTACGACGGCTTGATCTTCGATATGGATGGCACCATCCTCGATACTGAACCAACGCACCGCCAGGCCTGGCGCCAGGTGCTGGCTCAGCATGGGATGGCTTTTGATGAAAAGGCATTGATTGGCCTTAATGGTTCTCCGACGTGGCGTATTGCCGAATTTATCGTTGAACAGCATCAGAGCGATCTCGATCCTCACCGCCTTGCAGCGGAAAAGACCTCTTTATTTAAAAGCATACTGTTCGATGTGGTGAAACCGCTTCCGCTCATCGAGGTGGTGAAAGCCTATAAGGGACGACGCCCGATGGCAGTAGGGACCGGTAGCGAACATGCTATGGCGGTTGCGCTATTGCAGCATCTGGGGCTCCGTGATTATTTCTCGGCGATTGTCGGAGCAGATGATGTTAAACGCCATAAACCAGAGCCTGATACATTTATCCGCTGCGCTGAACTGATAGGCGTACCGCCTGCGCGCTGCGTAGTATTTGAAGATGCGGACTTTGGTTTGCAGGCTGCGCGTGCCGCGGGTATGGATGCCGTTGATGTCCGTCTGCTGTGACTGAGTGGCTGACATACGGTTCGATGTTTGCCAGCAGTTTTCTGAGTGCTACGCTGTTGCCCGGCAGCTCAGAGGCGATGCTGGTAGGTCTATTGCTGGCCGGTAAAGCTTCCACAGTGAATCTGGTGTTGATTGCCGCCATAGGTAATACCCTCGGGGGGCTGACAAACATTCTGATTGGTCGCCTGCTGCCGCTAAAAGAACAGGGGCAATGGCATACAACAGCGATGGCATGGTTACATCGTTTAGGGCCTGCTGCGCTGATATTTAGCTGGTTACCGGTGATCGGTGACCTGCTGTGCGTTATTGCTGGCTGGCTGCGTTTCGCCTGGCTGCCGATGGTTTTTTTTCTCGCCGTCGGCAAAACTTTGCGATATATAGCGCTAGCTGCCGCAACTTTACAGGGCATGGAATGGTGGCATTGATTCGCTATTAGATGATGCTACGGTTAACATTATGCTTAACAATAATAAATTTTCTCTGAGCGGGAGGTCAATTTGATCCCGGACGTATCACAGGCACTTGCGTGGCTGGAAGCCCACCCTGGCGCACTTAAAGGAATTGGTCGCGGTATTGAACGCGAAACGCTGCGTGTCAGGCCCGATGGGCATCTGGCTACAACCCGGCACCCATCTTCACTGGGCTCCACGCTGACGCACAAGTGGATCACCACCGATTTTGCGGAAGCACTGTTAGAATTTATCACGCCGGTCGATCAGGATATTGATCATCTACTGGCATTCCTGCGTGATATTCATCGTCATACCTCCCGCGAGCTGGGTGAAGAGCGGATGTGGCCGATGAGCATGCCGTGCATCATTGAACCGGGCCAGGACATTGAGCTGGCGCAGTACGGCAGTTCGAACATTGGCCGCATGAAGACGCTGTACCGGCAGGGATTGAAAAATCGCTACGGGGCGCTGATGCAGGTGATTTCCGGCGTACATTATAACTTCTCGCTGCCGCTCTCTTTCTGGCAGGCTTGGGCTGGAGTGGAAGATGCAGAAAGTGGTAAAGACGCGATTTCAGACGGCTACCTGCGCCTGATCCGCAACTACTATCGCTTTGGCTGGATTATTCCTTATCTGTTCGGCGCGTCACCGGCTATCTGCTCTTCCTTCCTGCAGGGCAAGGAAAGCAATCTGCCGTTCGACCGCAGCGAGCAGGGGATGCTGTCACTCCCGTATGCCACCTCTCTGCGCCTGAGCGATCTTGGCTATACCAATAAATCGCAGAGCAACCTTGGTATTACCTTTAACGACCTGCCTGGCTATATCAAAGCGCTGAAGGCGGCCATTAAAACACCATCCGCTGAATTTGCAGCGATGGGCGTGAAAGACGCCAACGGTGACTGGCTGCAGCTGAATACGAATGTGCTACAGATTGAAAATGAGCTATATGCGCCAATCAGACCAAAGCGCGTGACGCGTTCCGGCGAAGCACCTTCAGACGCGCTGCTGCGTGGCGGTATTGAATACATTGAAGTTCGCTCACTGGATATTAACCCGTTCTCAGCCATTGGGGTTGATGCTAACCAGGTGCGTTTCCTGGATCTGTTCCTGATCTGGTGTACGCTGGCTGAAGCACCGGACATGAACAGCGACGAATTGCTCTGCACGCGTAAAAACTGGAATCGAGTGATCCTTGAAGGCCGTAAGCCCGGCCAAACTATTGGCATGGGCTGTGGGGACACCGAGCAACCACTGGTTGATGTGGGCAAGGCACTGTTCCGTGATCTGCAGCGCGTTGCTGAAACGCTGGACGGCCAGAATGGGGAAAACCACTACCAGCAGGTGTGTGAACGCCTGGTAGCCTCATTTGACGATCCTGATTTGACCTATTCCGCACGCTTCCTGCAGTCGCTGAAGGAAAACGGCATCGCCGGTACCGGGCTGGCACTTGCCGAACAGTATCATCAGCAGCTAAATGAAGAGCCGCTGGAAGTGTTGAGTACTGAACAATTTGCTGAAGAAGCACGCCGCTCGCAGGTAAGTCAGCAGCAGATAGAAGAAAGTGATACGCTGAGTCTGGAAGAGTTTCTGAAAGATAAAGGCTAGCGCCAAAAGAAAATGGCCACATCACTGTGGCCAAAGTAACATCTCTGTTGTCAGGGATGATGATAACAAATGCGCGTCTTTCACATAGTAAGACGTGAGCTGACAGAAAAAGTTTCACCATATCTAAAATAAATTCATTAGTTGAGGTAACAATATGCCATTGCTGGATAGCTTTACCGTTGATCACACCATCATGGCCGCTCCTGCAGTCCGCGTAGCTAAGACCATGAAAACCCCTCATGGCGACACCATCACCGTTTTCGATCTGCGTTTCTGCCGACCGAATATCGAAATCCTGCCTGAGCGCGGTATCCATACTCTGGAGCACCTGTTCGCTGGTTTTATGCGCGATCACCTGAACGGTGAAGGCGTAGAAATCGTTGATATTTCGCCGATGGGATGCCGTACCGGTTTCTATATGAGCCTGATTGGTGTGCCGGATGAGCAGCGCGTGGCGAAGGCGTGGAAAGCGGCAATGGAGGACGTTCTCAAGGTTGCCAACCAGAATGATATTCCTGAGTTGAACATCTATCAGTGCGGCACCTGTGAGATGCACTCACTGGAAGAAGCACAGGAAATCGCGCGTCACATTATTGCTAATGACATCCGCATTAACCGTAATGAAGATTTGGCCCTGCCGAAAGAAAAACTGAAAGAACTGCACATCTAAACGGTTCTGGGCGATCGGATTCACCGATTGCCCTGTTATCTGTTCACTGCTGCCGGGAAGTCAGATCGATTTACGAACTGACAGACTCTTTCAGTGGCTTCTGAGGCGTCACCCGCACCTGTTTAATCATATTTTCCTGCACGTCCAGAATATCCACCGCGTATCGGCCAATGTGTATTGTGGCACCTGGCTGCGGAATATCCTGAAGTTCTTCCAGAATCATGCCGTTTACGGTACGCGCGCCTTCCTCCGGGAGCGTCCAGTTAAAGGCCTTATTGAGTTCTCGTACGTTAGCACTTCCTTCAATCAGCACGGAGCCATCATTCTGTGGCACCACTTCTTCCGCCAGAGAAGGGGACATTGAGGTAGTAAAATCGCCGACGATCTCTTCCAGAATATCCTCAATAGTGACCAGTCCTTTGATGTCGCCGTACTCATCAACCACCAGCCCAACTTTTTCTTTGTTGCGCTGAAATTTCACCAGCTGCACGTTCAGCGGTGTTCCTTCAGGTACGTAGTAGATTTCGTCCGCAGCCCGTAGCATTACCTCTTTGGTAAATTCCTTTTTTTCCGTCATCAGGCGATAGGCTTCCCGCACGCGCAGCATACTGATGGTATCGTCCAGTGAGTCACGATAAAGAACGATGCGGCCATGCGGAGAATGGGCCAGCTGCCGCACAATTGATTTCCAGTCATCGTTGATGTTAATGCCGACAATTTCGTTCCGCGGCACCATGATGTCATCCACGTTGACCTTATCGAGGTCGAGCACCGACAGCAGCATATCCTGGTTACGATGCGACATTAGCGTGCGTGACTCATAAACGATGGTGCGCAGCTCTTCTTTACTCAGTGCGGAATTGAGCGAGCCATCGCTTTTCATTCCCACCATGCGCATCAGCAGGCGGGTGATGGTATTCAGCAGCCACACCAGCGGCATCATCACGATCTGCAGGGGGCCAAGCAGGAAGCTGCTGGGGAAAGCCACTTTTTCGGGATAGAGCGCGGCGATGGTTTTCGGTAGCACTTCCGCGAAGACCAGCACGAGGAAGGTAAGGATACCGGTAGCAATCGCCACACCGGCATCACCGTAGAGGCGCATGCCGACGATGGTGCCGAGCGCAGAAGCCAGAATATTCACCAGATTGTTGCCAATCAGCACAAGGCTTATCAGGCGGTCCGGGCGGCGGAGTAATTTCTCAACTCTGCGCGCGGCGCGGTCTCCGTTTTTGGCCTGATGACGCAGTTTATAGCGATTCAGCGTCATCATGCCGGTTTCGGAGCCGGAAAAGTACGCGGATACCAGAATCATGATAATCAGCGTCACGATCAGAGTCGTGGTGGAAACGTGTTCCAAGGGAGATCCTTGTTGTGGTCGATCAGGACGTTAAAAAGTGCTGCAGCATACGGCTGCCGAAGTAGGCCATCGTCAAAAGAAACGCGCCGCCGCAGTTGAACCAGACAACGCGACGCCCGCGCCAGCCCTCATGATAATGACCCCAAAGCAGGACGATATAGAGGAACCAGGCAAGGAACGACAGCACGGCCTTATCAATGTTTTCGCGGCTGAAAAGATCCGGCAGAAAGAACAGGCCGGTGCAGAGCACCAGCGTCAACAGCACCACACCAATCTGGGTGATATGAAACATTTTCCGCTCGATGGTCATTAGCGGAGGAATATCCGTGGTAAATGCCAGCCTCTTGGTTTTCAACAGCCAGTCAATCCAGGCCAGTTGAAGCGCATAAAGCGCGGCAATGATCAGCGTAGCGTAGGCAAACAGCGCCAGGCCTATATGCACCATCATCCCCGGCGTGGTTTCCAGATGGGTGATAAACGCATTAGGAACGAAGGTTGCAAACGCCAGGTTGATCAGGGCAAAGCTGTAAACAATCGGCAGCAGTATCCAGCCGCGGTTGCGCGAGGCGACAATAGTCATGATCGAGCAGATCAGCAGACTGACCAGTGAGCCAATATTCAGCAGGCTGAGATTCTGCCCCCCGTCGAGGGAAAAGATTCGCTGCTGCAATGCAACGGCGTGAAACACCAGCGCGACGACGGCAGACAAAACGGCCAGCCTGCGCCAACTGCTGTTTTTACGCAGCAGGCTGGGAACAATCAGTGCAAGGCTACATGAATAGGCGAGTAGTGCCAGAATCGCAAATACGGACATATTAAGTGTTAGTACCGGCCAGGACTGTGAAAAAAGTCAGTATAGCGCCAGCGGCAGCAGGCTCCAAACGATCTCATCGCATATGGCTGAGATCCCTGGATCAGTGTGTTATAATCCGGCCAATTGTGTCGCCCTGGCGGCCTCTCATTACGTTAAGCGAGAGACGATGTTTACTAATTTATCCGATAGATTGTCGCAGACCCTGCGCAACATCAGTGGCCGTGGACGGCTGACAGAAGACAATATTAAAGACACGCTACGCGAAGTGCGCATGGCGCTGTTGGAAGCAGACGTTGCGCTGCCAGTGGTACGCGAATTTATCAGCCGCGTAAAAGAAAGCGCCGTCGGTCATGAAGTGAACAAAAGCCTGACCCCGGGCCAGGAATTCGTCAAGATCGTTAAAAATGAGCTGGTTGCTGCTATGGGGGAGGAGAACAACACTCTGAACCTGGCTGCCCAGCCGCCAGCTGTCGTGTTGATGGCCGGTTTGCAGGGGGCGGGTAAAACCACCAGCGTCGGTAAACTCGGTAAGTTCCTGCGTGAAAAACACAAGAAAAAGGTGTTGGTTGTTTCTGCTGACGTCTATCGCCCGGCGGCGATCAAACAGTTGGAAACTCTGGCAGAGCAGGTTGGCGTTGATTTTTGTCCGTCCGATCTGAGCCAGAAGCCGGTTGATATTGTTAAGAACGCCCTGCAACAGGCGAAGCTGAAATTCTACGACGTGCTGCTGGTGGATACCGCCGGTCGACTTCACGTTGATGAAGCGATGATGGACGAGATCAAACAGGTCCACGCCGCGATTAACCCGGTTGAAACGCTGTTTGTGGTTGATGCCATGACCGGCCAGGATGCCGCCAATACGGCAAAAGCGTTTAACGAAGCGCTGCCGCTGACCGGTGTGGTACTGACCAAAGTTGACGGTGATGCGCGCGGTGGTGCGGCCCTGTCGATTCGTCATATTACCGGCAAGCCAATCAAATTTATGGGTGTCGGTGAGAAAACCGAAGCCCTTGAGCCATTCTATCCTGAGCGTATTGCGTCACGTATCCTCGGCATGGGCGACATGCTGTCGCTGATCGAAGATATCGAAAGCAAAGTTGACCGTGCGCAGGCTGAAAAACTGGCCAGCAAGCTGAAGAAGGGCGACGGTTTCGACCTGAACGACTTCCTCGATCAGCTAAAGCAGATGCGTAACATGGGCGGCATGGCCAGCCTGATGGGCAAACTGCCGGGTATGGGTCAGCTGCCGGACAACGTTAAATCGCAAATGGACGATAAAGTTCTGGTGCGTATGGAAGCCATGATTAACTCAATGACGCGTAAAGAGCGCGAAAAACCTGAGATTATTAAAGGCTCCCGCAAGCGTCGTATTGCTACCGGTTCGGGTATGCAGGTGCAGGACGTTAACCGCTTACTGAAGCAGTTTGACGACATGCAACGCATGATGAAAAAGATGAAAAAAGGTGGCATGGCGAAGATGATGCGCGGCATGAAAGGTATGATGCCGCCTGGCTTCCCAGGCCGTTAATCAAGCCGGAAAAGGGCTCAGGCGAATTAGGTTGCTTTTTTCGCCAAAATGAGTAAAATTTTCGGGCTTTTTATATTGCACCCGGGCCCCGTTCCCTCAATGGGGCCCGGTTGTTTTATTAACTAAAGAGGATGTTATGGTAACAATTCGTTTGGCACGTCACGGCGCTAAAAAGCGTCCATTCTACCAGGTAGTCGTCACTGACAGCCGTAATGCTCGCAATGGTCGTTTCATTGAGCGCGTTGGTTTCTTCAACCCGATCGCATCTGGTCAGGCTGAAGCACTGCGTCTTGATCTGGACCGCATTGAGCACTGGGTTGGCCAGGGCGCAACTCTGTCCGACCGCGTTGGTGCGCTGGTCAAAGAAGCAAAGAAAGCAGCTTAATCTGTCACGGTGGTCAACATGAGCAAGCAACACAACCAGCCTCCCGCTAACCCGTTAATTCTGGGAAAGATGGGCTCGGCCTACGGTATCCGTGGTTGGCTCAAAGTGTTTTCCTCCACCGAAGACGCCGAAAGCATTTTCGACTATCAGCCGTGGTTTATCCAGCGGGCGGGTCGGTGGCAGCATGTCGAGCTGGAAGGCTGGAAGCGCCACAATCAGGACATGATCATCAAAGTCAAAGGCATTGACGATCGTGATGCTGCAGGTCTGCTGACTAATTGCGAAATTGTCGTGGACTCGGAGCAACTGCCGGAGCTTGATAATGGTGAATACTACTGGAAAGACCTTATGGGCTGCCAGGTCGTCACCACTGAAGGCTACGAGCTGGGTAAAGTCATCGATATGATGGAAACCGGCTCAAACGACGTTATGGTCGTGAAGGCAAACCTGAAAGATGCATTTGGTGTGCAGGAACGGTTAATCCCGTTCCTCGATGAACAGGTTATCAAGAATGTCGATCTCATTACTCGTTCGATCGAAGTAGATTGGGATCCTGGTTTTTGAACTCCGAACAAAACGGTAATACTCCGGCGCAAAGTATGTGGATTGGCATAATCAGCCTGTTTCCTGAAATGTTTCGCGCAGTTACCGATTACGGAGTAACTGGCCGGGCAGTAAAAAATGGCCTGCTCAGCATTCAGAGCTGGAGTCCTCGTGATTTCGCTCACGATCGTCATCGTACCGTGGACGAACGTCCATACGGCGGCGGTCCCGGAATGCTAATGATGGTACAACCCTTGCGGGATGCCATTCACGCAGCAAAAGCGGCGGCAGGGGAAGGCGTTAAGGTGATTTATCTTTCACCCCAGGGCCGCAAACTCGATCAAGATGGTGTTTGCGAGCTGGCGACCAATCAGAAGTTAATTCTGGTCTGTGGTCGTTATGAAGGGATTGATGAGCGCGTAATCAAAACCGAGATCGATGAAGAATGGTCGATTGGGGATTACGTACTCAGCGGTGGCGAGCTGCCAGCGATGACGCTGATTGACTCGGTTTCCCGGTTTATTCCGGGAGTGCTGGGGAAACAGGCGTCTGCGGAAGAAGATTCGTTTTCTGACGGTTTGCTGGACTGCCCACACTACACCCGACCTGAAGTGTTAGAAGGGATGGAAGTTCCGCCAGTTCTGCTGTCGGGCAACCATGCTGATATTCGCCGGTGGCGCCTGAAACAGTCGCTGGGCCGTACCTGGCTTAGAAGACCTGAACTTCTGGAAAACCTGGCTCTGACTGTAGAGCAAGCAAAGTTGCTGGCCGAGTTCCAACGGGAACACGCCAGGCAACAAAACGATGAGACGGCTGGACAGGCATAATGCCGGGTTCGCCTTAACTATCAGTTTACCCAGGATAAGAGATTTAATTATGAGCAACATTATCAAGCAACTTGAACAAGAACAGCTGAAACAGGACGTACCTTCATTCCGTCCGGGTGATTCCGTGGAAGTGAAAGTATGGGTCGTTGAAGGTGCTAAAAAGCGTCTGCAGGCATTCGAGGGCGTGGTTATCGCTATTCGTAACCGCGGTCTGCACTCTGCATTCACTGTTCGCAAAATTTCCAACGGCGAAGGTGTTGAGCGTGTATTCCAGACTCACTCCCCAGTTGTTGACAGCATTACCGTGAAACGTCGCGGTGCTGTGCGTAAAGCTAAACTGTACTACCTGCGTGAGCGTACTGGTAAGTCTGCACGTATCAAAGAACGTCTGGGCGCTTAAGCGACATCTGATAGTTAATAGTGAAAAGGGGTTAGCGTATGCTAGCCCCTTTTTTTATGAAAAATTCTCTGCCGACAAATACACAAATAAAAAATATAATGCCGTTATCCGCTGATTTAAAAGCTTTTTTAAACAATGTAACGAGTATGTTTGATTGATACCCCACAGCCGGAACCTTTCCTGATATGAGTAGCCCTTCGACGGGTATTTCGATGAAAATCGCCGCAGCGCTGAGTTCAACGCTGATGATGGCCTGTGTTAAAGATCTGGACGGTACTATCCCCGTCGGTGAAGTGATTTTCTTTCGATCGTTTATCGCGCTGATCCCACTATTTATCTGGCTATGGAGCCAGGGCAGTATCCTTGATGGCATCAGAACAAAGAACGTTCGCGGGCATTTTGTCCGTGGTCTTGCCGGTACCGGCGGGCTTTATTTTAGTTACCTTTCGCTGATTTATATTTCCCTCGTTGACGTGACGGCGATTAACTATGCCGCACCGCTGATTACCGTGGTGATGGCGGCGCTTATTCTGCGGGAAAAAGTAAAATTTCATCGCTGGATAGCGGTGGCTGCTGGATTCGCCGGTATATTGGTTATGCTGTCAGGCCACCTTTTCTTTAATCGTGAAGGTGCCTTAACTTCTGTAAGCTGGACCTCCTCTCTGGGAATCATCCTCGCATTAGCGGCTGCGGTATGTATTGCCGGCGCATCGATTCAAATCCGCTATCTGAACGGCATTGAAAAGCCGGGAGCTATTGCATTCTGGTTCGCAGTGATGACCACGCTGACCTCGCTGACCACGCTGTGGTTTGGCTGGACGATACCGAATCCCCGACAGCTGGTGCTATTAATCAGTTGCGGACTGCTGGGAGGCATTACGCAAATTTTGCTGACGTTGAGCCTGCGTTATGCGGATGCTTCACTGCTGGCGCCGTTTGATTACACCACGCTGGTCTGGTCGGCGATGATTGGTTTCCTCTTCTGGGGAAATATGCCGGAGACGGCAACGCTAATAGGAGCCGGGCTGGTGGTATCGGGGGGGATGATCTCGATGTATTTTGAGCGGCGTAATCGACGGATCGTGGCTTCGCTGAGTACGGAAAGTTAGGTTGAATTCAGTATGAGAATCAGGCTGGGTTCAGTACAGGAAGCCTGGTTGAGCTTAGTGCGAAAAGTCAGACTGGTCGCAATAATGACGAGAATAACGGGGCCTGATGCTTTCTCGGCCCCGTTGCTATTTACGCGCGCTGGCTGGCCACGCGCAGAAGCTCAACTACCATCGGCGACAGTTCATTACGCAGGGCGGCTCGTTCCGACTGGAACAGCGTTGCCATAAAAAATTTGTGCTCAGGCAGTTCGATAGCGCGGACATCGCCGTCAAGATCGTGGGCACTGATACGCAGTGAGTGGCCGTCAAGTTCGCTGACAAAATCAGCGTTAACGCCATAATTGCAGTGGTAGCCTTCCTCTATCTCGTTTTTACCGTACAGCGTGGCCAGGCGCGTTTCGGGCTGAATAACGATAGTTCCCGTTTTCTCTACCAGTGAACAGCTTAATGGTGCAATGACCAGGCGCCCGCCGGTGTCGGTTTCGGCATGCCCCGCATCTTCCCAGCCCAATACATTGCGGGCATATTCAACAACCGCGTACTGAAATCCGGCGCAGGAGCCGAGAAACGGCAGGTTGCTTTCGCGCGCATGGCGGATTGCCATAAACGCACCTGCATCATTCAGATAGGGACTGCCGGGGACCAGCCAGACGGCATCATATTTGGCCAGCACTGATGCATCGGTAAGTTCAGGAGTAGGGAGCCATTCGGCAGTAACATCGAGATTTAGGGACTGTGCGGCAAGGTCTACCGCCAGAGGAATGGCCTGATGGGCAACCGCATCAGCGCGGTAATCGCCAATAAGCGCTAAGCGAACGTGAGACGTCATTGCAAATTATCCTGTGCAGGTAAAACAGAATGCTATATGAGACGGGATTCTCTGGCAATGCCATCTTCACTTTCATCTGATGAAGGGCGGTGCAGATGATAGATAACCGTGCTGACCGGACCGTTGTCCAGTACGATCAGCCCGTAGCGAATAGCGATAATTTTTGCGCCCACTTTTTCTGCGACGGAGCGGCTGGCGATATTTCTCTCCGCAACGAGGATTTCAACCACATCAATGTCCGGCTGACTGAAGGCACTGGCTACCAGACGGCGAACTGCCTCACTGGCAATCCCCTGTCGTTGTTCATTACTGTGAACCCAATAGCCAATCGAGGTGGGGATCAGAGGGTTGCTGCTGTAACGCAAACCGGCACCGCCTAGCAGGCGACCATCGGCAGCGAACAGGCCCATTTCGTTGGCTGTACCCTGCTGGCGCTGCAGGTGAGTCAGGTGAAACCAGAGTCGGGCCTCATCTTCCGTGTAATTCTTATGTGCCCATGTCATCCACGGCAGCAGGGTATCCAGTGACTGATTCACGGCCTGCGCGAAGGGTGCTGCGTCAGCGTCCTCAAACGCCCGCATGATAAAATCCATTCATTTCTCCCGACAGTTTGCCTAAATAATTGATGGTTGGTATTAACAGTATCACAGCAGAGGGGAGGCCTGGTGGCAGGTGACGGAAAAGAAAGGTTTTTTTATCAAATACCAACGTGTACATTTATATTTACACATGGGGTTGTCATTCCATTTTGTTTTTTTATGTTTAACTTATTGATATTAATTGTTTTAATTGTTGCGTGGTGCTTGTGTTTTTATTTGTGGTAATAAAACTGTACGTTTCGGGGTTGAGTAATGTACTTATTGTGGTACAGTTCTTTTCAACCTCACTGAGGATCCCTATTAATCGAATTGCCCAGGATTACGATCATGCAAAAAGATGCGCTGAACAATATTCATATCGCTGACGAACAGGTTCTGATTACTCCAGAGGAACTGAAAAAACGTTTCCCGCTTAACAGCGCGCTGGAACAGCAGATTGCAGCTTCGCGCCAGACCATTTCCGACATCATTAATGGTAAAGATCACCGCCTGCTGGTGGTGTGCGGGCCTTGTTCAATTCACGATACGGATGCAGCGCTGGAATACGCTCGTCATCTCAAAACTCTGGCCGATCAGGTTGGAGATCAGCTGTACATTGTGATGCGCGTTTACTTTGAAAAGCCACGTACCACCGTTGGCTGGAAAGGCCTGATTAACGATCCGCACATGGATAACACCTTTGATATGGAAGGGGGCCTGCATATTGCGCGTCAGCTTCTGTTGAATCTGGTTGAGATGGGGCTGCCGCTGGCGACCGAAGCGCTGGACCCGAACAGTCCACAGTACCTCGGCGACCTGTTCAGCTGGTCCGCCATCGGTGCGCGTACCACCGAGTCACAAACCCACCGTGAAATGGCATCCGGGCTGTCGATGCCTGTTGGGTTCAAAAACGGCACCGATGGCAGTCTGGGTACCGCGATTAACGCCATGCGTGCCGCTGCGATGCCGCACCGCTTTGTCGGCATTAACCAGGCAGGCCAGGTCTGCCTGCTACAAACTCAGGGTAACCCGGACGGGCACGTGATCCTGCGCGGTGGTAAAAAGCCAAACTACGGTCCGGAAGATGTCGCTCAGTGTGAAAAAGAGATGCAGCAGGCGGGACTCCGCCCATCCTTGATGATAGATTGCAGTCACGGCAATTCTAATAAAGATTTCCGCCGCCAGTCGGGCGTCGCTGAATCTGCAGTGGCACAGATCAAAGACGGTAACCGTTCGATTATCGGTTTGATGCTGGAAAGTCACCTCAATGAAGGCAATCAGTCTTCCGAGCAGCCGCGCAGCGAAATGCGCTACGGCGTTTCGGTCACCGATGCCTGTATCAATTGGGAAACGACTGAAAGCCTGCTGCGTGAAATTCATCAGGATCTCAACGGCGTACTGGCGGCACGTCTGCAGTAAGAGGATTAACGAGTTATGGTGGCTGAACTGACCGCACTGCGCGATCAAATTGATGAAGTAGATAAAGCACTACTGGATTTACTGGCTAAACGGCTGGAGCTGGTAGCGGAAGTGGGGGAAGTGAAAAGCCGCTACGGATTACCGATCTATGTACCGGAACGCGAGGCCACCATGCTGGCTTCGCGCCGCAAAGAGGCCGAGCTGCTCGGTGTACCGCCGGATCTGATCGAAGACGTGCTGCGTCGGGTCATGCGTGAATCCTATACCAGTGAAAATGATAAAGGCTTCAAAACACTGAATCCTGAACTGCGCCCGGTGGTGATCGTTGGTGGTAAAGGTCAGATGGGGCGGCTGTTTGAAAAAATGCTGACCCTTTCCGGTTATCAGGTGAAGATCCTCGATAAAGAGGAGCACCATCAGGCGGAAGCGATGCTGGCGGATGCCGGAATGGTGATTATCAGCGTGCCTATTCACCTGACCGAACAGGTGATCGCTGAGCTGCCGCCGCTGCCGCAGGACTGTATTCTGGTCGACCTGGCATCGGTGAAAAATAAACCTTTGCAGGCAATGCTGGCCGCTCACGGTGGGCCGGTACTGGGCCTGCACCCGATGTTTGGCCCTGACAGCGGCAGTCTGGCGAAACAGGTGGTGGTATGGTGCGACGGTCGTCAGCCGGAAGCCTATCAGTGGTTCCTGGAGCAGATTCAGGTCTGGGGGGCGCGGCTTCACCGCATCAGCGCGGTCGAACACGATCAGAATATGGCGTTTATTCAGGCGCTGCGCCACTTTGCGACGTTTGCCTATGGTTTACATCTGGCAGAAGAGAACGTGCAGCTGGAACAGCTGCTGGCACTCTCTTCACCGATCTACCGGCTTGAGCTGGCGATGGTCGGCCGTCTGTTCGCGCAGGACCCGCAGCTTTACGCGGACATCATCATGTCTTCGGAAAGTAACCTGGCGCTGATTAAGCGTTACTACACGCGGTTTGGTGAGGCGATTAAGCTGCTGGAACACGGTGATAAGCAGGCGTTTATCGACAGCTTCCGCCGGGTAGAGCACTGGTTTGGCGACTACGCTAAGCGCTTCCAGGCCGAGAGCCGGACGCTGCTGCGCCAGGCAAATGACAGCCGTGCATAATTTGCTGTAGTGATTGAGAAGGGCAGCCGCTAGTTAACTGCGCACACCCAGAGTGAGCGTAAGTCACTTTCGGGCTGTCCTTTTTTATTGCTCGGTGCCGAATTTACCTGGTCCATTATGCTTAAGGCTTCGCGGCGCCAAAACCGTGCTGATGCAAAATCTCCCGAGCCTCTTCCGACAGTAAAAAATCAGCCAGAGATTGTGCCGCTACATCACAAACCGCAAAACCGTAGATTGCCGAAGGCTGCCACTCCTGAGGAATGCTGACTGTCGCGATTTGGTTATTGTGCTCTCGCCGGTGGCTATAGCTACTATAGCCGACAAAAATATCGGCCAGCCCTGACTCGATAATCCACGCTGCCGCCTGCATGCCCGGTGGAATTGCCGGGGAGTGCTCACCTCCAACGACCATTCTGGCTCGCTGCTTTAGATCCTGGCCGAGCAGGCTGTCCCACGCCGTCAGACGGTCAAACATCTGCCATGTATAGTCACCGCAGGGATCGCTGCCAATCGTTGATGTTGCCACTCGCAGTGTCGGATCCTTTAACAGCTCCAGCCAGGTCAGATCGCCAAGCTCGCGGCGTACGTTAAGGCACAGCGAGTTCTGGCAAAAGGCGGCAACCTGCTGTGCCCGGCCTGACTGCTGAAGCGCCAGCGGGTGTGCCATATTGGCGGAGGCAAACAGATCGCAGGGTTCCCCCTGTTCAATGCGCTGCCGAAGCAGACCCGCCGGGCCGAACTGTGTCTCCATGCCTGACGAATAATAGCTCTGAAAGCGTTCAGTGATGGCTGACCAGACGGGACGCAGGCTACCGGCGGCCAGTACGCGCAGCGGTTTCATCAGTTGCTGCCGCGATAGTCAGTGCGATAAAAACGCTGATACCAGCTTTCGGCCTGCTGCTGCATGTCAATATCCTTGAATTTTTCGGGATAAAGCTTTTTCGCCATCCACAGTTCACCCAGCGCCATCGCTTCAGGCATCGGATACCCCCAGGCTTTGGCATATTCTGGCATCAGATAGACGCGATGATTTTTTACCGCATCTAAAGCCTGCCAGACCGGTTGCTGATATATCTCATCCACCACCTGCGGGTAACGGTCCTGGACAAAGATGACCTGAGGCTTCCAGGCCAGTATCTGCTCCATAGAAACCTGCTTGTAGCCTTTTACCGTTGCGGCAGCGACGTTCATCGCGCCGGCATGGTTCATCATCAGTCCGGTGTACTTACCGGAACCGTAGGTTGTCAGGTCGGGGTTCGCCATATACACGCGGATACGCTGGTCGGCGGGAATGTCCTTAAGGCGGTCGGCAGTTTGCTGGCGCAGGCTAAAAGTGGCTTTAATCAGCGCCTCGGCCTGCTGCTGATGGTTCACCACCGCGCCGATTAAACGGATACCGTCTTTCAAACCCTGATTGTAAGCCTGTTCCTCATTCTGCAAATCGGGATTGAGATGGCTCTGCTGTTTATCATCCGCCCGCAGCGAGATGGCAATCACGGCAATACCCAGCTGTTGGATCTGGTCGATCATCTCCTGCGGTGCGTAGTTGGTGACAAATACCACTTGTGGATGCAGGGCAACCAGCTTTTCCAGATCGACATGGGTCAGATCGCCAAGCATCGGTACTTTGGTTAACTCAGGCACCAGGCGAGCATAGCTGTCACCAAGCTGCTGTCGCCAGTTGGCGAGTATTCCGACCATCTTGTTTGTGGCATCCAGCTGAACCAGCAGGTTCAGAGTCTGATGCTGTAGCACGACGACCCGATCAACGCGATCGGGAATGGTGACCTGCCGACCAAGCTGATCGGTAACGATACGATCTGCATAAGAGAAACCGGGGACGGAGGCAAGCAGCACCAGTAAGACAAAGGAGCGGAGAATTTGACGCATGAAGATTTCCTGAATTTCGCTATATACCTAATAATATAGCGTCAGGAGTCTGGGGGAAATGATTCTGTGGCAGGAAATCGGTGGCCCGCACGGCAGGCCACCTGTATTCGTCAGAGCGGCTCTACCGCCACGACGTTTTCGCTGGGGTAGCAGCCCAGTACCTTCAGCGAGCGGGTAATCGGGGCCAGCTCGCGTAGCGCCTGCTGAACGTCTTCAGAACGCAAGTTGCCCTGGAAATCGATATAAAACATCTCTTCCCACGGATTACCGTTAATCGGACGAGACTCCAGCTTGCTCATGGTCAGATTATGCTGGCGCAGTACCAGCAACGCCTCAACCAGTGCGCCTGCCTGCTGTCCTGTTGCCATAATCAGCGTGGTTTTAGCCGGAACCTGCATTGAAACATCCACCGGTTTGCGGGCCAGTACGATAAAGCGGGTGATATTCTGCCGCTGGTTGGCGAGATTTCTTTCCAGAACCTGCAGACCGTACAGATCGCCCCCGGCTTCACTGCCCAGTGCGGCGACCTTCGGAGAATTCATCGCAGCGACCTTTTCCATCGCGGCGGCGGTGCTTTCGGTGTACTCAATTTTCCAGTGCGGATAGCGGTGGATAAACTGGCTGCACTGCTGGAAAGGCTGAGGGTGGCTGTAAACGGTTTCAATCTGCTGGAGATCGGTGCTGCCGGAAACCAGAACGCAGTGGTCGATAGGCAGAGTGATTTCACCGACGATCGACAGACTGGTTTGCTGCAGCAGATCGTAGACATCGGTAATGGAGCCGGATGTGGTGTTCTCGATAGGCAGAACGGCGTAATCCGCCTGTCCGGTCTCAACCTGGTTAAAAATATCGTGAAATTTCAGGCAGCCACTCTCAATGAAATTATCAAAATGGCGCGCCGCATAGTGGCGCGAGGCCAGATGCGAATAGGAACCTTTTGGACCAAGGAAAGCGATACGGGCAGACTGTGCGTTCGTGTTATTCAGATGCTTTTGCAGCAGCGCCTGCTGGGTCAGCACGGAATCTTCAATAATCAGCTGAAACAGGCGGGTGATGTAGTGAGCATCCAGTTTATGCGCTTTGCCCAGTGTAATCAGGTGCTCAAGCAAATCGCGTTCGCGATCGATGTCACGGATGGGACGATGCGTCGCCATTTTAGCTGTGGCAACGTCGATTGCCAGCGCACGGCGCTGAGCCAGCAGTTGCAGTAGTTCTTCATCCAGCGCGCTGATTTTACCACGCAGGGCCAGCAAAGGATTCTCGGAGTTCATATCGCTACCTGTCAGATGTCGCTAAAAAAAAAGCCTCCCTTTGTCGGGAGGCTTTATTGTTCGTCTTCGCATTCATTCTTACACGACGAATTGCCTCCCAGTCAGGGGAAGGTAAAAAAGAATGCGAAGAAAAACGGGATAAATTTCATTTTGCTCAATTTTCAGTAGCGGTCTGGAGGGTTAAAGTAACCGCTGTAATTTCATTCTGTCAATAAAAAACGCGCCCGCAGGCGCGTTATTCGGGATGAGTCATTTATTCTTCGTCGATCGGGCTGAGATCTTTGACGCTGGCGGTGGCGCGTCGCGCTTCACCTTTGTGCTGAACTTTGTTCAGCTGGCGCTCGAGTTTGTTAATCAGCTCGTTGATAGCCGTGTACATATCTTCATGTTTGGCGGTGGCAACCAACGGGCCGTTAGGCGTATTGATGTTGGCATCGGCAACGAACTCTTTCGGCTCCTTCGAAAGAACAATGTGCGGATTAATCAGATGAGTTTGCCATTTTTCGAGCTTAGAGAGACGGTCTTCGACATGCTGGCGGATAGCCGGAGTAATTTCCATTTGTTTGCTGGTAATGTTCAGAACCATAGTGCTTACCTCTCTGTCATTTCCGTCTTGGTGAATCCAGCATAACGCTAAAAACGGTAAAATGCGTGATTTAGATCACATTTTATTGTCACTTTTTGTCAGGAAGGATAAAAGTGTGAGTCCGGTAAATAAATACGTTCAGCACGCTTGTCGACGGCCTTTTTCAATGGCATTGTTGATAGGATCACTACAGCGGGAATTTGCCGGAATAGCATTTTTCAGGCGTAAAAAAGGCAGCTTAGCGCTGCCTTTTTTGTTATCAGCGAATCAGGCCTGATTCGCTGAGATGATTTTCGCCACACGCTCAGCTTCAACATTAAGCTGCAGCTGACGATAAGCATTTTCCATCAGCGGTAACGCAGTGCGTGTTGCCTTTGTATCCGGATAATCTTTCAGCATTTGTTCTACACGGTTAACCACAGCGACATAAGCACCGCGTTTAGTGTAGAATTCAGCCACGGATAATTCGTATTTCGCCAGGCGATCTTTCAGGAACACCAGGCGCTTACGTGCATCGGTCGCATACTGACTGTTAGGGTAGCCGCGCAGTAACTGCGAGAAGTCTTTGAAAGCATCACGCGCATGAGTTGGATCGCGGTCTGAACGGTCAATACCAAAGAATCCCTGCAGCGCACTGTCATCCAACGCCATATCCGTCAGGCCACGCATATAGATGACGTAGTCGATATTTGGATGAGTGGGATTGAGGCGCATAAAGCGGTCGATGGCAGCCTGGGCCAGCGGCAAATCGGCATTCTTATAGTATGCGTAGATCAGGTCTAGCTGAACTTGCTGGGAGTAAGGGCCGAATGGATAGCGGTTATCGAGCGCTTCCAGTTGCGTTATTGCTCCTTTAAAGTTACCGTCCTGCAGTTTTTGCTGGGCAGTGGCATAAATCTCGGAAGGCGGGCTGTCAGGCACCACATCCTTGGAGCCGGAACATCCAGCTAATGCCAGGCTCAACGTGGCTGCAGCCACCAGATATTTCATACGCGTCATGACGATTTGATTATCCTCAGAGTGTTATTCAGGAAGCTGTCCGTATAGCTCCCGATAGTGACCAGGTACAATAGCACATTATATTAAACGGCATCGCCGTGAAAACCCAACGTTAACGAAGAAGCTGTGTATGGCACAACAAGTAAAACTCAACGCAACGGTATCCGAATCGCAACTCGGACAACGCTTAGATCAGGCTTTGGCCGAATTGTTCCCTGATTATTCACGTTCTCGCATAAAAGAATGGATTCTTGACCGTCGCGTCACCGTAAATGGCCAAATAATCGACAAGCCGAAGGAAAAAGTGCTCGGAAGTGAGCAAATTATCATCAGTGCGGAAATTGAAGAAGAGGCGAGATGGGAAGCACAGGACATTCCGTTGGATATTGTTTACGAGGATGATGACATCCTGGTGATCAATAAACCGCGCGACCTGGTTGTTCATCCGGGGGCAGGCAACCCCGATGGCACCGTGCTGAACGCATTGCTGCACCATTTCCCGGCCATTGCCGATGTGCCGCGCGCGGGTATCGTCCATCGTCTGGATAAAGATACTACCGGCCTGATGGTTGTCGCTAAAACCGTTCCGGCGCAGACGCATCTTGTGGATTCCCTTCAGCGGCGTGAAATTACCCGCGAGTATGAAGCCGTCGCGATTGGTCGCATGACCGCTGGCGGTACCGTTGATGAGCCGATTAGCCGTCACTCAACCAAGCGCACGCATATGGCGGTACACCCGATGGGTAAACCGGCAACGACGCATTATCGTATTATGGAACACTTCCGTGCCCATACGCGTCTGCGTCTGCGTCTGGAAACCGGGCGTACTCACCAGATCCGCGTGCATATGTCTCACATTACGCATCCGCTGGTGGGCGATCCGCTCTACGGTGGTCGTCCGCGCCCGCCGAAAGGCGCTTCTGAGGCCTTCATTACCGCGCTGCGCGGTTTCGATCGCCAGGCGCTGCACGCAACCATGCTGCGTCTGTACCATCCGATCACAGGCATCGAGATGGAGTGGCACGCGCCGCTGCCGCAGGACATGGTCGATCTGATCAATGCTCTGAAGGCGGATACCGAAGAATTTAAAGATCAGATGGACTGGTAATGAAGCCCGTTATTTCCGACTGGTCACTTCCCGCCAACGTTCGCGCGTGCAGCAGCACGCGCAGCGGCGGCATCAGCGATGCCCCATGGAGCAGTCTAAACCTGGGGGCTCACGTTGGTGACGATCCGCAGAACGTGCAGGCTAATCGTCAACGTCTGGTAGAGGCATGTAATCTGCCTTCGATGCCGGTCTGGCTGGAGCAGGTACACGGCACGGATGTACTGCGGCTGGATGGCCAGCCTCCGGCTTCACTGCGGGCAGATGCCGTCTACACTCGGGAGCCTGGGGTTGTTTGTGCGGTGATGACCGCGGACTGTTTGCCGGTATTATTTTGTTCGGCGGACGGCGAGGAAATTGCTGCTGCTCACGCTGGCTGGCGCGGATTGTGTTCTGGGGTGCTCGAAGCAACACTTGACGCTTTTTCCGCTCCAGCAGAAGAGATCACCGTCTGGCTCGGGCCGGCTATCGGGCCGAACGCATTTGAAGTTGGGCCAGAGGTGAAAGACGCCTTTTGTGCCGTCGATCCTGCTGCCAACTCGGCTTTTTGTGCTGTTGGTGAAAAATTTTATGCCGATCTCTGGATGCTGGCAACACAGCGTTTAAACGCTGCCGGAGTGCGGTGTATCAGGGGTGGCGGCGATTGCACCTATACGCAGGAAGAACAATTTTTCTCCTTCCGACGCGATGGCGTCACCGGGCGTATGGCAAGTTTCATCTGGCTGATATAACCTAGCGCCATAAGACGGTCCGGATTGATGTTTTTTTCTCCGAAATGTTCAGGTCATTACCTTGAAAAATTTGAGGCATGACCTCATTTAATCTCCAGTAGCAATTTGACCTGAATGGGGGAAATTATGCGTCTGGATCGTCTTACTAACAAATTTCAGCTGGCACTGGCTGACGCCCAATCCCTGGCCCTCGGCCGAGATAATCAATTTATCGAACCTCTGCACTTGATGAGCGCACTGCTTAATCAGGAAGGTGGTTCCGTACGTCCTTTACTGACCACGGCTGGCGTAGACGTTGCCTCTTTACGTAGCGGTATTGAACAGGCACTCAGTCGCTTACCGCAGGTTGAAGGTACCGATGGCGATGTTCAGCCTTCTGCTGACTTGGTCCGCGTACTGAACCTGTGTGACAAGCTGGCGCAAAAGCGCGCCGACAACTTCATTTCATCAGAATTATTTGTTCTGGCAGCACTCGACTCCCGTGGTTCACTGGCCGACTTACTGAAATCGGCCGGTGTCACCAATGACAAGCTGACGAAAGCGATTGACCAGATGCGAGGAGGAGAGAACGTGAACGATCAAGGGGCGGAAGATCAACGCCAGGCATTAAGTAAATACACCATCGACCTGACCGAACGCGCCGAGAAAGGCAAACTTGATCCGGTTATCGGCCGCGATGAAGAGATTCGCCGTACCATTCAGGTACTGCAGCGTCGTACCAAAAATAACCCGGTACTGATCGGTGAGCCCGGTGTAGGTAAAACGGCCATCGTTGAAGGTCTGGCACAGCGCATCATTAACGGCGAAGTACCGGAAGGGCTGAAAGGCCGCCGCGTGCTGGCGCTTGATATGGGGGCGCTGGTGGCCGGGGCTAAATACCGCGGTGAATTTGAAGAGCGCCTGAAAGGCGTGCTGAACGATTTATCGAAACAGGAAGGCAACGTCATTCTGTTTATCGACGAACTGCACACCATGGTCGGTGCCGGTAAAGCCGACGGCGCAATGGATGCCGGTAATATGCTGAAGCCTGCGCTGGCGCGCGGCGAGCTGCACTGCGTTGGCGCGACAACGCTGGACGAATATCGCCAGTACATTGAAAAAGATGCCGCGCTGGAACGTCGTTTCCAGAAGGTGTTCGTAGCCGAGCCAAGCGTGGAAGATACCATTGCTATCTTGCGCGGCCTGAAAGAGCGCTATGAGTTGCATCACCATGTACAGATTACCGACCCGGCCATCGTTGCGGCGGCGACGCTGTCCCATCGCTATATCGCCGACCGCCAGCTGCCGGACAAAGCTATCGATCTGATCGATGAAGCGGCTTCCAGTATCCGTATGCAGATCGACTCCAAGCCGGAAGCGCTCGATCGCCTGGAGCGTCGTATCATTCAGCTGAAGCTGGAACAGCAGGCGCTGAAGAAAGAATCTGACGATGCCAGTATCAAACGTCTGGAGATGCTGGAAAGCGAGCTTTCGCAGAAAGAGCGTGATTACTCAGAGCTGGAAGAGGAGTGGAAGGCGGAGAAAGCCTCTCTGTCCGGAACTCAGCACATTAAAGCCGAGCTGGAGCAGGCAAGGCTGAATATGGAACAAGCGCGCCGACAGGGTGATCTGGGCCAGATGTCTGAATTGCAGTACGGTAAAATTCCGGAACTGGAAAAACAGCTGGCGGCGGCGACCCAGGCGGAAGGTAAAACGATGCGCCTGCTGCGTAACCGCGTGACGGATGTTGAAATTGCCGACGTGCTGGCGCGCTGGACCGGTATTCCTGTGGCCCGCATGATGGAAGGCGAACGTGACAAGCTGTTGCGCATGGAGCAGGAACTGCATACGCGGGTGATTGGGCAGAATGAAGCGGTGGAAGCCGTATCGAACGCCATTCGCCGTAGCCGTGCTGGCCTGGCCGATCCGAATCGTCCAATTGGCTCGTTCCTGTTCCTCGGCCCGACCGGGGTGGGTAAAACCGAACTGTGTAAAGCGCTGGCTAACTTTATGTTCGACAGCGACGATGCGATGGTGCGTATCGATATGTCCGAGTTTATGGAGAAACACTCGGTGTCGCGTCTGGTGGGGGCACCTCCTGGATATGTCGGTTATGAAGAAGGTGGATACCTGACCGAAGCGGTACGTCGTCGTCCTTACTCAGTTATTCTGCTGGATGAAGTTGAGAAAGCGCACCCGGATGTCTTCAACATCCTTCTTCAGGTCCTGGATGATGGGCGCCTGACCGATGGACAGGGCAGAACGGTTGATTTCCGCAATACGGTGGTGATCATGACCTCTAACCTGGGTTCCGATCTGATCCAGGAGCGGTTCGGTGCGCTGAGCTACGGTGAAATGAAAGAGTTGGTCATGTCTGTGGTCAGCCACAGCTTCCGTCCGGAATTCATTAACCGTATTGACGAGCTGGTGGTGTTCCACCCGCTGGGCGAGAAACATATTGCTTCTATTGCCCGTATCCAGCTGCAGCGTTTGTATCAGCGCCTGGAAGAGCGGGGTTATGAACTGCATATTTCCGATGCCGCTCTGCAGCAGCTCGGTGAGAATGGTTATGATCCGGTCTACGGTGCGCGACCGCTGAAACGCGCTATCCAGCAGCAGATTGAAAACCCGCTGGCACAGCAGATTCTTTCCGGCGCTTTGGTACCGGGCAAGACAATAGAAATGGATCTGCAGGATGGCGTTATCGTTGCGCATCAGTAAAGTGCACGGTGTCAGGTAAGTTCCTGAATGGGGTTTTCTGACCATGTCGTTATTAAAATGGGCCTTCGGGCCCATTTTTGTTTATTAAATCGGCAAAGATGAGGCTTTTAACGCAGATTTGGGTGAAAACTAAGCATGTGAACATTTTTTTGAAATTAGCCCTTGTCAGCCGCCAGAAAATCCCTATACTGCGCCTCCACTGACACGGAACAACGGCTTACAGGCCAGC